>DASZUK010000027.1:0-58808 GCA_035547695.1 Acidimicrobiales bacterium
AACTGCGTCGCAACACCGACCGTCGCCAGTGCCACCGAGACGCCCAGCTCGCCTTCGTCGTAGCCATCTTGTTGATCGTGAAGCTGCTCGATCGAGCGACGACCGGATCGGACTGATTGCTCCTATCCGCTCGGGCTCTAAGCCACAGCAGGGCCTTGTCCGGCAGCTGGGCCGCCCAGCCGTCACTGGTCACGTTGACGACCAGCAGGCGGTCATCGGCCTTGATGAGGGGCCTCAGCTCATTCCGGACGGCAACCGCCGTACTGTTGGCAGCCACGATCCAGGTGGAGTCGAGGTAGTGCCACCAGTAGGTGTAGCTCTTCAGCTTGTTGATCAGGGGTGCGTAGTCCTGATCCTTCTTGAGGTCGTAACCGACCATGAAGGTAGCCATCTACGGCCACCTCCCTTCTATTGTTGATTTTGGTCGGGAAATCAGTAGGATCAAGACCGATCGGTGGCCTGCTGGCTATCCCGGTTGCGTGAGGAGGAGGGCGGACTTGCACGGTCTGGAGCCCTCCTTCTCGTGTCTTCAGTCTCCTTTCCCGGCCTGATCCCGGCCTGATGCCGGGCCACTGGAAATCGCCACTGGTCGATGGGGGGGTTCCGAAGGGAGTTCAGCCCCGTTGGGAACCCCCAGGATGATGCTGGAGGAATTGAACCCCTCATCAGGCTGGGGCACGGCGATCCTCGTGCGCGCCTTGAACTCGGGCTTGTGGGTTTCCGGGTCCTCTCCCACCATGGCGAACCCGATCGAGATCTGATCGCCGACCTTGCAGACCGTGTTGTCCTTAAGCCGAATCGTCAGGTCCGCGTAGTCCTCTGCCAGGCAGAACGGGCACGGAAGGCACTCCTGCAAGACGGCGGGAGCTGCGTACCACGCTTCGGGAACAGTGATGGACTCTCGCGCAACGTACTGGAATTCCTCCAGCGAGAGCTCGCGGTCCCGCAGGGCCCGCTGCATGTACTTCCAGAGCGGGAGCAGCTCCCGGATCGCCTGGACCGACAACCCACGCTTGCGGAACCTGCTCACGAAGACCAGCTGCCGCACGACCAGCTTTGGGTAGGCGCCGCCCCGCGAGCCGATCCGGGCCGACTTGGGCAGTAGCCCCTCCGAGACCAGCGAGATCAGCTGGCGGTCGCTCATGGCCGCGCCGCGCTTCCGCGCCTCTTCGATCAGTTCGCTCTTCGTCACCATCTCCAAATTGCCCTGGAGATCCAGCAACTCCATGAACTCGCTGTCGCTATGTTCGGCCATGACGACACCCTTCCTGCGGTCAACTACAGGTAGAGTGTAGCACAGAACGACTTACCCGGCAAATCGGACAACTACACCGTCGTAACCAACGGGTCATCCGGGAGTCCCAATGGCTTTGCGCCCGTCGGAAGCGGAAGTATAGTAGGAAGTTCAGAAGGAAGTTTCGACCCCGAGGAGGATCTCTGGGTGCCAGAGGTACTGGAAAGAGCGGTAGAGGCCCCCGAGATCGTCAGGGCGCTCCGAAGCTACGGCGTCACCCAGGGCGACGTGGCCTCGGTCGCCGGTGTGACCGACCGGGCTGTGCGGGGGTGGGCCACCTCGGAGATCCGGCCGCAGCGCTACGACCGTCTGGCCGAGCTGCGGGACCTGGTCATCTTGCTCTCGGACTCCCTGACGCCCCGTGGCGTAGGGCAGTGGCTGCACGCCCGCAACCGGCTCCTGGATGGGAAGCGTCCCCTCGAAGTGCTGCACGAGGGCCGGTTCGAGGACGTTCGCCGAGCGGCGCAGGCCTTCATCGACGGCGCCTACGTGTGATCCCGGGTCTTGAGCGTGTCGTCGCGGCCCAGCCGCGACGGCCGCTCTCGGGGCGGTACTGGCACCAAGGCCCGACGCGGCGCCAGCTCGTCGACGTGGCCGATCCGGCCGTGACCGACGGCCGGTACCACGTCGTCGGCGGCATCGGCACCTGGTACGCCTCCAGCCAGGAGCAGGCCGCCTGGGCTGAACTGTTTCGGCACTTCCTGGGCGAGGGGGTGGACCCCTTCGAGATCCGGCGGCGCGTCGGGCACGTCGAGGTTGACAGGTTGGTGGTGCTCGACCTCACCGACGCCGCCGTCCGCTCTGCCCTCGGGGTGACAGAAACGGACCTGGTCAGCGACGACTACGCCGTCACCCAACGGATTGCGAAGGCAGCAGCCTCGGCTGGCTTCGAGGGAATCCTGGCGCCATCCGCAGCCCTGCCCGGTCGGACGACGTTGGTGGTGTTCTCGGCCGGCATGCGTGCCGTCGCTCCGGGCATCTCCCGAGTCCGCCAACCGCCATCGCGCATGGCCGACCTGCTTCGGGTGATCAGGCCCCACCCGGACATGCCCGGCTCGGTGCGACAACGGCTGCGCTCTCGGGGAGCGAGCGGAAGTCAGCTCCTCCGGCGCGAGCGCCGACGTCGATCGTGATGACCGGCCGTTTCGACCTGATGGGTGGTCATTCAGCCTGGGTTTGTTGCGGCCGCTCGGTGTACCGCTGTTGGCACTCCCTGGCCTGCTCCAGCCGTTCGTAGGACTCGTCCGGGAGCGGCACCCCGGTCAGCTGGCCCAGAGACAGCGGGGGACCGTCGTAGCCGATCGGGGACCAGATGGCGTCGTGAGGCCGATGTGTCAGCCCCAGGGCGGCCGTGGCCACCGGGACGGTGGCACCGGCCAACGCCCGGCGGGCGCCGGCTTCCCGGCGCCGGTGACCGAAGCAGAACAGCACCCAGAAGGCCCATCCGCTGGCCACCTGGAGGTCGACGTAGCCCTTGAGCTTGGCCGCCAGGCGGTCCAAGGACTCGGTGGATCGGTCGTACTCCAGGCAGAAGAGCAGCCGGCCGCCCCCTTCCTTCCAGACGCCCAGCCCGTCGGGCCGGACGATTGTGTGCAGCTGGCGGGCACAGTAGGCCTCGGACCACCACAGCGACAGCGAGCGGTCGTTCCGCCGGCGGGACTCCGCGACCAGGGCGCTGAAGAAGCCGTTGGTGCCGACCAGATGCGCCAGGCGTTGGCTGCGGCCGATGGCCAGGGCCTTGTCCTGGCGCCAGCGGGTCTTGTCGATGTCCTCACCCCGTTCGGCGGCCGCCAGCATGGCCCCGAGCTGGTCGAGCACGTAGTGGTAGGGCTGGGAGGCGTAGCGGTGGTCGATCGGCTGGAACCGGTCCACCAGCCGGAGCCGGTAGAGGGTGGTCAGCCGGTGCTGGGCGGTGTTGACGTGGTCGAAGTACATCTCGGCCAGCTGGTCAGTGGTGAGCACCCGGTGACGAAAGAGCATGGTGACGATGGAGCGATCCCGTTCGGTCAACCGGTGGGCCACCGACATGACGAGATCGTCGCCGACCTTCGGGCGGACAGAAGAGTTCATAGAGTTCTCCCCAAGAAGTCGGGGTTCGTGACTGGCGGGGTGATGGACCCCCTACGCTGCGCCTTTACCGCGCCAAGGGTGGTCGTCTCAGGACTGGCGACCCTGCTGGTAGGGGTGCTGGCGGCCCAGACGACGGGGTAAACGACCGGCCTCACTTGGCGTACCCCTCACGGCGCACCTTGGCATGCCGACTGGCCAGGGTGATGGCCGGCCCCTCCACCAGCGGGCCGAGGTTCGCATTCTGGGAGGCTGGGGGCGCCATGTGATGTGATGCCCATGCTGCCCAGCGCGCCTGTCCGATCTCACGGGGCCCCGGAGGCACGGCGCAACCTGCACGTCCAGTCCTCCGCACAAACCCTGTGCAGAGCTGGCGTTTTCGCCCAGTTCGCCACCGATCTTCTTCGCCCGAGGCTCCCGTGGGGGCCGCCGGTCCCTCAGTCCGTCGACGCCCGGACCAGATCACGCAGCCGAACCCGCCCACCCGTCCGCAACACCGCGACGCGGTAGACCTCTGCCGCGAGGAGGGCGACGACGACGGTGGCGGCCAAGGACACGAGGACGGAGAGCAGGAACTCCCACCAGGTTGCCTGCCCGAACCCGACCAGGGTCGGCATGGCGAACGGGGCGGTCGGCGGCAGGAAGGCCAGGACCTTGACCAGTAGCGAGGGGCTCCCTGAGCTGGCGCCGATGAGGGAGACGATGTAGCCCAGGATCAGGGGTGCGCTGAGCGGCAGTGCCAGGCTCTGGACCTGGTCCTGGCGCTCGGCCAGAGAGCCCGCGGCGGCGTAGACCCAGCTATAGAAGGCGTAGCCGAGGACCAGCCAGACGAGGGTGGAGACGACGACGAGGGGAGCGGCGCCGTGGACGAGGCTGGAGCCCACCGCCTCCCCGAGCACGAGGGCGAAGGCGACCAAGGCGGCTGCCTGGGCAAGGGCGACGACACCGATGCCGATGACCTTTCCCGCCAGTAGCTGGATCGGCCGCACCGTGGCGAGAAGGACCTCCACCACCCGGCTCGCCTTCTCCTCCATCACCCCCATGAGCGTCCAGGTGAGGTACTGGGTGAGGACGATGAAGACGAGGATGACGCCGAGGAGCGCGGTCGCCTCGGAGGTCGTGCGCGGCGCCTTGCCGGGCTTGATGCTGTCGATCCGCAGCGGCCGGCCCTTAGCGACGATGGCGGCTTGCTTCGGCGTCAAGCCGGCCTGGGCGAAGGTGCGCTGTGCACCCAGGGTCTGCGACACGTCCCGTACGTAACGGGCACCGGCCGAGGTGTCAGAAGCGGCGACGGGGCTGTTCACGAGGATGCGGCGGGTCCCGTCAACGACCATGTCGAGCTGGCCGGAGCGGAGGGCGGCTCGTGCCTGCGGCAAGCCGGGCTCGCTGACGAGGTGCACCCTGATCCCCACGGTGCTGGCGAGGTCGTCCAGTACCGCCGTCGACGACGCCGAACCGTCGACCACACCGACCTTGACGACCTGGGTCGTTCCGCTGTGGATCGTCGGGATGACGACGGCGGCCGCCACGACGACGAGGAGGACGATCGTCACGACCCGAAAGACCCTGCTCCGAAGACGCTCGCGGATCTCCCGTCCGGCGACGAGGCCCATGTCGCCGAAGAGCCTTCGGCCACGGAGCCGGGTGGCGAACCAGCCGAGCGTCGACCGCGTCGACCTTCGCTTGCGGCGCAAGGCCAGGCGGACCACGGCGACCGCCGCCACGACGGCGATGATGATCGGCGCGGCCTTCACCGGACCACCGCCTTCACCGGATCAGCCGTCTTCACCGGACCACCGCCTTCACCGGACCACCGTCTTCACCGGATCGCTACCTTCACCGGATCACTGCCTCGCGGAAGACCTCGGACAGGCGGCGGCGCTCGAAGACGAACTGGGTGACCCGACCCGCCGATCGGGCTGCGTCCAGCACCGCGTCGCTGTCGGCCGCGTCGTCGAGGACCAGTCGGACCTCGCCGCCCTGGACTTCGGAGACGGTGACCCCCGGTAGGGCACCGGCCCATGCGCCGCCCCGATCCCCCTCGACCCGAACGGCCAGCCGCCGTGCCCCCTCAGCCGCCAGCTCGTCGACGGCCCCACTCGCCACGAGCCGGCCGTGGTCGATGATGGCGACCGATTCGCACAGGTTCTCGACCAGGTCGAGCTGGTGGCTCGAGAACAACACGCAGCGACCGGTGCGGGCCTGCTCGACCAGGACCTGCCCGATGACGTCGATGCCGGAAGGATCCAGGCCGGCCAGGGGCTCGTCGAGCACCAGGACCTCCGGGTCGTGCACGAGCGCCGCCGCCAGTTGAACCCGTTGCTGGTTGCCGTGCGACAGCGCCTCGACCTTGCTGCTCGCCCGGTCGGCCACCTCCAGGCGCTCCAGCCACGACCTCGCCGCGGACGCGGCGTCGGCGGCACCCATCCCGTGGAGGCGGCCGAGGTACTCGATCTCCTCGACCACGAGCATGTTGGGGTAGAGACCGCGCTCTTCCGGCATGTAGCCGAAACGGCGCCGTTCTCTATGGCCGACCGGCGCGCCGTTCCATCGGACGGCGCCGGCGTTCAGGTCGGTCAGGCCGAAGATGGCCCGCATGGCCGTCGTCTTGCCGGCCCCGTTTGGCCCGAGGAACCCGACCACCTGACCGGAGGGGACGGAGAAGCTCAGCCCGTCGAGCGCCGTCACGGCACCGAAACGGCGGGTCAGGCCGTCAAGTTCGAGTAAGCCGGGCACCAGCGCCGCAGCCTACGTCGTCACCGATCGCCGCAGGGAGGTGCGGCGATGGCTTTCGGACACCTCGACCTTCCCGATCTTGGCCAGCACCGCCAGACCGCCGTCGCGTGGGGCTACCGACCAGCGGCCCTCGGGTAGATGCACCCGCTACGGCAGCGCCTCCATCATGGCGATCACCTCGTCACGCCGGTACCCCTGCCCTCGGGCGAACTCCAGCAGGTCGTTCATCCTGGTGACCAGGGCGCCGCGGGCCGGGGTGCCGGCCACGGTGATAGCCCGGCCCCGGCCCATCTCCACCAGGCCCTCGTCGCGGAGCAGCCGCAGCGCCCGGAGGACGGTGTTGGCGTTCACGCCCAGGACGGCAGCCAGGTCCCTGGCCTGGGGGATGCGCGCTCCGGGACCGGCCTCGCCCTCCGCGATGGCTCGCCGGATCTCGGCGGCGACCTGCTCGTGGAGAGGGGTGGGATCGGTCCGATCGACGCCGGACAGGAACGGCGACCCTTCGGATCGGGGGGTGGACCGGTTGACAGAGCCCATAACGACAATCATAGTGGCTTCATGTCCTCTCCCGCCGTGCTCGGATCGGTCGAAGGCCTGGAGGGGGCGGCGAGCAGGACCGCCGGCCCGGTCCTTCCGCCGGAGACCGCCGTGGTCGGCTGGGCACCCGAGGTCTCGGACCAGGTCGAGCTGCTCTTCGAGGAGGCCCGCCGGCACCGGCGCCGCCGCCGACGGCTGGCCGCCCTCGTCGTCGTGGCGACGCTCGCCATCGTGGCGGCCATCGTCGTCCCGGTCATGGCCGGCGGGTCCGGCCACGTCCGGCCGGCCGATCACCCTCGGCAGCCCGAGGCGCCGACCGGACCGGTCCCGCCGGTCGCGGTGATCCACACGCCGACCGGTACCGGTGCCCCGGGGACCATCGAGGTGATCGACACCACCACCGGCCAGGTGCTCCGATCGCTCGGCACGGCCTACGACCCCTACCTGCAGAACGGTTTCGCCGTCTCCCCGGACGGCCGCACGCTGTACTACTCCTCCCTCGACGAGCCGGACCAGTCGTTCCCGATCACCGCGGTGCCGGTGGCGGGCGGGCCCACCCGGGTGCTCGGCCATGGGACCGATCCTCAGCCGGCACCCGACGGGCGGCAGCTTTCGTACCGGCCCATCGTCGCCGTCCCTCCCGCCGATGCTGCCGGCGTGCTCCCGAACGACCGCCGGCAGGTCGTCGTCGTGGACCTGTCGACCAAGGCGCGGGTGACCCTGGAGGTCCCCGTGCCGGAGCCGACCGACGCGGTCTTCGGGACCTCCTGGCTCCCCGGCTCCCGGCAGTTGCTGGTCACCGTCGGCAACACGATCGAACCGTGCACCGGGCCGCCAGGCTCGTCGTGCTCGACGACCCCGCCGCCCCCGGTCCGGTCCGCCGCCTACCTGGTGGACCTGGCCCATCCGGCCCGGTGGTCACCGGTGCCGGCTCCCGGGGGGCTGGTCCGAGGTTGGGCCGGCCTGCAACTGGAAGGGCCCGGCCCGGTACCGGGTACGGTCCTGGCGGTGGCCGGGACGTCGGCCCCGGCCCCGGGCGCCGTGGCTCATCTGCTCGCCATCGACGTGCGCACCGGCCAGGTGGTGGCCCGGCACGCATTGCCGGCCGGGACCACGTTCCTTGCCCGGGATCGCACCGGCACCCAATTCCTGTTGTCCGCAACCGCCAGCTACCCGATCGGCAGCACCCTTCGCTGGACCCCGTCACGGGCCACCCTGGTCCCGGTCGCTCCGCCCGCAGCGGAGGCGGCCTGGTGACCCGCAGGATTGCCGGGCGGTGCTCGACGCCGGGCGGCGTGACGCGGTGACCAAGTGGAGGGATGAGAGGGGAGACATGGTGATGTGTCGTCGATTCGGAGCGCGTCTCGGAGAACGGTTGCCGTTCCGACGTCGCATAGGGAGTCGCATGGGGAACCGCATGGGGAGAGGTCGGCGTCACCATGCGCTCCACCGGATGGCGAGGCCTGCCGCGGTGCTGGCCCTGGCGCTGGTCGGCCTGCTGGTGACCGGTCCGGCCACCGCTCAGGATGCGACGACCGGTTCGGTGTCAGGGTTCGGGGTCGCCGTGGCGATGGGCAGCCCCGCCGCTGAGCAGTTGGCCGCGCCGCTGGCCGGCATGGCGCCCGCCCCCGACGGCGACGGCTACTGGCTTCTGGGCGCCGACGGCGGCGTCTTCACCTACGGGAATGCCGGGTTCTTCGGGTCCGAAGCCGCCTCGGGCGTACAGGTCCCGTTCGTCGGCATGGCCGCCACCCCCGACGGCAACGGCTACTGGCTGGTCACCACCTACGGCGGCGTCTTCCCCTTCGGCGACGCGGGCCAGTACGGGCAGGCGGGAAGTTTGGACGCCCCGGTGGTCGGCATGGCCGCCACCCCGGACGGCAACGGCTACTGGCTGGTGGCCGCCGACGGCGGTGTCTTCAGCTTCGGCGACGCGCCGTTCCTCGGCTCCCTCGGCGGCACCCCGCCCGGCTCCAGCACGCCCGTCGTCGCCGTGGCCGCCGATCCCGTCGGAGCGGGCTACTGGCTCACCACCACCGACCGTGCCCTCCCGCCGAGTGGTCCGGTCCCCTCGGTGCTGGCCACCTGCAACCTGCCGGGTTCGGCCCCTGCCGTCGAGCCCTCCACCATCATGCTGGCCTGCGGGGACGGCAATGCCTACCTCGACCACCTGACCTGGTCGTCGTGGACGCCGTCGGGCGCCACCGGGTCCGGCACCTACACCCACAACCTCTGCCAGCCCGACTGCGCCCAGGGGAGGTTCGTGTCGGCGCCCACCACCGTTCGGCTCGCCTACCCGATTGCCACCGGTCGAGGGCGCGAGTTCTCGCAACTGAGCTACACCACAGCCGGCTCGACGCGGACTACCGCCATCCCGACCAGTCCTGGCTGACCCACGTCTGCGGATGCGGCCGTACGGCAGCAGGACCGGCCACCTTTAGGACCGCCACCTTTCCTCTATCATGGACTGGAATAATGGTGAGGGAGCGAGGGAGGAGGCCGATCGGTGATGGTTCGTGATCACGGAGCGTCGGCCTCGGCGACACCGGTACGGCAGGACGGTGTCGACGCAGGCCCAGTGGCCGATCCCGTCACCGCTGGGGGAGACCACCGGCAGGGACCGAAGCCCCGGCCGTTGTGGCGCAGCGTTGCCGTCCCGACGGAGCATGGCGGATGGGGGCTGACCTTCGAGGCGGTGTTGCTGGGCCTGCTCGTCCGGCCGAGCACGGGCGGGGTCGCGATCGGCGTGGCCGCGTTCGCCGCCTTCGTAGCCCGTACCCCGCTGAAGCTGGCGGTGGTCGACCGCAGACGACGTCGGCGGCTCGATCGTTCGGTGCTCGCCGAGCGCATTGCCGGCGTCGAACTGGCGGTGTTGGTGGCAGCGGTCGTCGTCGCCGCGCTGACCGCCCAGCGGTGGTGGTGGGTGCCGTTGGTGAGCGCCGTCCCGTTCTTCGCCCTGGAGTTGTCGTTCGACGTCCGGAGCCGATCCCGGCGACTGGCACCCGAGCTGAGCGGTGCGGTGGGCATGGGAGCGGTTGCGTCTGCGATCGCGCTCGCCGGCGGCCTGCGCTCCTCGCTGGCGGTCGGGTTGTGGGTGGTGCTGGCCGCCCGAGCCGTCGGTTCGGTGCCCTTCGCCCGGACCCAGGTCCGCCGGCTCCGACATCAGGTCGACCACCGCCGGCTGGCCGACGCCGGCCAGATGGCCGCCGTTGGCGTGGTCCTGATCGGATGGGCACTCGGCTGGGTCCTGTGGTCCGGTGCCACCGCGGTCGGGGTGCTTGCCGGCTGGAACCTCTTGGCGCTCCGGCTCCCGGTGCGCAGCGCCAAGCGCGTGGGGATCTTGCAGCTCATGGCCGGTGTCGCCGTCGTCGTGGCGACGGCGATCGGCGTCCGCCTCGCCTGAGGCCAGAAACCGGGCCGGCCGCCCAGCCGGGACGGGACGGATCACCGATCGGTCGGGCGCCGCCACCAGTACGGCGGTCGTCTGGAGACGATCGTCGAGGACCCGAGCCGCACCACCTTAGCCGTCACGCCGAGCTCGAAGCCCCAGACCGATCGGAACCGCAGGCGGAACCAACAGTGCCCGAAGGTCGGCTCCACCAGCTCGAGATAGGTCGTCCGGCTGCCGAGCCGACCGAGCTGCTCGAGTCGCGTGGTCCCGTCGGGCACTCGCAGCACCGCCTGCGTCCCGTCTGCGAACGCGACCGACGAACAGTGGGGCTCGGGCTCGCGGACAACCGAGACGATCCCCGTGCGGTCGTCGGCGAGCCGCTCCAGGCGGCGGACCACCTCCTGGGCCTGCCGCTGCCGCTCCGTGTGGGCCACTTGGCGGAGCGCCCTGCGCAGGTCTCGACGGTCGGATCGCAAGGGGACGGCGCGTCGGAACCCGAGGCATGCCCAAGGCAGCCCAAGGCATGCCCAAGGCCGGCGGCGGCCACATCGCCAGCCACACACGGCAACCTCGCTCCGTCCTCACTGACGGGCGGCGTGGCACACCCACCGGTCGGGCTGGTGCACCGACCCTATCTGGGCGCGGAGCTCGTCCTGGACCCCCTCGGGGATCATGCCGTCGGCAGCGGAGTACACGATCGCCTCCTCCTTGGAGTTGTGGATCTCCAGTTGTACGGTCAACCGGTCGAGCACCGCCCGTAGCGACGCCGCGTCCGCTCCCGAGGCCAGGCCGTCGGTCAGGTCGTCCATGCTGGCCCAGATGTCCCCGTGCTCCCGGCGCATGACGATCAGGGGTGGCACCAGGCCGGCTTCCTGCAGCGGTGGGAAGAGCAGCTCCTCCTCGAAGTAGATGTGCCGACGCAGCTCGTCCAGCGCGTCGATCAGGACAGCGGCTCGCGGACCTGCCGCCTCCGCGAGCTGCGAAGTGAAGGATTCGATCCCCTGGTCGATCTCCCGATGCTCCCGTTCCAGGTCTCCGCTCAAGGACACGTGATCTCCTCCTTCGCTCACCCGCTCACCCGCTCATCCACCGGTGGACGCAGATAGCTTATCTCTAGCAGATACTAGATAATCTCGTCAGGGTCCGGACGGCGCGGCGGGTGGGGTATGGGCGGTCTTCACGCCGCGGGAAGGATCTGAGGCCCGGCTACCATCGCAGAGGCCGACGACGACGTCGGCGGCCTGGAGAGGGATGGTCGTGGCTGCCCATGTGTACCGGCTGGGGACGACGTGGACCGGCGATCTCGGTGCGGGGACGGCCGGGTACGGAACCTACTCCCGCGACTTCTCGATCGAGTGCCCGGGCAAGCCGGTCCTCTTCGGTTCGGCAGATCCAGGGTTCCGGGGCGACGCCGGGAGGTACAACCCGGAGGAGCTGCTGTTGGCTGCCTTGAGCAGTTGCCATCTGCTCTGGTACCTACATCTCTGCGCTGATGCCGGCGTGGTCGTGAGGAGTTATCGCGACGCGGCCTCCGGGACGATGGAGACGGCTCCCGACGGTGGCGGTGCCTTCACCGAGGTCACGTTGCGACCAGAGGTCGGGCTGGAAGATGCGCAGAGGGTGGACCATGCGCTGCGACTCCACGACGCAGCCCATGACCGGTGTTTCATCGCGAGATCGATGAACTTCCCGGTCCGGTGCGAACCAAGGTGCGTTGTCTGGGGTGGCTGATGCAGGGAGGCCCGCTCGCCGTCGGACAGATCGGCGGGATCACGGAGGAGCAGGGAGCGGGCGGCCTTGACGGCGTCGGGCTGGTCGGGGCCCACCGCCGCCGCGACCAGGTCGGCGAGCTCCCTCCAGCCCGTCACCGATGGCGTCGGGGACCACGGGTTGCAGCCCGCCGCCGGATCGCCGGACCGCCGCGCCGCCGGATCGCCGGATCGCCGCGCCGCCGGACCGCCGCCCCGGGCCTACCCGGGAAGCTGCCCCTCGATGGCATCGATGAGCGCAGGGTCGTCCGGCTCGACCATGGGACGGAACCGTCCGACCACCTCACCGTCGGGTGACAGCAGGAACTTCTCGAAATTCCACAGCACGTCTCCGGCCTCGCCGGCTGTGTGGTCGGGGATGGCGACGAGCTCCTCGTACAGGGGGTGACGACCCGGACCGTTCACCTCGATCTTCTCGTACAACGGAAAGGTCACCCCGTAGGTGGTGCGGCAGAATTCGTGGATCTCCTCCGCCGATCCGGGCTCCTGCTCCTTGAACTGGTTGCAGGGGAACCCGAGGACCGAGAACCCCCTGTCGGCGTAGTCCTCCTGAAGCTTCTGGAGCCCCTCGTACTGGGGGGTGAACCCACACTGGGAAGCGACGTTGACCAGGAGGAGCGCCTTCCCCCTGTGTGGAGCGAGCGTCGACTCCTCGCCCTGGATGGTGCGGATCGGGATCTCAAAAATTGCCACAGGTCTCTACCTCCAATATCCGGTGTTGGCTAAGCCATCGTGTACGCAGCAGCGTCCACGCAGCAGCGTGTACGTAGAAGTACGCAGAAGAAGGACCGAGCGGAGCTCCGCCGGTCGCCGGGGTCAGAACGCTGACTTGATCGTCCCTCCTTCCGCCCGCTGCGCGGCGCCGGTCACCGCCGACGCGCCCTCCGAGCACATGAACGCCACCACGTTGGCCACCTCGACCGGATCGGCGAACCGGCCGGTCAGCGTGTCGGACAGGAAGCCGCCGGGCTCGAAGAACTCGCGCTTCACCTCCTCCACGTCGCGCCGCTCCGGGTTGGCCTGGTCGAGGAAGGCCGCCGCCCCCTCCGTCCAGGTCGGCCCGGCGATCACCGTGTTGACGGTGACTCCGGTGCCCCGGGTCATCACCGCCAGGCCGCGGCTCAACGCGATCACCGCCGACTTGGCGACCGAGTAGGGCATCATGTCCGGGTTGACCTGGATGGCGTAGTCCGACGAGATGAACACGATCCGGCCCCAGTCCTGCTCGAGCATGGCCGGCAGGAATAGCTGGGCCAGGCGGGCACCGGCCAACAGGTTGGTCTCCAGGCTCCGGTGCCAATCGTCGTCGGTGAGGTCCATGTAGGGCTTGACCCAGTACGTCGCGGCGTTGCTGACCAGGATCGCCGGGGCGCCGAAGGCGCCGACCCGTTCGGCGATGGCGCCGGGCGTCGCCGGGTCGGCCAGGTCGCCGGCGACGCCGTGGACGTCGCCACGGGCTTCCAGCCGGCGCACCGCGTCGTCCACCGTGGACTGGCGGCTGCCGTGGACGAGCACGGTCGCCCCCTCGTCGAGCAGGACGCCGGCGACGGCGCGGCCGATGCCCTTGGTGGCGCCGGTGACCACCGCCAGGCGACCGTTCAGTCCGAGGTCCACCGGGCCCCCCTACTTGGCCGTCGAGCCGGCGTCGACGGGGAGCGCGATCCCGGTGACGTAGCGGGCGTCGTCCGACACCAGCCAACTGATGGCGGCGCTCACGTCGGAGGGCTCGATGAGGCTGACCGGCATGAGGTTGAGGTCGGCCAGCCCGGGCTCGACGTCGGGAAGGCCCGGAGTGTCGAGGTCCGGCCGGAAGAGGCCGTACAGGGCGTCGTTCGTGATCATCGTCGTATCGACGGCCGTCGGGCAGATGGCGTTCACCCGGATGCGGTGCGGCGCCAGCTCGTGGGCCAGCGTCCGGACCAACCCGATGACGCCGTGCTTGGCCGACGTGTAGTGCACGTTCCCCGACGTCGCCTTCAGCCCGATGGACGAGCTGGTGATCGTGATGGCCCCGCCGGTCCCCTGCTCGATCATGGTCGGGACCACCGCCTTGGCCGTCTTCCACTGGCCCGTCAGGTTCACGTCGATCATGGTCTGCCAGGTCTTCTCGTCCAGGGTCCAGGAGTCGACCGACAGCGACCAGATCCCGGCATTGGCCACCAGGATGTCGATGTGGCCGAACGCCCGCCGGGCGGCCTCCACCGCCTCCCCGAGCTGCCCCAGGTCGCGGACGTCGGCCGTCGCCGCCACCGCCCGCCGGCCGGCCTTCTCGACCAGCGCCACCGTCTCGGCCAGCTCGTCCGCCGTGCCCAGCGGGTACGGCACCGTCGTTGTGTCGGCGCAGGCGTCGACCACGACGACGTCGGCCCCGTCCTCGGCCAGCCGGACGGCATGGGACCGTCCCTGCCCCCGGGCCGCGCCGGTGATGAACGCCACCTTTCCTTGCAGTTTGCCTTGCGGTTTCGACACCATGCCTCCCGTCTCTCGTTCTCTCGTTGTTCGGCCTCTCGTCGTGCGGCCTCTCGTTGTATGGCCGAGCCGGTCTTCGGTGGCCCGGCCGCTCCGGGACGGGCCGCTCCGGGACCGGCCGCTCCGGACTGGCCGGGCCGGTCAGCCGGCGTTGAAGTGGACCGTCTTCACCTGGCAGTACTCACGGACGCCGGCGACGCCGTACTCGCGACCGATCCCGGAGCGCTTGTAGCCGCCGAACGGCGCCCACGAGCTCATCCGGCCGCTGCCGCCGTTGAGGGTGACCTGCCCGGTCCGCATCCGGAGGGCCATCTCGAAGGCGGTGCCGGAGTCCCTGGAGAAGACGGCGCCGGACAGCCCGAAGACGGAGTCGTTGGCCAGGGCCACGGCCTCGTCGTCGGAGTCGAACCCGATCACCACCGCCACCGGCCCGAAGATCTCCTCCTGGGCCACCCTCGACGAGTTGTCGACGCCGGTCACGATGGTCGGCTCGTAGAAGTACCCACGTGGCAGGTCGGCCGGCCGCCGGCCGCCGGTCACCACGGTGCCCCCGGCGTCGCGGGCCTCGTCGACGTACCGTTCGACCCGTTGGCGCTGTGCGGCCCGGATGAGCGGCCCCATGGTGGTCCCCTCCGCCGCCGGGTCCCCGACGCGGAGCGCCTCCGAGTACCGGACCATGCCGTCGAGGAAGGCGGAACGGATCGAGTTGTGGACGAGGTGGCGGGTGCACAGGCTGCATCCCTGCCCGGCCTGGAGGGTGTACTGGTCGACCGCGAACCGGGCCGCCGCGTCGACGTCGGCGTCGGCCCGGACGACGAGGGCCGACTTCCCGCCGAGCTCCAGGACCACCTTCTTCAGGGTGTCCGCCGCCTGGTGCCCGACGGCGACGCCGACGGTGTCCGAGCCGGTGAAGGTGACCAGGTCCACCCGGGGGTCGGAGGTCAACGCCTGGCCGACGTCGGTGCCGCCGGTCACCACGTTGAGCACGCCCGGCGGCAGCCCGGCCTCCTCGGCGGCTTCGGCGAGCACGAACGCCTCCAGTGGGGTGAACGGGGACGGCTTCAGGACGACGGTGTTGCCCATGGCCAGGGCCGGGGCGATCTTCGCCACGTTGATCAGGAGGGGGAAGTTGAACGGGGTGATGGCCGCCACCACCCCGTACGGCTCGTACACCTGCACCTGGCTGCCCAGCAGGCGGCCGCCGCCCACGCGGTCGGTCAGGTCGACGGGGAGCGGCTCGATGCTCGGCCAGGTGGCGGCCTCGGCGAAGAACCGGAAGTGGGCCAGGGTGGTGTCGACGTGCAGCCCGGCCGCCAGCCCCCTCGGGGCGCCGGTCTCGGCCACGACCAGCTCGACCAGCTCGTCGCGGTGGGCTGCCAGGGCCTGCGACATCCGCAGCAGCGCGGCCGATCGTTCCTGGCCGGACCGGCGGGGCCACGGACCCTCGTCGAAGGCCCGGCGCGCCGCCGCCAGGGCGGCGGCACACTCGGCCATGGTCCCCACCGGCAGGTTGGCAATGGCCTCCTCGGTGGCGGGGTTGACGACGTCCTCGGCCACGCCTCCCTCCGGGGACACCCAGTCCCCGTCGACGTACAGCGCGCCGCGGTGCTCGAGCCCGGCCAATCCCATCACTCGCCCCTCCCGTCCCTTACGAGGTTGGTCCCTGGCGGCTGATAATATACCCGATCCCCAAAGTGATGTCAGCCCTTGACAACACTTGGCGACTACGTCACACTTGCCGGCGGTGCACCACTCGCAAGCGGTGCACCGGGCGGCGACGCGGGGAGTGGACGAGCCGCCCTCAGCACAGACAACAGTGGAGGGGAATGTGCGCACCTTTAGCCGCTTCGCGGCCAGCGCGGTAGCTGTTCTTGCAGTCTCGGTCCTGTCGGCAGGGCTGGTTGCGCCACCCGCGATCGCCTCCGCCGCCAGCGGGAAGCTCACAACCAAGAACCCCTACCGGATCTTCGCCCCCGTCGACCGCACCGGCGTCTACGCCGGCCCCGGCGGCTACTACGCCGCCGGCCTCAACGCGGCCGTTGCCTACGTCAACAAGCACGGCGGCATCCTCCACCGGAAGGTCGTGGTCACCTACGCCGACGACCACTCCGTGGCCCAGACAGCCTCCTCGGTCACCACGTCTGCGGTGGCCAGCCACAAGTACCAGTTGGTCATCCCGGCCACCATCAACACCGGCGCCGTGGTGCAGATCACCACCCGCTACCACGCCCTCTCCATCGGCACCGGGGGCACAGCCACATGGGGCAACGGGTCCAAGTACCCCCTGAACTTCTCGACGACCGTGCCCAACGCGGTGCAGACCGCGCTCCTCGCCTGCCTGGTCGAGAAGAAGTACCACCCCAAGGCGGTCGCCTACCTCTGGGTCAACACACAGTCGTTCATCTCCGGCATCCCCGGCTTCGATCCGGTGTGGAAGAAGTACGGCGTCAAGGTCGTGGCCAGCGAGCCCTTCACATTCAACGCCACCACAATCAGCCCGCAGGTCGAGAAGATCATGACAGCGAAGCCCACAGTCCTGGTCGTGGGCGCCTACTTCGGGTCGCTGGGCGTGGCCATCAAGGGGATCGACGCCCTCAACTACACAGTGCCGATCGCCGGGAACACCGAGACCACCGCGGCACCTCCCTCCCAGTTCATCTCCTCGAGCACCCCGTACCCGAAGGACCAGATCGGGATGCAGTGGGCGGTCAACTCACGGGTGAACAACCAGTTCAGCGCGGCCCAGAAGCAGGCGATCTCCTCGCTGAAGAACTACGTCCACGGCACATACCCCGTGGTCATCGCCACCTACCTGTACACCTACGACGCCGTCATGCTGGCCAAATGGGCGGCCACACATGCGCAGAGCACAAAGGTGACAGCCATGGTCAAGGCGCTCGAGTCCCTCGGCGCCAACCCCGGCGTCAAGACCGGGGCGCTCATCTCCAGCAACCCCCAGTACACCAAGACGACACACTGGAACCACATGAAGTACTACGCGGTGACAATCCTGAGCGACTTCGACCACGGGACGTTCCCGACCGTCGGCAACCAGCCGATCGCCAGTTGCGCCTAGCAGGGAGGCCACGCACCCGATCGACGTAGACGACGACGTGACGCCGATACTCCACCGAGTTGCCGAGGTTGGGCGGTGATCTATGTCACGGCCCTGATCTCCGGGGTCGCGACCGGATGCCTGTACGCCCTGATCGCGCTGGGCTACAACCTGGTCTACAGCGCGACCAGCGTGTTCAACTTCGCACAGGGCGACCTGGTCTCGTTGGGCGGCCTGTTCACGTACTCGCTGATCGTCACGCGCCACTGGACGCCGCTGGCCGTCGTCATCCCGGTCGTCGTCCTGGTGGCCGTGGTGGGGCTGTTCCAGGAGCGGCTCAGCATCGCCCCGCTGACCCGCCACGGGGACACCTCCCTCGCCTGGGTCATCACCACCCTCGGGGCCTCCGTCATCCTGGAGAACGTCTTCCAGTTGGTGTGGGGGTCGACAAGCCATCCGGTGCCCGCCCTGATCTCCGGCGGCCCCATCATGATCGGCCGGTCCCCCCTGACCTACACCAACGCCGTCATCATCGGCGCCGCCGTGGTGTGCGCCGTCGGCCTGGAGCTGTGGAGCCGGTTGACCCTGACCGGGCAGGCGTGGCGGGCCACGTCGGAGGACAGCCAGGCGGCGCAGATCCGGGGGATCAACGTCCGCCGGGTCGCCGCCATGTCGTTCGTCCTGGCCGGCGTCATCTCCGGGTTGGCCGGCTTCGTCACCGTGCCGCAGACCTCGGCGGCCTTCGATTCCGGGTCCAACCTGGCCCTGTTCGGCTTCGTCGCCATCGCCATCGGCGGGTTCGGCAACCAACTGGGCGCCCTCGTCGGCGGGGTGATCCTGGGCGTAGTGGAGGCCGAGGCGCTCCTGTACGCGAGCCCGAACTTCACCAACGCCATCGCGATGGGCGCGTTGCTGCTGGTGTTGCTGCTCCGCCCGACCGGCCTGCTGGGGTACCGGCGTGAGCGGGAGGTGTAGGTGCCGATGAGCACGCGGTTCCGGCCCACCGGCTCCCTCACCGAGGTGGTCGGGTGGGCGAACTCGGTCGGTACCGGCGCCGGCCTCGTCATCCTCGCCCTGGCGGCCCTGTTCCCGATCATCGGGAACGACCAGTCCCTGCTCCTCGAGTTCATCCCCATCGCCATCTACGCCATCGTGGCCGTCGGCCTGAACTTCTGCCTGGGATCGGCCGGCGAGTACTCCCTCGGCCAGGTCGGGGTCTTCGCCGCCAGCGCCTACACCTCGGGGATCCTGACCGCCGTGTACGGCTGGAGCTTCTGGACCGCGCTGCCAATCGCCATCGTCGTGGCGGTCGTGGTGAGCCTGGTGATCGGTGCACCGGGGCTGCGGGTGGGC
Source organism: Acidimicrobiales bacterium (assembly GCA_035547695.1). Lineage (GTDB taxonomy): Bacteria > Actinomycetota > Acidimicrobiia > Acidimicrobiales > RAAP-2 > DASZUK01. Next base: position 18,672 of record DASZUK010000027.1, read on the forward strand.
GGCTGGTACTTCGCCCTGGCCACCCTGTTCGCCGCGTCCGTCATACCGGAGGTGGCAGAGAGCCTCCCGAACTCCGGCGGCCTGGTCGGCCTGTCCGGCATCCCGCAGTTGACCATCGCCGGGACCCCGCTCTCGTTCACGCAGACCTACCTGCTGCTGCTGGCGATCCTCGTCGTCGTCATGGTGCTGCTCTGGAACTTCATGCGGTCCCGTTGGGGGCTGGCGTTCATCAGCATGCGGCACAGCAACCGTGCCGCGGAGTCGACCGGTATCGCCGTGATGCGGCTGAAGCTCCTGGCGTACGTCATCGCCGGCATCTGCGCCGGCGTGGCCGGTGCGTTGATCCCGCTGATCAACGGCTACCTGTCACCGGCCGGGTTCCCGTTCTCGCTCTCCATCCTCTTCATCGCCGGCGTCACGATCGGGGGGATGGGGACGGTCACCGGCCCGGTGTTGGGCATCGCCATCCTCCAGATACTCCCCGAGACCGTCTCGGGGTTCACAAAGTACGCGTTGCTCATCTACGGCGCGGTGCTCGTCGTCGGCATGGTGTTCGTCCGGGAGGGCATCGTCCCCGCCCTGCGGACCCTGTGGGTGAAGGTCGTGGTGTGGGCCAGCGCGTCCATGGGGTGGCTCGACGCCGAGGACGGCCGGCGGGTGGAGTCCGACGGGCCGGTGCCCCCGCACGTCCACGATCCGACCATGCCGTTCCGGGCGGAGATCGAGAGCTTCAGGCATGCGGCCGACGTCGCCGACGCCGCCGACGCCGCCGGCGAACCGCTGGTGCACGCGGTGGACGGCCGGGACGCGTTGGTGGTCCGTGGGGCCGGCAAGCGCTTCGGGGGGCTCCAGGCCCTGGCCACAGTGTCCCTGGAGGCGGCCCCCGGCGAGATCACCGCGGTCATCGGCCCCAACGGGTCGGGGAAGACGACCCTGCTGAACGTCATCGCCGGCTTCTACGCGTTGGACCAGGGCGAGATATGGCTGGGACCGGCCAGGCTGTCCGGGAGCCGGCCGTTCAGGATCGCGCGGGACGGCATCGCCCGGACCTTCCAGACCCCGGCGTTGATGGTGGGCCGGAACTGCTGGGAGAACGTCATGAGCGGCATGTACGTACAGCGGCGGGTGACGGTCCCGGAGATCCTCCTCAGGACCCCGCGGGCCCGCCGGGACTGGCAGCAGGGGAAGCAGAGGGCGAACGAGCTGCTCGAGGCGGTCGGCCTGGGGCCCGAAGCGGCCATCGACGTGGGAGCGCTCACCGCCGGCCAGCAGCGACTGCTCGAGATCGCGCGAGCCCTCGGCACCAACCCGCGGGCGATCTTGCTGGACGAGCCGGCAGCGGGCCTCGTGGGCAGTGAAGTGGCCGCCCTGGCCGATCTGTTGCAGGCGTTGAAGGCCGGCGGCCACGTCGTGGTCCTGGTCGAGCACAACGTGAACCTGGTCATGTCGATCGCCGACCACGTGGTGGTGCTGGACCGTGGATCGGTGGTGGCCGACGGCCTGCCGGCGGACATCCAGAGGGACCCCAAGGTCCTGAGCTGCTACCTGGGGGAGAAGGTCAGTGCTTGAGGTTCGGGACCTCCGGGTCCGCTACGGAAGGCTGGAGGTGCTGCACGGCGTCTCCATCACCGTCCAGGAGGGCGAGTTCGTGACGGTGCTCGGCACCAACGGCGCCGGCAAGAGCACGCTGCTCCGGGCGTGCGCGGGGGCCATGAAGGTGAGCGGCGGCTCGGTGTCGTTCCGGGACGTCGACCTGGCGGGCGTACCGGTCCACCGGGTGGCCAGGCTGGGGCTGGGGTACGCGATGGAGCGGGGCCGGGTCTTCCAACGGCAGTCCGTCGACGTCAACCTGGCGTTGGCCGCCCTGCCGCTGGGTCGCCGGAACCCGCTGAAGGCGGAGTTGCGTGACCGGGTCTACCAACTGTTCCCGGTGCTCAAGACGAAGGCGAAGCTGCCCGCCGGGACCATGTCGGGCGGTGAGCGCCAGATGCTGGCGATCGCGCAGGCGTTGATGTCCGACCCGAAGCTGCTGGTCCTGGACGAGCCGTCGGCGGGCCTGGCCCCGTTGCTGGTCAGCGAAGTGTTCGGCGCCCTCGCCCAGCTCCGCCCGGTGGGGTTGAGCGTGTTGCTGGCCGAGCAGGTGGTCGACGAGGCGTTGGAGGTCTGCGACCGCGGCTACGTGCTGGAGGCGGGGCGGATCGTGCTGAGCAAGACCGCGGAGGAGCTGAGGAAGGACGACGCGGTGCGCGAGGCGTACATCGGGACGTTGGGGAAGGGCTGACCGGTGATCGTGTTGCCCGGCGGTACCGCGGAGGAGTGCGGAGGAGTGACGAAAGGGGGCCAGTAGGGGAGTAGGGAGCCGGCACCCACGAGTGGGGCCGGTGGACGAGTCGGTGCGAAGAAATCGAAGAGATCGAAGAACGAAGGGAAGGTGGTCGTCATGGCGATCGTCGAGCAGGAAGTGGCACGGACGAACCCTCGGATCAGGCTGCGGGGCGCCCCGGGGATCCAGATGTTGGACACGGCCACAGTGGAGGCCATCCCGTGGACGGACTCGGACACATTCCCGGGGATGTCCTACAAGTACCTCAAGGTGGACCTCGGGACCGGGTTCGACATCACCCTGATGAAGATCCAACGCGGGGTGCAGTTGCCGGTGCACGTGCACTATTCGGAGACCGCGATGTACTGCATCAAGGGCCGCTTCAGCTACGAGCCCGCCGGGTCGATCGGGGCCGGCGGGTTCGGCTTCGAGCCGTACGGGATCATCCACGAGCCCGACGCGGCCACCGAAGAGGAGACCATCGTGCTCCTGATCAACTTCGCCAGCGGGCTGGTGCAGCTCTACAACGAGGACGGCACCCCCGGCGTCATCAGCCACGTGGAGCTGCTGCTGAAGGAGGCCCGCCGGAAGAACGGCGACGCCGCCATCGCCCACTTGAACCTGCCGGACCACATCTGGGACTAGGCCAACGGCGGCATTCGCGCCGCGCCAGGCCGCCGGCCCCGGTGGTCGCCGGCCTGGCGCGGCGCGGACCGCGGTACCGGGGCGAGGCGTGTACGGAGGGAGCAGCATGGATCGGAGTGGTGTGTGGGAACGGTGAGCGAGCAGATGGGGCGCGCCCTCGACGAGATGTGGAAGGCGCGTCAGGGTGGCCTCGACGCGCCGAGGCCACCCCTCCAGGAGCGCCGGGACTCCATGGAGCTGATCGGCGACATGTACCCGTTGCCGGACGGGACCGAGGAATCCCAGGTCGTGCTGGACGAGGTGCCGGGCGTCTGGTTGACCAGGGCCGACAGCGGCAGCGCCGTCATCTTGTACCTCCACGGCGGCGGCCATCAGATCGGCTCGGCCAATTGCTACCGGGAGATGGTGGCCCGCGTCCTGCTCCATGCTCCGGCGTCGGCGTTGCTGATCGACTATCGCCTGGCGCCGGAGCACCCGTTCCCGTCGTCGTTGGACGACGCACTGGCCGCGTACCGGTGGTTGCTGGCCCGCGGCACCTCCCCGGCCTCGATCGGGATCGCCGGCGACTCGTCCGGGGGCGGCCTGGTGGTGGCACTGCTGTTGGAGCTGCGGGCGGCCGGAGTGGAGCTGCCGGGGGCCGTCGCCCTGCTGTCGCCGTGGCTGGACCTGGCCGGTACCGGGGAGTCGCTGGAGTCCCGGGCGGAAAGGGACCCGCTGGTCACACGGCACGAACTGCTGCTCATGGCGGGGGAGTACCTGGCAGGAGCGGACCCGCTGGATCCGCGAGCGTCGCCGCTGTTCGGCGACCCCGCCGGGTTCCCGCCGGTGCTGATCCAGGTCGGGTCGGAGGAGATCCTGTACGACGACTCGGCACGGTTCGCCCAGAAGGCGCAGGACGCCGGGGTGGACGTATGCCTGGAGGTGTGGGACGGCATGCCGCACGTCTGGCAGGTGGTGGCCGACGCCCCGGAGGCATGGTCGGCGACGGAGCGCATCGGGAAGTTCTTCGCCGAGCACCTGAAGTAGCCGAGCACCTGAAGTAGCCGAGCACCTGGAGTAACGGAGGATGTGATGGGACAGTTGGACGGCCAGGTGGCGATCGTCACCGGCGCGGGAAGAGGGCAGGGTCGATCCCACGCCGTGGCGCTGGCCGGCGAGGGCGCGACGGTGGTGGCCTGTGACCTCGCGGCCCAGATCGGCTCGGTGCCGTTCCCGCTGGCGTCGAAGGCGGACCTGGACGAGACGGTGGAGCTGGTCGAGGGGGCCGGCGGCCGCTGCGTCGGGGTGGTCGCCGACATCCGGGACACCGCGCAGGTGGCGTCACTGGTCGACGGGACGCTCGCCGAGCTCGGCCGGATCGACATCCTGGTGGCCAACGCAGCGATCTGCACGTCCAGCCCGGCGGACCGCATCACCGACGAGGGGTGGTCCGACATGGTCGACACGAACCTCACCGGGACCTTCAAGTGCATCCGGGCGGTATTGCCGACGATGAAGGCCCAACGGTACGGCCGTATCGTCGTCGTCTCGTCCATGGCCGGCCGGCACGGCACCCAGAACCTGGCGCACTACTGCGCCACCAAGTTCGGCGTCATCGGCCTGGCCAAGGCGGTCGCCCTGGAGGTGGCCCAAACAGGGATCACCTGCAACGTCATGTGCCCGACGTCCGTCAACACCCCGATGGTCCACAACGAGATGAACTACCGGCTCTTCTGCCCCGACATCGACAACCCGACGATCGACGACGTCCGCCCCCGGTTCGCCGCCCTCAACCCGATGGGGGTGCCGTGGGCGGAACCCGATGTGTTCTCCCGGGCCGTCATGTACCTGGTGACCGATCCCGGTGTCATGACCGGTGCGGTCCACGAAGTGGGCCTCGGCATCTCCGCGACCATGCCCTGATGGCCACCTGACCGGTCACCCAAAAGGCTGGGTCAACCAGGAGACCGGCTGCCGCGGGAGGCGTCGGACCCTTTCTTGCGCGATCCGTTCCCCTTTTTCCGTGACCCGTCACCCGACGTGGCCGTCACGGCTTGGAGGCTTTCGAAGCCCACTTTCAGCAACAGGGCGAGGTCCTGGCTGGGGTCGGCGACCCACTGCTGGAAGGCGACGCGGAAGACGGCCATCCCGGCCTCGGCCGCCAGGCTGGCCAGCGGCTCCACGATTCCCCGGTCCCGTAGGGCACCGGCGAGGTGCGAGCCGAGGTGCGCCAGCTTGATGAGCTCCCGTTCCCGCAGCTCGGCAGTCGAGGCGATGATGGCCTGCCGTCGCTGCACCAGCTCCCGGCGGGACTCGAAATAGGGCGCCCACGCGGCGAGGGCGGCGGCCACCAAGTCCAAGGGCGCGGTGCCCGCCGGCGCATCGGCGACCACGCTCCCCAATTGCTCCTCGGTGGCCCCTGTCTCGCCGAAGAGCACTTCCCGTTTGTCGGCGAAGTACCGGAAGAACGTGCGCTCGGTGAGCCCGGCCCGTTCGGCGATGGCCACCACCGTGGTGTCGTCGAATCCCCGTTCGGAGAACAGCTCGAGCGCTGCCCGCTCCAGCCGTCCGCGAGCGTCCGGCTGCCAGCGTCCCATAGAACAATTATATCCGATGTCAGGAACGTACATTTTCGGCCGTTTCTCCCGATGGAGCCGGCCGATTCTCGGGGAAAGGGATCGGCTCTTCGGGCGGCTGGAAGCCGAAGTGTGGTGCTGCTCAATGCAATCACGTCGGCGGACCCGGGACCGGCTGATCGAGACCCACCGGGAGCCGGCCGACGTCTTCGCCGCCCGGCTCCGGTCCCCGGCCGTTCCGCCCGCCGCCCGGCCCGGGCTCAGGATGCCGGGTCGGCCCCCCGGAGCAGCACCCTGAACGTGGTGCCGGACCCCATCACCGAGTCCACCTCGATCTCGCCGTGGTGCAGGTCGACGATGGCCTTGGCGATGGACAGGCCGAGGCCGCGCCCGTCGATGCCGTCGGTCCGGGCGTTGGAGGCCCGGAAGAACTGGGTGAACAGCTTCGGGACCTCGTCGGCCGGGATGCCCATACCGGTGTCGGCCACCTCGATCCGCCAGCCGTCGTCCACCGGCCACCCCCGGAGCACCACCCGGCCGCCGGCGGCGGTGAACTTGACGGCGTTGGACAGCAGGTTGTCGACCAACTGGGCCAGCCGGTCGGCGTCGCCGACCAGCTCGGGCCCGTCGGCCACGTCGACCTCCAGTTGCAGGCCCCGGCGGGTGGCCTCCAGCTCCGCGGCGGTGGCGACCTGCCGGAGGCAGTCGGCCAGGTCCAGCGGCGCCGGCGACAGGGCCACGCTGCCGGTGGCCAGCGACTCCAGGTCCACCAGGTCGCCGCTCAGCCGCATCACCTGGCGGGCACTGCGCAGGATGGTGTCGACGTAGCCGATCTGCTCTCGGTCCCGGTCCGGGTCCAGGCTGTCCCGGAGGAGCTCGGCGAACCCGGTGATGGAGGTCAGCGGGTTGCGCAGCTCGTGGGACACGGTGGCCATGGCCGCCGTCTTGTAGGTGTCGATCTTGGCCAGCTCCTCCAGCATGGCCCGGCGTTCGGTGACGTCCCTGGCGTACAGGACCACCCCGCGGATGGCGGGGTCGTCCAGCAGCACGTCCACCACCACCTCCATGTCCCGCCAGCTCCCGTCGGCGGCCCGGATCCGGACCTCCACCCGCTCACGGGTGTCCCCGCCGCGGTTGACCAACCGGTCGAAGGTCTCGGCCACCATGGGGGCGTCGTCGGGGTGCACGTACGGGTACACCCCCTCCGATGCCTGGTAGTCCATGCCCTTCCCGATCAGCCGGAGGGCGCCGGCGCTGGACCACCGCCAGGTGCCGTCGGGGTTGAGGATGGTGACGACGTCCTCGGTCCGGTCCATGATCCGCTGGACGGCATGCGGGCCGGTCAGGAACGGGGCCTGGTCGACGTCGGCGTCGGTCACCGTCACGCAGTAGGCCACCACCGCCCCCCGGGCGTCCTGCACCGCCGTCGACTCGGCCACGCACCGCAGCTCGGTCCCCGGGGACGGCCTCGTCCGGAACGGGCCCAGTTGGCCGCGCCGCTCGGTCTGCGCCTTCCACTGCCCGGCCAGCTCCGCCCGGTCGTCGGGATGGGCGGTGTCCCACCAGTGGCCGCCGACCTGCTCGGCGATGGGTACCCCGCTCACGTCCTCCCACCGCTTGTTGCAGTACCACACCACCCCGTCGGGGTCGGTGGCCACCACGCCGACGAGCACCACCGAGGTGAGGGCACTCAGCATGCGACCAGCCAGGGACTGCGCTTCCGTCATCGTCACGTCACCCTCTGCCAGGCCTGCACCGCGGTATTTGCCGACTCGTGCAAACAACCGCCCAACATAGCGTAGGCCGTAGCCCCGGGCGGTTTGGTGCAAGTGCAGGGACGTCGTCGGTGCCGGTCTCGTGCCGGTCTCGTTCCCGCACGGTGCCGGAGCCCCGCCCCGGCCGGGGGACCGGGGGAGGGTCAGCCCCGGTGGGGGAGTCAGCCCCGGTAGAGGGCCCGGGGGTCGTCGGTGGCCACGATGTCCTTCCCCAGCGGCGCCACCGCCACGGCGGCCAGCTTGAAGTTGGCGACGCCCAGCGGGATGCCGATGATGGTCAGGCACAACAGCGCCCCGGTGAGCAGGTGGCTGAGGGCCAGCCAGAGGCCGGCGAGCACGAACCAGAGCACGTTGCCGATGGTCGACGCCGCCCCGGCGTCGGGCCGGCGGACCACGGTGCGGCCGAACGGCCACAGCACGTAGGCGGCCAGCCGGAACGCAGCCACCCCGAACGGGATGGTGATGATGAGGATGCACATGACCACACCGGCCAGGGCGTAGCCGATGGCCAGCCACAGGCCGCAGAGCACCAGCCACAGGACGTTGAGGACCGCCTTCACCCGAACCGCCCGTCCAGGAGGTCCAGCAGCTCACCGACCCCGATGGGCTTGGTGAAGTAGTCGTCGGCGCCGGCCTCCAGGAGCCGGCGCCGGTGGGCGCCGGTGGCGTCGGCGCTGAGCACCACGACCGGCGTGCCGGCGACGCGGTGGTCGGCCCGGATGCGGCGGAGCACCTCCTCGCCGGGGATGTCCGGGAGATGGAGGTCGAGGAGCACCAGGTCCGGCCGGAGGGCCACGACCGCCTCGGCGGCCCCCTCACCGTGGGTGGCGGCGACCAGGGTGACGTCCGGCCGGCGGGCCAGGATCTGCTCGACCAGCCGGACGTTGGCGGCGACGTCCTCGACGTAGAGCACCGTCCTGGGGTCGTCGTAGCGGCGGGCGTCCCGGTCCACCGCCCGGGGCCGGTGGGCTTCGACGGCCGGCGGATGGGCCCGGTCCAGCTCGACGGTGAACGTGCAGCCCTGGCCCGGAGCGCTGGCCGCCTCGAGGTCGCCGTGCATGCTGCGCACCAGGTCGAGCGACAGCGCCAGGCCGAGCCCGGTCCCGTCGATGCCGCGCTCGTCGGCGCCCAACCGCTCGAACGGGACGAACAGCCGGGCCAGGTCGTCGTCGGTGAGCGAGGTGCCGGTGTTGCTGACGGCCACGCGGACCCGGTTGCCGTGGGCCACCTGGACGTCGACGGTGACCAGCCCGCGGTCGTCGTTGTACTTGACGGCGTTGGACAGCAGGTTCAGCAGCACCTGCCGCAGCCGCTGGCCGTCGGCCAGGACGTGGACCGCCCCGGCGGCTTCCGTCGGCCCGTCCACCTTCACCCCGGCGGCGGCGGCCAGCGGCTGGGCCAGCTCCAGGGCGTCGCCCAGCACCTCGGCGAGGGGCACCGGCTCCAGGGAGACGGACAGGTGGCCGGCCTCGATGCGGGCGATGTCCAGCACGTCGTCCAGCATGGCCTGGAGGTGCCGGGCGGCGGTGACCGTCATCTCCACCCACTCCTGCTGTTCGTCGTCCAGGGTGGTCGTGCCGAGCAGCTCCCCGAACCCCAGGATGGACGTCAACGGGGTGCGCAGCTCGTGGCTGATCCGCGGCAGGAAGTCGGTCGCGGCCACCCGGGCGTCCAGCGCCCGGTTCGCCCGGCCCCGCTCCCGGGACCGCTGCAGGGCGTCGACGGACGTGCCGTCGCGCCGGCCGGCACCACCGGGCTCGGCGTCCCACCGGGGCCCGACCAGCGCGGTGACGTCCTCCACCCGGTGGATGATGAACCGCACCTCGCCCCGTGGGCCCATCACCGGGGAGTTGACCGGGCTCCAGTACCGGGCCTCGGACCCGCCGCCTTCGCCGTCCGGCCTCCGGACGCCGTACCTCTGGATGGGCATGGCCTTCTGGATGGGCATGGCGTCGGGCTGCCGCCGGTCCAGCACCCGCTGGAGGGACGCCCGCAGGTTGCCGGCCCCGTCCGTCGGGTCGTCAGGGTCGTCAGGGTCGTCCGGGTTGTCCGGGAACACCTCGAACAGCTCCCGGCCCAGGATGTCGTCCCGTCGGGTCATGGTGGCGTCCAGATAGGCGTCGCTGGCCGCCACGATGGTGAACGTCGGGTCCAGCACCAGGTAGCAGCCGGGGGCCGACTCGAACAGGAGCTGGAAGTCCTCCGGCTGCAGCCGGTCCACGGTGCCCGCCACGCCCCTGACCCTACTGCCAGGGGAGGTGCAACATGACGCTGCCAGGGGAGGTGCAACATGACCACCCGGACAACGGCCACTGTCGCGGCCACCGTCCCGGCCACTGCCACTGTCACGGCCACGGCCGGTGGGAGCGGGGCCGGCGGCTCAACGGAAATGGGCCGGTGCCCACGATCAGAAACATCCCGAATCTGAGGTCCAAATGGCGGGGCCCGCGGCGCGGCTCAGCACTATCGTGCACCGAGACAGAAGTCTCTTGACCGACAGGACGCCCGGCGTGCCACCTGCAGTCACCAAGTCCCGATTCCCGACCGCAGGATCGACGTCGCGTTGACGCGGTCGTTGTGGCATCGGCTGTCCAGGAGGTGGTCGGACGCCCGGCTGTTGACCAAGTCGCTCCTCATCGTCGGGGTACCGGTCCTGGCCCTGGTCGTCACCGTATCGCTGTCACTGATACTGCAACGACAGGAGAGCACCTATCGGGCGTTGGCCATCGCCACCAGCGACGACCTCACGTCGTCCCGCCAGGCGGTGCAGTCCTTCTACCAAGCCGACTCGGCCATCCGGGGTTCTGCGGTCACCGACGACGCAACCTCGCTGCGGGCGTTCGACGACGTGGTGCCGAAGCTGAACCAGTGGCTGCGGTCCCTGGCCCAGGACCGGACGATCGACGACCGGGCCACCGTCGCCGCCATCGTCACCGACGGCAACCGGGAGATCGACATCCTGGAGGGCATCCGAGCGAACGTCGCCAGCCCCGCACCGCCGGCCGGCACGGCGGTCAGGGTGCTGATCGTCCAGGACGACGTCGCCATGCACCGGCTCCAGGGCGACCTCGGCACCCTGGTGGCCGAGGAGACCACCCTGTCGTTGCAGCAGCGGTCCAGCATCGTCGGCGCCCAGAACCTGTCCGAATGGTTCCTCATCGCCGGCCTGATCGTCGGGGTGCTCGGTGGGATCTCGGGGACCGTCCTGCTGTCGAGGGGCATCGTCCGGCGGGTCAAGCTGGTCGGGGTCAACGCCCAGCGGTTCCTGGCCAGCGAGCCGCTGGAGCCGGTCCCGGACGGCGACGACGAGATCGGGCAGTTGTCCGACGTCATCATCACCGCCGGGTCGCTGCTGGCGGAGCGCAACCAGGAGATCGCCGCGGCCCGTGACGACGCCCTGGCGGCCAACCAGGCCAAGGACGAGTTCCTGTCGCGGATGAGCCACGAGCTCCGGACCCCGCTGACCGCCATCTTGGGGTTCGGCCAGTTGCTGCAACTGGAGGACCTGGCCGAAGAGGACCGGGAGAGCGTCGACCACATCGTCCGGGCCGGGGAGCACCTGCTGGCGCTCATCAACGAGGTGCTGGACATCACCCAGGTGACCCAGGGCCGGCTCGACCTGCTGTTCGAGACCGTCGACGTCGCTGCCGTCGTCCGCGAGACGGCGGCCCTGATGGGCCCGGCCGCGGCCGACCACGGCGTCCGCATCGAGGTGAGGGAGGCCGAACCCGGCCTGGCCGCGCTGGCGGACCGGCAGCGGGTGCAGCAGATCCTCCTCAACCTGCTGTCCAACGCGGTCAAGTACAACCGGCCCGCAGGGTCCGTGACTGTCACGATAGGGGCCGGTGCCGGGACGGACGGTGCCGATGTCGGCCCGGACCGTGCCGGTCACGGTGGCGAAGGTGACGGCGTCGTCATCGCCGTGGCCGACACCGGCATCGGCATCGACGAGTCGCAGCTCGAGCGCGTGTTCACCCCGTTCGACCGGCTGGCCGCCGCCCACGGCACCGTGGAGGGCACCGGCGTCGGGCTGCCGCTCTCCAAGGCACTGGCCGAAGCCATGGGGGGCACCCTGACCTTCAGCAGCACCGTCGGTGTCGGGTCCATCTTCACCGTCGGCCTGGTCCGCGACGCCAAGGCGGTGGTCCCCGGCCCTGCGGCCGCCCCCGTGGCCGCCGGGAACGTCGGGGATGCCGGGAACGTAGGGGACGCCGGGAACGTCGAGGCCGGAGCGGCTGCCGGCCCCGAGGGAGCCGGCCAAGCCATCCTGTACGCGGAGAACGACCTGTCCGACCTCCGGGTCATCGAACGGGTCCTCCGGCACCGGCCGGAACGGCTCCACGTGGCGGTGCAGGGGCAGATGTGCCTGACCCTCGCCCGCCAACTGGTGCCGTCGCTGATCCTGCTGGAGCTGCACCTGCCGGACCTGCGAGGGGAGGAGGTGCTGCACCGGCTGCGACTGGACCCGCTGACGGCCGGCATCCCGGTGGCCGTGTTCGGCACCGACATCGCCCCCGGCCGGGCCGACAGCCTCCGCCGGTCCGGCGCCACCGAGGTGTTGCCGAAGCCGCTGGACATCCGGCAGCTCATCGCCCTTTTCGACCGCGTGGCGGCCGGCTGAGCGATCCGCCGGACCCGGCCATTGGTCGATTGGCCCTCTGCCACATGATCTGCCGCATGATCTGTCGCAGGATGTGGGCCGACGACGACTTCAGGAGGTGCACCCGATGCCCGGTTTGATCCCACCCGTCGCCGACGAGCGAGACGGCCTGATGGCTGCCCTGGCCCAGCAGCGGCTGGTCCTCCGGGTCGCCGCGTACGGCCTGACCGATGACCAGGCCCGCATGGCGCCGTCGGCCAGCACGCTGAGCGTCGGCGGCCTCCTCAAGCACATGGCCGCGGTGGAGCGGACCTGGACCGCCATCACCCTCCAACGCCGCCCGCCGGGGCGGGCCAGGGACTACGACAGCTATTTCCGCCTGCTGCCCGACGAGACCCTCGACGACGCCATGGCCGACTACCGGGAGGCGGCCCGCGAGACCGACGACGCCATGGCCGGGATCGCCGACCTCGGCCAGCCGGTGCCGGTCCCCAAGGGGGCGCCGTGGTTCCCCCAGGATGTCGACGCCTGGTCCGTCCGCTGGGTGCTGCTGCACCTCATCACCGAGACGGCCCGCCACGCCGGGCACGCCGACATCGTCCGGGAGACCGTCGACGGGGCCACCGCCTTCCCGCTGATGGCGGCCGCCGAAGGGTGGCCGGCGACGCCGTGGATGCAGCCGTGGACCCCGCCGGAGCCGGCGGCCTCCTGAGACCCTCCCGAGACCCGTGCACCGACGCCACCCGGACCCGGTAGGACCGGGCCAGGCAGGATCGGGTCAGGCAAGATCGGGTCAGGCGGCGATGGAGCCGGTGGCCTGGTTGACCGCGGCCCGATGCTCGGCGGCCTCGGCGATCCGGCGGGCCACCGCCGGCGCCACCCGGACCAGCTCCCGGAACTCCGTGGGGGAGCTGACCAGGAGGGTCACCTCGGAGACCGAGGTGACGGTGGCCGACCGGGGGGTGCCGTAGAGGAGGGCCATCTCGCCGACGAAGGCTCCCGGGCCGAGGTCGGCCACGGTGACCGGGGCGTCGTCCACCTCTCGGGTCACCCGTGCCTGCCCGTCGGTGATGACGAGGAATTCGGTGCCGCCGCCGCCCTCCCGGATGAGGGGGGTGCCGGGACGGACCCGGACCGACGTCATCAGCGACCCCAGTCGGCGCAACTGGGACCGGCTGCAGCCGGCGAACAGGTCGACGTCCTCGAGCTTGCCTGTCGATGGGGTTCTGAACATGGGATGGGGCTCCTCTTGACGTGCGCCGGCCGGCACGCCGGCTGCATCCATGGTCCCAGTCCAGCGGATATCTGTCAAACAGTTTGTCAAGATGCTGACTATCGCTGTCAACGATTATCCGGGCCGGGGCCGGGGCCGGGGCCGGGGCCGGCACCGGTGGCGGTGTCGACGGTTGCGGCGTCGGTGGCCGGGTGGCCGGGCCGCAGGGTCCCGGCGGTTCGCAGGGTCAGTTGGCCAGGGTGCGACCCGGAGCCGCCGGCGTCGGTGGTCATCAGGAACGCTTCGTGGTCCCCGGCACTGACGCGCCACAGCACGCGGCCCTCCACCCAGGCGGCGCAGTCGGCAAGGACCGGAGCCCCCGTCGTCCCTACCGCCCACCGGACCTGGCCGAGCTTGTCGGCGACGTCCCCACTCTGCTCCCCGAACAGCGACGCCAGGTCCCGCTGGTCCTGGCCCAACAGGTGCACCGCCAAGCTGGTGGCCCGTTCGGCCACCCGGTACGTGTGGTTCTGCTTCGAGATGCACACCAGCAGCCGTGGCGGCTGGATGCTGCACTGGGTCACGAACCCGGCCAGGCATCCGCTGGCTTCGTCACCGTCGGCCGCGGTGACCACGTACAGCGGGTAGTCCACGCGGCCCACCAGGCCGTCGATGGCGGTCGCGGCCGCCGCTGCTGTAACCGCCGCGGCCGCCGTCGCCGGCGCCATGGATGACGCGGCCGCCGAGGCCGTGGTTGACGCCTGTCCTGTCTCGTGTCCTGTCTCGTCGGTTGTGGCCGGCATGCCCCACCCCTTACCCCCTCGTTCCCCTTACCCCTCGTTGTCCCCTCGCCACCACATCCGTCGGCCGCTCCCCCGAGCCGTCAGCCGGCGCCCCCCTGCCCCGATCGTCGGCCGGCGCCCCCCGTGTAGCATGACCGCCATGCAACCCGCCGGTGCCGTCGTACAGCCGATCAGGCTCGTCCTGGGCGCGGCCGCCGGCTCCGCCCCGGTACCGGCCAGGTGGGGGGTTGCCGCCATGCCGGCCACGTGTGCCGCAGCGCCAGCCCGACTGGCCGCTTCTGCAGGACGTTCGGGACGTTCCGCCAAGGAGGCGACCCCGGTGGTGTGAGTTGGACTTTCCCAAAGGTCCACCGACCGCCGAGGAGCCGCTTCCGAAGGGAGGCGGCTCTTTGCGTTCCGGGGACCGATCGGTGCACGGAAACCCGACACCGAAACCCACAGAAGGCCGAAGACCGCAGCAGGACCGAGAGCAGCGAGCGAAGGAACGGAAGGAACGGGAGGACGAGCGATGGACGAGCGAGCAGGACGCAGGGTGGACGGCCGGGACGGCCGGGAGGCGACGGACGACCGAGGATGGTGGGGGACCGACGACCTGATCGTGGCGTCGGGTGACCGGCACGACCTCAGGGTGGAGTTCCTGTGCGTCGGTGAGGCCGCATGACAGGTGCCGGGTCCACCGGCCCTGGGCCCGCCGAGCCCGGGGCCGGCGAGCCTGGCCCGGCCTACCGGCAATTGCCGGACCCGGGGGTGACGGTCCGCGAGGCGGTGGCCGGCGACGTGGAACGGTTGGTCGCCCTGATCGCTCTCGGCGCCCTGGCGCCGGCGGAGCCGCCGGTGGACCTGTCGCCGTACGTGGCCGCCCTGGACGAGATCGCCCGGACCCCGGGCTGCTCGGTCCTCGTGGCCGAGCGGTCCGGGGAGGTGGTGGGGATGTGCCAGTTGATCGTGTTCCGGCACTTCCAGCAGTCCGGCGGCCGCTGCGCCGAGGTGGAGTCGGTCCACGTGCACCCCGACCACCGGTCGCAGGGGATCGGCGGGGTGCTGCTGGAGGCTGCCGTGGACCGGGCCGCCGCCGCCGGCTGCTACCGGGTGCAGTTGACCAGCAACAAGGCGCGTACCGCCGCCCACCGGTTCTACGAGCGGCACCGCTTCGTGCCGAGCCACGAGGGCTACAAGCGGCTGCTTCCCTGAACGGCGGTGACGCTCCGGCGGCGCCGGTCAGGGCCGGCCGGCGCCGGTGCGGTGCCGGTCAGCGCCGGCGGGCCTGGCCGGGCTCCTGGGTCGGCATGTGCTGGCTGGCCGGCACGTCGACGGGCTCCGGCGGGGTGATGAACGGGGCCAGGTCTGTCAGGGTGGGGCAGGCCGACCCGAGGTCGGCCACCGAGGTCGCTGGCAGGGCGGGGACCCGGTCGTTCGGCTTCCCGAACCCCAGGGTGGTGGTGAGGTCGCCGACCGTCTTGCGCCGCCAGGCCGTCAGGTTGGGGACGGGGACCCCGAACCGGGATTCGAGGAACCGGAGCAAGGAGGTGTGGTCGAAGGTGGTCGAGTCCACCCAGCCGCCGCGGCTCCACGGCGACACCACCAGCATCGGCACCCGGAAGCCCAGGCCGATCGGCCCGGCCACCCCGCCGCCCTCCTTCTGGGCGTTGGCTGCGGTCACCTCCTCCCCCTCGGTCCCCGCCGGAGGGGTCGGCGGGACGACGTGGTCGAAGAAGCCGCCGTTCTCGTCGTACATGATGAACAGCACCGTCTTGGCCCACACGTCCGGGTTGGCGGTCAGGGCGCCGAGGACCTGGCTGGTGAACCACTGCCCGGAGGCCGGCGAGCTGTTGGGGTGCTCGGAGTAGGCGATCGGCGGCAGGACCCAGGACACCTTCGGCAACGTCCCCGCCTTGACGTCGGCGGCGAAGTCGTCGGGCCAACTGGGTAGAAAGGCCTGCTTATACAGGGCCGAGCTCGGGTCGGCCAGGTACTGCTTGAAGTACAGGAGCACGTTGAACCCCATGGCCAGCGCGGTGCCCTGCCCGGGCCCGACCGAGGTGCCCGGGGTCTGGTACACCTTCCACGACACGCCGTGGTCCGAGAGGACCTCCGGCATGGTGTCCCACTGCACCGATCCGACCGCTGTGGCGGCGTCGGCGAACCCGGGGGTCTCCAGCACCGGGCCGCCGTGGGTGCCGTCGGGGTCGATGAACGCCGACATGGCGTACAGCCGGTTGGGCATGGTGGGCCCGATCACCGAGCAGTGGTAGCCGTCGCAGATGGTGAAGGCGTCGGCCAGTGCGTAGTAGTACCCCAACTGCCGCCGGGTGAAGTGGCCCATCACCAGCGGGCCCTGTGTGGGCCCGTCGTTGGCCGCCTCGCTGTGGACGGCCACGAACCGCCGGTTCGTCCCTGTGTCCCAGCTCTGGTGCTGCGGGGCCCATGTGTGGTCCGGGATGGCGGCGTTGCCCGAGCAGAGCTGCGCGGTGGCCGACGCCAGGTTGTACGGCAGCAGGGTGGTGGCGCCGTCGCGGCCGCCGGGCCACGGCTGGGCGAACCGGGACATGGCGTCGTCGGTGCGGTCGTCGAAGCCCCGCACGCCCCGGTAGGCGCCGAAGTAGTGGTCGAACGACCGGTTCTCCTGCATGAGGAACACCACGTGCTCCACCGCGCCCAGGTCGCTGCCGGCGGGGTTGGTGGAGCCGATGGTGCTGGCCGCGGTGGCCCCACCGCCCGACGGGCTCCCGCAGGCCGCGGCCACCAGCCCGGCCCCGGCCAGCCCGATGCCGCCGGCCAGCAGCTCGCGCCTCGAGAACATCCCTCGCGCCATCCGCACCCTGCCGTGTCACGTGGCCCCGAGCGGGCCGGTCCAGTGGAACCAGCCGGAGCGTAGTGGACCACCCGGCCCCGCCCGGCCGCCCCGGGCGACCGTCCCGCCGGCGACCGTCCCGCCCGGCGACCGTCCCGCCGGCGCCGCGCCCGCCCCGTCCCGGGCGGCCCCTCTCCCGGCTCGCTCGGCCCACCGACGGGGGGAGACAGCCTGCGGCACAGCCCTGCCGGCCACAGTGGGCGCGGCCCAGGTGGCCCCCTTCTGCTACCGGAACACCAGTTGGTACCCCCGGGACACATGGACAACCACAGTCACATTCACCTACGCCATCTTCACCACAGCCGGCGGCCAGTACGTCGACAGTGGCTACCGGGTGAAGGGCACCGCGGACGTGCCGTACGTGGGCACGAGCACCTTCCGGTGCACAGTCGCCAAGGTCACCGCTGAGGCACCGACACAGCAGTTCCAGTGCAACTACTGGTTCGGGACCGACCACACAGCGGACCAGGTGGTGGTCCGCTTCGTGGTCAACCGGGTGGTCACCCCGCCGGCCGGTGCCCCCACGGTGTACTTCCTGGGGGACTCCTACACCGCCGGGTTCGGCTTCTGCGGGTACGAGAACCCGGGCAACACCGACCTGGCCTGCGGCCCGAACCAGCAGACGGCCGACGACTGGAAGTTCGGCAACAACAGCCTCGACTACTGCGACCCCCCGACACCGGTCAACGACCAGTGCTCGAACGACAACGACAACGGGGCGCCGTGGACGGCCGGCGCCTGGACCCCGGGACCGGCCGAGCCGAGCACTGCCTACCCCTACGTCATCGCCGGCCAGCAGGCGCCGACAGACAGCGCCTACGTCGAGGACTGGGCCATGACCGGGTCGACCCCGGCCAACTGGGACCCGATGACCGGCGGGGCGTTCGGCAACCAGTTGGCGCAGATCAAGAACGCCTACGTGGTGATGACCCTGGGCGGCAACCCCCTCCTGGACGACTACCTCAACATCGACCTGTCCGGGATCCCCATCAAGGACGGGACCTGCGCCAACACGGTCACATTCACATCGACACTGGCGCTCGCCGCCACAGCCGCCGTCGCCTGCGGCGCCGAGCAGTGGGCGGCGATCACACAGGGCCCGCACCTCCTCGACGTCTACGAGACCCTGCTCCGCAACGGCAACCACGTGCTGGTCATGGGCTATCCCGAGGCCTGCCCGTGGAGCTTCGGCAACTGGCAGCCCAACGGCCACCTGTTCGACGGGCCGTCGTCGGGGAACGCCTGCAGCTCCGAGACCGCCTACGTCATCACAGGTGGCGGTGCCCGGGTCAGCCAGTGGGACCAGGCGGTGGCCGTCGGCAACTGGCTCGACGACGCCATCCAGCAGGTGGTCACCCAGGCCGGCCAGGCCACCGGGGACGGCGCCGACATCGCCTACGCCGCCCCGTCACCGACATGGGCGACACACCAGCACACCGACCCGACATCGTGGTTCTATCCCAACGACACCTGGATCCACCCCAACACGACCGGCCACCAGGAGATGGCGGCCACGGCCACGGCGGCCATGTGCCAGGACTTCGGCCACTGGTGCGACGGACCGGACGGGCAGCCGGCGTGGGGTGACGCCGGGGGCTACCGGCTGGCCGGGGCCGACGGTGGGGTGTTCGCCTTCGGGGACACCGGCTTCTCCGGGTCCATGGGCGGCAAGCTGCTGGCCGAGCCCATCGTCGGCATGGCCGCCACCCCGGACGGCAACGGCTACTGGCTGGCGGCGTCCGACGGTGGGGTGTTCGCCTTCGGGGACGCCCGGTTCTTCGGGTCGATGGGCGGGAAGCCGCTGGCCGAGCCCATCGTGGGCGTCGATGCGACGGCCGACGGGGGCGGGTACCGCATCGTGGCCGCCGACGGTGGGGTGTTCGCGTTCGGCAACGCCGCCTTCGACGGGTCCCTGGGGGGTACCCGGCTCAGCCAGCCGGTGGTCGGCATCACGTCCTGAGGCGCAACCGGCACCGGGGCCCGGGTAGCCTGCGGCGGTGGACCACGACCACCAGACCCGGTGGGGACGGCAGGTGACCGAAGACCTGAAGGGCCCGTACCGTGACCTGCGCGACGCCATCCCGGACGTCCTGGCCGGCTACGCCGAGCTGCACCGGGCGGCCATGGGGGACGGGGCCCTGCCGGCCAAGACCAAGGAGCTGATCGCCCTGGCCGTCGCCATCACCCGGGAGTGCGACGGCTGCATCGCCGCCCACGCCCGCGGGGCGTTCCGCCGGGGGGCCTCCGACGCCGAGGTGGCCGAGATGATCGGGGTGGCCGTCATGATGAACGGCGGCCCCGGCACCGTGTGGGGGCCGAGGGCGCTGGCCGCCTACCGGGAGGCCGCCGCCCCGCCGGCCGACGTCGCACCGGTGGTCCCCCCGCCGGCTGACGGTCCTGCGCCGGGGTGAAGGCGCAGGGCAGGTGCTTGATGCCGTTGATGAAGTCGGACCGCAGCCGGTCGGGCTCGGCGGTGGCCTCGATGTCGGGCACCCGGGCGAACAGCTCCCGGAACATGACGGTGATCTCCCGGCGGGCCAGGTGGGCGCCGAGGCAGAAGTGGGGCCCGGCGGCGCCGAAGCCGACGTGGGGGTTGGGCGACCGGCGGAGGTCGAACCGGAACGGGTCGTCGAAGGCCGCGTCGTCGCGGTTGGCGGAGTTGTAGAACATCAGCACCTTGTCCCCCGGCACCATCGGCTGGCCGGACAGCTCGGTGGGCTCGGCCACCGTCCGGCGCATCCAGGTCACCGGGGAGGCCCACCGGACGATCTCGTCGGCGGCGGTGCCGGCGACGGCGTCGAAGTGGCCCCGCCACACCTCCCGCTGGTCGGGGTGCTCGGTCAGGGCCCACAGGCCGTGGGTGATGGCGTTGCGGGTGGTCTCGTTGCCGGCGACCACCAGCAGGATGAAGAACGAGGCCAGCTCGTTGTGGGTGAGGGCCTCGCCGTCGATGTTGGTGTTGATGAGGGCCGAGGTCAGGTCGTCGGCAGGTCGGCCGAGGCGGCGCTCGGCGATGTCCTGCATCAGCTCCGTCAGCTCCTGCCCGGCGGCCAGGAACGCGGCCACCGGGTCGGCGTCCTCGGGGATGTACTCCGGATCGGCGCTGGACAGGATGACGTTGGAGCACCGGAAGACCCGGTCGTTCTCGGACGGCGGGATGCCCATCATCTGGCAGATCACCCGCAGCGGCAGCGGGGCGGCCACGGCGGTGACGAAGTCGCATTCCCCGGCACCGGCCGCGCCGTCCACCACCTCGGCGGCGATCCGCTGGATGCGGTCCTCGACGGACTGCACCATCCGCGGGGTGAAAGCGGCCGACACGATCCGGCGCAGCCGGGCGTGGCGGGGGTTGTCGGTACTGATCATCCCGCTGAAGTACTCCACCATCTCCTCCGGCAGGTCCAGGACGCTGACCGCCCCCTGGCCGGACCGGAAGATCTCGGGGTGCCGGCTGACCTCGGCCACGTCGGCGTGGCGGGTGACGGCCCAGAACCCGGGCCCCGGCGGCGGTGCCAGCGCCGAACGGTCGCGGATGTCCGGTTCGTCGAACCGGGCGATCGGGCGCTCCCGACGGAGGGTGCGGAACGCCCCGTCCCGTGTCGCCCAGGGCAGCGCCCAGAAGTCCAGGTCACCGAGGTTGATCTGGTCCACCGGGATGCGCTCCTCGGGTTCCACGAACCCACCCTACCGACCGGTCAGCGGCACCGACCGGCCGGCGGCACCGACCGGTCAGCGGCCGGCCTCACCGCCGGGACCGCCGGACCGTTCCGGGCTGAGCAGGATGGGGAGGGCCAGGGAGAACACCACCAGGGCGGCGACCTGGGGCCAGACCACCCCGTAGCGGACCAGGAAGGCGCCGAAGGTGGCGCTGGCGAAGAAGATGCCGATGGAGCTGGCCCGGCGGGCCGCCCGGGTGTTGGGGCCGCCGGCCAGCGGGGAGTCGGCGATCAGGCCGGCCATGGTGAGGGTCATCACGTTGGTCGCCAGGTCCGGCACCCCCCACCGGCGGACCATGGCGTTCTGGACGCCCATGCCGAAGGCCAGGATGCCGGTGACCCAGAACCGGGCGTCCCCCCGAGGCCCGGCGTGGGTGGCCGCGGTGGTGGCCATGGCGGCCAGCAGGGCCAGCCACTCGACGGCGAACCCGATCCGGTGGGCTCCCAGGCGCCCGGGCAGGTGCACCAGTCGCCCGCCGACCAGGGCGCCGACGGCGAAGGCGGCGAGGACCACGACCAGCGCGGCCATCGGGTTGGACTGGCCGGTGCCGACGGTGCCGATGGCGAAGGCCAGGTACACCAGGTTGCCGGTCATGATCTCGGCGAACACGTTCCCGAGGCCCAGGAAGCAGGCGGCGTCCAGCATGCCGCAGATGCAGGTGATGCCGTAGATGCCGACGATCAGCGGCGGGAGGCGGACGGCCGGTCGGCGCATGGTGGCCCCCCTTGTACCACCACCGGATGCGCCACCACCGGACCGCGCCGGCCCGGGAACCTGCCGGCCCGGGAACCTGCCGGTAGGGTCGGGCGATGCGACTGGCCAGCTTCCTGCCCCCTGACGACCCCACAGCCGGCCGGGACCGGATCGACGACGTCCAGGTGGTCGCCGGTTCCCGCGGCCGTACCGGGGTGGTCGCCGGCGACCGGGTGGTGGACCTGACCGATCCGGTGGTGGGGCTGCCCGGCGACATGGCCGACCTCCTCGGCCTGGGGCCATCCGCCCTGGAGGCCGCCGCCGGGGCCGCCGCGGGGCCGGCCCGGCGGTGGGCCCTCGACGAGGTGCGGCTGCTGGCCCCGGTGCCGACCCCGCCGAAGGTGCTGGCGATCGGCATGAACTACCGAGCCCACGGGGACGAGCTGGGCCGGGAGCTGCCGGAGTACCAGTACTGGTTCAACAAGCAGCGCACCTGCGTGGTCGGCCCCGGCCATCCGATCCTGATGCCGGCGGTGTCGGACCAGGTGGACTACGAGGGGGAGCTCGGCCTGGTGGTGGGCCGCCGGGCCAAGTCGGTGCCGGCCGACCGCTGGCTGGACGTGGTGGCCGGGTTCACGGTGGTCAACGACGTCAGCGTGCGGGACTGGCAGTGGCGGACGCCGACGTTCACCGTCGGTAAGTCCTTCGACACCCACGGGCCGACCGGGCCGTTCCTGGTCACCCCGGACGAGGTGGGGGACCCCGCGGCCCTGGCCGTGCGGACCTGGGTCAACGACGACCTCCGGCAGGACGCCACCACCGCCGACCTGCTGTTCGGGCTGGGGGAGATGGTGGCGTACCTGACCACGGTGTTCCCGTTGGAGCCCGGCGACGTCATCGCCACCGGCACCCCGGCAGGGGTGGGTGCGGGGTTCCACCCGCCGCGCTGGCTCGTGCCCGGGGACACCGTCCGGATCGAGATCGAGGGGGTCGGGACCCTGCAGAACCCGGTGGCGGCACCAGGGACCACGGCGGCATGAACCCGGGCCGGGCACGGCAGAATGGTGGGCATGGACGCCGTGGACAGTGACGCCGTGGGCATGGACACCGTGGACAGTGACGCCGGGGACGGTGCCGGATCGGCCCCCGAGGGGGCGCCGCCGGGGTTGACCGACGACGAGCGGGCCGAGCGACTGGGCCAACTGCAGTCGTTGATCGAGCTGATGCGCCCGTCGGTGCAGGCTGACGGCGGCGACCTGGTGCTGGTCGGCGCCGACGTCGAGACCGGCGTCGTCGAGGTGCAGTTGCAGGGGGCCTGCAGCTCCTGCGCGGTCAGCTCCGCCACCCTGCAGGGCGGCGTGGAGCGCATCCTCCGGGACCGGCTGTCCTGGATCACCGAGGTCGTCGGTGGGCTGGACGACTCGGTGGACCCGTTCGAGAGCGCCTCGATGGGCCAGGGCGGGTACGTTCCCAGCTTCTGACCGGGGCGGGCCAGACGGCCTCCTCGCCCCACGGCACGGCCCACGTCCCACGCTCTCGGCGTCCCCGGACGGTTCGCTCACGACGCACGGGCGGCGCGCTTTGCGCGTATATGCCCAAATTGCGCCGCCGGTGGCCCAAGAGAACACACGAAGCCTCCTCCCGGCTCCCGAGACCGTGCGGTTAGTTAGCCAAAGTAAATAAACTGGGCACCGTGGAGCGCACCCGGACGATCGACCAGGCCGACCAGGCCGACCAGGCCGACCAGGAGGGCCAGGAGGGCCAGGAGGGCCAGGCCGACCAGGAGGACCAGATCGACCAGGCCAACCAGGACGCTGCCGGGGCGGCGCAGGTGGCCGACACCGACCGAGCGGCCGACCAGGCGGACGACGACGACGAGGTGGCCGCCCGGCTGCGGGTGGCGGTGACCCGGCTGAACCGGCGGCTCCGGCAGGAGTCCCTGGCCGGGCTGTCGCCGGCCCAGGCATCGGCGTTGGGGACGGTGAAGCGGTTGGGCAGCCCCACCCTGGGCGAGCTGGCGGTCACCGAGCAGGTGCAGCCGCCGACGGTGACCCGCCTGGTGGGGTCGCTGGAGGCGGCCGGCCTGGTGGCCCGGGAAGTGGACCCCGGTGACCGCCGGGTGACCCGGGTGCGGATCACGTCGGAAGGCCGCCGGACGCTGCATCGGATGCGGACCTTGAAGAACGCCTTCCTGACCCGGCGGCTGGGGGGGCTGGCGCCGGAGGAGCAGGAGGCCGCCGGGGCCCTGGTGGCCTTGCTGGAGCACCTGGTGGCCGAACCGTGAGCCCGGTCGGCCGGGCGGCCCGGCAGACGTTCAAGGCCCTGCAGGTCCGCAACTACCGCCTGTACTTCTTCGGGCAGGTCATCTCGGCCTCGGGGACCTGGATGCACGCCCTGGCCCTGGGCCTGCTGGTGCTGTCCAGCCGGCTGCACGGGAACGGGGTCAACGTGGGGGTGGTCACCGCGTTGCAGTTCCTGCCCATGCTGCTGCTGGGTAGCTGGGGCGGCCTGGTGGTGGACCGGATGGACAAGCGCCGGCTGCTGTACATCACCCAGGTGGCGTCGGGCGTGCTGGCCCTGGCCCTCGGCCTGCTGACGGCGACGGGGACGGTCACCATGTGGTCGGTGTACCTGATCGCCACCCTGTTCGGGGTGGTCAACCTGTTCGACAACCCGGCCCGGCAGACCTTCGTGTCGGAGATGGTCGGCCGGGACCTGATGCCCAACGCCATCAGCCTGAACAGCGTGGTGATGAACTCGGCCCGGGTGATCGGCCCGGCCGTCGGCGGGACGCTGATCTACGCCGTCGGCCTGGCCGCCTGCTTCCTGTTCAACGCCGCCTCCTACCTGGCGGTGATCGCCGCGCTGGTGCTGATGCGGCCGTCGGAGCTGCACCGGCGGCCGGTGGTGGTCCGGGCCAAGGGGCAGGTGCGGGAGGGGCTGCGGTACGCCTGGTCGACCCCCGGCCTCCGTGACCCGCTGCTGGCCATGGCCATCGTCGGCATCTTCGCCTTCAACTTCACCACCACCCTGCCGTTGCTGGCCACGAGGACGTTCCACGGCGGCGCCGGGACCTACAGCGCCCTGATGGCCGCCATGGGGGTCGGCGCCGTCGTCGGCGGCCTGGTGGTGGCCCACCGCAGCCGGCCGAGCACCGCCCTGTTGAGCATCATCGGGCTGGCCTTCGGGGTCACCATGCTGGCCGTCGCCGGGGCCCCGACCGAAGCGGTTGCCCTGGCCGCCCTGGTCGTGATGGGGGCGTGCAGCATCGCCTTCATCGCCACCGCCAACGCCACCATCCAACTGCAGGCCGACCCGGCCATGCGGGGCCGGGTGATGGCGCTGTATGCCATCGCCTTCCTCGGCAGCACCCCCATCGGCGCGCCGCTGGTCGGCTGGATCAGCGACGTCAGCAATCCCCGGATCGCCATCGTGGTGGGCGGGGTGGCCACCCTGGCGGCCTGTGCGGCCCTGGCCGCCCGCTACCTGCACGGGGCGTCGACCCCGGCGGGGGCCTGAGGGGCCCAGGAGCCGACCCAGGAGCCAAGAGGTCCAGGAGCTACGCGGAGGTCGCCGGCTCCGGCCGGGGCTCCTTGGGCAGCCCGAGGACCCGTTCGGCGACGATGTTGCGCTGGATCTGGGCGGTGCCGCCCCAGATGGTCTCGGACCGGGAGAAGAAGAAGGAGGCCTGCAGGTCGTCCACCGGGTAGTCGGACCGGCCGCGGCGCATCCCCGGCAGCACCTCCACCCCCTCGTCGTCGCCGGCCAGGACCTGGCCGTCCATGCCGCGGATGTCCATGGCCAGCTCCATGGTCCGCTGGTGGGTCTCGGACCAGAACATCTTGTTGCAGGCCCCCAGGGCCGCGGTGTGGTGGGTGCCGTTCAGGGCGTCGGTCAGGGTCCGGTAGCCGTTGATCTCCATGATCTTGATGTCCGACCAGGCCCGGGCCAGCCGCTGGCGGACGAGCGGGTCCTTGTCCCGGCCGCGGGCCTTGGCCTCCCTGACGACGGCGTCCAGCTCCCGGGCGAACCGGCGGTGGCCGGTGGTGGCGGAGGACCCCCGCTCGAACCCCAGGGTGGTCATGGCCACCTTCCAGCCGTTGTTGACGCCGCCGACCACGTTGTCCCGGGGGCAGCGGACGTTGGTGAAGAACACCTCGTTGAAGTCGGCGGACCCGTCCACCTGCTGGATCGGCCGCACCTCCACCCCGGGCTGGCGCATGGGGACCAGCAGGTAGGAGATGCCGGCATGCCGCGGGGCGTCCGGGTCGGTGCGGGCCAAGAGAAAGATGTAGTCGGCGTACTGGGCCTGGGTGGTCCACACCTTCTGGCCGTTGACCACCCACTCGTCGCCGTCCAGCTCCGCCCTGGTCTTGAGCGACGCCAGGTCGCTGCCGGCGTCGGGTTCGGAGAACCCCTGGCACCAGGCGATGGTGCCCTTCAGGATGCCGGGGATGAACTGGCGCTTCTGCTCCTCGGTGCCCCACTGCAGGATGGTGGGCCCCACCAGGGTGTCGCCGAAGAAGTCGGCCCGCAGCGGCGCCTGGGCCCGGGCGAACTCCTCGTTCAGCACCACCTGCTGCAACAGGCTGAGCCCCTTGCCGCCGTACTCGGTGGGCCAGCTCGCGCAGATCCAGCCGCCGTCGCGCAGCTTCTGCACCCACTCGTCGTTGAACGCCCGGCGCTCCTCCCTGGTCATGGAGAACCCGGGGGTTCCCCAGCCCTGGGGCAGGTTGTCCTCCAGCCATCCCCGGATCTCCTCGCGGAACTGCTCGGCCTCCGGGGGATAGGTCAGGTCCATAGCAAACGGACCCTACCCTGTGGTCACCTCGGGGCAACCGGCCGGCGGCCCTGGCCTCTGTCGACGCAGCCCCTGTCGACGCGGCCCCTGTCGACGCGGCCCCACGCCGGGCGACCCGGGCCGCGGGTAGACTGCCCCCGGACAAGACGGAGCGCCCGGAAAGGGCCCAGGTGCGAGGAGGTGAGGCCATGACCAGGGGCGAACCCCCCAGTAGACCGGATGGCCCACCGCCGCACCCGCTCCCACCTTCCCTGGCCGCATCCCGCTGAGCTGACGTCGAGCTGAGCCGGACGGCCGGCCCTCGGTGGCCCGCCGGACGGCCGCCGGAGGGAGGGTCCCCGACGGACCGGGTCCGGGTGCCGTGGCCCACCGGCCGGCGCCGCCCCACCGGCGGTGCCGGGTCGACCGCTGACCAGCCGGTGCCGCCGGCTGCCCCCCCGAGGCTCGAGCCGCCGGCTCGGCGCCGCCGCCGTCGCCAGCGACCGGAGACCTGATGGCCCGCTTTTCGTTCACCCCACCCCTACGGCCGGCCCGGTCGGTCGGCGACGTCCCGGTGCAGCCCGGAGAGCCGCGGCAACCGGGAGGCCGGGTGCTGCGCGTCCCCCGCCGCCGCCCGGGCGGCCGCCGGCAGCGGACCGAGCGCATCCTGGGCGCCGTGGCGGTCCGCGACGCCATCGTGTCGTTCGCCGGCCTGGTCGGCCGCCCGGTGCGGAACCAGGCCGGCGACGAGATCGGCGACCTGGCCGACGTGGTGGCCCGCTGGTCCGACGGGCAGACGTACCCGCCGGTCACCGGGCTGGTGGTCCGGGTGGGCCGGCGGCTGGCGTTCGTGGACGCCTCGGCCATCGACCGGGTGGCCCACGCCGAGGTGGTGCTGCGGACGGCCCGGCTGGACCTCCGTGACTTCTCGCGGCGTCCCGGCGAGGTGATGCTGAGCAAGGACGTGCTGGACCACCAGTTGGTGGACGTGGACGGCAAGCAGGTGATCCGGGCCGCCGACCTGTACCTGGCCCCGGTGCTGGCCGGCATCCGGCTGGTGGGGGTGGACGTGAGCCCGGCCACCCTGCTCCGGCGGCTGGGGCCCCGGCGGTGGCGGGCCCGGCCGACGCCGGACCGGGTCATCGACTGGGCGGCCATCCAGCCGTTCGACACCTCCGGCGGCGACCTGGAGGTGCGGCTGCGCACATCCCACGACGGCCTGCACCGGCTGCGGCCCGGGGAGCTGGCCGACCTGCTGGAGTCGCTGCGCCGGCCGGAGCGCCAGGAGCTGCTGGCCGCCCTGTCGCCGGACGAGGCCGCCGACGCCCTGGAGGAGATGGAGGCCGAGGACCTGACGTCGCTGCTGCGGGAGGCCGACCCGGCCAAGGCGGCCGAGCTGCTGGTGTCGATGGAGCCGGACGAGGCCGTGGACGCCCTGCGGGACCTGGCCGAGGACGAGCGCACGGCCCTGCTGGGCCGCATGCCGACGGCCTCGGCGGCCCGGCTGGTGGGGTTGTTGGAGTACCCCGAGAACGAGGCCGGCGGGTTCATGACCACCACCCTCATCACCGCCCGGACCGGGGACAGCGCCGCCGAGGTGGTCGACCGGCTGTCGGCCGCCAGGGCCCACGACGTGGACATCGACGCCGTGGCCGTCGTGGACGACGACGGCCGCCTGGTCGGGGACCTGCCCCTGCTGGATCTGCTGCTGGCCGTCCGCAGCGACCCGGACGCCCGCACCGGGGACCTGCTGGACGACGAGGAGCCGGTCACCGTGGAGCCGGAGACCCGGGCCACCGAGGTGGCCCGGCGGCTGATCGACTCCCGACGGCTGTCGCTGCTGGTGGTGAAGGACGGCTGCCCCATCGGCCGCATCCTGGCCGACGACGTGCTGGACGCCGTCGTGTCCACCAGGGGCCGGTTCCACTTCCCGCAGTTGTTCGAGTAGGCGGCCGCGGTGCCCGACATTCCGCCCGACGGCCCCCTGGAGCCGACCGCCGCCGCCGGTCCGACCGACGCCGCCGCGGCCGTTCCGGTGGCGATGCCGATGCAGCGCCGCCGCCGGTTCCTGCTGTACCTGGCGGCGGCCGGCCCGGGGTTGATCGCCGCGGCGGCCGGCAACGACGCCGGGGGAGTGGCCACCTACTCGTCGGCCGGTTCGGAGTTCGGGTACCGCACCCTGTTCCTGATGGTGCTCATCGCCGTCGCCTACGTGGTGGTGCAGGAGATGGTGGCCCGGCTGTCGGTGTACACCGGCAAGGGGCTGGCCGCCCTGATCCGGGAGCAGTTCCCGCTGCGGCTGACCGCCTTCGCCGTCGCCGCCTTCGCCGTCGCCAACATCGGCCTGGTGGTCACCGAGTTCGCCGGCATCGCCACCGCGTTCAGCCTGTTCGGGGTGTCCCGGTACCTCTGCGTGCCGATCGCCGCGGTGGCCATCTGGGCCCTGGTGCTGTTCGGCTCCTACCGGTACGCCGAGCGCATCTTCATCCTGCTCACCCTGGTGTTCGTCACCTACCCGGTGGCCGCGGTGCTCGGCCACCCGGACTGGTCGAAGGTGGCCACCCAGGCGCTGTGGCCGCACTTCGTCGTGTCCAAGGCGTTCCTGCTGCTCGGGGTGGCCCTGATCGGGACGACGGTGACGCCGTACATCCAGCTCTACGAGGCCGGGGCGGTGGTGGACAAGGGGATCGGGCCGGAGGACTTCAGGTTCGAGCGGGTCGACGCCATCGGCGGGGCGGTGCTGGCCTCGTTCGTGTCCATCTCCATCATCGTGGCCACCGCGGCCGTGCTGGGGGGGACCGGGCCGCTGACCTCGGCCGCCCAGGCCGCCCACGCCCTGGAGCCGGTGGCCGGGTCGGCGGCGGAATGGCTGTTCGGGCTGGGCCTGCTGGGCGCGTCGGCCCTGGCGGCGGCGGTGGTCCCGCTGTCGACGTCCTACGCGGTGGCCGAGGCGGTGGGGGCGGAGCGGTCGGTGTCCAGCAGCTTCCGGCAGGCTCCGCTGTTCCTGGGACTGTTCACCGCCCAGATCGTCGTCGGGGCGGCGGTGGTGCTGGTGCCGGGCAACCTGATCCGCCTGATCGTCAACACCCAGGTGCTGGAGGGGATCATCACCCCGATCACCCTGGTGTTCATCCTGGTGCTGGCCAACCGCAAGAGCCTGCTGGGGGGGGCCGCCAACGGCCCGGTGGCCCGCTGGGTGGGGGGCACCGCGGTGCTGGCGGTGGCGTCGGTGGCGTCGGTGTTCGTGGTCCTCACCGTCCTCGGTTGGTTCGGCGTCGGGTAGCAGGGAGGTAAACCGTGTTTGCACCAACACCGTCACGCGGGGGAGGCTGTCCCGTTATGACGCCACGGGCCGGGACGCCGCGTGCCTAAGACCCCGCGCCAGAAGTGGCGCCACATGCAGGAATCCTGGGAGCGGTCCACCCACGTGGTGGTGCCCCCGGCCGTGCCGGCCGCACCGCCGGCCCCCGGTGGCCTCCGGGTGGCGTTCCTCGTCTACCGCGGCAACCCGCGCTGTGGCGGCCAGGGGGTGTACACCCGCCACCTGACCCGGGAGCTGGTGGCCCTGGGCCACTCCGTGGAGGTGTTCGCCGGGCCGCCGTGGCCGGAGCTGGACGACGGGGTGGGGTTCACCCCGGTGCCCGGCCTCGACCTGTACCGGGACCCCGACCCGTTCCGGGTGCCGCACCCCCGGGAGTTCCGGGACCGGACCGACGCGCTGGAGTTCGGGGTGATGTGCACCGCCGGCTTCGGCGAGCCCTGGGCGTACTCGCTCCGGGCCCGCAAGCTGCTGGCCGGCCGCCTGGCCGACTTCGACCTGGTCCACGACAACCAGTGCCTGGGGTCCGGGATGCTGGGCATGATCGACGACGGCTGGCCGCTGCTGACCACCCTCCACCACCCCATCACCGTCGACCGGCAGTTGGCCCTGAGCCACACCACCAACCCCTGGCAGCGGCTCACCACCCGGCGGTGGTTCGGGTTCCTGCGCATGCAGGTCCGGGTGGCCCGCCAGCTCCCGGCCATCCTGACGGTGTCGGCGTCGTCCAAACGGGACATCGCCGCCCAGATGGGGGTGGCCACCGACCGGATGTCGGTGGTGCCGGTGGGGGTGGACCACACCGTGTTCCGGCCCCTTCCCGGGGTGCAGCCGGTGCCCGGCCGGCTGATGGTGACGTCGTCCAGTGACGTCCCCATGAAGGGCCTGGTGCCGCTGCTGGAGGCGGTGGCCAAGCTGCGGACCGAGCGGGAGGTGGAGCTGGTCGTCATCGGCCGGCCGCGCCCCGGCGGCCGGGTGGACAACGCCATCGAACGGCTCGGGCTGCGGTCGGTGGTGCGCTGCGTCAGCGGCATCAGCGACGACGAGCTGGCCCGCAACTACGGGGAGGCCCAGGTGGCGGTGGTGCCGTCGCTGTACGAGGGGTTCTCGCTGCCGGCCATCGAGGCCATGGCCTGCGGGGTGCCGCTGGTGGCCACCACCGGTGGGGCGCTGCCGGAGGTGGCCGGCCGGGACGGGGACACCGCGCTGCTGGTCCCCCCGGACGATCCCGGTGCGCTGGCCGCCGCCATCGGCCGGCTGCTGGACGACGCCGACCTCCGCGCCCGCCTGGGGGCGGCCGGCCGGGAGCGGGTGCTGCACCGGTTCACCTGGCAGGTCACCGCCGAGGGCACCGCCGCCTGCTACCGGGCCCTGCTGGCAGGAGCAGCGCCCGGCCGGGAGGGGCCGCCGCCGGGCGAGAAGGAGTGGAAAGGAGCCGGATGCTGACCGTCGACTACGACCGGCTGGGGGTGCAGCCCGGGGACCGGGTGCTGGACCTCGGCTGCGGGTTCGGCCGGCACGCCTTCGAGGCCGCCCGCCGCGGCGCCGCGGTGGTGGCCCTGGACGCCGGGCCCGACGAGGTGGCCGGGGTCCGCGACACCTTCGGGGCCATGTTGGACGCCGGGGAGCTGCCCCCGGGGGCGCCGGCCGGCGCCGTGCAGGGGGACGCCCTCCACCTGCCGTTCGCCGACGGCACCTTCGACCGCGTCATCGCCTCGGAGGTGCTGGAGCACATCCCGGACGACCGGGCGGCCATGGCCGAGCTGGCCCGGGTGCTGCGGCCCGGCGGCACCATGGCGGTGACCGTGCCGCGCTGCGGGCCGGAGGTGGTCAACTGGGTGCTGTCCGACGAGTACCACGACGTCCCCGGCGGCCACGTCCGCATCTACCGTCGGTCCACCCTGGAGGCCCGGCTGGCCGCCACCGGCCTGGTGCCGACCGGCGGCCACCACGCCCACGGCCTGCACTCCCCGTACTGGTGGCTGCGCTGCCTGGTCGGGCCGACCAACGACCGGCACCCGGCGGTGGCCGCCTACCACAAGATGCTGGTCTGGGACATCGTCAAGGGCCCCAAGGTGACCCGGCTGGCCGACAGGGTGCTGAGCCCCCTGATCGGCAAGAGCCTGGTGGTGTACCTGCACAAGCCCGACCTGGCCGCCGTCCGCCCGATCACCGACGCGGCCGGCCACGACGAGGCGGCGGCGTGACCGGCGGCGGCCACCGAGAGGCGGCGGCGTGACCGCTCCGCTGTCGGAGGTGCCGGAGGTACCGGCGGCGCGGGCGGTGCCGGAGGTGCCGGGCATCCTGAGCGCCGCCGACGTGCTGGCCACCGCCCACTCCATCGCGGCGGTGCAGCGGCCGGACGGCATGGTCCCGTGGTTCCCCGGCGGGCACTGCGACCCGTGGAACCACGTGGAGGCGGCCATGGCGCTGTCGGTCTGCGGCCTGCGGTCCGAGGCCGAGCGGGCCTACGAGTGGCTGGCCGAGACGCAGTTGGCGGACGGCAGTTGGTTCAACTACTACCTGGCCGACGGGGTGAAGGACCCGCGGCTGGACACCAACGTGTGCGCCTACCTGGCCGCCGGCCTGTGGCACCACCACCTGGTCACCGGCGAGGACGACCTGCTGCGACGGCTGTGGCCGGTCGTGGAGCGGGCCCTGGACTTCGTGCTGCGGTGGCAGCGCCCGGACGGGTCGGTGCGGTGGTCCCTGGACCCGGCCGGCCGGCCGGAGGGGTACGCCCTGTTGACCGGGTCGTCGTCCATCTACCACAGCCTCCGCTGCGGGGTGGCCGCCGCCGAGCGGCTGGGCAAGGACCGCCCGGACTGGGAGCTGGCCGCCGGCCGGCTGGGCCACGCCGTCGCCCACCACCCCGGGGCGTTCGCCCCCAAGGACGAGTTCGCCATGGACTGGTACTACCCCATGCTGTCCGGAGCCCTGGAGGGCGAGCCGGGCCGGGACCGGATGGCGGACCGGTGGGACCAGTTCGTGATGGACGGCCTCGGCGTCCGCTGCGTGTCCAGCAACGACTGGGTCACCGCGGCGGAGACCGCGGAGTGCGTGATGGCCCTGGACGCCCTCGGCATGGACGACGCCGCCCGCCGCCTGCTGGCCGACGCCCAGGGGCTGCGGCTGCCGGACGGGTCCTACTGGACCGGGATGGTGTACCCCGACCAGGTATCGTTCCCCGGCGGCGAGCGGACCACCTACACCGCCGCCGCCATGGTGCTGGCCGCCGACGCCCTGTCGAGCACCTCCCCGGCGGCCGGCCTGTTCCGCGGCGAGGGGTTGCCCGAGGCCCTGGACCTGGCCGAGCCGCACTGCGCCGGTGCCGGGGCGGCCTCCGCCGGCTGCACCGCCCGCCGCTGATCCCACCTGGCCACCGCGTTGGAGATGGCAGGCGACCTGTAGGGGTGGTGAGCTACGACGATCGGCTCCTGACCGCCGCCCGGTCCCACGGGCTCCCGGTGGTCAGCCCGACCTGGCCCGGTCCCACCTCCGGCGGAGCCGGCGCTACACCTCGGACAGCGACAGCCGACCGTCGAGGCGCCGGAGATCGTGCGGATCGCTCGTCAACACCACGTCGCCGTTGAGCCGAGCGCAGATCACGACCGACGCGTCGACCACGTCGTCCGATCCCGCCCGGCCGCAGATGACACCGGCGGCACGCGCCATCTCGCCGTTCAGCGGGACCACCCTGACGTTCGGCAGCCGGAGGAACCGAGCCAGCCGAGCCTGCCGGGGGGAGCCACGCCACGCCTGGCCCAGCACGCCGGCGGGCACCGACAACGGGAGGCCGGCGGCCGCCGCTTCGGCGAGCAACGCCTGCATACGCCGCGTCCCGCGCTCGATCCCGATGAGGGCGCCGGTGTCCAGGGTGGCACCGGGCATCGGTCAGTCGATGCCGAGCACCGTCCGGGCCCACCGCCGGTCGTCGTCGTCGGCCGGCCCGCAGTCGGTGGCCATGTCTGCCAACAGCTCCGCCAGCTCGTCTCCCCTGGCCTTGGAGGACACCGCAGAAGCGATGTAGGCGGATACCGACGGTGCACGGCCTTGAGCGACCGCCTGACGGGCGGCCTGCACGGCCTCGTCCGGCAGGCTGACCGCGATCTTGGTGGTCATACCAAGATCATACTGGATCGACGGCTTCCTGGTGGGTGGCTACCTCGGTGGCGGGTCCGGGAGCCGGCGGAGGACCCGGAGGCTGCCGCACTCGCCGTCCTCCACCCACTCCCCGGAGGCCACGGCGTGGCACCACAGCTCGTACGGCGGCCGCCCGCCGTCGGCCGGGTCCGGGAACACGTCGTGGATGGCCAGCCAGCCGTCGACGGCCACCTGCGGGGCCCAGCCCCGGTAGTCGGCCCAGGCCGGCTCGGCACCGTGCCCGCCGTCGATGAAGCAGAACGCCAGCGGCGTCCGCCACCGGCCGGCGATGGTGGGGGAGTCGCCCACCAGGCCCACCACCGTCGACTCCAGCCCGGCCCCGGCGACGGCCCGCCGCCAGTGCGGCAGGGTGTCCAGCCGGCCGTCGACCGGGTCCACCAGGTCGGCGTCGTGGTGCTCCCACCCGGCCTGGTTCTCCTCCGATCCCCGGTGGTGGTCCACGCTGAACAGCACCGCCCCGGTGGCCTCGGCGGCCGCCCCCAGGTACAGCGTGGACTTGCCGCACCAGGCCCCGATCTCCACGAACGTCGCCCCGGCGCCGTCCCGACCGGCGTCGTCCCGACCGGCAAAGGCCTCCCCGGCCTGCCGGGCGGCGGCCAGCAGCGCCGCCCCCTCGTCGTCGGGCATGAACCCCCGGGTGCTCCGGGCCAGCCGGGTGACTTCTTCGATGCGGCCGGTGTCGATGGGGCCGGTGTCCGTGGGGGCGGTGTCCATCAGCGGACCAGAGCGTAGATGTTGTAGGCCGCGAACCCCAGCAGGACCACCCCGCCGATCCGCCGGATGACGCCCACCGGGATCACCCGCAGCAGGGCCTTGCCGCCGAACGCGCCCAGGGCGGCCACCCCCCACAGGGCCAGCAGGGCGCCGATGAACACCGAGATCGGTTGGTGGTACTTGGCCGTCAGGTTGACCGTCAGCAGTTGGGTCAGGTCGCCGAACTCGCCGACCAGGATCACCCCGAAGGCGGCCCCGGCGATCTTCCACGGCCGGACCTCGTCTTCGGCCGCGGCCGCCTCCTTGCCCTTCTCCTCCTCGCCCTTCTCCGTCACCACCAGCAGGTACACCGCCCCGCCGAAGAACAGCACCGTCACCACGATCTCCAGCACCCGGTGCGGCAGCAGCTCCAGCAGCCGCCCGGCCACCACCGCCAGGATGACGTGCACCAGGAAGGCGCCGGCGCAGCCCAGCCACACCCAGCCCGGCCGGCCGCGGCTGCCCATCACCAGGGTGGCGATCATGGTCTTGTCCGGCAGCTCCGCCACCGCCACCAGGGCGAAGACGGTGGCGATGACCCCGATGCTCACCGGGCCACGGGGCCGTTCGGGGCCACGGGACCATGCAGGATGCGGCGGCCGGTCCCGGCCATCAGGGGCCGGAGACGGCGGCCAGGGACCGGCCCAGGCCGCCGCGGTGCCGGCCGGCGAACGCCACGTTGACCGCCAGCCGCTCCAGCATCTGCTCCACCGACCGCTGCCCGCTGCGCAGCGGGTGGTCGGTCAGGAACCGGGTGACGTCGTCGGCCAGGGCCGGGTCGCCGCACAGCGTGCGGGCCCCGTCCAGCATCCGGCTGTGGCTGTTCACCGGGAACCGGTCCAGCAGCACCGTCCACTGCTCCTTCACCCGCTCCCACACCGCCGGGCCGCCGACCCGGTTGGCCAGCAGGGACGTCAGCAGGTACGGGGCGTTCTGGGTCCGCACCTCGGTGACCGCCAGGTCGAAGGTGGCCACGCACCTGTCCACGTCCGGGAACGTCGCCAGGGCCGACAGGTACCGGAGCTCCTCCTGCGGGTTGGCCGGCTGCCGGTACCGGGCCAGGATGGACTCGTAGTCCCCGTCGCGCACCTGGGCCGTCACCGCCTGCAGCACCGCCGACTCGATGTCCGGGTCGATCGCCGGGCCGCCGTCCCGGGCCCGGTCGAACCGGCCGGCCGCCTCCGCCCGGACGTCCTGGTCCGCCCCCACCGTCCCCAGGGCGGCCACCAGCAGCGACCGCAGCGTCGGCACCCGCTCCCCCTCGCCCGGCCGCGGTTCCCACCCCAGGTCGACCGCCGCCGCCCCGAGCAGCGCCCGGGTGGCCGCGGCCACCGCCGGCCGCTCCGCGTCGGTGGCCACCCGGTCCAGCAGGCCCAGGGCCCCGCTGACCACCGTCCACGTGCTCGGGTCCTCCCGGTCCGACAACCGACCGGCCAGGGCCAGGAACCCGTCCAGGTCGCCCTGGCCGGCCAGCACCAGCGCCCAGGTGTCGGCGAACAGGTTGAACCGCTCCAGCGGGTCCAGGTCCGCCAGCCGCCCGGCCAGCGCGGTCAGGCCGTCCGGCCCGTACCCCACCCGGTACACCCCCCAGCCGCCGGCGTTCACCACCACCGGGGCCGAGCCGCCCCCGGCTCCCGCCGCCGAGCCGTCGGTGGCTCCCGCCACGGAGGCCGGCAGGGGGACGGGGTCGTCCTGCAGCAGCAGCCGGTCCGACGGGCCGTCCAGGGACCGCACCAGCACCGGCACCTCCCAGCGGTCCCCGATGGCGCTGGTCGCGCCGGCCCGCTTCGGGGTGTAGGCGAACGGCTGCTGGGCCAACGACCCACCGTCCAGGGCCACCAGCGGGTGGCCGCCCTGGAGGATCCACGAGTCCATCACCGCCCGCACCGGCTCCCCGCTGGCGTCCTCCAGGGCCTGCCACAGGTCGGCGGTGACGGTGTTGCCGTACGAGTGGGCCCGCAGGTACCGGCGGACCCCGTCGCGGAACGTGTCCGCCCCCAGGTACTGCTCCAGCATCCGCAGCACCGACCCCCCCTTCTGGTAGGTCAGCACGTCGAACATGCCGTCGGCCTCCTCCGGGGACCCCACCGGGTACTCGACGGGCCGGGTGGCCGCCAGGCCGTCCACCGCCAGCGCCGCCTCCCGCTCCAGGCCGAAGCTGACCCACCGCCGCCAGGCCGGCCGGAAGGCGTCGACGCACAGCACCTCCATGAAGGTGGCGAACGCCTCGTTCAGCCAGATGCCCTCCCACCACTTCATGGTGACCAGGTCCCCGAACCACATGTGGGCGATCTCGTGGGCCACCACGTCGGCCACCCGCTCCAGCTCCGTCCTCGCCGCGCTGGCCGGGTCCACCAGCAGGGCGGTCTCCCGGAACGTCACGCACCCCAGGTTCTCCATGGCCCCGAAGGCGAAGTCCGGGATGGCCACCAGGTCCAGCTTGTCCGCCGGGTACCGGATGCCGAAGTAGTCGGTGAAGAACCGCAGCGAGTGCGCCGCCACCTCCAGGGCGTACGGCGCCAGGTGTCCCTTGCCGGGGGCGTGCACCACCCGCACCGGCACCCCGTCCACGTCCACCGGGTCCGTCGCCTCCAGCGGCCCCACCACGAACGCCACCAGGTACGTCGACATCTTCATGGTCGGCCCGAACCGCACCACCCGCCGTCCCGGGGCGTCGGGGTCCGCCGACTCCTCCATCACCGCCGAGTTCGAGAACGCCGCCAGCCCGTCGTCCACCACCAGGGTGACCTCGAACACCGCCTTGCGGTCCGGCTCGTCCCAGCACGGGAACGCCCGCCGGGCGTCCGTCGACTCGAACTGGGTGGTGGCGATCATCCGGGTGGCCCCGGCCTGGTCGGTGAACGTGCTCCGGTAGAACCCGCGGAGCTTGTCGTTGAGGACCCCGGTGAACGACAGCCGCAGCGTCGCCGGACCGGCCGGGATCGGTCCGGCGTCGGCCGGCGCCCCGCCTGCCGCCCCGCCCGCCGTCCCGACTGCCCCCTCGCCTGTCGCCCCGACTGCCGCCCCGCCCGCAGCCCCGAAGGTGAACGTGGCCCGCTCCGCCTCGTCGTCCAACGCCACCGTCCCGGCCAGCCGCCGCCCGCCGCACGCCAGCTCGACGCCGGAGATGTCCAGGTCGGCCGCGTTCACCACGATCCGGTCGGTGTCCTGGCGGACCTCCACCTCGATCTCCGCCGTGCCGGTGAACGTGGCCGCCTCCAGGTCCGGTGCCAGCGTCAGCCGGTACGTCACCGGCTCCACCGTCCGGGGCAGCCGGAACGCCGCGTCCGGGGTGGGGTCGTCTGGGGTGGGGTCGTCCGGGGTGGCCGGTCCGCCGTCACCGCCGGCGGTGGTCGCAGGGTCGGCAGGGGGCAGGGGGGCGTCGCCGGGGGCCATCGGCAGAGGCTACCGCCCGCCGCCCGCTACCCTCTCGGCCTGTGACCGACTCCGAACACGGCACCCAGAACGGCAGCCAGAACGGCACCGACCGCGCCGCCGTACCGTCCCCGGTGGACCCGACCCCGGTGGACCGGTCCCCGGTGGACCCGGTTCCCCTGGACCCGACCCCCCTCGACGTCGTCGGGGTGGGGTCCCCCCTGGTCGACGTGCTGGCCACCGCGGCCGAGGACGCCATCACCGCCGCCGGCCTCGTCCGGGGCTCCATGGCCCTGGTCGACCTGGGCCGGGCCGAGAAGATCTACGCTGCCATGGGCCCCACCGTGGAGGTCTCCGGGGGGTCCGCCGCCAACACCATGGCCGGCATCGCCGCCCTCGGCGGCCTGGCCGGCTTCGTCGGCAAGATCGCCGACGACCCCTTGGGGCAGGTGTTCGTCCACGACATCCGGGCTTCCGGCGTCCTGTACCAGCCGGTCGTCGGCGCCGGGACGGCCCCGGCCGGCGGCACCGGCACCGGCGAAGGGGCCGGCGCCGGCGAGGGGGCCGGCGCCGGTGGACACGGCGACGAGGCGGTCGGCACCGGCCGGTGCCTGGTGCTGGTCAGCGGGGACGGCGAGCGGACCATGGCCACCCACCTGGGGGTGGCCGGCACCATCGCCCCCGCCGACATCCCCACCGACCTGGTGGCCCGGGCCAGCGTGGTGTACCTGGAGGGCTATCTGTGGGACCTGCCGCCGGCCAAGGAGGCCATGCGGCGGGCCATGGCGGTGGCCCACGACCACGACGGGTCCGTCGCCCTGTCCCTGTCGGACCCGTTCTGCGTGGACCGGCACCAGCGGGAGTTCCTGGACCTGCTGCTGGACGACGTCGACGTGCTGTTCGGCAACGAGGAGGAGATCACCCGGCTGTTCGGGGTCTCCTCCCTGAAGGCCGCCCTGGACGCCGCCGAGGAGACCGGGCTGCTGGTGGCCGTCACCCGCGGGGCGGAGGGGTCGGTGGTGATGACCGCCCGGGGCCCGGTGACGGTGCCGGCGGTGCCGGTGCCCGCCGTGGTGGACACCACCGGGGCCGGCGACCTGTACGCCGCCGGGTTCCTGTACGGGCTGACCCACGGTGCCGACCCCGAGGGCTGCGCCCGGCTCGGCGCGGTGTGCGCCGGCGAGGTCATCGGCCACCTGGGGGCCCGCCCGCAGGCCGACCTGCAGGCCCTGGCCGCCGCGGCCGGGCTGTCGTAGGGGGCGGCACGGCATGTCCCTGTCCATCGGCATCGTCGGCCTGCCCAACGTCGGCAAGTCCACCCTGTTCAACGCGCTGACCAAGGCCGGCATCGCCGCGGCGAACTTCCCGTTCTGCACGATCGAGCCGAACGTGGGCGTGGTGCCGGTGCCCGACCCGCGGCTCAATGCGCTGGCGGCCATCGTCAACCCGCAGAAGGTGGTCCCCACCGCGGTGGAGTTCGTCGACATCGCGGGCCTCGTCGCCGGCGCCTCGAAGGGCGAGGGCCTGGGCAACAAGTTCCTCGCGCACATCCGCGAGGTGGACGCGATCGCCCACGTGGTGCGCTGCTTCGAGCACGGCGACATCGTGCACGTGGCCGGCAAGGTCGACCCGGTCGCCGACATCGAGACCATCGACACCGAGCTCGCGCTGGCGGATCTCGAGTCGGTGGAGAAGGCGCTCAACCGCGCCGAGCGCGCCGCCAAGGCCAACGACAAGGAGGCGCTGGCGAAGAAGCCGGTGCTGCAGAAGCTCGCCGCCGTGCTCAACGAGGGCCGCTCGGCGCGCAGCGCGGGCCTGGACGCGGAGGAGCGCGCGCTGGTGCGCGACCTGTTCCTGCTCACCCTGAAGCCCTTGATGTACATCGCCAACGTCAAGGAGGACGGCTTCGAGAACAACCCGCACCTGGACGCAGTGAGGGCGCGCGCCGCCGCCGAGGGCGCCGAGGTGGTGCCGGTGTGCGCGGCGATCGAGGAGGAGCTGTCGCAGCTGGACGAGGCCGACCGCGACGAGTTCCTCAAGGACCTCGGCCTCGAGGAGCCCGGCCTCAACCGCGTGATCCGCGCGGCGTACAAGCTGCTCGACCTGCAGACCTACTTCACCGCCGGCGTGAAGGAGGTGCGCGCCTGGACGGTCAAGCGCGGCTCCACCGCGCCGCAGGCGGCGGGCGTGATCCACAGCGACTTCGAGCGCGGCTTCATCCGCGCCGAGACGGTCTCCTACGAGGACTTCATCCAGTACAAGGGCGAGGCCGGCGCCGCCGCGGCGGGCCGGCTGCGCAAGGAAGGCAAGGACTACGTCGTCAAGGACGGCGACGTGCTGCACTTCCTGTTCAACGTCTGAGCCTGGGCCGCCGCTTTCGTCGCGTTTCATGAAACTGCGTCGGGGAGACCAGGACCAGGGCCTCTCCGCCGCCATCGCCAAGGAGGGGACGACATGCACATCCGGATCATCGAGCCGATCGCCGTGCTGCAACGGCACGAGCGCCTGACGGTCGCGCAGGTCGGGGCGCGCGCGGCGCCCGCCTATGCCGAGCTGCATGCCGAGGCCAAG
>DASZUK010000028.1:0-26265 GCA_035547695.1 Acidimicrobiales bacterium
GGTGGTCAACTGCCCGCTGGCCAGCGCCCCGGCGTAGCCGATGGCGATCTCGGCCCCCACCGGGATGCACATGGACGAGACGAAGGTGGCCACGAACAGGGCCAGGTAGCCCCAGGTGGCGAGGAAGTGCTCCATGGGGCCGTTGTACGCCCCGGAGCCGCGGTCGTCGTCCGCCGCCGGGATGAACCCGGCTCATCCCTGTGGCGGGTCCCCGGTCAGCGCGGGATGGAGGTGTACTTGAACTCGTTGATCTCCGGCCTGGTCACCATGAGGTCCACCACGGCCTCCACCGTCCGCCGGGCCACGTCGCCGTCCCCGTCCGGCCGGGTCATCAGCCGGACGAACACCGCCTTGTCGTCCACCACGAACGTCGGCACCCCGAACGCCTGGTGGTCCTTCACCGAACCCTCGTGGGCCAGCCGCACCTGGTCCAGCGGCCAGCCCTCGTCGACGGCCGCCAGCACCTCCGCGGCCGGCACCCCGGCGTCGTCCAGCACGGCGGTGACCACCGCCACGTCCTCCAGTCGCTGCCCCTGGTCGTGGCGGGCCGCGAACAACCCCCGGTGCACCGCTCCGAACCGGTCCGGGAACCGGTCCCGGACCACCAGGCCGGCCTGCAGGGCCAGCAGCCCCTTCACCTCCGCGCCGTGGTCCGCCGCCTCCCACACCGCCGGCTCCCCTTCCGGCACGTGGCTCTGCATCAACGAGAACGGGACGAACGTGACCTCCCACGGCGCCCCGGCCTCCAGGCCGGTCAGCAGGTGCTCGTGGGCGTTGCGGGCGAACGGGCACAGGTAGTCCCAGTTCACGGAGAAGGCCGGAAGCGTCATGCCCTAGGCAACCGCACCCGGCCGCCGCGCATTCCCGGCCACCGCCGCAGCACCTGCCGGCCGACCAGGCCCAGCACCCCGCCGATGGCCGCCCCGGCCAGCACGTCGCTGGCGTGGTGGTGCCGCAGGTACACCCGGCTGCCGGCCACCGCGGTGGCGAACGTCAGGCAGGCCGCCGTCCCGGCCGGGGTGGTCGGCAGCATGACCGCGGTGGAGAACGCCGCCAGGGTGTGCCCGCTGGGGAAGCTGCTGCTGCTCGGCGCCCGGACCGGCACGGTGCCGATGTCCAGCGCCGCCTCCGGCCGCTCCCGGCGCACCACCGCCTTCACCGCCTTGTTCACCCCGAACGACAGCGCCCCCGACAGCGCCAGCGCCCGGCCGGCCCGCCGCCGGGCCGGCCCACGCCGCCGGCCCATGCCGCCGGCCAGGAGCACCCACACCACCCCGTAGTCGGCCAGGTTGGACAGCACCGCCGCCGTCCCGTCCAGGGCCGGACGGCCCCGGACCCGGTCCATCACCGCGTCCGCCCGGTCGTCGATCCGGGCCAGCAGGTCGTCGCTCATGACCCGCCCGAGCCTACGTGGCCGAGGGGCACCCGGGGCTAGGACGCCTTCTGCGGCAGCTCCCCGCCGTATGCCGGGCACACCGACTGGAAGTGGCAGAACCGGCACAACGCGGACGGCCGTGGCCGGAAGTCGTCGTGCCGGCAGGCCCGTTCGATGGCCTGCCACACCGCCGCCGTCCGCTGCCGCTGCCCCCGGATCGACTGCTCGCTCGGCGTCGCCGTGATGGTCAGCCGGTCCCGCAGATACAGCAGCCGCACCTCCGCCGGCGCCTGCCCCAGCACCCGTTCACAGAGCAGGGCGTAGGTGTGCACCCCGGCCATCTTCCCCCGCTCGAACCCCTCCGACGGGGCCCGGCCGGTCTTGTAGTCCACCACCACCAGCCGGCCGTCGTCGTCGATGTCCAGCCGGTCGACGATGCCGCGGAGCCGCAGGTCGGCCACGTCGGTCTCCAGGCCCAGCTCCACCCCGACCGCCCGCACCCGGTCGGGGTCCTCCATGTCGAAGTAGTTGCCCACCAGCACCTCCGCGTCGGCCCGGAACGCCTCCGCCTCGGCGTCGTCCAGTCCCAGGCCCACGAACTCCGGATCGGCCTGCACCGCCACCCACGCCGCCGCCAGCTCCGCCCGGGCCGCCGCCCGGTCCCGCCGGCCCGGCCGGTGGTTCCAGATCAGCCGTTCCAGGGCCGAGTGCACCAGGGTGCCCTTCACCGCCGGCCCCGACGGCGGCTCCGGCAGCCGGTCGATGATGGTCAGCCGGAACGCCAGCGGGCAGGACGTGAACGACGACACCTTCGACGGCGACAGCGACCTCGGTGGTTCCAGCGACCTCGGTGGTTCCAGCGACATGGCCACCAAGGTTACGGGCGGGCTGTCATCATCGGGGGCATGCCGCCACACCTGGCCCGCACCACCACCTGGGCCGGCCTGCAGGCCGGCGACCCCGTCGCCGTCACCGGCACCCGGCTGCGGTCGGCCACCTGGGCGTTCGTGGCCCACGTCCGCAACACCGAGACCGGCGACGAGTGGGTCGAGGTCGTCGGCGGCCGGCCCGGCGACCGCAAGCTGCGGTCGTTCCGGCCCGACCAGGTGTTCCCGCCCACCGGTGCCCGGCCGGGCGCTGCCGGCAAGGGGGCAGCCTCCCTGGCCGACGCCCCCCAGTTGCCCTTTGGCTGAGCCCGGCCGGCTCCATCTGGGAAGATCGGCGGATGGTCCACGGCGACGGTGGCGACGTGCCGGCCGCCACAACGGTCACCGCCTGGCCCGGCGGCCCGGGCGGCGGCCGGATGGGTGGCGGTGGCGGCGTCCCGGCCGGCCGGCAGCGCCGCGGTGCCAACCGCGACGACCTGCCCGGCGTGGAGCGGCTGCTGGGCCTGTCCGACGGGGTGGTGGCCATCGCCCTCACCCTGCTGGTGCTGCAGCTCACCGTGCCGTCGTTGTCCCATGCCAAGGCGGCCACACCAGGGGCGTTGGCCACAAAGCTGTCCAACGGGTCCGACGAGTTCGTCAGCTACATCATCTCGTTCTACGTCATCGCCCAGTTCTGGCTGGCCCACCACCGGGTGTTCCGGCACGTCGCCGGCCACAGCGAGGGGCTGGCCTGGTGGAACTTCGCCTTCCTGTTCACCATCACCATCATGCCGTTCTCGTCCAACCTGCTCGGCGACTACGCCTCCAACCCGCTGGCCGTGGACATCTTCGCCGTCAACCTGCTGCTGGCCAGCCTGGCCACCCAGGCCGTCGGCATCTTCGGGGCCCGCCGCGGCCTGCTGGTCGCCGGCACCCCGGAGGAGGCCATGCGGGCCGGCCGGGACCGGGCCCTGGCCGTGGTCGTCGCCGTCTCCGTGTCGGTCGGGCTGGCCTGGGTGAACACCACAGTGGCCAAGTACTGCTGGATCCTCATCGCGGTCCTGCCGCCGGTGGCCGGCCGGTGGGCCCGGTACCGGGAACGGTCCCAACCGCCCCCGGCCGGGCAGCCGGGAGCCGGCTGATGGGGGACCTGGCCGTCGACACCGCGGTCCGGCCGGCCCCGGGTGGCGGCGTGGGGGACGGCACCGGGCGCCAGCCGGACGGCACCGGCCGGTTCACGGCCACCCTGTCCCCGGAATGGGAGATCTGGGGGCCCATGGGGGGGTACGTCGCCGCTGTGGCCCTGCGGGCCGCCGGCGCCGCCAGCCCGTTCCGCCGCCCGGCCACCTTTGCCTGCCACTACCTGGCCGTCGCCCGGTTCGAGCCGGTGGACCTGGTGGTGACGGTGCAGCGGGCCGCCCGCACCGCCCTTTCGCAGCGGGTGGTGATGACCCAGGGGGACCGGACGGTGCTGACCGCCGAGGTGTGGTCGGTGGGCCCGGTGGACGGCCTGGAGCACCACGTGGCGGAGCCACCCGACGTCCCCGGGCCGGACGGGCTGGCGTCGATGGCCGAGCTGCAGCCCGACGACTGGCCGTGGTTCCCGTTCTGGAACAACCTGGACTACCGCCCGGTGGCCGCCCGGGAGCAGTGGCCGCCGCCGGGGCCGCTGCCGGCGCGCTGGCAGGCCTGGCTGCGGTTCCGGCCCACCGCCA
Organism: Acidimicrobiales bacterium; assembly: GCA_035547695.1. GTDB lineage: Bacteria > Actinomycetota > Acidimicrobiia > Acidimicrobiales > RAAP-2 > DASZUK01. The sequence goes on from DASZUK010000028.1 coordinate 3,957, forward strand.
CCTTCGTCGACCCCTGGGTGGACGCCGCCCGGGCCGTCGTCCTGCTGGACGTCGTCGGGTGGCCGTCGGCCCACCAGCACCACGCCTGGGCCGACCCGCCGTACATCGCCCCCAGCCTGGACCTGTCGGTGGCCTTCCACGAGCCGGCCGCCGACGCCGACTGGCTGCTGGCCGACGGCCACAGCCCGGTCGCCGGTGACGGGCTGGTGGGCTGGAACGGCCGGCTGTGGTCGCCGCGGCGCCGGCTGGTGGCCACCGCCGGCGGCCAGGCCCTGTGCCGCCGGGCCGGGGCATGATGGCCCGGTGACCAGCCCGGGACCGGACAGCGGGGGGCCGGCCGCCGCCGGGCCGGCCGCCGATCGTTCGGTGGCAGCCCGGACGGAGGCGGCGCTGGTGGCCGCCGGCGCCATCCTGTCCGACGACCACTTCGTCTACGTCAGCGGTGACCACGGCGCCGGGTGGGTGGACAAGGACGCGGTGTTCCCGGACACCGCCGTGGTGGACCGGCTGTGCGGCTGGCTGGCCGACGTCCTGGCCCCGATGGCCCCCGACGTCCTGTGCGGGCCGGCCGTCGGCGGGTTGGTGACCGCCCAGTGGACCGCCCGCCACCTGGGGTGCCTGTCGGTGTTCGCCGAGCACCGGGCCGCGTCGGCGGCGCCCGCGGCCGGGCCCGGCCCGGTACGGCCGCCGTTCGAGCTGCGCCGCGGCTACGACCGGTTGGTGGCCGGCAAGCGGGTGGTGGTGGTCGACGACATCGTCAACACCGGGCTGTCCACCAGGCAGACGGTCGCCGCGGTCCAGGCGGCCGGGGGCACCGTCGTCGGCGCCGGGGCCCTGGCCACCCGGGGCAACGCCGGCCCGGCCGACCTGGGGGCGGACGACTTCGCCTTCCTGCTGGAGGTCCGCATCCCGTCGTGGCCGGCCGCCGACTGCCACCTGTGCCGGGCCGGTGTGCCGGTCAACACCCGGTACGCCCACGGCGCCGACTTCGTCGCCACCCACGGGTGGCCCGGCTGATGCCGGCCGGGATCCTGGTCCGGGTGGACCGGACCGGCCCGGTGGCCACGCTGACGTTGGACTCCCCGCACAACCGCAACGCCCTGTCGGCGGCGCTGCTCGGTGAGCTGCTGGCGGCCCTCCGGGAGGCCCAGGCCGATCCGGAGGTGCGGGTGGTGGTGCTCACCGGCACCGGATCGGTGTTCTGCTCCGGCGCCGACCTCGACGAACGGCTGCGCCGGGCCCCGGGGCCGGCCCCGGAGGCGGACTCGTTGCCGACGCTGCCGGACGTGCTGACCTGCCTGGTGGGGCTGCCGCAGCCGGTGGTGGCACTGGTGAACGGCCACGTCCGGGCCGGCGGGATGGGGCTGGTGGCGGCCTGCGACCTGGCGGTGGCCGGGCCGGCGGCCACGTTCGCCTTCACCGAGGTCCGGGTCGGGGTGGCCCCGGCGGTCATCGCGGTGCCGGTCCTCCGGGTGATGGGCCGGCGGTCGTTCGCCCGGTACGCCCTCACCGGGGAGACCTTCGACGCCGCCCAGGCCGCCGACGCCGGGGTGCTGACCGCGGTGGACGACGACCCGGCCGGGTGGGTGGACCGGGCGGTGCGGGCGTTCCTCCGGTCGTCGCCGGCCGCGGTGGCCGCCACCAAGGGCCTGGTGGCCGACGGCGGCTGGGACGACGCCATGGCCGCCGCCGAGGCCCTGTCGGACGACCTGTTCGGCGCCGCCGACGGCGTGGAGGGGATGGCGGCCTTCTTGGAGAAGCGGCCGCCTCGATGGGCCGTCGAGGACCGACCGTCGGACGGCCCGTCGGAGGGCCCATCGGAGGGCCCATCGGAGGGCCCATCGGAGGGCACGGCCTGAACCCCCTGGTCGACCGTCATTACTGTGCGGTACAAAGTGCAGTAGGTTCGCCGTGCAGGGGGGTACGAGTTCCGTCGACCGAGGCCGTATTGGGGGACCGGACATGACCACGCAGACCAGCGCCCCGGTGGGACGACGCCACGGGGCGGCCTACCGGTTCCTGTTGGGCCACCAGATCGAGGACTACCCGGCGTCAGGCCGCCGCACCGGCTACCTGGCCGTCGCGGTGCTGGCCACCATCGTCCTCTACTACACCTACTACACCCAGACCGGGGTCACCCCCAACATCCTGCGGTCGTACCACATGTCGTTCTCGTTCTACGTCTGGGTGGTCATCGTCTCCAACCTGCTCGGGGCGTTCGCCTCCCTGCCGGCCAGCAAGACCGACAAGCTCGGACGGTCCAACGTCATCATCTACGGCCTCCTCGTCGTCGGCCTGCTGGTCACCTTCGGGGTCCCCAACGCCGGCGACGAGTGGTCGTTCGCCATCGTCATCTCGGCCATCGGCCTGGTGGAGGGGGCCATCCTGGTGGCCACCCCGGCGATGGTCCGGGACTACAGCCCCCAGTTGGGCCGGGCGTCGGCCATGGGGTTCTGGACCGTCGGCCCGGTGGCCGGCTCGCTGATCACCAGCATCGTGGCCAACCAGACCCTCAGCCACTTCGTGGACTGGCAGAGCCAGTTCTACATCTCCGGCATCTCGGCCCTGGTCACCTTCGCCATCTGCCTGGTGTTCATGAAGGACCTGTCCCCGAAGCTGCGGGACCAGATCATGGTGACCGCCCGGGACCGGGCCCTGTTGGAGGCCCGGGCCCGAGGGGTGTCGGAGACCGACGTCCGGTCCGCCATCGAGCACCCGTGGCGGCAGATCGGCAAGTGGGACCTGGTGGGGTCCTCGTTCGGCATCGCGGTGTTCCTGCTCATCTACTACGCCGCCGCGGCCTTCTTCACCATCTACTACACCGTCACCTTCGTCAACGCCGACGGCACCCCCCTCACCACCTCGCAGGTCAACGGCATCAACGTCTGGTTCTGGGGCACCGACATCGTCGCCCTCATCGTCGTCGGCATCCTGTCCGACCTGCTGCGGGTCCGGAAGCCGTTCATGCTGGTCGGCGCGGTCGGGTCCATCGTGACCCTGATCGTGTTCCTCGGGTTCGCCACCAACCCGCACACCAGCACCGGCACCCTGTCCCTCACCGGGGCCATCCTGGCCGTGTTCCTGTCCCTGGCCTACGCCCCGTGGATGGCCAGCTACACCGAGACCGTCGAGGCCAAGAACCCCGCCCTGGTGGCCACCGGGCTGGCCCTGTGGGGCTGGATCCTCCGCCTGGTGGTCGGCATCTCGTTCATCTTCCTGCCCGTCGTCATCAACAGCGTGGACCCGGTGGTGGACAACCAGCCGCTGGCCACCCACGTCATCGACGGGGTGCCGATGCAGAACTTCGTGGTGCAGCACGCCGACTCGGTGGCCTTCGCCCAGTCCCACGCCGCCCTGCTGAAGAAGATCCGGCCGTACAGCGCCACACTGGCCAAGGCGGCCAACGGCACACTGGCCATCGTCGGCAAGCTGTCCCAGGAGCTCGGCACCACGACCCTCAACGAGGTCATCAAGGTGCAGGCGACACTGACCAAGCTGGTCCAGCCGTACGAGGCCCAGTTGAACTACCTGGCCGACCACCAGGCGGCGTTCGAGGCCCTGACAAAGGGGGCGAAGCAGTCCCCGACGCAGTGGCAGCACTGGTTCTGGGTCGACCTGGCCGGCATGGTGGTGTTCATCCCCACCATCTGGCTGACCCGCGGCCGGTGGAGCCCGAGGCGGGCCCGGCGGGACGAGCAGGAGCACGAGCGGGCGGTGGCCGACGAGCTGGCCCGGCTGGTCCAGTCCCAGGGGATGGCCTCGGCGTGACGACGCACGCCGAGCTGCTGGACGGCCTGGTGTTCCCGGAGGGCATCCGCTGGCACGACGGCCGGCTGTGGTTCTCCGACATCCACACCGGCCGGGTGTTGGCGGTGGACCCCGACGACGGCCGGGTCGAGGTGGTGGCCGAGCTCGACGACGACTACCCGTCCGGGCTCGGGTTCCTGCCGGACGGCAGCCTGCTGGTGGCCGCCATTCGCACCAAGACCATCCGCCGGGTGGCCGACGGGCGGGTCACCGTGCACAGCGACCTGTCCGGGTACGGCGGCGACTTCATCAACGACATGGTCACCGACGCCGACGGCCGCACCTATGTGGGCACCCGGCCCGCCATGGGGTCGGCGGTGGTGGACGGCGGGGACACCGTCCTGCTGGTCCACCCCGACGGCCGGTCCGAGGTGGCCGCCACCGGGGTGACCGCGCCGAACGGGATGGTGGTCACCGCCGACGGCGCCACCTACCTCGTCGCGGAGACCCACGCCGGGGTCATCACCGCCTTCGACCGGTTGCCCGGCGGCCGGCTGGGCGACCGGCGTACCTACGCCACCCTTCCCTCCGGCACCCCGCCGGACGGCATCTGCCTCGACGACCACGGTGCGGTCTGGGCGGCCACCGGGTTCGGCGGGGTCTGCCTGCACCTGGACGACCGCGGCCGGGTCACCGCCCGGGTGCCGGCGCTGGACGGCCGGTGGATGCTGGCCTGCGTGGTCGGCGGCCGCGACCGTGGGACGCTGTTCATGGCCACCATCGAGACCACCATGGAAGGGGTGGCCACACTGGACGGGCCCGGCAGCCGCGGCCACGCCGACCACGACCGGTGGGTCCGGAGCCTGTCGGCAGGGTGGATCGAGCAGGTCCCGCTCGACCTGGCGGAGGCGTCCGCGCCGTAGCCCTCCGGGTGGCCGGCTCTAGCTCTAGCCCCGACGGGGCCGGTCCAGGCGGGCGCGGAGGTCGGCCCGCACCGCCGGCCACTCGGCGGCGGTGATCGAGAACATGGCGGTGTCCCGGACGGTGCCGTCCGCCGCCGGCTGGGCGGCCCGCAGGACCCCCTCCAAGGTGGCCCCCAGCCGTTCGATGGCCGCCCTCGACCGGGCGTTGCGGGCGTCGGTCTTCAGCCGCACCCGGTACACCTCCCAGGTGTCGAAGGCGTGGGTGAGCATCAGCAGCTTGGCCTCCGTGTTGACCACGGTCCGCTGGGCGGCGGCCGCCAGCCAGGTGTGGCCGATCTCCACCGCGTCCGGCACCCCGGCCCGCTGCCGGTCGGCCGCCCACGGCGGCCACTGCCACGGGGCGGTGTCGATGAACCGGGTGGACCCCACCACCTGCTCGCCGCCCGCCCCGTCGGGCAGCCGGACGGTGGCGAACGGCAGGTGGTTGCCGGCGGCCTCCTCGGCCAGGGCGTCGGCCACGTACGCCTCCGCCCCCCGCGGCCCGTCGGGCACCCAGGTGTAGGCGTAGGTGGAACGGTCCACGGCGGCCGCCGCCAGGTCGGCGGCGTGGGCCACCGTCAGCGGCTCCAGCCGGACGTACCGACCGGCCAGGGTCACCCGTTCGGCCACAACTGCTCCACCGCCCGCTCCACCCAGCCGTCCTCTCGCGGCACCCCGGCCACCCGCCGGGTGAACACCGCCCCGGCCAGCATCTGCAGCATCACGTCCACGTCCGCCGCCGGGTCCAGCCGGCCCAGTTGCTGGGCCCGCACCAGCAGTGACCGGGCGTACCCCAGCCGCGGCTCGATCACCCGCTGCCGGTGCAGCGCCAGGGCGTGGGCGTCCTCCCGCGTTCCCAGCAGCGCCCCCAGCACCTCCAGGCAGTGCTCCGCGAACCGGTCGTCGAACTCGGACAGGAACCGCACCAGGTCCGCCCTCGGATCGTCGCTCGGCTCCTCCGGCAGGTCGCCGCCGCCGTTGGTGGCGATGGCCGCCGTCACCAGGTCGGCCTTGTCCCGGTACCGGCGGTACACCGTCGCCCGGGCCACCCCGGCCTCGGCGGCCACGCTGTCCATCGACAGGTTGGCGTACCCCAGCGCCACCAGTTGTCGGCGGGCCGCCTCCATGATGGCCACGGAAGCCCGCTCGTCGCGGGGCCGGCTCATGCCACCGCCGGGGCCGGGGCCGGGGCACCGGAGCCCTGGCCGGTACCCGCCGCGGCACCGGCAGGACCGTGGCTGGGCACGAAGTCGCGCTGGCGCACCAGCACGAACGCCAGGATGGCCCCCACGAAGGCCACCCCGGTGCTGATGAGCATGAGGAGGTTGAAGCTGCTGGCGAACCCGGCGTGGTAGGCGTGCAGGACGGCCGACGCCTGGTCGGCCGGCAGGCCCCTGACCGCTGTCCGGAGCTGTCCCGACGTCATGGCGGCCCCCAGGGCGGCGCCGTGCTGTCCGGCCGCCGCCCGGCCGGCCGCCGTGGCCTGGAGGTTGCTGGACACCGCCGAGACGATCCTGCTCTGGAACACCGCCCCGAGGCCGGCGATGCCGGTGGCGATGCCCACCTGCCGCCAGGTGTTGTTGGCCCCCGACGCCATCCCGCTCCGCTCCGGTGGGACCACCGCGATGGCCGACGACGCCAGTACCGGGTTGACGGTGCCGATGCCGATGCCGCCCACGATGAACCCGGGCAGCAGCACCGTCCAACCGGAGTCGGCCTTGACGAACGCCATCAGCAGGCACCCCACCGCCACCAGCACCAGGCCCACCCCGAGGAGGACGCGGGCGTGGAGGCGGACCGACAGCTTGCCGGCGAACGGGGCCACCACGAACGCCAGCATGGTGATCGGCAGGAACCGGACCCCGGCCGCCAGCGGCCCGTAGCCCAGGTCGTCCTGGACGAACAGGGTCAGGTACAAGAACATGGCGAAGATCGACGCCGACAGGGTGAACCCCACCGCCGACACCCCCGACATGGCCGGGCGGCGGTACAGGGACAGGTCCAGCATGGGGTCGGCCTGCTTCCACTCGGCCACCACGAACACCACCAGCAGCACCGCCGACCCGGCCAGCAGCCCGATGATCGACGGGCTGCCCCAGCCGCTGGCGTTCCCCCGGACCAGGGCGAACACCAGCATGAACAGGGCGGCCGAGAACGTGATGAACCCGATCCAGTCCACCCGCCGGGTGTTGGGGTCCCGGGACTCCTGCACCTTGGCCAGGGTGATGGCCACGGCCACCACCCCGATGGGGACGTTGACGAAGAAGATCCACCGCCACCCGATGCCACTGGTGATGGCCCCGCCGACCAGCGGGCCCACCGCCACCGCCCCGCCGATGACCGCCCCGTAGATCCCGAAGGCGGTGCCCCGCTCCCGGCCGTGGAACGCCTGGGCGATCAGGGCCAGGGAGGTGGCGAACATGACGGCCCCGCCCACCCCCTGGGCCCCACGAGCCAGGTTGAGCATCAGCGAGTTCACCGACAGCCCGCACACCAGCGACGACACGGTGAACATCCCCAGGCCGACGGCGAACACCTCCCGGCGGCCGAACATGTCCCCGATCACCCCGGCCGTCAGCAGGAAGGCTGCCAGGGTCAGCGAGTAGGCGTCCACCACCCACTGCAGGTCGCTGAACGACGAGTGCAGCTCCCGCTGGATGTCCGGCAGGGCCACGTTGACCACCGTGATGTCCAGCAGCAGCATGAACGTCGCCGTGCACACGGCGATCAGGGTCCACCACTTGCGGTCCATGACCCACCTCCCGGGTCGCGCCTCGCCGGGGCGGGCTGCTCTCTATTTCAAGTCGATACGCATTGTATCGAAATGCCGGCGGGGCGCAAGGGTTGGCTGGTGGGGGATCATGGAGCGGGGACGGCGTCCAGTTGGCCCACCAGTTGGCAGGGGTCCGCCACCGGATCGGCGGCGTCGGCGCGGGTGGCGAGCTGTCGCAGCAGCGCCCGGAACGACGCCTGCCCGGCGCGGTCCAGCGGCGTCAGCACCAGGGCCTCCGCCGCCGCCAGCCGTCGGTCCAGGGTCACCAGCAGGTCGGCGCCCTTCGGCGTGGCCACCACCCGCCGCACGCGCCGGTCGGCTGGGTCGGGCTGGCGCTCGATCAGGCCGGCGGCCTCCAGGTCGTCCAGCAGGTAGGTCATCACCGTCCGGTCCACCCCGAGGTGCCGGGCCAGGGCCAACTGGCGGTTCACGGCCCCCCGGCCGGCGGCGGCCAGCACCTGGTACCCGCGGGGTCCTCCCGGCAGGTCGGCCACCGCCGCCGCGGCCGCGGTGACGTACGCCCGGAACACCACCCCGAGGCCCCATCCGAGGTCGTCCCGCAGGGCGTCCCGGCAGCCGGCGGCCACGGGTTCGGGGCCCGGCGCCGACCGTGACCGCGCCGACGATGCCATGGCCAGATCCTACCGACGGGACCAACCGGCCCCGATGCTGCCGGGCGCCGGCCGTCAGCCGGTGGTCCGCCGCCGGTACAGGTGGGCAGCCAGCGGGGCGAACACCACCAGGATCGCGACCGACCACAGCAGGGCCGCCTCGATGGGGTGCTGCATCGGCCACGCCCCGACGTGGGCCGACGGGTTGGGGTTGCCGAACAGTGTCCGCACCGCAGCGGTCACCGCGCTGACCGGGTTCCAGTTGGCGATGGCCTGCAGCCAGCCCGGCATGTGGTTGGTCGGCACCATCGCGTTGGACACGATGGCCAGCGGGAACAGGATGATCAGCCCGATGCCCTGCGCCGACTCCGGCCCCTTGGACACGATGCCCAGGCAGCCACAGGCCCAGGACAGGGCGTAGGCGAAGAACAGGGCCACCGCCAGCCCGGCCACCACCCCGCCGACCCCGACGCCGTCCCCCGGCCGCCAGCCGATGGCCAGGCCCGTCAGGACGACGATGGCCACGCAGATGGTGGCCGACAGCACGTCGGCCACCGACCGGCCGACCAGCATCGCCGACCGCCACATCGGCAGCGTCCGGAACCGGTCGATGGCTCCGGTGGTGAGGTCGGTGCTGAGCCCCACCGCCGTCCCCATGGCCGACGTGGTCAGGTTCAGCAGCATCAGCCCGGCCACCGCGAAGTCCTTGTAGCTGCCGCCGGCGATGGGCACCCCGGAGCCGAACACATAGATGAACAGCAGCGTGAACAGCACCGGCTGCACCGTCACGTCCGACAACTGCAGCGGCTCCCGGGCGATGTGCACCAGGTTCCTCCTGGTCAGCACCACCACGTCGTGCCACTTGCCCTCCAGCCAGTGCCGGCTGGCCGGGGCCGGCAGGGTTGCGGTCGTGGTCATGCGGGGGCTCCTTCCAGCTCGACGTCGTGGTCGGAGACCGGTGACGGTTGCTCGGTGGGGTGCCCGGTCAGGGCGAAGAAGACGTCGTCCAGGGACGGCTGGTGGACCTCGACGTCGTCCACCAGCACCCCCGCCCGGTCCAGGGCCCGGACCACCGTGGTGGCCACTCCCGACCCGCTGCGGACGGCCGCCTGCAACTGCCGGCCGTCGTGGCTCACGTGCACCTCCCCGTCCACCAGCGGCCGCAGCGCCGGCACCGCCTCGGGGTGCGGGTCCGTCAGGGTCACCTCCAGGCGGGCCCCGCCGGTGGCCGCCTTCAGCTCCGCCGAGGTGCCCTCCGCGATGATGCGGCCGTGGTCCACCACCACGATCCGGTCCGCCAGCTCGTCGGCCTCCTCCAGGTACTGCGTGGTCAGCAGCAGCGTGGCCCCGTCGGCGACCAGCCCGCGGATGATGTCCCACATCCGGGCCCGGCTGGTCGGGTCGAGGCCGGTGGTGGGCTCGTCCAGGAACAGCACCGGCGGCCGCGTCATCAGCCCGGCCGCCAGGTCCAGCCGGCGGCGCATGCCGCCGGAGTACCCCTTCATCACCCGGTCGGCCGCGTCCGTCAGGGTGAACCGGTCCAGCAGCTCCGCCGCCCGGTCCTTGGCCTCCCGCCGCCGCAGCCCGCTCAGCTCGCCCACCATCACCAGGTTCTGCCGCCCGGTCAGCGCCTCGTCCAGCGTGGCGTCCTGCGCGGTCACCCCGATGCTCCGCCGGACCGCCTGGGCCTGGTGGACCACGTCGTGCCCGGCCACCCGGGCCCACCCGTCGTCGGGGACCGCCAGGGTGGTCAGGATGCGCACCGCCGTGGTCTTGCCGGCCCCGTTCGGGCCCAGCATCCCCAGGATGGACCCCGCCGGCACCTGCAGGTCGATGCCGGCCAGCGCCCACGTCCTGCCGTAGTGCTTCGTCAGGCCTTCGGCCTCGATCATCGGACTGTCCGTCACCCTGCCACCTGCCGATCCACTGCCGGTGCCGGGCCTCCCGGCGATTACTTACTTGCCGCATGGTAAGTGACCTACTTACCGGCCGTCAAGTAGCATGAGGGGGTGCCCGCGAAGAAGGTGGTGACCGAGGAGCTGTCCGAGCCGGAGAAGAACACGCGGGAGCGCATCCTGGACGTGGCCCTGGACCTGTTCATCGAGAAGGGGTTCGACAAGACCTCGCTGCGGGAGATCGCCGAGCAGCTCGGCTTCTCCAAGGCCGCCCTCTACTACCACTTCGCCAGCAAGGACGACATCCTGATGGCCCTGCACATGCGCCTGCACGACCTGGGGGCGGTGGCCATCGAGCGGCTCGGGTCCCTGCCGGCCGGCACCGGCTCCTGGCGGGTCCTGCTCGGCGACATGGTCGACGACATGCTGGCCAACCGCAAGATCTTCGTCATGCACCAGCGCAACCAGGCCGCCTTCGAGAACCTGCACCGCGAGGACCACCACGACGAGGCCCACCAGGACATGGAGGAGCTGTTCCGCCAGGCCCTCGCCGACCCGTCGGTGCCGGTGGCCGACCGGGTCCGCCTGTCCTGCGCCCTGGGCGCCGTGGTCACCAGCCTGGTGCTGGCCGGCAGCATGTTCGACGACGTCCCCTCCGACCAGCTCGGCGACCTGCTCCGCGCCACCGTCGACGACATCCTTCGCCCCGCCCGCACCCACAAGGCCGCGGCGCCCAAGGCCACCAACGGCCGGGCAGCCACCAGCGGCCGGCCCGGCCGGCCCGGCACCGGTACCCGGGAACGGCGGGCCGCGGCCCGGAGCTAGGTCAGCTCCGCCGGCCGGCCGCGGTCCGGACGGTGGCGACGACCTCCTCGTTGGAGGCCCCCGGTCCCATCACCGCCGCCACCCCCTGCTCCAGCAGCCGGGGGACGTCCACGTCGGGGACGATGCCGCCGACCACCACCGGGGTGTCCAGGCCGGCCTGCCGCAGGGCGGTGACCACCGCCGGGGCCAGGGTGAGGTGGGCGCCGTTGTGCATGGACACCCCCACCACGTCCACGTCCTCCTGGACCACCGCGGACACGATCGTCTCGGGGGTCTGCCGCAGCCCGGCGAAGATGACCTCGAACCCGTTGTCGCGCAGGATGCGGGCCACCACCCGCAGGCCGCGGTCGTGGCCGTCCAGGCCGACCTTGCCCATCAGCACCCGGATGGGGCCGGCCGCCTCGGCGTCCCCCTCGCGGCCGGTGGTGGCCGCCGGCGGGGTCATACGAACGCCGGCTCCATCCAGGTCCCGAACACCGACGCCAGCGCGTCCATGACCTCGCCGACGGTGGCGTAGCACGACGCCGCCTCGATGAACGCCGGCATCAGGTTCACCGTCGGGTCGGCCGCGTCGGTGCCCACCCGGGCCAGGGCCCGGCGGACCGCGTCGTCGTCCCGCCGCTGCTTCACCGCCTTCAACGTGGCCAGTTGCTTCTCCTCCACCGCCGGGTCGATGTACAGGGTGGGGGTGTCCCCGTCGTCGCCCTCCGTGTACCCGTTGACGCCGACCATGACCAACTCGCCCTTGGCCAGCTTCGACTGGAACCGGTACGACGCGTCCGCGATCTCGGCGCAGAACCAACCGTCGTCGATGCAGCCCAGGACCCCTTCCAGCATGGACCCCGACCCCACCTCCCTCAGGTGGTCGAAGATGGCCTCGGCCTGCCGCTCCATCTCGTCGGTGAGCGCCTCCACGAACCACGACCCCCCCAGCGGGTCGGCCACGTGCACCACCCCGGTCTCCTCCGCGATGACCTGCTGGGTCCGCAGCGCCAGCCGGGCCGCCTTCTCGGTCGGCAGCGCCAGGGCCTCGTCGTAGGAGTCGGTGTGCAGGCTCTGGGTGCCGCCGAGCACCCCGGCCAACGCCTCGATGGCCACCCGGGCCAGGTTCACCTCCGGCTGCTGCGCCGTCAGCGACACCCCGGCCGTCTGGGTGTGGAACCGCAACTGGGTCGACTTGCCGTCGGTGGCTCCGTAGTGGTCCCGCATCCACTTCGCCCAGATCCGCCGGGCCGCCCGGTACTTGGCGATCTCCTCGAAGAAGTCGATGTGGGCGTTGAAGAAGAAGCTGAGCCGCGGGGCGAAGGCGTCCACCGGCAGGCCGGCCGCCATGGCCGCCTCCACGTAGGCGAACCCGTTGGCCAGGGTGAACGCCAGCTCCTGCGCCGCCGTCGACCCGGCTTCCCGGATGTGGTAGCCCGAGATCGACACCGGGTGCCACTTGGGCAGCTCCGCGGTGGCGAACCGGATCAGGTCCGTCACCAGCCGGACGCTGGGCCGCGGCGGGAACACGTACTCCTTCTGGGCCTGGTACTCCTTCAGGATGTCGTTCTGGATGGTCCCCGACAACGCCCTCCGGGCCACCCCGTTGCGGTCGCCCACCCCGATGTACATGGCCATCACGATCGGCGCCGCCGAGTTGATGGTCATCGACGTGCTCACCGACCCCAGGTCGATGCCGTCGAACAGCACCTCCATGTCCGCCTGGGTGTCCACCGCCACCCCGGCCCGGCCCACCTCCCCCTTCGACAGCGGGTCGTCCGAGTCCCGGCCCAGCAGCGTCGGCATGTCGAACGCCGTCGACAGCCCGTTGCCGCCGGCGGCCAGCAGCTCCTTGAACCGCCGGTTGGTGTCCTCCGCGGTGCCGAACCCGGCGAACTGCCGCATCGTCCACAGCCGCGACCGGTACATCGAGGCGTGCGGGCCCCTGGTGTACGGGAACTGCCCCGGCAGCTCGGCGCCGTCCCCATCGGCGCCGTCCAGACCGGTGCCGTCCCGGTCGGCGCCATCCAGACCGGCGCCATCCAGACCGGCGCCAGGGGGGCCGTACACCGGGTCCAGCGGCACCCCCGACATCGTCTCGAACAACGCCTTGCGGAGGGGGGCCCGGTCATAGGCCTCCTGCCACGCCTTCCGGTCGCCCATGCCCAGACTTTACTAGGTCGTCAAAGTAATTCCAACCAGCCGGGCCCGGGATCGTCTGGCCGAGGCGACGCCGTTCGATCGGGTTGGAGCGGTCGACGGGGATCGAACCCGCATCATCAGCTTGGAAGGCTGAGGTTCTGCCATTGAACTACGACCGCGCGGGCGGCCGACGATAGCAGGGGGCCGGGCCCGGGCCCGCAGGTCAGCCGGGTGCGCCGCCCGTCCTCCGGCCCCGCCACAGGCTGGCCAGCACGGCCATCCCCAGCACCCCCACGATGACCGCCAGGCTCACCACCACCGACAGGTGGGCCACCGGCGACACCAGCAGCTTGACCCCGATGAACACCAGCAGCACCGCCAGCCCGTACCGCAGGTACTCGAACCGGTCGGCCGCCCGGGCGAACACGAAGTACAGCGACCGCAGCCCGAGGACGGCGAAGGCGTTGGAGGTGAACACCACGAAGGTGTCCTGGGTGACCCCGAAGACGGCCGGGATGGAGTCGGTGGCGAACACGATGTCGGTGGCCTCGATGGCCACCACGGCCACCAGCAGCGGGGTCGCCCACCGCCGGCCGTCCTTCCGGACCACGAACCGGTCACCACAGAACCCGCCGGTGACCGGCAGCACCCGCCGCACCGCCCGCATCGCCAGGTTCCGTTCCGGGTCCACCGGCCGTTGCGGGCGCACCATCCGCACCCCGGCCACCACCAGCACCGCCCCGAACAGGTACAGCACCCAGCCGAAGTGGTCCAGCAGGGCCGCGCCGGCGGCGATGAAGCCGGCCCGCAGCGCCAGGGCCCCGACCACCCCGTAGTACAGCACCCGGTGCTGGTACTCGGCCGGGACCGCCAGGGCCCCGAACAGCACCGCGAAGACGAACACGTTGTCGACGCTCAGCGCCTTCTCCAACAGGTAGCCGGCGAAGAACTGCTGGGCCACCGCCGAGCCCTGGGCCAGGCCGAGGACCACCCCGAAGGCGACGCTGGCCGCGATCCACCCGCCGCTCGCCACCAGCGCCCGGCGGATCGTCGGCTCGCCGGCCGACCGGTTGGCGGCCAGGTCCACCCCCAGCAGCGCCGCCAGGACGCCGACGGCGGCGAACCATGCCCACAGTGGTGCCCCCATGGCCCGGTCAGCCTAGAGAACCCAGCCCTGCCGGGCCGCCCGTCGCCAGGGACGGCATGATGACCGACATGCTGCACCTCGACCGCCGGCGGGCGGAGTCCTTCGGTGACGACCCCCACCGCTACGACCGGGCCCGCCCCACCTATCCCGCGGCCGTCGTCGACGACCTCCTGGCCGGCGGGGCCCGACGGGTGCTGGACGTCGGTTGCGGCACCGGCCGGGCCGCCCGGCTGTTCGCCGACCGCGGCGCCGACGTGCTGGGGGTGGAGCCGGACCCCCGGATGGCCGCGGTGGCCCGGTCCCACGGGATCGCCGTCGAAGACGGCGTCTTCGAGGGCTGGGACCCCGCCGGCCGGACGTTCGACCTGGTGGTGTCCGCCCAGGCCTGGCACTGGGTCGACCCGGTGGCCGGCCCGGCCAAGGCGGCGTCGGTGTTGACGCCCGGCGGCCCCATCGGCCTGTTCTGGAACCTCGCCGTCCTCCCTCCGGACCTGAAGGCCGCGATGGACGCCGTCTACCGCCGCCTGGCCCCCGGCCTCGACCGGTACTCGGCGGTGCTCGGCAACGCCGGCCCCGACCGCTACGAGGCGGCCGCCGACGCCCTGTCGGCCAGCGGGTCCTTCGACCACGTCGCCGTCCGCCGCTACGGCCACCACCGCCCCTACACCACCGACGCCTGGTGCGACCACCTCCTCACCCACAGCGACCACGCCGGCCTGGACCCCGGCCGCCGCCGGGTCCTGTTGGCCGCCATCGGCGACCAGATCGACCGGGCCGGCGGGCGGTTCGTCGTCCGCTACGACACCTGGCTGGTGACCGGGAACGAGAGCAGCGCCGGCGGCACGTCGCGGACCACGTCGGCCAGCCGAGGCAGGAACTCCCGGTAGGCGCTGGTCCGCCGCCAGTACATGGCGATCTCCCGCCGCGGCACCGGCTCGGCGAACCGCAGGATGCGGACGTCGGGGGACGGGGGCACCGGCGGCGCCACCGCCAGGGCGGGGAGCAGGGTCACCCCGACCCCGGCGGCCACCATCTGGCGCAACGTCTCCAGGCTGGTGGCCCGGAACCCAGCCCGTTCGGACGCCCCGGCCAGCCGGCACACGGCGAGGGCCTGGTCGCGGAGGCAGTGGCCCTCCTCCAGCAGCAGGACGTGCTCGTGGGCCAGCACCGACGTGTCGACCGGCTCGGGGAGCCGGGCCAGGGGGTGGTCGGCCGGCACGGCCAGGACGAAGTCCTCCCGGAACAGCACCTCTTCGTGCAGCACGTCCTCGCGGACCGGCCGGGCCAGGATGCCGGCGTCGAACCTGCCCTCCCGGAGCCGGTCCAGCACCACCTCGGTCTTCTCCTCGAACAGCAGCAGCTCCAGCTTCGGGAACCGGTCCCGGACGTGGGGGACCACGTGGGGCAGCAGGTACGGGGCCAGGGTGGGGAACAGGCCGAGCCGGATCGACCCCGACTCGGGGTCCCGGGCCGTCCGGGCGATGGCCTCGATGCTCTCCACCTTGGCCAGCACCCCGCGGGCCTCGTCCACGATGCGGGCCCCGGCGTCGGTCAGGGTGATGCGCCGCGGGTTCCGTTCGACCAGCTCCACGCCCAGCTCGGCCTCCAGCTTCTTCAACTGGGTGGACAGCGTCGGCTGGCTCACGAAGCAGGCGGCGGCGGCCTCCCCGAAGTGCCGGTGGTCGGCCACCGCCACCAGGTACTGCAGGTCCCGGAGGTTCACGTACGGCCTCCCCTCTGCCCGGCTCGGGCCGGCTGCATCCTAGGCCACGGCCGGTTCCCGGGCCGGGTCCCGGCCGGCCTCCGCCGGGGCCGGGGCCGGACCCTCCGCCGGGGCCGGACCCTCCGCCGGGGCCGAGGTCCGGATGAGGTGGTCGAAGGCGCTCAGCGCGGCCGTCGACCCCCCGCCCATGGCGACGACGATCTGCTTGAACGGCACCGTGGTGCAGTCCCCGGCGGCGAACACCCCCGGCATCGACGTCCGTCCCCGCTCGTCGATCACCACCTCGCCGGTCGGGCCCAGCTCGACGGCGCCGTCCAGCCATTCGGTGTTCGGCAGCAGGCCGATCTGGACGAAGACGCCGTCGACGTCCAGCCGGTGGGCCTCACCCGTCGACCGGTCCCGGTAGGCCAGGCCCTCCACCTGCTCGGTGCCGACCACCTCGGTCGTGGCCGCGTTCAGCACCACCGTCGCGTTCGGGAGGCTCGCCAGCTTGCGCTGGAGGACGGCGTCCGCCCGCAACGCCACGTCGAACTCGACCAGGACGACGTGGGCGGCCAGCCCGGCCAGGTCGATGGCGGCCTCCACCCCGGAGTTGCCGCCGCCGATCACCGCCACCCGCTTGCCGGCGAACAGGGGCCCGTCGCAGTGCGGGCAGAACGTGACCCCCCTGTTGCGGAGCTCCTCTTCCCCCGGCACCCCCAGCCGCCGCCAGCGGGCCCCGGTGGCCAGCACCACCGTCCGGGCCCCCAGCGCGGTGCCGCTCTCCAGCTCGACCGTCAACAGCCCGTCCACCGACCGCGGGAGCAGCCGGACGGCCCGGTCCGGGGCCACCACGTCGACCTCGTGGCCCCGGACGTGGCCTTCCAGGTCGGCGGCCAGCCTCGGGCCCTCGGTGGCGGGGACGGACACGAAGTTCTCGATGCCGACCGTGTCCAGGAGCTGCCCCCCGAACCGCTCGGCCACGATCCCGGTCCGGATGCCCTTGCGGGCGGCGTAGATCGCGGCCGCCGCACCGGCCGGGCCGCCACCGACGACGAGGACGTCGTACGGCTCCACCCGGCCGTGGGTGCCGGCCCCGGCCCGCCCGGCCCCGGTCCCGCCGGCCCCGCCGGAGCGGCCCTCCAGCTTCGCCACGATGTCGGCCAGGGTGGCCCGGCCCTGGAGGAACGGCTCGCCGTTCAAGAACACGCTGGGGACCGCCAGCACGTGGCGGGCCTCCGCCTCGGCCCGGAAGGCGGCGCCGTCGATGGCGACGTGGCGGACCGACGGGTTGACCACCGACAGCAGGTTGAGGGCCTGGACCACGTCCGGGCAGTTGAGGCAGGACGTCGAGTAGAAGGTCTCGAACACCAGGTCCCCTCCGGGCGCCCGCAGGCGGGCCGCCCGGTCGACCAGGTCGGCCGGGGCCGTCGACGGGTGGCCGCCGACCTGCAGGATGGCGAGGACCAGGGAGGACAGCTCGTGCCCCCCCGGGACCCCGGCGAAGCGCACCCGGTCGCCGGTGGCCGCGCTCGCCACCGAGAACGACGGCCGCCGGTCGTGGTCGTCCCGGCGGACGACCACGACGGCGTCGGAGAGCTCGGCCACCTCGGTCAGGAACCGGTACAGCCGCCGTGACTCCTCCCCGTCGTCCAGGGAGGCCACCAGCTCGACGGGCCGGGTGACGTGCGTGAAGTGTGATCGGAGCTGGTCGGCCAGTGCGGCGTCGAGCATGGCGGTCCCTCCCGGTCAGATCTTGCCGACGAGGTCCAACGACGGCGCCAGGGTGTCGTCGCCCTCCTCCCACTTGGCCGGGCACACCTCGCCGGGGTGCTCCCGGACGTGCTGGGCCGCCCGGACCTTGCGGACCAGCTCGGCCGCGTTCCGGCCGATCCCCTCGGCGGTCATCTCCACGACCTGGATGACCCCGTCGGGGTCGATCACGAAGGTGGCCCGGTCCGCCAGGCCCTGGTCCTCGCGCATGACCCCGAAGTTGCGGGTGATCCGGCCGGTCGGGTCGCCGACCATGGGGTACTCGATCTTGGCGATCGTGTCCGAGGTGTCGTGCCACGCCTTGTGGGTGAAGTGGGTGTCGGTGGACACGCTGTAGACCTCCACCCCCAACTGCCGGAGCTCGGCGTAGTGGTCCGCCAGGTCGCCCAGCTCGGTCGGGCAGACGAAGGTGAAGTCGGCCGGGTAGAAGAACACCACCGACCACCTGCCGCGAAGGTCGGCGTCGCCGACCGGCACGAACGCCCCGTTGTGGTACGCCGTCGCCTCGAACGGCTGCAGCTCGGTGTTGATGATGGCCATGGCGGGTGAACCTCCGTCTCGTCGACTTCCTGTCGCTTTCGATAGTCATTATACGGTGTTGATCCTGTTATCGATATACACCATCAATCGATTGTGCCTATGGAGGTGATTGAGCGCACCGATGGACCCCCGCCGCCGCCCGGTCCGGCAGGCAGGCCCGGCCGGCCCCAGCCCGGCAGGCCAAGCAGGCCCGGTAGAACGGTTCCGGACCATCCGCGACGCCCTTCGTGGGCCCTCGCCCCGTTTCGGACGGAGGAACCGATGACCGACATCCCCGACTCCCACGCCGACCTCCTGGAGGCCAGGTTCGCCACCCTCGCCACCGTCGGCCCGGACGGCCGGCCGCAGGTGACCGAGGTCTGGTTCCTCCACGAGGACGGCCGGTTCCGGATCTCGCTCAACACCGCCCGGCAGAAGACCAAGAACCTGACCGCCCGTCCCGGGGTCAGCCTGCTGGTCCTGGACGTGGCCAACCCGTTCCGGTACCTGGAGGTCCGGGGGGACGCCGAGGTGGACCCGGACGACGACTACGCGTTCGCCGACCGGGTCGGCGCCAAGTACGCCGCCGACCTCCGTGCGCACGACGGCCCCGGGGACCGGCGGGTGGTGGTCACCATCCGGCCCGTCCGGGTGCACGCCGTCGACATGACCGCCTGACGGCGTCCCGGAACCGGGGTCGGCGCCAGGCGGCGGGCCCACCTCCGGCGACCGGTCCGCGTCTACCGTCTCCTCCCATGGGGACCGGCCGGCCTCGGCGCATGGGGACCGGTCGGCCGGCCGTTGCGGTGCCCGTCCTCGTCGTCCTCACCGCGGTCGCCCTCGCCGCCGCCGGATGCGGGGCCGGTCCACCCGCCCTGGTCGGCACCGTGACCGACGTCCCCTACTGCGACCTCGGCGGTGGTCCGCAGACCATGGACGTGTACTCGCCCACCCCGCCGCCGGCCGGTCCGGCGCCGGTGGTGGTGGACCTCCACGGCGGCGGCTGGGTCGGCGGGGACGCCACCCTTTCGGCCGGCAGCCTGGACGGGCGGGTGGAGGCGTCCGTGGTGGGCCGGGGTTGGGTGTTCGTGTCCGTCAACTACCGGCTGGCCCCGGCCGCCCGCTGGCCGGCCCAGATCGAAGACGCCATGTGCGCCGTCCGGTACCTGCGGGCCAACGCCGCCGCCCTCCACGTCGACCCCGGCCGGATCGGCGCCATGGGGGCCAGTGCCGGCGGCCAACTGGCCAGCCTGCTCGGCCTGGCCGGCCCGCAGGCCGGCTTCGACGTCGGGCCCGACCTGGACCGGTCCGGCGCGGTGGATGCGGTGGTGGACGAGTACGGCCCGTCCGACCTGAACGCCCCCAGTTGGGCCGCCTCGGCGGTCGCCCGGCAGGTGACCCCGCAGGTGTTCGGCGTCCCGGCCGGCCCGACGTCGGCGGTGCTGGCCGGGGCCAGCCCGGTCACCTACGTGGCCCCCGGCGCCCCGCCGTTCCTGGTGGTCCAGGGCCAGGACGACGACGTCGTGCTGCCGGCCCAGTCCGAGGAGCTGGTGCGCAGGCTCCGGGCCGCCGGCGACGCCGCCCGGCTGGTCATGGTGGGCGGCGCCGGCCACGGCCTCGTCCCGGTGGCCGGCCGCCAGATCACCCCGTCGCTGGCGACACTGGCCGAGCAGGTCACCACCTTCTTCGACCGGCACCTCGGCGGCTGAGATCGTGCCGGCGGCGCCCGACGGCGCGGGCGGATCGTCTACCGTCGATCCGGTGGACACCCTGTACGAACGGGCCGGCGGCCAGCCGTTCTTCTTCGACCTGGTGGACCGGTTCTACGACGGCGTGGCCGGGGACCCGGTGCTCCGGCCGATGTACCCCGACGACCTCGCCGACGCCCGGGCCCACCTGGCCCTGTTCCTGGTCCAGTACTGGGGCGGCCCCGGCACCTACAGCGAGCAGCGCGGGCACCCCCGCCTCCGGATGCGCCACGCCCCGTTCGTCATCGGCGCCCTGGAGCGGGACGCCTGGTTGCGGCACATGCGTGCCGCCGTCCACGGCGCCGTGGCCGCCGCCGGGCTGGGAGCCGACGACGAGGCCGCGCTCTTGGCCTACTTCGACATGTCGGCGCGCCAGTTGATGAACGCCCGATAGGCCGGCACCGGCGGCACCGGCGGCACCGGCGGCCCCCGGGCGGCACCGGCGGCACTGACGGCCGGGGTGGCCCGGCCGGTGGGTTCAGTCCTCGAACGCCGGCGGCCGCTTCTCCCGGCGGGCCTTGATGGCCTCCTCGAAGTTGCGGGTGGTGATGCGGACGAACAGTTGGGCGGTCCCCTCGGCGTCCATGTGGGTGTCCAGGCTGGACGCGTCCAGCCCGTTCCACAGCATCCGCTTGGTCAGCTCCACCCCGGGCCGGCTCCAGCCGATGATGCGCTCGGCCACCGCGTAGGCGGTGCCCAACAGGTCGTCGCCGGCCACCACCTGGGACACCAGGCCGATGCGGGACGCCTCGTCGGCGTCGACATCGCGGCCGGTCAGCATGATCTCGGCCGCCCGGGACGACCCGACGGCCCGCGGCAGCAGATAGCTCAGCCCCAGCTCGGCGGCGGTGAGGCCGTTGTTGATGCCGGCCGCCCGGAAGTAGGCCGTGTCGGAGGCCAGCCGGATGTCGGTGGCCAGGGACAGGCAGAACCCGCCGCCGATGGCCGGGCCGTTGACGGCGGCGATGACCGGCTGGTGCAGCTTCCGCACCGTCCGGATCACGTCGTCCAGCAGCCCCATGGACCGCAGCGCCATGGTGGGCAGGGTGAGGCCGTCGATGTGGGGGATGACCCCGGGGTCCTCCAGGTCGGCGCCGGAGCAGAACCCGTGGCCGGCCCCGGTGAGCACCACCACCCGGGTGTCGTTGTCCCGGCCGATGTCCGTCAGGGCGTCTTTGAGCGGGATCATGACGTCGAAGGCCATGGCGTTCATCCGCTCCGGCCGGTTCAGGGTGACCAGGGCCACCTGCGGCCGCGGCTTGTCGATCAGGACGAAAGGCGCAGTTCGTGGTGCCATCGGGGCGACAGCGTAGGTCGGCCGCCGGCGAAGGGAAAACCCAGTGACGGCGCTGCCCGGCCGGACCACCCGCCGGGTCCGAACCCCCCGGCGGGATGCCCGGCGGCTCAGCGGCGGCGGTCGTTGCGGAGCTTGCGGACGTCGAACTCCCGGACCCGGTCGTCCAGGGACACCACCAGGTCCGGCCGGATGGCCTGGTGGCCGTCCCCGCGCAGGCAGACGCCGGTGCCGAAAGCCACGAACTGGACGATGCGGGCGCTGTGGCCCAGCGGGCCCTCCCGCAGCTTGACGTGGACGATGCCGTCGGCGCCCATGTCCAGCCCGGTCCGCTGCATGTCCTCCATGGCGTTCTCCCGGGCCAGGTACAGGGCGTTGGTCAGGTTGGGCAGCTCGGTGTTCTGGCCCTGCTGGGCCGCCCACTCCCTGGCGCTGCGCCGCGGGGCGATGACGAAGCTGGCCCCGGCGGCCAGCCCCACCGGCCACCAGCCGGCCCGGGTGAGCAGGGCGAAGTCGCGGGCGGACAGGTCCGAGACGAACTCGAACCCGGCGGCCCGGTCCCCGATCCGGCGGACCGCGGTGCCGGTGAGGGCCAGGTCGACGTGGTGGGAGGCCACCCGCAGCTCGATGTCGACGCCGACCACCCCGGACCCGCCGACGTGGGCGCACTCGTCGCGCAGCAGCTCGGTGGCCTCCCCCATGGCGCCGTCGAACGCCCTGGCGGCCTCCCGGACCTCGCCGGTCTGCCACTGCCAGGTCCCCCAGGGCACCGACCACCAGGACACCCCGAACACCACGTCCACCGGCTCCCATCCGACGGAGTGCAGCAGCAGGACCTCGTCGACGGACAGGTCGGAGGTGCTCCCCCGCCGACCGGCGCCGGGCCCGGTGGCGGTGCCAGGGCCGGCGCCGCCGGGCCCGGCGGTCCCGCGGCCGTCGTCGGTCAGCGCCGCCATCGCCCGCCGCAGGTCCACCGCCGGGGCGGGAGCCGGGTCCGGCGGGGGGACCGGCTCCGGCGGGGGAGCCGGGTCCGGGGGAGCGGCCGGGCCGGTCACTGGTCCACCATCTCTCTTGTGAGGTCTGCGAGGGTTCGGAGGTCTCGGTGAGAGCGGGGGTGACGGCCTGGGTCGGTCGCCCTTCGAGGGCCAGCATGACACTGCCGCCCCCCGCTCTCCCGGGGACCTCGGAC
>DASZUK010000029.1:0-86717 GCA_035547695.1 Acidimicrobiales bacterium
GTGGCGTAACGTGGTCACCAGACAGGTGCCTCTCTTCCTGGGTCGATGGGGTGTCAGCAACCACCATTCTCCCAGGTGAGAGGCACTTTGTCGCGTATTTCTGCCCTCAGGTCAGCCGGCTACTCGCGGATCTAAGTCAGACGTCGAAGGCGGCCAGCAGGTCGGCGAACTTGCGCTTGGCGGCCTCCTGGCGGGTGGGGATGTGCTCGGTGGGGACGTCGGTGGCGGTGTACCCCCGGAGGGTCCGGCGGGCGACGGTCTGGCGGTGGACCTCGTCGGGGCCGTCGTAGATGCGGGCGGCCCGGGCGGCCCGGTACATGTGCTCCAGGGGCATGTCGGCGGAGTAGCCGAGGGAGCCGTGCACCTGGATGGCCCGGTCGATGACGTTGTAGAGGACGCCGGCGCCGTAGTACTTGATCATGGCGATCTCCACCCGGGCCGCGGCCGCGCCGTCGCGGTCCATCTTCCAGGCGGCCTGCAGGGTCATCAGGCGGGCGGCGGTCATCTCGGCCAGGGAGTCGGCCACCCAGTTCTGGACGGTCTGCTTCTCGGACAGCAGCGACCCGTGGGCGTACCGGGAGACGGCCCGCTCGCACAGCATGTCGAAGGCCCGCCTGGACTGGCCGAGCCAGCGCATGCAGTGGTGGATGCGGCCGGGCCCCAGCCGGGCCTGGGCCAGGTGGAACCCCTCGCCTTCGCGGCCGATGAGGTTGTCGACGGGTACCCGGACGTCGTCGTAGAGGACCTCGGCGTGGTTGCCGAAGCTGCCGTACGGGCGGTCGAGGTGGTCCATGGTGGGGATGTCCCGGAGCACGGTCACCCCGGGGGTGCCGACCGGGACCAGGATCATCGACGACCCCTGGTAGGGGTGGACGTCGGGGTTGGTGACGGCCATGACGATCAGGAAGTCGGCCACGGAGCCGTTGGTGGTGAACCACTTGCGGCCGTTGATGACGTACTGGTCGCCGTCGCGGACGGCCCGGGTGGACAGCAGGGTGGGGTCGGACCCGGCGGTGTGGGGCTCGGTCATGGAGAACCCGCTGCGCAGCTTGCCGTCGAGCAGCGGCTGCAGCCACTGCTCCCGCTGGTCCTGGCGGCCGGTGGCCTCGATGCCGACGGCCAGCAGCTCGGCGTTGCCGGAGTCGGGGGCGTTGTTGCCGAACACGACCGGCCCGTACGGGGACTGGCCCAGGACCTCGTGCATGAGGCCCAGCTTCAGTTGCCCGAACCCCATGCCGCCGAGCTCCGGGGGGAGGTGGGCGGCCCACAGCCCCTGGCGCTTCACCTCTTCCTGCATCGGCCGCATGGCGGTCAGCGCCTGGTCGTAGGTGAGGTCCAGGGTCTCGAGGGGGAACACCTCCTCGCGCACGAACCCGCGCATCCACTCCAGCTTTTCCTCGAACTCCGGTTCGGTGGAAAAGTCCCAGGCCATGGCCCATCCTCCCTTGTACGCGATCGGCCGGAGGTGGCTCGGCTACCCGGCGGCGGCCCGCTGCCGCTACCGTTGGCGCCGTGCCCGGCGAACCGCTTCCCGTCAACACTCGTAGCACGGTGGCCTTCCGGTCGGCCAACCGCGGTCCCACAGGGGGCGGGGCGACGGCGGTGCCGGAGCAGGTGCCACTGGACGCGGCCCAGCGGGCGCTGCTGGCCGCGGCCGAGAAGGCCCTGCTGGACGACCGCCGGCTGCTGACCGGCGAGGAGCTGGCCGCCCTGGCCGCGCTGCCGGACGGCGGGGTGGTGGCGCTGGCGGCCCTGGCCCACCAGGTCCGGCTGGCCTGGTGCGGGCCCGGGGTGGAGGTGGAAGGCATCGTGTCGGCCAAGACCGGCGGCTGCCCGGAGGACTGCCACTTCTGCTCGCAGTCGTCCCGGTTCGACACCACGGTGAAGGCGACGCCGTTCCTGGACACCGACGACGTCCTGCGGGCGGCCCGGGAGACGGCGGCGGCGGGGGCGTCGGAGTTCTGCATCGTCCTCGCCGTCCGCGGCCCCGACGAGCGGACGCTGCGCCGCATCCTGGAGCTGGTGCCGGTGGTGCGGGAGGCGACGGGGCTGAACGTGGCGGTCAGCGCCGGCATCTTGTCCGAGGACCAGGCCCGGCGGCTGGCCGAGGGGGGGGTGCACCGGTACAACCACAACGTGGAGACCGCCCGGTCGTACTTCTCGGAGGTGGTGACCACCCACACCTGGGAGGAGCGGGCGGCGACCTGCCGGCTGGTCCGGGACCACGGCATGGAGCTGTGCTGCGGCGCCCTCATCGGCATGGGCGAGACCATCGCCCAGCGGATCGAGCTGCTGCTGCAGCTCCGCGACCTGGACCCGACGGAGGTGCCGGTCAACTTCTTGAACCCCCGGCCCGGCACCCCGTTCGGCGACCGGCCGCCGGTGGGCGCCTGGGAGGCGGTGCGGTGGATCGCCCTGTTCCGGCTGGCCCTGCCCGGGGTCATCCTGCGGTACGGCGGCGGCCGGGAGGTGACGCTGCGGGACCTCCAGTCCATGGGGATGACCGCCGGCATCAACGCCCTGATCGTCGGCAACTACCTGACCACCCTGGGCCGGTCGGCCGACGAGGACCTGCAGATGCTGGCGGACCTGCAGATGCCGGTGGCCGCCCTGACCGCCGCCTTCTGACCCGATGGCGCCGGCGGCCGACATGGCTGACATGGCCGACATGGCCGAGGAGGTCGACCCGGCCGGCCCGGACGGCCCGGCTGCCCCGGGGTCGTTCTGCACCGGCTGCGGCAAGCCGACCGCCGACTGTCCCGGGTGTGGCCGAGAGCTGGACCCGCCGCGCTACTGCGCGGCCTGCGGCCGCTGGATGGCGGTGACGGTGACCCCGGGCGGCTGGTCGGCCCGGTGCCCGGACCACGGCAGCCGGAGCAGCGGGCCCTCGTCGTAGTCCCGGAACGCCCGGGTGGCCAGCAGGACCAGGGCCACCAAGCCGGACAGCAACAGCAGGTCGTTCAGCACCCCGGCGGTGAGCACCATCTTGGTCATGTTGCTGACCGCGGACGCCCCGATGGCGGCCTCGGCCACGGTGATGACGATCACCGCCTGGCGGAGCCGGCCGGCGGCCACCGGGGCCAGCACCACCAGCCCCCAACTGGCGTACCAGGCCCAGAGGACCGGGCTGAGGAGCGCGAAGGCCAGCAGTGCCAGCCCGACGGCCTGGACCGTGCCGGTCCGGGGGGACCGCCACAGCAGCACGGCGGCGATGGCCACCGCGGCCAGCACGCCGAGGGTGGACATCACCGGGCGGACGTCGCCCATGCCGACCTGCGCCCCGACGAGGTGGGCGAGGTCGGTGACGACGTGGGCGACGGCGTCCACCGGGGTCACCCCGGTGGTGACCTTGCTCTCGGCGGTGACGGTGTGCACCCAGCCCCAACCCAGGCCGGTGGCCCAGGACAGCACGGCCAGGACCGCGGCGGTGATGCCGACGGCGGCGGCGGCGTGGGCCACCCGGGCCCGGAAGGACGCCAGCGGCCCCGGCCAGTTCCAGCCCAGGAACACCACGGCCAGCGCCGCGGGGGCCTTGACGCCGACGGCCAGGGCGCAGACGACGATGCCGGGGAGGGTGCCGAACCGGCGGGCGACGGCCAAGCCGGCGACCAGGAGGCCGACCATGAGGGCGTCGTTGTGGGCCCCGCCCAGCAGGGTGGTCAGCACCACCGGGCTGCCGGCGCCGAGCACCACGGCGGCCGCGGGATCCCGGCCGGCGGCCCGGGCCAGGGTGGGCAGCCCGGCGACGATGAGGACGACGCCGACCACGGCGAGGAGCCGCAGTAGGACCAGGTCGGCCAGCACCTGGTGGTCGGCCAGCCGGGTGACGACGCCGTCCAGGGACAGGAAGGTGGGGCCGTACGGGGACGGGGTGTTGGACCACAACTGGCCGGCCAGGTTGTTGAAGGGGGTGGCCCCCAGCACCCCGGGGCCGTACAGGTAGGGGTCGATGTGGTGGCTGACCATCTCGCCCTGGCCGGCGTAGCTGTAGACGTCCCGGCTGAACAGCGGCGGGGCGATCAGGATGGGGAGGGCCCAGGCGGCGACGACCTTGACCACCCGCCGCACCGGCACGCCGGGGTGGCGCCACAGGACGCGGGCCAGCCGGACCCAGGTGATGGCGAGGACGGCCAGGCCGCCGTAGACGGCCAGGATGGCCTCGATGGGCGCCCGGGTGCCGTTGGGGCCCACCGACCCGAGGGGGCCGCCCGGGGTGCCGAAGAACCAGGCGCCGGGCAACCGGGACTCGAACGCGTTGCCACCGAGCACCACCCCGCAGAGGATGGCGACGGTGCCGACCAGGCCGAGGACCAGGAACCCACGGAGGGGCACCTCCGGGCCGGGTGCCCGGGGCGCGCCGGAAGGGCCGGCGACCAAGAGGCTGTCGGACCCGGACACCACCGGCCCTGCTGCCATCACCTCACCCGCACCTCACCCGGACTCATGACGCTGCAGCTACGGACGTCCGCCGGCCACCGCCGGTCGGCGGACGTGACGACACTGTGACTCTACCGACCCGTCAATCGGCAGACGCGTCGCGGTCGGCGGTCAAGTCGCGGTTGCCGGTGAATTCGATGTACGGCGCGCCGGGGAGGTACTCGGCGGGGACGTCGGCGGCACTGCCGTAGTTGGCCACCTCGAACAGGTTGGAGGCGACGACGGCCTCCTCGACGGCGGTGCCGCAGAGGACCAGGTCGGTGGTGTCGTCGAAGGCCCGCCGGGGGGCCAGGCTGCCGGCCACCAGGGCGTCGTAGCGGTCCCGGTGGGCCCGGCCGACCAGGGCGTACTCCACCTCGCCCGGAACGGCGCCGACCCGGTGGCCGAACATGACGTGGTGCCTGCCGTCGTCGATGACGTACACGGTGTCGTCCCCGGCGCCGACCGCGTCCCGGACCCGGTCGTGCCGCTCGTGGGCCGGCAGCAGGTGCCACTGGACGTGGCGCCGCATCTTCATGGCCCACAGCGGGCTGGGCGGCACCACCCCCTCGGGCTCGTCCTCCTCCAGCGGGGTGGAGTCACCGGTGCCGACCAGCGGGCCCTGGGCGATGCCCAGCCCGGCACTGACCGCCAGGTCCCCCGGCTGCGGGGTGCTGACGGCGGTTGTGACCGCCTCTCCCCAGTGGGTCCCGCCGTCCCCGTCGTCTGCTCGCTCCACCTGGTCCACGGCTCCTCCTGCCCGATACGGGGCCTGCTGCCGGACACTGTAGGTCCGGCGGCGGCCAGGGTCGGCAGCGGCCAGGGTCCGGCGGCGGCCACCGGGGTTCAGGCCGGACCGCCCTCCGCCGGCAGTTCTGGCGGCGCCGGCCCCGGCGACGGGCTTGGCGGCCCTGGTGCCCCCGGCGGCCCCGGCGCCGGGCCCAGCGGCCCGAGGGCCCAGCCGGCGAGGACGTCCTCCTCGCCGGGGGTGGCCACCACCGGCAGCCCGTCCCGGCCGGCCAGCCAGTCCCGGTTGCGGCGGTGGAGGTCGTCGGCCGGGTCGAACCGGTTGAGGACCACCACCAGCGGCGCCGGCATCCCGGGGACCGGGCCGGCGGGGACCGGGCCGGCAGGGATCGGGCCGGACAGGGCGTCGACGGCCAGCCGGACCCCGTTGATGGTGCCGAGGCCGGCGTCGGCCACCAGGACCACCAGGTCCGGACGGAGGAGGGCGCCAAGGGCCACGGCGTCGCCGTCGTCGGCCTGCGGCGACCGGACCCCGCCGGCGGTCTCCACCAACCCCACCGCCGGCGGCGGGTCCGGCCAGCGGAGCTCGGCGGCCAGGTCGGCGACGGTGAACGGCGGCCGGCCGAGGACGTCGGCGGCCATCGGGGGGGCCATGGCGACGGGGTACCACCGGGCTGGCGGGCACACCGCCTCGGGCGCGTCCCCGGTGGCGGCGCCGAGCACGGCGGCGTCGGTGCCGGCGGGGGGATCGGCGGGGTCGAACGACTGGGCCGGCTTCCGGGCGGCGACGGCGTGGCCGGCGGTGGCCAGGTGGCGCAAGAGGGCGGCGGACACCCAGGTCTTGCCGACCTCGGTGCCGGTGCCGACCACCAGCACCAACCGCCCGGGCCGGGCCTGGGGCCGGCCGACCCCGCCGGCCTCGCCGGTCCGGGCCGCCGACCCGCCGGCCGCGTCGGTCCGGGCCGCCGATCCGCCGGTCGGGCCGGTCCGGGGTCCGGAGGGGACGGCCACCGGCCGCTAGCGGGCGCCGGCCAGCCCGGCGCCGACCTCGGGGGAGGCCAGGGCGGCCAGCAGCCGGTCGACCTGCTGGTCGGTGTGGGCCGCCGACAGGGTCACCCGCAGCCGGCTGCTGCCGACCGGGACGGTGGGCGGCCGGATGGCCGGCACCCAGAGCCCCTGGTCCAGCAGGGCGGCGGCGGCGGCCAGGGCGCGGCGCTCTGTGCCGAGCACCACCGGGACGATGGGGGTGGGATGGCCGGGGGCCAGGCGGTCGACGTGGCCGGCCAGCCGGGCGCAGAGGGCGGCGCCTTCGGCGGACTGCAGGATCTCCAGGGCGGCCAGGGCGGCGGCGGCGTCGGCCGGGGTGCCGGCGGTGGCGAAGATGTACGGGCGGGAGGCGTTGACCAGCAGGTCGACCACCGGTCGGGAGGCGGCGACGAAGCCGCCGAGGGACCCGAGGGTCTTGGACAGGGTGCCGACCCGGACGACGGGCAGGCCGTCGGTGACGTCCGGGCCGGGATGGGGGCCGAGGACGGCGTGGGCCTCGTCGAGGACCAGCAGGGCGCCGTGGCGGCGGCAGGCGGCGGCCACGTCGGCCAGGGGGGCCAGGTCGCCGTCCATGGAGAAGACGGTGTCGGTGACCACCAGGGTGGGCCGGTCGTCGGCGGCCAGCAGCCGGTCCAGGTGGTCGGGGTCGGCGTGCCGGTAGACGTCGACGTCGGCCCGGGCCAGCCGGCAGCCGTCGATGATGGAGGCGTGGTTGAGCTCGTCGGACAGGATGCGGGTGCCGGGGCCGCCGAGGGTGCTGAGCACCCCGAGGTTGGCGGCGTAGCCGGTGGGATAGCAGATGGCCGCCTCGGTGCCCTTCCAGGCCGCCAGGGCGGCCTCCAGCTCGGCGTGGACCGGCCGGGAGCCGGTGACCAGCCGGGAGCCGCCGGCGCCGGCACCCCAGCGGTCGAGGGCGCGGTGGGCGGCGGCGACCACGGCGGGGTGGGCGGACAGGCCGAGGTAGTCGTTGGCGGCGAACGACACCACCGGGCGGCCGGTGCCGGCCAGGACCCCACCCGGCCCCCGGGCGTCGAAGTCCCGGGGGGACCGCCAGCGGTCCTCGTCGGCGATCCGGCGCAGCCGCTCCCCGACGTGCCGCTCCCAGGGTCCCGTCACGTGGTGCCCCCGGCTCCCGTCGCCAGGCGCTCCCCCGGACGTTGCCGCGGAGACGTCACCGGGCCCCATCGGTGGTCCCGGCTCCCGGGGCGCCCCCGGCCAGGTCCGGCACGGTGACCTGGTCGAGGGCGGCTTCGAGGGTGTCGACGATCCGGTAGATCTCGCCAGCGGTGGTGGTCAGCGGGGGCATGACCACCACGACGTCGCCCAACGGCCGCAGCAGGACGCCGCGTTCGACGGCGGCGGCGCACACCCGCCGCCCCCACCGCAGCCCGCCGGCCGGCGGGGCCAGGTCGACCCCGACCATCAGGCCGCGCTGGCGGATCTCGCCGACGGCGGGGTGCGGGGCCACCTTCTCGGCCAGCAGGGCGGCCATCTGGGCGGACCGCTCGGCCACGTTGTCCAGCACCCGCCACCGGTCGATCAGCTCCAGGTGGCGGACGGCGACGGCGGCCGCCAGGGCGTTGCCGCCGTAGGAGTGGCCGTGGAAGAAGGTGCGGGGGCCGAGGTCGTCACCGAGGAACTCCCGGTACACCCGGTCGGAGGCCACCGTGGCCGACATCGGTAGGTAGCCGCCGGTGATCCCCTTGCCGAGGCACAGCAGGTCGGGCCGGAGCCCGCACTGCTCGGCGGCGAACAGGGTACCGGTGCGGCCGAACCCGGTGGCCACCTCGTCGCAGATCAGCAGGACCCCGGCGTCCCGGCAGGCCCGGCCGAGGGCGGCGACGTCGTCGGGCTCCGCGCACCGCATGCCCGACGCCCCCTGCACCAGCGGCTCGATGACCACGGCGGCCAGCTCGCCGGCGTGGGCGGCCACCGCCGCGCAGGCCTTGGCGGCCCAGCCGGGGTCGGCGTAGCCGGGGGTGCGCAGCACCGGGAACCGCAGCGGGTCGAAGGCGGCGGAGAAGAACCCGCCGTCCCCGACCGACAGGGACCCGACGGTGTCCCCGTGGTAGGCGTCGCCGAGGGCCAGGAACCGGTGGTGGCCGGGCTCGCCGCGGTTGATCCAGTACTGGAAGGCGATCTTCAGGGCCTGCTCCACCGCGACGGCGCCGTCGGCGGCGAACAGGAAGTGGGGGCCGTCCACCGGCACCACCGTGGCCAGGGCCTCGGCAAGCTCCACCACCACCGTGTTGCCGTTGCCGAGCATGGTGGTGTGGGCCACCCGGCCGAGCTGGTCCACGACGGCCTGGTCCAGCTCCGGCACCCGGTGGCCGAGGGTGTTGACCCACAGCGACGAGATGGCGTCCAGGTACCGGCGGCCGTCGACGTCGATCAGGTCCCGACCCTCCGCCCGGTCCACCACCACCGGCGCGTTGTCCGGGTAGGCCGCCATCTGGGTGAACCCGTGCCACACCACCGCCGCGTCCCGGTCCACCCAGGTCCCGCGTTCAGGAGATTCGGTCATGGCCACGATTCTCGACCACCCGGCCGGCCGGGTCCATTGCGGGCCGGAAGCCCGACGGGTGCACTGCGGGCCGGAAGCCCGACGGGTGCACTGCGGGCTGGAAGCCCGACGGGGTGCACTGCGGCCGGTAACGTCGGGGGATGGACCGGATCGGGGTGGTGGACACCATGTTCGCCCGCTACGACATGGGCGGCGAGGCCATCGACGAGCTGAAGGGGTGCCCGGGCCACGGGGACCGGTTCGAGGTGGTCCACCGGACGGTGCCGGGGTTCAAGGACCTGGCGGTGGAGGCCAAGCGGCTGATCGAGGGACAGGGCTGCCGGATCGTGGTGGCCCTGGGCATGCCGGGGAAGGCGGCCATCGACAAGACCTGCGCCCACGAGGCGTCGTCGGGGATCATGCTGGCCCAGCTAATGACCAGCACCCCCATCCTGGAGGTGTTCGTCCACGAGGACGAGGAGGACGACCCCGCCGCCCTGGCCGTGGTCTGCCGCAACCGGGCCCGCAAGCACGCCCTGAACGCCTACTGGATGCTGTACGAGCCCGACCAGCTCACCCGGCGGGCCGGACGGGGCATCCGGCAGGGCTACGACGACGCCGGTCCCCTGCTGCCGCCGGCCGACTGATGGGTCCAGCCAAGCTCATCTGACCCGGTGCCGGGGCGGCGTGGTGTGCGACTATGAGCGGGTGCCCCTGTCAACTGGCGTTTCAGCAGGTCGCTTCCGTGCCGGCCGCCGTTCCCGTGCCCGCCGCCGACGGGGCGCGACGCCGCTGTGGTCGGCCGCCCTTGGCCTGACCGTCGTCCTGCCGGTCCTGGCGGTCCTGGCACCCCCGGACCCCGGCGGTGCGGGGACGACCACCGCAGCCTGGGTGGCGTCGACGGCACCGGTGCCGGTCCCGGTGACGTCGACGACGTTCCCGACGTTCCTGTCCACGGACTGCACCGCCGCCGGGTCGTGCACGGCGGTCGGCCAGTACGTGCCGCCCGACAGCCGGCACCAGGAAGGGATGGTCGACACGGAGGTGGGCGGCCACTGGACCACGACGGCGGTACCGGCCGATCGGACGGGCAGGGGCACAGTGTTCCTGGTGGCCGTCTCCTGCACCACCACCGGCTGGTGCGCCGCCGGCGGCTGGACAGGCACCGGCGGGCTGTTGGTGACCGGGAGCGGGACGACATGGTCGGCGGTGGCCGCCCCGCTTCCGGCCACACCGCCGACCACGACAGCGGCCGGCACCGAGATCGAAGGGGTGTCGTGCCCGGCGTCCGGGTCGTGCTGGGCGGTCGGCAGCTACCAGACGGCCCACGGCACAGAGGGGCTGGTCGAGACGTTGTCGGACGGCGCCTGGACCCCCCTGCCGGTCACAGTGCCGGTGGGCACAGGGACGCGGCTGGCGTTCTCTGCGGTCACATGCCCGGTCGCCGGATGGTGCAGCGCCGCAGGCGAGTACTTCCCCAACGGGACAGCGGCCAGCCAGGCTGCCGTGGCCACCCTGTCCGGCGGCAGATGGAGCGCCCAGCCGGCGACGCTGCCGGCCGGTGCCCTGCAGTCGGTGCCGTCGGAGCTCAACCAGGTGTCCTGCCCGGCGGTGGGGGTCTGCGTGGCGGTGGGCCAGTACGACGTCACATCGTCCACAGTCGACCCGACAGCCGGGAACTACGGGCTCATCGAGCCGCTGTCCCTCGGAGGGTGGTCCGGCCTGCGGGCACCGGTGCCGGCCGGGTGGACCGGCCGGACAGTGGAGCTCCCGTCCGTCTCCTGCGCCAGCACCACGTTCTGCGTGGTGGGCGGCAACGACACACTGAGTGGCGGGTTCTTCGACGCCTTCGACGGCCAGGGCTGGTCGGCCGCCCCGGCCGACAGCACCGACGACACCCTGACGTTCGTGTCCGCGGTGGCCTGCCCGGCGGCCGGATGGTGCCAGGCGGTCGGCAACAGCGACATCCGGGCGCTGGGGTGGACCCTGGGGGGAACGGGTTGGGCCGTCGCGGACCTGCCGGTGCCGGCGGGGGGCAACCCGACGTCGGAGGCCACCACATTCCAGGCCGCCTACCACCCGCTGTCCTGCACCGCCGTCGGCTCCTGCCTGGCTGCCGGGAGGTACGCCGACGATGCCCGGGTGTCCCAGGGGCTGTTCGAGTCGATGACCCCGCCGGCACCGACACCGCCTGCTCCGCCGGGGCAGGGGTACCGGATGGTCGGGGCCGACGGCGGGGTGTTCGCCTTCGGGGACGCCGCCTTCTCCGGCGCACCGGCCACCCGGCCGGTCACGCCGGTGGTGGCCGCCGCCGCCGACGGAGCGACCGGGTACTGGGAAGCCACCGCCGGCGGCGTGGTGCTGCCGTTCGGGCCGGCCGGCAACTTCGGGTCCATGGGCGGCCAGGCGCTGGCCGCGCCGGTCGTCGGCATGGCGGCCACCGCGGACGGCGGCGGGTACTGGTTGGACGGCGCCGACGGCGGGGTGTTCGCCTTCGGGGACGCCCCGTTCGCCGGGTCGATGGGCGGCCGGGCGCTGGACGCCGCGGTGGTCGGCCTGGTGGCCACCGCGGACGGCGGCGGGTACTGGGAGGTGGCCGCGGACGGCGGCATCTTCGCCTTCGGGGACGCCGGCTTCTTCGGGTCCATGGCCGGGAGGGCGCTGTCCGCCCCGGTGGTGGCCGCCACGGCCTGATCCGCGGGTTGCCGCCTCCGCGGGTTGCCGTCGTGGCCCGGCACCGCCGAGAGGCCGGCACCGCCGGGATGCCGCCGGACCGGTTGCCGGCAGGACGAGAACCTGTTCTACTTATGGCCTGATGGAATTCAACCTGGCAGACCTGTTCGAAGCGGCCGTGGACGCCTTCGGTGATCGGGAGTACCTGGTGGCGGACGGCGCGCGGTGGACGTACGCCGAGATGGAGGCCCGGGCCAACCGGCTGGCCCACCACCTGGCGGCCCAGGGCATCGGGCCCGGCGACCACGTGGGCATCTACGCCTACAACGGCGTCGAGTGGGTGGAGACGGCCTGGGCGGTGTTCAAGCTGCGGGCGGTGTGGATCAACATCAACTACCGGTACGTGGAGGACGAGCTGCGGTACCTGTTCGCCAACGCCGACCTGAAGGCGCTGGTGCACCAGCGGGAGTTCGCCCCGCACGTGGCGGCCCTGCTGCCGGAGCTGCCGACGGTGCAGCACGTGGTGGTGATCGACGACGGCACCGACGAGGCCGACCCGCCGGGAGCGGTCCACTACGAAGAGGCGATGGCCGCCGGAGGCCCCGAGCGGGACTTCGGGCCGAGGTCGGCCGACGACCTGTACATTCTGTACACTGGCGGCACCACCGGGATGCCGAAGGGGGTGGTGTGGCGGCACGAGGACGTCTTCTACGCCCTCGGCGGCGGCGTCGACCCACTGACGAACACCAGGGTGGAGAAGCCGCAGGAGATGGTCGAGAAGGGCCGCGCCGGGGCCATCACCCACCTCCCGATCGCACCCCTGATGCACGGGGCGACCCAGTGGTGCGTGATGGGCCAGAGCTTCGTCGGGGCCAGGATCGTGCTGATGGCCAAGTTCGACCCGGACGAGGTGTGGCGGCTGGTCGAGCGGGAGAAGGTCAACTCGCTGATGGTCACCGGCGATGCCATGGCCAAGCCCCTGGTGGAGGCCCTGGACGATCCGGCAGCCGACTACGACCTGTCGTCACTGCTGGCCGTGGTGTCGTCGGCCGCCCTGTTCTCGGCGCCGGTGAAGGACCGGTTCTTCGAGCACTTCCCCGACCTGTTCATCACCGACGCCGTCGGGTCGTCGGAGAGCGGCAATAACGGCATGACGATCGTCTCGAAGGACCACACCGCCATGAAGAGCGGGCCGACGGTCCACATCCTGGGCGACACGGTGGTGCTCGACGAGAACCTGCGGCGGGTGCTCCCCGGTTCCGGGGTCGTCGGCAAGATCGCCCGGAGCGGCGACATCCCCATCGGGTACTACAACGACCCAGTCAAGACCGCCGAGGTGTTCGTCACCGTCGACGGCGTCCGGTACGCCATGCCGGGGGACTTCGCCACCGTGGAGGAGGACGGGTCGGTCACCCTGCTCGGCCGGGGATCGGTGGTCATCAACTCCGGCGGCGAGAAGATCTTCCCCGAGGAGGTCGAGTCGGCGGTCCGGTCCCACCCCGACGTCATGGACGCCATCGTGGTCGGGGTCCCCGACGAGCGGTGGGGGCAGACCGTGGCGGCCATCGTGCAGCCCCGCTCCGGCCGGTCCCCCGACCTCGAAGCCATCCAGACCCACTGCCGTACCGCCATCGCCGGGTACAAGGTGCCTCGACGGTTGTACACGGTGGAGGTGGTCCAGCGGTCCCCCAGCGGCAAGCCGGACTACCGGTGGGCCAACGACATCGTCGCCGGCGGCGACCAGGGCGACATCGTGGCCGGCTCCTGAGGTGCCGGTCAACCTGCGTTCGCTGCTGAGCGGCCGCGGGCTGCCCGGTGGCCGCCCGGGCGGGCCGCCCACAGCCTTCCCGGTGGCGGTGGTCACCATGGAGGTGCAGCGGGGCGTCGTGGGCGACCTGGCGTCGTTCCCCGAGCTGGCCGCCATCGCCGACGCGGCCGGCCTGGTGCCCAACACGGTCCGGCTGCTGAACGCCGCCCGGCGGGCCGGGCTGCCGGTGGTGCACTGCACTGCGGAGTTCCGGGCCGATCGGGCGGGCACGACGGCGAACACCCCGTTGCACTCGGCGCTGCTCCGGCGACCCGAGCACCTGCTGGTGGGGACCCCGGCGACCGAGCTGGTGCCGGCGCTCGGCCCGGAGCCCACCGACCTGGTCTGCGCCCGCCGGCACGGGGTGTCGCCGTTCACCGGCACCTCCCTGGATGCCACCCTCCGGAACCTGGGCGTGCAGGTCCTGGTGGTGGCCGGCGTGTCGGTGAACCTGGGCGTGCTGGGGCTCTGCGTGGAAGCCGTCAACCTCGGCTACCAGGTGGCGGTGCCCACCGACGCCGTGGCCGGCGTCCCGGCCGACTACGCCCAGGCGGTGCTGCGGGGCTCGATCGCCCTGGTGGCCACCCTGACCACCGTCGACGACGTCATCGCCGCCCTCGGCTCCCCGTAGGCCCGTCGCTCGACGGCTGACGGCCCGGCGCCCGACGACTGTCCCCGCCGGCCCGACGGTCTGACGGCCCGGCGCCCGACGACTGTTCCCCGACGGCCCGGCCGCCCGACGGCTCGGCGCCGGCCGGCGCCCGTTCAGGGCAGGAGGCCGAGCTGGTGGGCCTTGAGGAGCGCCTCGGTCCGGTTGGTGGTGTCCAGCTTCTTGTACAGGGCGGTCAACTGGGTCTTGACGGTGTTGACGGAGACGTACAGCTCGTCGGCCATCGCCTGCCGTGAGGCGGTCCGCTCCAGGGCGACGAGGACGGCGCGCTCACGCTTGGTCAGCTCCAGGTGGGCGAACCGCTCCGGGAAGGCCGGTGGCCGGCGGTCCAACCGGTCCCGGTCGGCCGGTGCCAGTTGGCGGCCGGCCGCGGCGAGGAGGTCGTCACGGACGGCGGGGGCGACGGTGGCCAGGGCACGCGGCAGGCCGGAGGGCCCGTAGGCGCCGGCGGCGTGGTCGAACAGCCGGCGGGCGGCCATCAGGTCGCCCATGCGGCGGGCGGCCTCCGCCTGGACCACCAGCAGGTCCAACCGGTCCCGGCGGGACATGCGGGGTGTGGCGAACGACCGCGCGGCTGCGCTCCGGGCGGCGGGGTCCTCGCCGTCCAGCAACGCCAACCGGGCGGCCGGCACGGCGGCCATCGGCGACGACGGCTCCCACCCCTCGAGGACGGCGGCCGCCTGGGCACCGTGGCCGGAGGCCATCAACAGGTCCACCCGGGACCGGGCCAGGAGCTGGGCCGCCACCCCTTCGCCGGGCCACTCGCCGGACTGCTCGCCGGACCGCTCGCCGGGGTGGGCCCGGTCGGCGTCGTCGAGATCGGCCAGCCCGGACGCGGGGTCGCCGAAGTAGAGGGCGTGCTGCGCCCGGAGCCAGGCCACGTAGGGCCACAGCTCCACCGGGGAGGTGCCGTCGCCGAGGTGGGCCAGGGCGGCCTGCACGCCGTCCTCGTCCAGCCGGTCCAGGGCCAGCAGGCCGTCGGTCAGGTGGGCGCCGATGCTGACGAGGTAGTGGGCCCACTGGTCGGAGGTCTCGAACCGCCGGTAGCGGTTCAGCCACTGCCGGGCCTGGGCGGCGTCGCCCCGCACGGCGTAGCTCAGGGCCAGGTTGGCGGCGACGTTGGCGGCGATCCAGTTGGCGGGGACCCGGTTGCAGCAGGCCCAGGCTCGGCGGTAGGCCTGCACCGCCCCGGCATCGTCGCCCAGCAGGGTGCGGGTGAGGCCCCACTGCAGGTTGAACCACCCCAGGCCGTCCACCGCGGCCTCCGCGTCCTGGACGGTGGCCGACACCCGGCGGGCCAGGGTCTGGGCGAACCGGTCGGAGTCGGCGAGGCGGCCGCGCATCCGCAGGCCGATGAGGTGGCCGGTGCCCAGGTACACGAGGTCCGGCGCCGGCAGGCCGTCGAGGGGTCGCTGCATCATCTGGGTGCTGGAGGTGAAGTAGGTCCGGATGGTGTCCATCCGGCCGTCCAGGTCGCTGTCGGCGTCGGCGGTCCCGGAGACCTGCCGGTCGATGAGGATGGCCGGGTGGCCGACGAGGGCGTCGGCGGGGATGGCGTCGAGGGCCTGGCGGAACGGCCCGGGAGCCAGCATCCGCAGGGTGGGGCCGTGGAGGGTCCAGATGCGCTTGGCCTGCTCCCAGTCCTCGCCGTCGACGGCGTGCTGCAGGCTGAGCAGCGCGTCGTCGGGCTGGTCCCGGGCGCCGTACCAGGCGGCCAGCCGGCGGTGGAAGGCCCGGGCCTCGTCGGGGTACCGGGCCGTGTACGCCTGCCGGAGGACGGCCGTCAGGAGGCCCGGCGGCACCAGCTCCACCCGGTCGCCGTGCTGGCGGCGTTCCAGCAGCCCCGGGCTTTCGAGGACCTCGACGAACCGGTCCGGATAGGGGTCGTCGCAGAGATCGCGGACCAGGTCCCGGTCGAGCCGGCGGGCGAGGGCGAACCGGGTGAGGTGGTCGATGCCTTCGGTGGCCTCGACCTGTGGCAGCACGGTGGTCCGGAGGAACTCCTCGGCGACCGGCATCGGCAGCCGGCCCCCGTCGTACCCGTCCACCACCAGCCGGACCGGGGCCGGCCATCCGCCGAGGGCCTGCCGGAGCTCCTCGGCGTCCTCGAGGGGCAGCGGCGGCTTTCCCATGGCCGCGGCCAGGGCCACGATGTCCTCGGCGGACAGCAGCAGGTCGGTCGGCCCGACGACCTCGGCGCCGACCGTCGCCACGGCCAGGGACTGGATGGGGTGCCAGGACCGGTGGCAGACGACCAGGTGCAGCCCCCGGTAGGTCCGGGCCAGGCCGACCAGGTCGTCGAGGACGTCGGGCCGTCGGACGTGCTGGAAGTCGTCGACCACCAGCACCACCCGGACACCGGGGGGTATGTCCAGTCGCAGGCCGGCGCGGTCTCCGGATGCCGACGCCCCGGCCAGCAGCCCGGCACCGTCCAGCCGGTGGCGGATCTCCGCCCACAACGGCTCCGGGTCACCCGGCCCGGGGCCGGCGGCCACCCACACCGGCACGACCGTTGGGCCCTGTTGTCGCTCCAGCCAGGAGGCCACCAGGACGGTCTTGCCGTAGCCGCGGGGGCCCCGGACCACCGTGACGGGGGCCCAGCGGTCCAACCGGCGGTCGAGGCCCGGGCGGGCCAGCAGGGACCGGGGCACCCGAGGCAGGAGCGACCGGTCCAACAGCATGGCGGCAGAATAGCGATGCCAAGTTGGAAATCTTGCAACCTATGTAGCTATTCTGCAACCGGGTCGCCGATCCGGACACGGCGTCCGGGCACCGCGTCCTGATCCCACCTGGTCAAGGCGGTGAATCCGTCATGACCTTCCCGCCCCATGGCGCAACTTCGGCCAAATAAGAAATCACCCTGCTCCCTCACCCTCCTGGGCGGCCGGGGTGAGCAATGGGCGTGACCGGTGACGGGAGGGGCGCGGTGGCCGGCGGGGCCGATCCGGCGGGCCGGCGGAGGTGGGCCCGGAACACCCAGGCCCGCAGCAGGGTGAACCGGACCAGGGCGGCGACGGCGGTGGCGGCGACCAGGGCGGCCAACTGCGCCGTCGGCGACGGGGCCAGCCACCCCACCAGCCCCAGGGCGGCGGTGGTCAGGGCCAGGTTGGTGAGCAGGGCGGCCAGGCCGCCGGCGACGACGTCGGCCAGCCGTGGCCGGCCACCGGCGAAGGCGAGGCGGCCGTGGGCCCAGGTGTTGGCCGCTGCGGACAGCACCAGTGCCGCGGCGTTGGCCCCGTACGGCCCCAACGGCCCGCGGAGGAGCAGGAACAGGACCAGGTACGCCGCGGTGCTGGCCAGGCCGACGCTGGCGAACCGGGCCAGGACGGCGTGGTCGGTGCCGGTCGGCGGGCGGCGGGCGACCGGCCGGCGCAGCAGCCGCCAGATCCCGCGGAGGTCGTCCAGCGCGGTCCGGCGGATGTCCACCCGCGAATCGGGGTCGTCGGTCCAGTCCACCGGGACCTCGTGGATGCGGAGGCCGCTGCGCTCGGCCAGCACCAGCAGTTCGGTGTCGAAGAACCAGGCGTCGTCCTGCACCAGCGGCAGCAGTTGCCGGGCCACGTCGGCCCGGACGGCTTTGAAGCCGCACTGGGCGTCGGAGAACCCGTTGTGCAGGGTGGTCCGGACGATGAGGTTGTAGCAGCGGGAGATCAGCTCCCGCTTGGGGCCGCGGACGACGTGCGCGCCACGGGCCAGCCGGGTGCCGATGGCCAGGTCGCTGTGCCCCGACAGCAGCGGGGCCACCAGCGGCAGCAGGGCGTCCAGGCCGGTGGACAGGTCGACGTCCATGTAGGCCACCACGGTGGCGTCGCTGGCGGACCAGGCGGCCCGCAACGCCCGCCCCCGGCCCTTCTCCCCCAGGTGCACGGCCCGGACCCCGGGGACCCGCCGGGCCAGGCCGGACGCGATCTGCCAGGTCCGGTCGGTGCTGGCGTTGTCGGCCACGGTGACCGTGGCCTCGAAGGGGAACGACGAGTCGAGGAACCGGCGGAGCCGGAGCACGCTGGCCTCCAGCCCGGCTTCCTCGTTGTGCACCGGCACCACCACCTCCACCGTCGGCCGGCGGCGGTCGTCCCACCGGTCGACGGCGCCGGCCGGAGCGGGAGCGGGGCCCTCGGTGGGATCGGGCCCGCCGGGGCCGGGTCCGCCGGGGCCGGGTCCGGCGGCAGGGGCTCGGGCGATGCTCATGCACCGAGCATGCGGACCGTTCCTTGCGGCCCGCTGTGACCTGGCTGGGCCCGGGTGTACAGGTTTGCGGTCGCCGGTCCCGGTCCCTACACAGGCGGCGGGTCCGGCACGGCGGGCAGGACGACCGTCATGGTGGTGCCGCCGCCGGGGCGGGCGGCGGCGGTGACCCGGCCGCCGTGGGCGGCGACGATGGCGGCGACGATGGAGAGGCCGAGGCCGGCGCCGCCGTGGGCCCGGGACCGTGACGGGTCGGCGCGGTAGAACCGCTCGAAGGCGTGGGCGGCCTGGTCCTCGGTCATGCCGGGACCGCGGTCGGCCACCTCGACGACCGCGTCGGGACCCCGTCGGGTGACCCGGACGGTGGTGACGGTGCCCTCGGGGGTGTGGGCCCGGACGTTGGCCAGCAGGTTGTCGAGGACCTGGCGGAGGGCGGCCTGGTCGCCGAGGACGTGCATCGGGCCGACGTCCAGGGTCACCGGCCAACCGGGCCCGACGGTGGCGGCGGTCTGGACGGCGTCGGTGGCGACGGCGGCGACGTCGACCGGCTGCCGTTCGAGGGGTCGGCCCTCGTCCAGCCTGGCCAGCAGGAGGAGGTCCTCGACCAACCGGCTCATCCGGGCGGACTCCCCCCGGATGCCGGTCATGACCCGGTCGAGGTCGTCGGGGCGTTCCCTGGCCCCCCGCTCGAACAGCTCGGCGTAGGCCGACACCGCGGCCAGCGGCGTCCGGAGCTCGTGGGAGGCGTCGGCGACGAACTGCCGGAGCCGCTCCTCGGACAGCCGGAGCTCGGCCTCGGTGGCGTCGCGCTGGGCGAAGGCCTCTTCGATGCGGGTGAGCATGACGTTGACGGTGAGGGCCAGCCGGCCGACCTCGGTGCGGTCGTTCTCCCCCGGCACCCGCTGGTCCAGCTCGCCGCCGGCGATGCGCTCGGCGGTGTCCTCCACGTCGGCCAGCGGTCGCAGGCCCACCCGGACCAGCCACAGCCCCAGGAGCACGGCGGCGGCCAGGGCGGCGCCGGTGACGACGACCTCGATGACCACCAGTTGGTCGAGGGTGCTGGCGGTGTCGGCCAGGGGCATGCCGAGGATGAGGACACCGCCACCGGGGCGGCGGACCACCAGCACCCGGAAGTCCGGGCCGCCGGCCGCCGTGGACGGCTCGGTGAGGAACAGTTGCGGCACGCCGGTGCCGGGTGCCGGGGTGAACCCGGTGAAGTGGGCCGGCAGCGTCGGGGAGTAGGCCTTGCCGCCCTGCAGGTGGCCGGCGAACGGGCCGAGGATCGTCCGGCCGGCGGCGTTGCGGACCTCCAGATAGGCCCCGGGGGCGTCGGCCTGGGCGGCCGGCGGGGCCTGGTTGCCCTGGCCGGTGCCCGCCATGCCCTCCTGGCCGACGGCGCCCGGCTGCCCCTCCCCCGGGTTCTCCGTCGGGTTCTCGCCCGGCCGGCCGGCCGGGGGGACCCCGCCGGCGGCCAGGGGCAGGGAGGTGGCGGACTGCTGCAGCGACTGGTCGACCCGGTTGTAGAGGGACGACCGGAGGGCGGAGTAGGTGGCGAAGTCGGCGGCCACCAGGGCCACCAGGGCCACCGCGGCGACGGCCAGCACCAGCCGGCTGCGGAGCGACATCCGTGTCCGCCCGTTCGCTCGTCCGCTCGTATCCGTGCCCGTCCGCCCGCCCGGCTAGCTGCCCGCGGTCGGTTCCCGGAGGGTGTAGCCGACCAGCCGGATGGTGTGGATGAGCGGCGGTCCATGGCGCTCCAGCTTCTTGCGGAGGTAGCTGACGTAGGTCTCGACCACGTTGGGCTCGCCGCCGAAGTCGTAGTGCCAGACGTGGTCCAGGATCTGCGGCTTGGACAGCACCCGGCGGGGGTTCAGGAGGAAGTACCGGAGCAGGTTGAACTCGGTGGCGGTGAGCTGGATGGGCTGGCCGGCCCGGTGGACCTCGTGGGACGCCTCGTCCAGCTCGAGGTCGGCGAACCGCAGCACGCCGTCGTCCTGCTCGTCGCCGAGGGACCGCCGGAGGATGACCCGGATGCGGGCGATGACCTCGGCCAGGGAGAACGGCTTGGTGACGTAGTCGTCGCCGCCGATGGTGAGGCCGGCCAGCTTGTCGTCGAGGGCGTCGCGGGCGGTGAGGAACAGCACCGGGGTGCGGATGCCGTCGGCCCGCAGCCGCCGGCACACCTCGAGGCCGTCCAGGTCCGGCAGCATGATGTCCAGCACGATCAGGTCCGGGGGGTGGTCCTGGGCCATGGCCAGGGCCGAACGGCCGGTGGTGGCCTCCTCCACCTCGAACCCCTCGTACCGGAGGGAGGTGGCCACCGAGTCGACGATGGACGGCTCGTCGTCCACCACCAGGATCCGCCGCTGTTGGTTGGTCAGGCGTGTCGAACCGGTCAGGGTCATGTCGGGCACCTCCTCCGGGCCCAGGCTTCCACCGATTGTTCCTCCGCCACTGTGCGCCCGCTGTGCGCCCGCTGTGAATCTCGGCCCCGGCGTTTCCGCGGGGACGTCGCCGCGGCGACGTCCCCCGCCCACCGGCCCGGCCGGGTGGCGGGGAGTCAGGGGTCAGCGGCCGAGGATGCTGGCGACGACGTTGATGGCCAGGCCGAGGATGACGGCGCCGAAGACGAAGGACAGGAGGGCGTGGCGCAGGGCCAGCCGGCGGACCGGCTTGGCGGTGAGGTTGGTGTCGGACACCTGGAAGGTCATGCCGATGGTGAAGGCCAGGTAGGCGAAGTCGAGGTAGGCGGGCGGATCGGGCTCGTTGAAGTCGACGCCGCCGACCGGTGTGGCGTAGTACAGGCGGGCGTACCGCAGGGTGAAGACGGTGTGGACCTGCAGCCAGGACAGGGCGACGCTGACGACGCTGACGGCGACGAGGTAGGCCTTGGTGCCGCCGTGGGCGTCGCCGGCCTTGGCCAGGGCGAGGGCGACCGCGGCCAGGAAGGCGACGCAGGTGGCCAGCACCACCAGGTCGGCCAGCGGGGCCCGGGGGTCCTCCCGGCCGGCATGGTCCCGGACGTCCGCCGGGGCCATGCCGCCGATGGCCACCCAGACGGACAGCAGGAAGACG
This sequence comes from Acidimicrobiales bacterium, assembly GCA_035547695.1. Lineage (GTDB taxonomy): Bacteria > Actinomycetota > Acidimicrobiia > Acidimicrobiales > RAAP-2 > DASZUK01. The sequence continues at coordinate 21,124 of DASZUK010000029.1, forward strand.
ACGGTGGCGGCGTCCCAGCCGATGAGGGCGGCGGCCTGCCAGAAGGTGACCAGGGACACCGCCAGCCCCACGGCCAGGCCGATGGCCATGGAGAACGCCACCCGCCCGGCCGCCGGCACGGTGGCCAGGCGGCGGGTGAACCCGCCCTGTTGCATGGCCGGAGCGTACCGGCCGGACCTCAGCTCTTCTTGCCGAGCTGCTCCTCGCGCTGGCGGGTGGTGGAGTGGACGGGGTCCTTGTCGAACTGGGGCAGGACGTGCTTGCCGAAGGTCTCGACGGCCTCCAGGCAGGTGTCGCGCTCGATGGAGGACGACAGCATGCCGAAGGCCAGTTGGTCGGCGCCGGTGTCCACGAAGGTCTGGACGGCCCGTGCGCACTCGTCGGGGTCACCGACGGCGACGGCGCCGCTGTCGATCATCATGTCGACCTGGTCGGAGGTAGCGGCGGGGATGGTGGCCGGCCAGTCGGGGATGCCCTTGGGCTTGGGGAAGGTGTCCAGGTACCGGAAGACCAGGCTGAGGTGGTAGTTGGAGTCGGCAGTCAGGAAGGCCTGCCGGGCCCTCTGGCCGTCCTCCATGCACAGCATCTGGGTGGTGATCATCACGTTGTTGTTGACGTAGGCCCCCACCGGGTCGGTGCAGTCCTGGATCAGCTCCTTGTACTTGGCGATGAGCGGCGTGAGGACCTGCGGGGGGGTGAAGGCGAAGCAGAGCACCCCGACGCCGAGCTTGGCGGCCAGCTCGAAGGTGCTGGGGCTGCCGGCGGCCATCCAGATGGGGGGGTGCGGCTGGGTGTACGGCTTGGGCAGCACGTTGCGGGCCGGCATGGAGAAGAACTGGCCGTCGTAGGCCGGGTACTCCTCGTCCTTCCACATCCGGACGATCTGCGGCAGGGTCTCGGCCACCATCTCCCGGGTGATCTCGGGGTCGGTGATGCCGAAGCCGCGCTGCTCGGTGGTGGAGGAACCGCGGCCGGTGCCGAACTCGAACCGGCCCTCGGACAGGTGGTCGAGCATGGCCACCCGCTCGGCGATGCGGACCGGGTGGTTGGCGGGCGGGGTGATGTTGAAGATGCCGGAGCCGATGTGGATGTTCTTGGTCCTCGCCGCGCAGAAGGCCAGGAAGGACTCGCTGTCGGACAGGTGGGAGTAGTCGGTGAGGAAGTGGTGCTCGGAGGCCCAGGTGTACTTGATGCCGGCGGCGTCGGCGGCCTGGATGAAGGCCACCTCGTCCATCAGCCGGTCGTGCTCGGCAGCCGCCCCGTGGGCCTCGCGGTAGCGGGGCAGGATGCTGATGGCGTTGAAGATCCCGAACTCCATGGGCTGCGCTCCCTCTCGGTCCTCGCGCTCCGGCAGGTCGGCCGGACTCTGCGAGCGACGGTAACACGCCATGGGCTAAATTGCAACGTGTTCCAGAAATGACTCTATCCACCCAGCTCAGAGCGTTCCCGTAGGAGGCGACCATGGCTGCACCCACCACGCCTGGGCCCACCACGCCTGGGCCGGCACCCCTCCCCGAGACGGTGGCCGGGCTGGTGCTGGCCCGGGCCGGCGACGACCGGCCGGGGCTGGTGACGGCGGAGCGGACGTGGACCCACGCCGAGGTGGTGTCGGCGGCGGCGGCCCGGGCGGCCTGGCTGGCCGACCGGCGGCGGCCGGGCCCGTTCCACGTGGCGGTGCTGCTGGACAACGTGGCGGAGCACGTGCTGTGGCTGCAGGGGGCGGCGCTGGCCGGGGCGGTGGTGGTGGGCGGCAACCCGACCCACCGGGGGGACGAGCTGGCCAGGGACCTGTCGCACACCGAATGCCAACTGCTGGTGACGTCGACGGAGCACCTGCCGCTGGTGGACGGCCGGCACCTGGGCGAGGCGCTGGGGACGGCGTCGGCCGGCAGCGACCGGGTGGTGGTCGTGGACGACCCGGCCGGGAGGGCGGCGGTGGCGGCGTTCGACGGCGCGGCGCCGCCGGACCCGGTGGCGGCCGGGGTCACCCCGGACAGCCTGGGGTACCTGCTGTTCACGTCGGGGACGTCGGGGGCGCCGAAGGCGTGCCGGTGCACCCAGGGCCGGCTGGCCCGCATCGGGGGGATCGTGGCGCAGATGTACGGGCTGACCGCCGACGACGTCTGCTATCTGTCGATGCCGCTGTTCCACTCCAACGCCCTGATGGCCGGGTGGGCGCCGGCGCTGGCCGGCGGGTCGGCGGCGGCGCTGCCCACCGGCGGCCGGTTCTCGGCGTCGGGGTTCCTGCCGGACGTGCGGCGGTTCAAGGTGACCTACTTCAACTACGTCGGGAAGCCGCTGGCCTACATCCTGGCCACCCCGGAACGGCCGGACGACGCCGACAACACCCTGCGGCGGGCGTTCGGCAACGAGGGGGCCAGCGCGGACGTGGCCCGGTTCGCGGCGCGGTTCGGCTGCACGGTGACCGACGCCTACGGGTCCACCGAGGGCGGGGCCATCGTGCAGCGCACCCCGGACACCCCGCCGGGGGCGCTGGGCCGGGCCCCGGAGGGCACGGTGGTGCTGTCGGCGGAGACCGGCCAGGAGTGCCCGCCGGCGGCCTTCGACGCCCACGGCCGGCTGACCAACGCCGCCGAGGCCATCGGGGAGCTGGTCAGCAAGGGCGGCGCGGCCGGGTTCGAGGGGTACTGGCGCAACGACGAGGCCGAGGCGGCCCGGCTGCGGGAGGGGTGGTACTGGACCGGCGACCTGGCCTACCGGGACGAGTCCGGGTTCTTCTACTTCGCCGGCCGGGACCACGATTGGCTACGGGTGGACGGGGAGAACTTCGCCTCGGCCCCGGTGGAGCGGGTACTGGAGCGGCACCCCGACGTGGTGCTGGCCGCGGTGTACGCGGTGCCGGACCCGGTGGTGGGCGACCAGGTGATGGCCGCCCTGCAGTTGCGGCCGGGGGCCACGTTCGACCCGACGGGGTTCGCCGGGTTCCTGGCCGCCCAGGATGACCTCGGCACCAAGTGGGCGCCCCGGTTCGTCCGGCTGGCGGACCAACTGCCGGCGACGGCGACCAACAAGGTGCTGAAGCGGACGCTGCGGGCCGAACGGTGGCGGACGGCCGACCCGGTGTGGTGGCAGCCCGAACGCGGGGCCGCCTACACCACGCTGTCCGCCGACGACGCCGACCGGCTGGACGCGGCGGCGGCCGACCGCCCGCTCTGAGCCGCTCCCCCGCCCCCGGCGCCGCCCCCACAGCGCCGGCGCGGGCTACGAGGTGGCGATGCCGACGATGGGCTTGGCCAGCGCCAGGCTGCCGGCCGACCCGTCGAATGTGGCGTCGCCGAAGGTGAAGACACCGCCGTCGGCGGCGACCAGCCAGTAGCCGGCGCCGTCCCCGGTGGCGGCGATGCCGACGATGGGCTTGGCCAGCGGGAGGGAGGCGGTGGACCCGAAGAAGGCGGCGTCACCGAAGGCGAAGATGCCGCCGTCGGACGCCACCTCCCAGTACCCGTTGCCGTCCGGGGTGGCGGCGATGCCGACGATGGGCTGGTTGAGGGGCTTGCCGCCCATGGAGCCGAAGAAGGCGGCGTCACCGAAGGCGAAGATGCCGCCGTCGGAGCCGACCAGGCGGTAGCCGCCGGCCCCGGCGACGGTGATGGAGAAGGCCGCGGTGGCCGACGGCGGCGGGGCGAACGGGATTGTCGCTGTGGCCCCTGTGCCGACGAAGCGGCCGGAGGGGGTGCCGGTGACCTGGACGGAGAAGCTCCAGGTCCCGGCCGTGGTCGGGGTACCGGCGATGGTGCCGGTGGTGGCGTCGAGGGACAACCCCGGCGGCAGGGCGCCGCTGGCGACGCCCCAGGTGTACGGGGTGTTGCCGCCGGTGGCCGACAGGGTGGTGGCGTAGGGACGGCCGGCGGAGCCGCCGGGGAGGGAGGTGGTGGTGATGGCCACCTGGTAGGCCCGCAGCGCACCGGCGAGGACGGCGGCGTTGGGGCTGCCGAGGCCGGTGGCCATGTCGTAGCCGGGGGTGGCCCGGTAGCAGGGCTGTGTATGTTGCACTGTCCCTGTCACTGTGTAGCTGCAGGTTCGGTTGCCGTGGGTCCCCGGAGGCAGCGCCGATGTGGCCGACAGGTAGTCGTTGTCGCCGCGGGTGACGTCGGTGAAGGCCGACGGGTCGGACCGGTCGATGGCGTAGAGGGCCGGGGAGACCAGGCCGAGCCGGCCCTGGGGCACGCCCTGGTCGACGAGGGCGAGCATGGCGGCCCACAGGGGGGCGGCGGCGCTGGTGCCGCCGCTGACGGCCCAGCCCTGGCCACCGTTGGCGGTCTGGAAGGTGGAGTAGTAGAAGGCGAAGGCGGAGACGTCGGGGACCTCACGGCAGTCGGCCCGGCCTGTTGTGTTGGCGGTGGCACCGCAGGGGGCGCCGCTGGCGTTGCCGCTGGTGTCGAAGCCGACCTGCCAGGCCGGCATCTGCCAGTTCGACGAGATGCCGCCGGAGCCGACGAGGTTTGTCGGGTACCCTGTCTCCCGCCCTGTCTGCCCGTCGAAGGGTGAGGCGAAGCCGCTGCCGTCGGCACCGGGCCCGGTGAAGTTCCAGACCCGCTGCGGGATTGTCCGGATTGTGGCGACCGGGGTTGTGGGCAGGACCAGCGTGGTCCCCCCGACGGCGGTCACGAACGGCTGGCTGGCGGGGTCCTGGAGGGACAGGCCGTACGGTGTGGCGAGCGGCCCTGTGACGGCGCCGTTGGCCTTCACCTCCGGCAGGTTGGCCTCGGACCCCTCGTCACCGGCGGCCGCCAGCATGGACTGGCCCTGGACGGCCATGGCCTGGAAGAGGGGGGCTTCGATCTGGGCGTAGTTGAGGCCGGCGCCGACGAGCTCCTGCTCGGTGCCGGGCCCCCAACTGGTGCTGACCACCTGGGCCCGGTTCTGCTGCACGATGGCGGCATAGGTGTCGTAGAAGGCGGCGACCCCCGAGGCGGTGTTGCCGAGGTAGAAGAGCACATGGGCGTCGGGGGCGAGGGACGTCAGCATGTCGAGGTCCAAGGTGGCCTCGTCGGTGCCTGTGGAGTCGGCCAGCGAGGTGCCGCCGTCGACCAGGACCCGTGTCACCTGGGTGTGGATGCCGTAGCACTGCTCGAAGGTGGCGAGGTCGGATGTGGAGAAGTCGGCGAGCTCGAACAGGGCCACGGTGGTGCCCTGGCCGAGCTGGCCGGCCTGGTACAGGGAGTCGAGCCCGTAGTAGTGGGCGATGTCGGCGGCCGGCAGCACGTCGGCTGTGCTGGTGGCTGTGGGGCAGGCCGCCGGGGCGCCGGGCACCGGCTCGATGGCGGACGGTCCGTCAATGGCGGCCGCCACGGACTGGCCGGCCCGGTTCGCCCGGACGTCGCCGTGCTGCGGCTGGACCAGGTTGTCGAGGCCGAGGACGGCGGCCACGGCGGGATGGATGTCGGCCGGCACCTTCGGCGCGGCCGTGTTGGCGTGGACCTGCCGCCCGGACGGCAGGGTGTACCGGTCGATGGGGGTCTGGAACGCCGACTCGACGGCCGACGCGGGACCGGTGACCGGCAGGTCGAGGCCGTCACCGGTGGCCGTCCCGACGGTCAGGCCCTGGCCCTGCAGCCAGGAACGGACGGCGGCGAGGGTGTCCGGCGACGGACCGAACTGCGCCTGGACCTGTGTGGCGGTGAGGTAGTGGTGGTACTGCGGCGACGACGGTGTGGCGACGGCGGTGGCCAGTTGCTCCAGGCCGGTCGGGTCGGAGGGCCGGAGGGCGACCGAAAGGTGGAGGACGGCGGACGGGCTGACGGCGCCGTGCGCGGTGGCGCCGGCCGGGACCCGGGGAGCGGCCGACGCCGTCGCCACCATCGGTGCGGCCGCCGAGGGGTCGGCGGCACCGGCGACGCCGGCGAGGCCGCCGACCGCCAGGGCACCTGCGGCCGCGGCGACGACCGCGGCCCTCCGGACCGACCGAGCCCAACCGTTCACGTCGTGGTGCATACCCGCCTGACTACCACAGGGGCCGCCGGTCGAGCTACCCGGTCGAGCTACACAGAACCGGCAACCGGGGATGGGTCCCCGCTCCCCGACGGGCTGTCCGGCGGGCTGTCCGTCGGGGTGCCCGGCGGGGTGCCCGGCGGGGAGGTGGACGGGCCGGCCGGCGGGGACCCGGCCCGGCGCCGGCGGACGAACGCCCCCACCGCGACGGCCACCGCGATGGCGGCGGCGACGCCGAAGGTGATCCACAGGTCCTGTCGGAGGTAGCGGTCGAGGATGTCGAAGACCTTGCCGGACAGGAGGGCGTCGGCGCCGTTGGCGGCGGCACGGGACACCGACACGGTGCGGGCGATGGCCAGGGCGACGAAGGCCGCGGCGGTGGTGGCCACGGTGCAGGCGGCCCCGCCGAACAGCACCCGCCACCGCCTGGGGGCGACGAGCAGGGCGGCGGCGGCGAGGGCGACGGCGAGGCCGCCGAGCAGCCACTGGGCGTCGACCACGTTGGCGAAGGCGTCGCGGGCCTCGACCAGTTGGGCGGAGGTCAGCAGGGTGATCTGCAGCGGGTGCTGGGCGACGAGCCGGTCGAGGGTGGGGACGAGGGGGTGGACGACCGGGCTGTCCACGTTGTCGAGGAGTGTGGTGACCACCGGGTTGAGCTCGACGACCACCTTCTCGTGGTCCCGGGAGCCGGTGAACACCCGCACCGCGCCCTTCTGGGCGCGACGGTTGGCCCGGTTCCAGATGCCCTGGAACGACGGCTGGGCCAGCTCGTGCGCCAGAGCCCCCTGGACGGCGGCGCGGGCGGAGCGGGCCGCCGGCAGGGCCCGGAGCTGGGAGGGCAGGTCGCGGTAGAGGGCGGCGGTGATGTCGACGGCCAGCCGGTCGGTGAACTGTCGGTCCTCCGCCAGGGGGGCCAGGGTGGCCACGTAGCGGCCGTTGTCCAGCAGGGTGCGGTGGGCCCAGTGGGCGGTGACGGCGAGAGGGATGCAGATGGCGGCGAGGACGGCGGCCACCCAGGCGGCCACCGGGCGCAGGGACTGCATCCCTACGATGAAAGCAGACGGCGGAGGTGCGTGCGGCGACCGGTGGGACGACCCCGGTTGCAGTCGGTGGCCCAGCGGCGGGGCGAACTGGCCGCGACGGCGGCCGGTGGCCGGCGGCTACCGGTCGGTGCCGAGGATGAGGCCGCTGGTGGGGACGCCGGTGCCGGCGGTGACCAGGACGTGGTCGAGGCCGTCGACCTGGTTGACGGAGGTGCCGCGGACCAGCCGGACGCCCTCGGCGATGCCGTTCATGCCGTGCAGGTAGGCCTCGCCGAGCTGGCCGCCGTGGGTGTTGATGGGGAGGCGGCCGCCGAGCTCGATGGCGCCGTCCCGGATGAAGTCCTTGGCCTCGCCCTTGCCGCAGAACCCGAGCTCCTCCAGTTGGTAGAGGACGTAGGGGGTGAAGTGGTCGTAGAGGATGGCGGCCTGCATGTCGTCGGGGCCGAGGCCGGAGGTGGCCCACAACTGCCGGGCGACGACGGCCATCTCGGGGAGGCCGAGGAGGTCGTCGCGGTAGTAGGAGGTCATCATGTCCTGGCCGTCCCCGGACCCCTGGGCGGCGGCCCGGATGACGGCCGGGGCGTTCGGGAGGTCCCGGGCGCGGTCGAGGGAGGTGACCACCAGGGCCTGGGCCCCGTCGGTCTCCTGGCAGCAGTCGAGGAGGTGGAGGGGCTCCACGATCCACCGGCTGGCCTGGTGGTCGGCCAGGGTGATGGGCTGCTCGTAGAACCAGGCCTTGGGGTTGGTGGCGGCGTGCCGGCGGTCGGCCACGGCGACCCGGCCGAGGTCCTCGCTGGTGGTGCCGGTGACGTGCAGGTAGCGCTGGGCGGCCAGGGCGACCCATTGGGCCGGGGTGAGCAGGCCGACCGGGGAGTAGAAGGCGAACTGGGCGTTCTCGGCGTTGGGGACCGGGGGGCGGCCCTGGACGCCGCCGCCGAACCGGTTGCCGGACCGCTCGTTGAAGGCCCGGTAGCAGACCACCACGTCGGCCACCCCGGAGGCGACGGCCAGGGCGGCCTGCTGCACGGTGCCGCAGGCCGCGCCGCCGCCGTAGTGGACACGGCTGAAGAAGGTGAGCTCCCCGATGCCGAGGGCCCGGGCGATGTCCACGTCGGGGTTGGTGTCGGAGCTGTAGGTGACCATGCCCTGCACGTCGGACGGCGCGAGGCCGGCGTCGCGGACGGCGGCGGCCACCGCCTCGCAGGCCAGCCGCAGCTCGGACCGGCCGGAGGCCTTGGAGAACTCGGTGGCCCCGATGCCGGCGATGGCCACCCGGCCGGCGAAGGCGTGGGTGGTCATTGCTGCCCTCCCGCCCCGGGGCCCATGGGGAGGGACACCTTGACGGTGCCGACGACGTGGTCCCCGAGGCTGTTGGCGCCGCGGAGGGTGACCTCCACCACGCCGCGGTCGCCGTCAGGCTCGGGGCCGAGCTTGTCGGTGACCGAGCCGGTGAAGGTCATGGTGTCGTCGGGGTAGTTGGGGGCGCCCAGCCGGATGGACACCTCCCGGAGGAGGCCGGCCGGCCCGGTCCAGTCGGTCACGTACCGGCCGACCAGCCCGTTGGTGGTGAGGATGTTCATGAACATGTCCTTCGACCCCCGCCGGACGGCCAGCTCGGCGTCGTGGTGGACGTCCTGGTAGTCCCGGCTGGCCAGCGCCCCCGAGACGATCAGGGTCCGGGTGATCGGCAGGACCAGCTCGTCCAGCCGGTCGCCGACGGCCACGCCGTCGTAGGTGCGGTAGGTCATCGCGGCGCCCCCTGCCCCACGCCGGCCGTGTCCACCTTGACGCGGGCGGCGATGTGGCGGCCGAGCCGGGACAGATGCCGGCTGGGGCCGCCGAGGAGCAGCTCGATCTGCTTGCCCCACAGGAAGTAGCGGTGGATGGGGTAGGTGACGTCGGCCCCCATGCCGCCATGGAGGTGCTGGGTGGCGTGCACCACCCGCTGGCCGCGCGCCGCGGCCTGCCACTTGGCCACCGCGACGGCCTCGGCCGCGGGCCGGCCGGTGTCGATCCGCCAGGCGGCCTGCCACAGGGTGACCCGCATGGCCTCGATGTCGATGGCGGCGTCGGCGGCCCGCAGCATGGTGCCCTGGAAGGCGCTGAGCGGGCGGTCGAACTGGTGCCGCTGGTTCAGGTAGTCGGCGGTCTGGGCCAGGGCGGCCTCGCAGGCCCCGACGGCCAGGGCGGCCAGGGCGGTCCAGGCCGCCTGCAGGGTCCAGTCCAGCGCCGCCTCCCCGTCGCCGGGCCCGGCCACGACGTCGCCGGCGGCGACCGGGGCCCCGTCCAGGTGGAGGTGGGGATGGACCTCCCGGTTGGTGGTGGTCGCCCGCTCCAGGCCGGCGCCGGGGCCGACGGGGTCCACCAGGGCCAGGACCACCCCACCCTGGGCGGTGGCCGCCGGCACCAGCACCCGGGCGGCCAGGTGGGCCTGGGGCACCGCCGGTTCGGTACCGGTGAACCGCCAGCCGTCGCCGTCGGGTTCGGCCCGGACCACCGGCCGGCCGGAGACGCTGTCGGCCGAGCCGGTGAGGGCGGCGGTCAGGAAGGTGTCGCCGGCGACCACCCCGGGGAGCCACCGGGCGGCGAGGTCGGCGGGGGCGAACCGGCCGACGGGCAGGGCACCGAGGACCAGGGTGGCCCACAGCGGCACCGGGGCCACCTGGCGGCCCTGGGCCTCCAGCAGCAGGCACAGCTCGGTCAGGCCGAGCCCGCCGCCGCCGTGCTCGGTGGGGACGGCCAAGCCCAGCAGGTCGGCCCGGGCCAGGGCGGCCCACAGCTCCCGGTCGACGCGGTCGTCGGTCTGCTCGACCACCCGGACCCGGTCGGGGTCCACCAGGCCGCCGAACACCCCGGCGGCGGCCTCGGCCACGGCCAACTGCTCGTCGGTGAACGTGAAGTCCATCAGGCCGTGCTCCCCTGCCCGGTTGGGGCCCCAACCCCAACCTCCTCCGAAGCGTGGGGCCCCTGCCCCACGCCGGCCGTGCTCCCCTGCCCGGTTGGGGCGGGGCGGAAGACGGGGAGGGTGAGGTCGTCGTCGAAGTCGACGAAGTCGACGGCCACGGCCATGCCGACCTTCCAGGCGGACGGGTCGAGGCCGACCAGGTCGGCCACCACCCGGGTGCCCTCCTCCAGCTCGATGAGGCCGATGGGCAGGGGGTAGTCGAACGCCGGCACCTGCGGGTGGTGGACCACCACGAAGCTGTACACCTCGCCGCGGCCGGTGGACTCGACGGTGTCCCAGTCGAAGGACTGGCAGGCCGCGCAGGCCGGGAGGGGGGTGTGGCGGAGGCGGCCGCAGTTGGTGCAGCGCTGGATCAGCAGCTTGCGCTGCCTGGCCCCCTCGAACCAGAAGGCGTTGTCCTGGGTGAGGGCCGGGCGCGGCCGCCTGGGGCGGGGGGCGGCCTCCGGCTCCGGCTGCCCTCCTCTGGCCTTGGCCGCTCCTCCGGTCTTGGCCGCCGCCCCGGTGCCGGGCCGGAACTTGAGGATGCGGAACCGCATGGTGGCCACCGGCTCCCCCCGGGCGGCCAGGGACTCGGGGGTGTCGTCGGGGGCGAGGGAGCTGTCGGGGACGGCCAGGTAGTCGAGCCGGCTGGTGAAGAACCGGCCGACGCCGAGGGCGGTCTTCTTGACGTCGGAGATCGACTCGATGACGGAGGTCACCACCACCCGGTCGCCGAGGAACAGCGGGCGGTGGTAGGTCTGGTCGGAGTTGGTGGCCACGACCGACGTCATGCCCTCCTCGTCCAGGTAGGACATCACCCGGTCCATGGCGGAGTCGCCGGCGACCCGACCCTCGGCCCGGGCCAGCTCGATCTCCAGGGTGGCCCGCAGGCCGCGCATGGTCCAGGCCTGCAGCATGGTGGGCGGGGCGATGACCCCGGGGAGCCCGGCGGCCCTGGCCGCGGCGGCGTCGACGTAGACCGGGTCGAAGTCCCCCATGGCCTCCACCCAGTGGCGGATCATGGGCTCGTTGACCGCGTGCGGCGACAGGCTCGGCGGCCCGGCGGGTTGGCCGACCATGGCGGCCATCTCGGCGCTGCGGTCCGGCCAGGCGCCGTCGCCCTGGGTGCCGGCCGCCGGCGCGGTGTCGGGGGCTGGCCTGGCCTCGGGGCCGGCGGTCACCGGGCCCCCCGCCGCATGCCCAGCCCGGCCATGGCCACGATCTCCCGCTGCACCTCGTTGACCCCCCCGCCGAAGGTGTTGATCTGGGCCTGCCGGGCCGACGCTTCCAGCCGGCCGGCCAGGACCGCGCCGGGGGACCCCGGCACCAGGTAGCCGGCGGCGCCGACGACGCCGAGGAGCAGCCGGAAGATGTCCAGGGTCCGCTCGGTGCCGAACACCTTGATGGACGACGACTCCGCCGCGGTCAGGGTGTCGGCGGCCACCGAGGCGGCCATCCGCCAGTTGAGCAGCCGCATGGCCTCCAGCTCGGCCTCGGCCCGGGCCAGGTCCATCTGGACCCACGGCTGGTCGATGAGGGTACGGCCGTCGTCGGTCCGCTCGGTGGCCGCCCAGCGGGCGACCTGGTCGAACAGCAGGATGGACAGCCCGCTCCAGGCGGCCAGGCCGACCCGTTCGTGGTTGAGCTGGTTGGTGATCATCCGCCAGCCCTCGTTCTCGGGGCCCACCCGGTTGCCGACGGGCACCCGGACGTCCTCGTAGAAGGTGGCCGTGGTGGTCAGGCCGCCGACGGTGTCGATGAGGTGCCACTGGAACCCGGGGGCGGCGGTGGGGACGCAGATGATGGAGATGCCCTTGTGCTTGGGGGCGTCCGGGTCGGTCCGGGTGGCCAGCCAGATGTAGTCGGCGTTGTCGGCCCCGCTGGTGAACACCTTGGCGCCGTTGATGACGTACTCGTCGCCGTCCCGGACCGCCCGGGTGCGCAGGGAGGCCAGGTCGGTGCCGGCCTCGGGCTCGGTGTAGCCGATGGCGAAGTTGATCTCGCCGGACAGGATGCCGGGCAGGAAGAACTGCTTCTGGTCCTCGGTGCCGAACCGCATGATGGTCGGGCCGACGGTGTTGACGGTGACGAACGGGAACGGGGCGCCGGCCCGGCGGGTCTCGTCGAAGAAGATGAACTGGTCGGTGGCCGGCCGGCCCTGGCCGCCGTACTCCTTCGGCCAGCCGACGCCGAGCCAGCCGTCCTTGCCGATGGTGCGGACGGTCTGCCGCCACACCTGCCCGCCGTCGCCCTCACCGGCCAGGGCGGCCCGAACCTCGTCGGTCAGCAGCCCGCCGTAGTAGTCGCGGAGCTCGGCGCGCAACCGTTGCTGTTCGGGACTTTCCTCGAGGAACATCGCTGGCAGTGTGGCCTTCTTCGCCCTCTCGCCGGTCCCGGGAGGTCCAGGCCGGTCCGGGACCGGACTGTAACACGTTCTCGTAATGGCGGGTCGGGGCCCGGCTGCCTGCGGCCCCGCCTATGATCGCTGACACGCGTTCTAGAAATTGCGGTTGGCGGCAACTCCGGCCGGACCAGCCAGGCTGTTGCCTCCCGGGAGGGAACCCATGCAGATCGACGGTATCGACCTCACCGACGGCCGCAACTTCGTGGACCACGTCCCCCACGAGTGGTTCCGGCAGCTCCGCCAGGAGGCCCCGGTGTTCTGGCACCCGACAACGAACGGGGCGGCCAGGGGCGGGTTCTGGTGCGTCACCGGCTACGACGACTGCGTGACCATCAACCGGGACTACGAGCACTTCTCGTCGTACCGCGGCGGCGCCCTGTTCCACGACCTGGACGAGGACGGGCTGGCCCAGCAGCGGATGATGATGCTGAACATGGACCCCCCGATGCACACCCGGTACCGGCGGCTGGTGAACAAGGCGTTCACCCCCAAGATGGTCCGGGACCTCGAGGCCAGCATCGTGGCCTACGCCGACGGCATCATCGACGCGGTGGCCGAGAAGGGCTCGGCGGACTTCGTGGAGGAGATCTCGGCCGAGCTGCCGCTGCTGGTCATCGCCGAGATGCTGGGGGTCCCCCAGGAGGACCGGCGGAAGGTGTTCGACTGGTCCAACCGCATGATCGGGGCCGACGACCCCGAGTACTTCGTGGACGAGGCCTACGCCAGCGAGGCCGCCATGCAGGTGTACGCCTACGCCGACCAGCTCACCGCCCAGAAGCGGGCCGCCGCCGAGAAGGGAGCGCCGGCCGCCGATGTGCTGACGGTGCTACTGGACGCCGAGGTGGACGGGGAGCGGCTGGACCAGTTGGAGATCGACCTGTTCTTCCTGCTGCTGACCGTGGCCGGGAACGAGACCACCCGGAACCTGATGTCGGGGGCCATGGCCACCTTCTTCGAGCACCCGGACCAGTGGGAGCGGGTCCGCCGGGACCGGTCGCTGCTGCCGACGGCGGTGGAGGAGATGCTGCGGTTCGTCACCCCGGTCATGCACTTCCGGCGCACCGCCACGATGGACTGGCACATCGGGGACCAGGCGATCGAAGAGGGCGACAAGGTGGTGTTCTGGCACATCGCCGCCAACCGGGACGAGCAGGTGTTCGACCGTCCCCAGGAGTTCGACGTCGGCCGTACCCCCAACAACCACATCGCCTTCGGCGGCGGCGGTCCCCACTTCTGCCTCGGGGCCAACCTGGCCCGAATGGAGATCATGGTCATGTTCGACCGCCTGCTCGACCGGCTGCCCGACATCCACCTCGACGGCGAGGTGCAGCGGCTGCAGTCCAACTTCATCAACGGCGTCAAGCACCTGCCGGTGGCCTTCACCCCCACCGCGCCGGTCGGCGCCTGACCGGCTGATCGACGCCCAACCAGCATGCGCTTCCACCAAGCCCTCAGCTTCCTGCCCGTCGACCAGGCGGTGCCGCTGACCGTGGCCTGCGACGCCTTCGGGTACGCCGGCATGTACCTGTCCGACCACCTGTTCAACCCGAGGGACCTGGAGTCCCGGTACACCTACTCGGTCCGCGACGACGGGGCGCCGGGATGGGAGAAGGACACGTCCTGGCCCGACCCCATGTGCCTGTGCTCTGGCCTGGCCACGGTGACCACCAACCTGACCTTCACCACCGGCGTCTACGTGGCCCCGGCCCGGGACCTGGTCACGGTGGCCAAGTCGGTGGGGACCGCCGCGGTGCTGTCCGGCAACCGCATCCGGCTGGGGGTCGGCGTCGGGTGGTGCCGGGAGGAGTTCGAGCAGACCGGCCAGGAGTTCACCAACCGGGGCAGGCGGCTGGACGACATGATCCCGGCGCTCCGCGCCCTGTGGCACGACGGCTGGGTGGAGTACCACGGGGCGCACTACGACGTCCCGGCCTGCCAGATGCTGCCGGCCCCGTCCCGGCCGGTGCCGATCATCGGCGGCGGCCACTCCGCCCCGGCGCTGCGGCGGGCGGCCACCCTCTGCGACGGCTGGATCGCCGCCGGGGCCTACTCGGAGGAGGAGGCCTGGGCCCACCTGGCCGCCCTGAAGGACGCCTTGAAGGAGGCCGGCCGGCAGGACGACCCGTTCGACGTGTACCTGTCGCTGGCCGAGCGGCCGGACCCGGACCTGTACCGCCGGTTCGAGGACGCCGGGGTCACCGACATGGTGTGCGCCCCCTGGATGTTCGCGCCGGTCAACCCCGGGGACTCGGCCGAGCAGGTGCTGGCCACCCGCATCGGGGCCTGCGAGTGGTTCGCCGAGCACATCGCCGCCAAGCTCTCCTGACCGCCGCCGGCCGAGGGAAGGACCCCCAAGTGGAGGACGTGCAGTGAAGGACATGAAGATCGGGCTGCAACTGGGCTATTGGGGCTCCGGGCCGCCGGCCAACGCGGTGGAGCTGGTGGCCGAAGCGGAGCGGCTGGGCTACGACTCGGTGTGGACCGCCGAGTCCTACGGCTCCGACGCCCTGACCCCGCTGGCCTGGTGGGGGTCGGCCACCTCCCGGGTGCGGCTGGGCACCTCCCTCTGCCAGCTCTCCGCCCGCACCCCCACCGCCATGGCCATGGCGGCGCTCACCATGGACCACCTGTCCGGCGGCCGGTTCGTCCTGGGCCTCGGGGTGTCCGGCCCCCAGGTGGTCGAGGGCTGGTACGGCCAGCCGTTCTCGAAGCCGCTGGCCCGGACCCGGGAGTACATCGGCATCGTCCGCCGGGTCCTGGCCCGGGAGGCCCCGGTGACCAACGACGGGCCGCACTACCCGCTCCCCTACCCCGGCGGCACCGGGCTGGGGAAGCCGCTGAAGTCCATCGTGCACCCCCTCCGGCCGGACATTCCCATCATCATGGGGGCGGAGGGTCCGAAGAACATCGCCCTGGCCGCCGAGATCGCCGACGGGTGGTTCCCCATCTTCTTCTCCCCACGGGCCATGGCGTCGTTCCGGTCGTCGCTGGACGAGGGGTTCGCCCGGCCCGGTGCCCGGCGGGACGCGGGCACGTTCGAGGTGCTGGCGTTCGCCCCCACCGTGGTCGCCGACGACGTCGAGGCCGCCGCCGACGGGTTCCGGCCGTACCTGGCCCTGTACATCGGCGGCATGGGGGCCAGGGACATGAACTTCCACTTCGACGTCTTCGCCCGCATGGGCTACGAGGACGTCGCCCGCAAGGTGCAGGCCCTGTACCTCGACGGCCACAAGGCCGACGCCGCGGCGGCGGTCCCCACGTCCATGGTGGAGGACATCGCCCTGGTCGGCCCCAGGGAGAAGATCCGCGACGACCTGGAGGCCTGGCGGGAGTCCATCGCCACCACCCTGCTGGTCAGCGGCGACGTCGACACCCTGCGCACCATCGCGGAGCTCGTCGGCACCTGAGCGACCGAGCCCGGAGACGACCGACGGCCGGCCCGTGGGGCCGGCCGGCGACGTTCTTCCGGGAGCCTCCGGGAGGTCGGGCGCGGTCAGTGGCCGAACCCGCCGCCTGACCCGTGCCCGCCGGAGCCGCCGCTCGGGCCGCCGGAGCCGTGGCCGCCGGAGGGGCCGCCGCCGGCACCGGGGCCATCGGAGGGACCACCGGGCCACCCCTGGCCGCCACCAGACCAGCCGTGCCCGCCCGGCGACCCGGGGTCACCGGAGGACGGACCGGACGGAGCCGGGGTCGGCTGTGAGCCGGTCGACGGCGACTGCACCGTCGGCGGCGACTGCACCGTCGGCTGGGCCGGCGCCGGTTGCGGTGTCGGTGACGGCTGGCTCGTCGGCTGGGCCTGGCTGGTGGGCTGCGGCTGGCCGGTGGGCTGCGGCTGGCCGGTCACGTGCGGCGAGCCGGAGTGGCCGGACCATCCGCCGGGCCCGTGCCCGGACGCCGGGCGCCCGTCGGTTTCCGGATGCGGGTGCGGAGCCGGCAACCCGGTCGGCTGGGTGGTCGACGGTTGGGGCGGCAGGTACACGGCGACGGCGTCGAGGTCGGACGGGTCGGCGGCGTCGGGCTGGCCGACGGCGACGATCTTCTGCCCGTCGGTGACCGCCGACTCGCTGACGGTGCTGCCGCCCTGCCGGTACACGGTGGATGTCGACACCAGGATGCTGCGGGAGGCCCCGGCCCGGTCCACGACGACGATGGTGGTGCCGGTCACTGTGGTGACCTTGCCGGCGACGACGTCGGGGTGGGCCGGCTTCGTGGTGCCGGTGGTCCAGTCGGGGGCGATCAGCACGGTGGCGGCCGTCGGGGTGGTGCCGGAACCGCCGGAGGTGAGCCTGACCAGCACCCGCTCGCCGACGGCCACCGCGGTCGGCGCGGTGGTGGTGCCGGGCTCGACGTAGGTGGTGGACGGCGTGGTGTCGATGGTCTCGGTCCTGCCGGTCCACTTCTGCAGGGTGAACCCGGTGGGGTCCACCGCCGTGACCTGGCCGGCGACGAAGCGGTGGGTCCAGCCACCGCCGCTGCCGGCCGAGGTGTTGGCCCCGGCGACGCCGGCAGCCACGCCGGCACCGGCGACGGCCAGGAGGCCGGCGGCGCCGACGGTGGCCACCGCCGGCCCGAGGGCACGCCCGCTCACCGCGGAGCGGCCGGTTGGACGTATGCCGGCTGGACGTTTGGAAGGACTGGTCGGATGGTGCACGGTGTCTCCGTTCTGGGTCGTCGCTGTGTCGTCGTCGGTGTCGTTCGGGTCGTGCGGTTCCTTCACCACGTATATGACCCGGCGGGGTCGGGTATCACGACGGAGTTGCGGGGCTCCGGAGATTCCCAGCGAGACCCCCGGTTGCGGACGGAGCCCGGCACGCCGTGGCCCGGTCCGGCCGGGCGGCAGGTTGCCGAGGCAGAGATCGGTGACACGGCCCGGCGCGGCGACGATGCAGAGGGCAGTGTCATGGTGGGCGCCGGCCAGCGGGCCGCAGTCCGAGATGCCAGGCAGGGGGACGAGGACGCCTGGGAGCACCTGTACCGGCAGGTGTACCCGCGCCTGCGCGCCTACCTGGTCCGGCGGGTGGGCCCGAACGACGCCGAGGACGCGGTGAACGAGACCATGGCCCGGGCGGTGGCGGGCATCGACGGCTTCCGGTTCGGCCCGGCCGGGTTCGACGGCTGGGTGTTCGGCATCGCCCGCAACGTCACCGTCGAGCACTACCGCCAGGCCGGGCGCCGGCAGCGGCAGGCGATGGCCGGGCAGCAGGTGGCGGTGGGCACCGAGCCGCTGGCCGTGCCCGGGGAGCGGCTGGAACGCCAGGACGACCGGGAACGGGTCCGCCGGCAGTTCCTGCGGCTGTCCCCGGCGGAGCAGGAGGTGCTGGAGCTGCGGGTGGTGGCGGGCCTGTCCGCCGAGGAAGTGGCCGCCGTCCTGGGCAAGCGGCCCGGGGCGGTCCGGACGGCCCAATCACGGGCCTTGGAGCACCTACGGCGGCTGGTGGGCGACGACGGTGGTTGACCGGTCGCTGCAGCCGCTGCCCCCGGATGCGGAAGAGGCGTTGCTGGCCCGACTGGCCGCCGCCCTGGCCCCGGTTGCGGTGGAGCCTCCCGACGACGGCCTGACCGCCCTCCGGGCGGCCATCAGGGCGGAGTGGGAACCGCCGGCCGCCGGACCACCGGGAGCCAGGGCCCGGGTCGGCCACCGGCCGGTGCCGGTCCGTCGGCGCCGGTGGAGCAGCCCCGGGGCCGTGGTCTCCGGCCTCGTCGGCGCCCTGGTCCTCGGCAGCGGCGCGGCGTTCGCCGCCGGTGCCCCCATCCCCCCACCCGTCCGGACGGTGGCGAACGAGATGGGCCTGCCGGTGGCTTCGCCCGCGGTGGCCACCGCCCGGCAGGCCACCGGCGCGCTGCAGGCCGACCTGGCCCGGCAGGCGCCGGAACCGGCCGTCGCCCAGGCCGCCCGGTCGTTGGCCGGCCAGCTCCGCCAGCTCGACCCCCAGCAGTTGGCCCAGGTCGGCGGCCATCCGGTCCAGGTGCTCCGCCAGGCGTGCCGGGCGCTGGCGGCGGGCCGGCCGGGGACGACCACACGTCGCTTCTGCCCGCCGGCCGGTGGGGTCACCGCCGGCACCGGGACGGCTGCCGGTGGCCCCGCACCCGGCCCCACCGGGCAACCGATGGCCCACGGCCGGCGGGGAGGCCCCGGGAGCCCGGGGCAGGCCGCGGGCACCGGCACCGCCGGCCCGTCCCTGGCCTCGACCCGTCACGGGACCGGGGCCGGTGGTGGTGGCGAGCATGGTGGTCCCGGACACCAGGACGGACCCGGCCACCACGGCCCGGACGGCCAGCCGCCGTGGGGCACCCCGGGGACGTCGCCCACCACGGGCCCCGTTCCTAGGCATGGCGATGGATCGGCTCCGGGCGCACCGGCCGGACCTGGCGGGCCGCCGCCGGGGACGTCGTGGGGAACCGGCTCGCCGGGCTTGCCGGAGAGCACCGGGACGGGCCGCCCTGAACCGACCAGCACCACCGGCACCGGCACCACCGGCACCACCGGCACCAGCACTGCCGGCACCACAGGTCCCGGGTCACCGGGCGGGGGCGGACCGGGGGCCGGCGGTCCGGCACCGGGCCACCCCGGATGGGGGTCGTCGAGCACCACCGGGCCGGCCGGCGACGGCGCCACCCAGGCGACCCCCACCGAGCCGCCGTCGTCGTCACCCTCGTGGCCGTCACCCCCGTCGGCGCCGTCCGGCGGTGCCCCCGGGGCCACGTCGGGGGGCCACTCCGCCGGCGGCGAGACCGGTGACGGCCACGCGGGCGGCGGGCGGTCCGGCGGCCAACGGTAGGCCGCTGGCGTCAGGCCGGGCCGTCAGGCGGGGGGGTCAGGCCGGGTCGGCGGCCAGGACGGCGCCCAGGCGGGCCAGGCTGTCGTGGGCGCCACCGAGGGTCAGCTCGATCTGGCGGGTGAGCAGGAAGTAGCGGTGCAGCGGGTAGTCCCGGTCGACGCCGACCCCGCCGTGGAGGTGGGCGGCGGCGTGGACCACCCGCTGGCCGCCGTCGGCGGCCCAGAACTTGGCCACGGCGACCTCGGCGGTGGCGGGGAGGCCGGCGGACAGCCGCCAGGCGGCCTGCCAGGCGGTCAACCGGATGGCCTCGGCGTCGACGTAGGCATCGGCGGCGCGCTGGCCGACGGCCTGGAAGGTGGCGATGGGCTTGCCGAACTGCTCCCGGGTCTTGGTGTACTCGCTGATGAGGGCCACCGATGCCGCGGTCACCCCGGCCTCCTGGACGCAGAGGGCGGCGGTGGCGTGCTCGGCGATGGAGGCCACCACGGCGGCGCCGTCGGCCTCCGGGCCGCCCAACCGGGCGTCGTCACCGACCACCACGCCGGACAGCTCCAGCAGGGCTTCGGGCACCGCCGGGCCGTCCTGCCGGGTGCGGGTCACCCCGGCCGCGTCGGTGGGGACGACGAACACCGCGGTGCCGGCCGGATGGTCGCCGTCGGCCACCACGGTGGCCGGGACCAGGACGGCGTCGGCGACCAGGCCGGCGGGCACGCAGGCCTTGGCGCCGTCCAGCCGCCAGCCGCCGGCGTCCGGGGTGGCGGTGGTGGCCGGGGCGGCGCCGCCGGGCAGCACCACGTCACCGACCAGCTCGGCCAGTGCTGCCGTGACGACGGCCTGGCCGCCGGCGATCCGGGGCAGCCAGGCCTGCCGCTGCTCGGCGGTCCCGAACCGGTCGACGGCCGCGGCGCCGTAGGCCAGGGTCTCCACCACCGGCACGTGGGCGGCGGTGCGGCCGGCGGCCTCCACCACCAGGCAGGCGGCCAGGAAGTCCAGGCCGGCCCCGCCGACGTCCTCGGGCAGGCCGATGCCCAGCAGGCCGGCGTCGGCCAGGGCGGACCACAGGTCGCGGTCGAACGGGCCCTCCGGCCCGGCGGCCTCCTCGACGGCCTTCAGCCGGTCGTGGGTCGACTGCTCGTCGAAGATCCGGCCGGCCAGCTCCCTGACGGCCTCGTGCTCCTCGCCGTACGCGAAGTCCATGTCTGCCTCCTGTTTCTCCCGCCGGGGGCCCCAACCCCCGGCTCCTCCGGTGCGTGGGGTCCAACCCCGCGCCCCGGCCGTGTCGAACGTGGCTGGTCGAACGTGGTTATCGGAGCGACCGCGGCAGGCCGAGGCCGAAGATGGCGATGAGGTCCCGCTGGATCTCGTTGGTGCCGCCGCCGAAGGTCAGGATGATGAGGCTGCGGGCGTACATCTCGAGCCGGCCGGCGGCCACGGCGGCCGGGGAGCCGCGTTTCAGGTAGCCGGCCTGCCCGATGACCTCCATCAGCAGCCGGAAGGCCCGCAGGTAGTACTCGGTGCCGAACACCTTGATGGTGGAGGCGTCGGCCACGTCCAGGTGGCCCTGGGTGGCCTGCCAGGCCACCTTCCAGTTGATGAGCCGCAGGAACTCCAGCTCGGCGTGGACCCGGGCCAGGTGCTCCTGCACCCACGGCTGGTCGATCACCAGGCGGCCGTCGGGCAACTTGGTCTGCTGGGCCCAGGCCCGGACGTCGGTGAGGATGCGGTCCACGATCCCCGGCGAGCACAGGGTGACCCGCTCGTGGTTGAGCTGGTTGGTGATCAGGGTCCAGCCGTTGTTCTCGCCGCCCACCAGGGCGGTGGCGGGCACCCGGACGTCCTCGTAGAAGGTGTAGTTGATGTTGTGGTCGCTGAGCAGCTTCATGGGCACCACCCGGACGCCGGGGGTGTCCATGGGGACGGCGAACATGGAGATGCCCTTGTGCTTGGGCGCTTCCGGGTCCGTCCGGGTGGCCAGCCAGACGTAGTCGGCGCCGCCGGCCAGGCTGGTGAACACCTTGGCGCCGTTGATGACGTACTCGTCGCCGTCCCGGACGGCCCGGGTGGTCAATGAGGCCAGGTCGGTGCCGGCGTTGGGCTCGGTGTACCCGATGCAGAAGTGCAGCTCGCCGGCCAGGATCTTGGGCAGGAAGAAGTCCTTCTGCTCCTGGGTACCGAAGTTCATGATGGTGGGGCCGACGGTGTTGATGGTGAGCATGGGCACCGGGGCGCCGGCCCGCATGGACTCGTCGAAGAAGATGAACTGCTCGATGGCCGACCGGCCCTGGCCGCCGTACTCGGTGGGCCACCCGATGCCCAGCCAGCCGTCGGCGGCCATCTGGCGGACCACCTGGCGGACGGTGGGCCCGATGCCGAAGCTCTCGGCCAGGTCCGCTTCCACCTCGGGGGTGAGCAGCCGGGCGTAGTAGTCCCGGAGCTCCTGTCGGAGGGCCTCCTGCTCGGCGGTGTACCCGATCTCCATGACGTCCTCCCCGTGGCTCCGCCGCGGTGGCCCCGACCCGGGCTGCGCCGCCGCGGTGGCCGCACTCTTGCCGACCGTCTCCCGGCCCGGCAGTAGAACACGTTACAGTCCCGCCCGCCGGCCGGCCAGCCCGTCCGGCAGCCGGCGGGTTCCGTTAGCCTGTGGACGGAGCACATTTATTACCAAGTAGTAACTCAAATAGCCGAAGCCAGCGCAGCGGTCCGGGGTCCACACCGGGCCGACGAACCGAGGAGCCAGCCAGCCATGCCTGAAGCCGTCATCGTCGCCACCGGACGCACCCCCATCGGCCGGGCCATGAAGGGCTCCCTCATCGACTGCCGGCCCGACGACCTGACCGCCCTGGTCATCAAGGCCGTCCTGGCCAAGCTGCCCCAACTGGACCCGCAGACGGTGGAGGACATCATGGTCGGCTGCGCCCAGCCGGCCGGCGAGTCCGGGTTCAACCTGGGCCGGGTGGCCGGCATCCTGGCCGGCCTGGACGTGCCGGGGACCACCGTCAACCGGTACTGCTCGTCCTCGCTGCAGACCATCCGGATGGCCGCCCACGCCGTCAAGGCCGGGGAGGGTGACGTGTTCATCGCCGCCGGGGTGGAGACCGTCAGCCGGTTCGCCCACGGTGCCGCCGACCGCGGCCCGCACAACCCCCTCTTCGCCGACGCCGAGGCCCGGACCGAGGCCCGGAGCGCGGCGGTGGGCGACCCGTGGACCCCCCAGCCGGGGCTGCCGGACGTGTACATCGCCATGGGCCAGACCGCGGAGAACGTGGCCGAGCACAAGCAGGTGTCCCGCCAGGACATGGACGAGTTCGCCCTCATGTCCCAGATGCGGGCGGTGGAGTCCCAGCAGAACGGGTTCTTCGAGCGCGAGATCGTCCCGGTCACCACCCCCGACGGCACCGTGGTCACCAAGGACGACGGCCCCCGGCCGTCCACCACCCTGGAAGGGCTGTCCCAGTTGAAGCCGGTGTTCCGGGAGGGCGGCACCATCACCGCCGGCAACGCCTGCCCCCTCAACGACGGCGCCGCCGCCGTGGTGGTCATGAGCGACACCCGGGCCGCCGAGCTCGGCGTCACCCCCCTGGCCCGCATCGTGGCCAGCGGGGTGTCGGCCCTCAACCCCGAGATCATGGGCCTCGGCCCCGTCGACGCCGTCCGGCAGACCCTGAAGCGGGCCGGCATGACCATCGACGACATCGACCTGGTGGAGATCAACGAGGCCTTCGCCGCCCAGGTCATCCCGTCCGCCCGGGAGCTCGGCATCGACTACGACAAGCTCAACGTCCACGGTGGCGCCATCGCCCTCGGCCACCCCTTCGGGCAGACCGGCGCCCGCATCATGACCACCCTGCTGAACGGCCTGGAGGACGCCGACAAGACGTTCGGCCTGGAGTCCATGTGCGTCGGCGGCGGCCAGGGCATGGCCATGATCGTGGAGCGCCTCGGCTAATCGGCTACGACGCCCGGGCCGGGCCGCCCGCTGTCGGCCGGGCAGGCAGCAGGCGGACCAACACCACGGCCACCAGCACGAAGGCCAGGTTCAACCACAGCGCCCCGGCGAACGCGTCGGACGCCACCGCCGGGGCGACCCGTGACCCCACCGCCCCGGCGACGCCCAGCGCCGAGTAGAACACCAGGCCTTCCAGGGCGACGCCGACGGCCGACCCGGTCTGCTGGGCCGTCGTCATCACCCCCGACGCCGCCCCTTCGTGGCCGTGCCGGACCCGGGACAGCACGGTGGCGAACAGCGGCGAGTTCACCAGCCCCTGGCCGGCTCCCACCAGGGCGACGGAGGGTACCAGCCAGTACGGGCTGCCACCGGCGGCCAGGTGGAGCACGACGACCATCGAACCGAGGGCGACCCCCACGACGACGTAGCCGGTGGTGATGACCGCCCGGCCGAACCGGCCGGACAGCCGCGGCGAGAACAGGGCGACGCACATGTAGCCGACGCCGAGCGGGGCAAACGCCAGGCCGGCCGCGCCGGGGGACAGGCCCCGGCCGGACTGCAGGTAGACGGCCAGCACGAAGAACAGCCCGGCGTTGGACATCTGCCCGAACCCGGCCAGGGTGACCCCGGCGCTGAACGACCGGACCTTGAACAGGGCCAGGTCCACCAGCGGCATCAGCCCCCGGGCGGCCCGGGACCGCTGGGAACGGACGAAGGTGGCGAACACCACCGGCGAGGTGGCCAGGATGCCGAGCAACCACGGCGGCCACCCCAGGTCCCGGCCCTCGGTGAGCGGCACCACCACCATCAGCAGGGCCGCGGTGGCGAGGGCCACGCCGCCGACGTCGACGGTGGCCCGCCGCTCCGGGCCGGTCCGCGGAAGGAGGAGCAGGGCGCCCGCCACGCCGGCGACGCCGAACGGCACGTTGACGAAGAAGACGGTCCGCCACCCCAGGCCGAACAGGTCCAACTGGATCAGGCCGCCGCCGACGAGCTGGGCCAGGACCACCGCCAGGCTGGCGGCGGTGGTCAGGTACGAGATGGCCCGTACCCGTTCGGTGGGCCGGAACACCTGCTGCACCACCGCGTAGGCCTGGGGCACCATGACGGCCGCCCCGGCCGCCTGCACGGCCCGGGCCACGACGAGGAAGGTCGGCGACGGGGCCACGCCGCAGGCCGCCGACGCCGCCGTGAACCCGACCATCCCGACCACGAACACCCGGCTCCGGCCGTACAGGTCGCCGAGCCGGCCCCCGGTGATGAGCAGGACGGCGTACACCAGGGAGTAGGTGGTCACCACCAGCTCCGCCTCCCCCGGGGAGGCGTGCAGGCCGCGGCGCAACGACGGGACCGCCACGTTGACGATGAAGGTGTCCAGGGTGGACATGACCGACCCGACGGCCACCACGCCCAGCACCAGCCACCGCCGCCGGTCGTCGGCACCGGCCCACCGTCCGGCGTCCGGGCGGCCCGGGGTCGAGGTCGGGACCGGGACCGGGACCGGGGCCGGGGTCGAGGCCAAGGCCGGGGTCGGGGCCGGGCCGACCGACGCGGTCGTGGCGACCGCGTCGGTCCCCTCCTCCATATCCACTAAATCATTATGGACAAAAGAGGGGCCAGGGACCGATCCACGGCCACAGGCCCTGGCGGCGGCGCCCTCAGCCGCCGAGGCTGTCCCGGAGCGCCGCCAGCTCGTCCCGCAGGACGGCGACCTCCGCCCCCAACCGCACCAGCTCCTGTCGGAGCTCGGCGACGACGTCCGCCGTACACCCCTCCCCCACCCCGTCGGCCCCCACCGCTCCGGCCACGCCAACGCCGGCAGTGGCGGCCCCGGCGGTCCCGGCGGTGGCGGCGGTCCCGGCGGTGGCAGCAGCGGGCGAGAGCTCTGCGGCCGCCACCGCCACCGGGCCGGTCGCCGGGCCGGCCACCGGACCCTGCAGCAGTTCGGCCCAGCGCTCCTCCTTCTGACCCGGCCGCCTCGGCAGCCGGACCACCAACGGCTCTTCCAATCCGGCCAGCAGGTCCAGCTCGTGCTGCACCTGTTCCAGGCCGTCGAAGCTGGCCATCCGGTCGGTGCGGATGCGTAGCTCCCCCACGGTCTGCGGGCCGCGGAGCAGCAGGACCGCCAGGACGGCCAACTGGGGCTGGTCGAGGGCCAGCGCCTCGTCCAGGACGTGGCGGTACCGGACCACCGACCGGCCGTGGGAGGGCAGCACGAACCGCACCAGCCGCTGCTCCTTCAGTTGGTCCAACGCCACCGCCACCTGGTCCTCCGCGAACCCCACCACCGGGTCCCGGTTGGAGGACTGGTTGCACGCCAGGACCAGGGCGTTGAGGGTCAGCGGGTACTGCTGGGGGGTGGTCAGCTCCTTCTCGATGAGGCTGCCGACCACCCGGGCTCCGACGGCATCCAGGGTGGGCACGGCCGGCAGCCTAGGGGGCGGCCGGCGGGGCCGTCAGGCCCCATCGCCCCGTCAGGCGCCCATGGCGGAGCCGAGCCAGTCGTAGACGACCTGGTTGCGGGTCTGTGGGGCCATCGGGGCACAGTGGTACTCGGCGCCCTGGGCGGTGGTGAAGGTGTCCAGCTTCTTGCGGCGTGACGCCAGGCCGCCGTAGAGCTTCTGGGGGTCACCGGCCGGGACCAGGGTGTCGAGCTGGTACTGGGTGACCAGGTACGGCACGTCGATGCGGTGGAGGAGACCGGCGACGTCGAACTGCATCAGGGTGTGGCCGAAGGACCACATGTCGGTGAACACCTTGCCGGCCCGGGCGGCCTCCAGGTAGGGGCGGCCGAAGATCTCGCCGCGCTTGGCGACGGTGAACTTGAGTGTGGCTGTGGCCTCGATCACGGGCACGTAGCCCTGCCGCCAGGTGCCGTTGACCTGTGTCCTTGTGGCTGTTGTGGCGAACACCGACCGGATTGTGGCGGGCCAGGCCGACCACACGTCGATGAAGCCGGGGTCCGACACGACGGCGGCCAGCCGCTTCTCGAACGCCGCGGCCCGGGCCACCAGCTCGCCGCCCATGCTCCAACCGGTGAGGGCGATCCGCTTCTTGTCGACGTCCGGCCGGCGGTGCAGCCAGTCGACGACGGGGGCGATCACCTTCTCCCAGTCGGGCCGGAACGGGATCTTGCGCTCGAACAGCATGGACCCCTGGCCGGGCCCCTCGAAGATGACGGCGTTCCATCCCCGTTCCACCGCGGCCGCCCCGCCCCAAGCGTAGGTGTCCAGGTTCTGGGCGTCGCTGCCGTTGTTGACGATGACGGTGGGCTTGGGGGTGTCGGAGGCGGAGGCCCGCAGGAAGTAGGCCGGCAGGGTGGTCCGGCCGTAGGGGATGGCCACCCGCTCGACCGGGGGGTCCATCAACTGGGTGGCCAGGTCCCACTGCAACTGCATGGCGGCGTAGACGTTCGGCTCGGCGGCCGGGGTGGCGGTGCCGAGCACGAAGTAGAGGGCCTGGTCGAAGTACTGGGCGGCCCGCAGGTACGCCGACCGGGCGCTGGCCAGGTGCCCGGCCCGCAGTTCCCGGTTGGCCAGCCCCGCCACCCGCTTTCCCGTGGCCACGAAGGCGTCGTAGTACGACTGGAAGCCCGCCCCGGCCGCCTGGACCTGGTTGACCGCGGTCAGCACCTCCCCGAACTCGCCGGCCCCGTAGGCGGCGGCACCGAAGGCGAACAGGGCCTGGAACTGCATGGTGGGATTACTGAAGAACGTGACCCCCTTGGACGGGTCGGGCACCGGTCCCGGCGGTGTGGCCGGGACCCGCGGCTCGACCGGGTCGGCACCACGCCGGTCCGCAGCGGTGCCGGCTGCGCCGGCTGCGCCGAGCGCCGGCAGCGCCCCGGCCAGCCCGGCTCCCCCCAACAGGGCGGTACCCCCGGCGCCCAACAGGACGGTGCCGCCGGCGGCCGACAGGGCCAGGAGCTTCCGGCGGTCCATGGTCCGACCGCTCCGGCCCTCCCCGGAGCCGGGCGGTGGCGGTGGCGGTGGCGGTGATGGTGATGGTGGGGACGACGACGACGGTGCCATCAGGCCCGGAGCCGCTCTTTCAGGTCGGCCAGCACCGGCACCGGCCCGGGGTCGGTGCCCTCACGGCCGGCGAGGTGCAGGGACACGAAGTCGCCGACGATGGCCAGGTCGAATAGCTGGCCCAGCGGGTCGGTGCCTTCGGCCCAGACCTCCAGGATGTCGGCCACCACCTCCAGCAGGGCGTCGGCCAGGAAGGTGAACCGCTTGGCCACCTGCGGGTGCTCGCCGGCGTGGCGGAGGGTGACCAGGGTGACGACCTGCCGGGTGACGTCGCCGTCCTGCCCCCAGCCGGCCAGCTCGTTGTGGCACAGCTCCGGCACCGCCGACCAGAAGGCCGGGGCCTTCGCGTTCTCGTTGACCTGGGTCTTCCACCGCTGGGCGGCCACGGCGGCCGGGCCGGTGGCGCCGTAGACGAGGGGGAAGGTGCGGTCGATGCGGCGGGCCAGGTCCTCGGCGATGCTGCCGGGCTGCACCAACTGGTCCCGCCGCCGGGACAGGGCGTCCACCGTGGCGGCCACCCGGGCAGCCATGCCGTCCAGCAGGCCGAGGCGTTCGAGGACCACCAGCGGCGGCACCGCCATGGCCCCGAGCGCCGCCCGGGGCTGGGGGATGTCGGCCGGCACGGCGAACACCGGCCAGCCGTGCTCGGCGGCCAGCCGGCCCAACCGGCCACCGCCGGTGACCGCCACCACCCTGGCCCCGGCGTCGGCCGCCGCGGTGGCCACGGCCACCGTCTCCTCGGTGTCCCCGGAGCAGGACACCGCGAACACCAGGGAACCGGCACCGACGAAGGCGGGGAGGTCGTAGGACTTGGCCACCGACACCGGCACGGCCAGCTCCGGGGCGGCCACCGCGGCCACGACGTCGCCGGCGACGCCGCTGCCGCCCATGCCGCAGGCCACCACGTTGCTGATCGGCCCCCCGGCGGCCAGTCCGTCGACGGCGCCGGCTGCGCCCAGGGCGGCGACGTCGGCCAGGGCGGCGGCCATCTGTTCGGGAAGGGCCGCCGTGGCCTCCCACATGCCCAGGGAGTCCACCGGCAGCGTCACGCGCCGGCTCCCCCCGACGGCCCCTGCGCCGCTCCCCCGTTGCCGGCCGCACCACCGGCCCCCCCGTCGCCGCCGCCGGCCCCCCGCCGGCCGGTCTCGGGGACCCCGACGGCGGCCGCCTTGGTGACCAGCCGCTGGTGCTCGGCGTCACCGACGTCGGTGGCCTCGTCCACCAGCAACACCGGGATGCCGTCGCGTACGACGTAGGCCTTCTTCAACCGCGGGTTGTACAGGACGTCCTCGTCGGCGAACCACAGCAGCGGGCCCTTGTCGACCGGGCAGGCCAGGACGTCCACCAGCAACGGGTCAAGCGGCATCGGAGCTCCTCTGTGTCGGGTCGGGTGGCGGGTGATCGGGCGGTGGCGGTGTTCAGGTGGTGGCGGTGTTCAGGGATGATGGCGGCGGTGGCGGTGGCGGTAGCGGCGGTGCCGGCCGGCCGCCAGGTCAGCTCCGGACGGCCGAGGTACGGGCGACCAGGTCCAGGACCTCGTCGACGTGCTGGCGGCAGGCCTCCTCGGTGCGGGCCTCCACGTTCAGCCGCAGCAACGGCTCGGTGTTGGACGGCCGCAGGTTGTACCACCAGTCCCCGCGGTCCACGGTGAGCCCGTCCAGCCGGTCGACGGCCAGCCCGGCGGCGGCTTCGTGATCGGCCACGGCCTCCACCGCGGCGGCCGGGTCGGGGACCTCGGTGTTGATCTCGCCGGAGTCCGCGTACCGCCGGTAGGGCTCCAGCAGCTCGGACAGCGGCTGGTCGGTCCGGCTCATCAGCTCCAGCACCACCATGGCGGTGATGATGCCGGAGTCCGCCCGGTAGTTGTCCCGGAAGTAGTAGTGCCCGGAGTGCTCCCCGCCGAACACCGCACCGGACTCGGCCATGACCTGCTTGATGAACGAGTGCCCCACCCGGGTGCGGATGCCGGTGCCGCCGTGCTCCGCGATGACCTCGGGGACGACGTGGGAGCAGATGAGGTTGTACAGGACGGTGGCCCCGGGGTGCTTGTCCAGCATGGACACCGCCACCAGTGCGGTGGTCAGGGAGCCCGACACCGGCTGGGCCTGCTCGTCCACCAGGAACACCCGGTCGGCGTCGCCGTCGAACGCCAGGCCGATGTCGGCTCCGGCGTCCAGCACCGCCGCCTTCAGGTCCACCTGGTTCTCCGGCTGGATGGGATCGGCCGGGTGGTTGGGGAAGGTGCCGTCCAGCTCCGGGTACAAGATGTCCACCTGGAACGGCAGCCCCCGCATCACCAGCGGCACCACCAACCCGCCCATCCCGTTGGCGGTGTCCGCCACGATCTTCAGCGGCTTCAGGGCGGACACGTCCACGAAGGAATGGACGTGCTCGGCGTAGGCCCCCAGCAGATCCTGGTGGTCCAGCGCGGCCAGGTGCCGTGGCGTCGTCGGGCCGCCCGTCAGTTGGTTGGCCAACGTCTCATTGGTCAGCGCCTCGATGTCGGCCAGCCCGGTGTCCCGGCCGACGGGCCTGGCCCCGGCCAGGCACAGCTTGATGCCGTTGTACGCCGCCGGGTTGTGCGACGCCGTGAACATCGCCCCGGGCGCGTCCAGGTGGCCGGAGGCGAAGTACAGGAAGTCGGTGGACCCCATCCCGAGATCGGTGACCGCCGTCCCCTCCGCCCGGGCCCCTTCGGCGAAGGCCGTCGACAGCTCCTCCCCGGACGGCCGCATGTCCCTGGCCACCAGGATGCGGGGCACCCCGCAGAACCGGGCGAACGCCCCCCCGATGGCCCGGCACATGGTGGCGTCCAACTGGTCGGGGACGGTGCCCCGGATGTCGTAGGCCTTGAACACGTCACCGGTCTGACCCATGGGACGGTCAGCCTAATCCGGATGCATGGCCGCCCCCGGCGGCCCGGGTGGTACGGCCGCCCCCGGCGGCCCGGGTGGTACGGCCGGCCCCGGCGGCCCGGTGGCACGGCTGTGCCCGGCTCCGGCGCCGGCGCCGGCGCCACCGGCGGCATGGCGGCCCCGACGGTGCGTCCCCCGTCGGCGGCGGGCGGCGACCGGCACGGCGGCGAGCAGGACCAGGGCGACGATGCCGAGGACGGTGCAGCCGTAGCCCAGCCAGTTGGCGCCGGTGGCGCCGTAGGTGAGGGTGACGTCGTGGCTGGTGGGCACCACCACCATCAGGTTGGGGGCGGAACGCCACGGCCCGTCGGCACCGGCGGCGTGCCAGTTGGGGAAGTAGGACACCTTGACGGTGACCGGCACGCCGACCCGGCTGACGTGGAAGCTGACGGAGCTGTCGGTGGTCCGGACCCGGGACACCGTGGTCCTGGGCACCGGGCGGGCCGGAGCGGAGGCGGCGGTGGCGGCGGTGGCGCGGGGCCAGGACGGCAGGCCGCCGGCGGTGAGGGCGACGTTCCAGCGGGACGGTGTGTCGTACCAGGCGAGGGCCGGGCCGTCCATGGGCTGGCCGGCGGGGCCGACCGTGCCCAGCCATGTGCCCTGGGCGGGACCGACGCCCTGGAGCACCGCCGGCTGGTTGGCCAGCGGGGTGACCAGGGAGGAGTGGCTGACCTCGTAGACGTTCCAGGTGGTGGACAGGGTCCGGCCTGTGAACGCGGTGCTCCACGGGCCGGTGGAGGCGACGAGGTGCAGTGTGGGGTCGCCGTCGGCGGCCTGCTGCACCTCGGTGCTGGCGGCCATGAAGTACTTCACCCCCAGCAACTGCAGGTGCTGGACGCCGAGAGGGATGTCCAGGGGCCCGTACGGCAGCCCCACCATCGGGTTGGACGGCTGCGGGGAGAGCTCGGCCTGGTTGAGGAAGTGGAACGGGGTGGTGGTGGACGACTCGAACAGGAGGCCCTCCATGGAGTCCACGCAGCCCCCGGTCCAGTACGGCAGCAGCATCAGGGCCTCGGGGGTGCCGAACCGGTTCTCGTCGGCGTCGTACTCCCACATGGCCCGGCCGCAGCCGTACTGGTGGCCGACCTTCCGCATCAGCTCCATCACGGCCCGGTACTCGGGGTAGTCGGCCTTGCCCTCGTAGCCGCTGTAGTTCCAGGCCGCCCAGGCGTTGACCTCGTTGGCGCCGGGGTGGACGCCGACGTCGGGCAGGGCGGAAGCCACCCCGGGGATGAACGGGGGCACCACCACCAGCAGGGCGCCGGCCAGGGCGGCCAGGGCACCGCCGACCGCGCCGGGTGCCCACCGGGCCGGTGGGGGCCGCCGCCACCAGCCGCCGGGCTCGACGCCGCCGGGCTCGACGCCGCCGGGCTCGATGCTGCCGGGGTCGACGGGGCGTTCGCCGGCCGCTTCGGCCTGTCCCGGTCCGGGCTCGGGGCCGGTGGTCGCCCGGACCACCCACACCCAGCGGGCCAGCCGCCACCGCCGCCACCGCCGGGCGGCGCCGGCCGCGGCCATGCCGAACAGCCAGCCGGCCATGAGGAACACGCAGATGAACCACAGCGGCAGGAACCTGGTGTTGTACAGCTTCCCCTGCGGGTCCTCGACGAGGGCCAGGGCGGACAGCCCGCCGAGGATGGCGAACAGCACCCCGAACCGGCTGCGGAGGACGAGGGCCACCAGCACGGCCACTCCGGCCAGCACCAGCGCCCAGAGGTCGGCCCCGGGGAACAGCAGGGTGACGTAGGTGGTGACGTTTGTGTACCCCATGGAGGTCGTGTAGGCCCGCTGGAGGCCGAACGGCACCAGCCACCAGCCGGACAGCAGCACGCCGGCGGCCACGGTGGAGGCTCCCCACCACAGGGCGGACCACCGGCCGAGGACGCCCTCGCGGCCGGGGGCCCGGGCGACGGCGGAGGACGGCCGCCACAGGTCGTCGTGGAGCCGCCACCGTTCCGGCAGGAGCTCGAGCAGGGTGAGCAGGGCGGCGCCGGCCAGGGCCAGCATGGCCGGGACGATGTGGCTCAGGATGCACAGGGCCAGCACCACCGAGGCCCACGGCCGGCCGCGGCCGGTCCGCAGGCCCCGGGCCATGAGGCCGAGGAACAGGACGGCCAGGGCCAGGCTGAAGGAGTAGGCGTACTCGCCGGCCAGCGTCGAGAACAGGTCGCCGCCGTAGATGGTGTAGGAGTAGTCGAACAGGAACGGCAGGGTGGCCGCGGCCATGGCCGCCGGCAGGGGCGGCCGGAGGCGGAACAGCCGGCCGCAGGCCCAGGCGGCCACCGGCAGCAGCAGGGACCCGAGGACGGTGGCCAGCTTGAAGGCCACGTTGTAGGAGATGACGTGCGACCCGACGGCCACCAGGGCGTCGGGGAGGACGAAGTAGAAGGTGTAGATGGGGTAGCCGTCGTACCAGGCCGGAGACCAGCCGGTGAGGTGCGGGAACAGGTCGGAGGTGAAGTAGGCCGGCATCATGTAGTGGGCGCCGGTGTCCCCGCCGGTGGTGGAGGTGTCGGACAGCAGCAGGTCCAGGTGCATCTGCCACAGCACCACGGCGACGACGCCGACCACCGCCAGTAGGGTGGCCACGGCCGGTGCCCACCGGGCGGTCCCGCGGCGCCGGGGCCGCCACGGGCTCCGCAGGGGCGACGGCGGTGCGCCGCCGGGCGGGGCGGCCCCCAGGGTGCCCACAGGCGATCCGGCCGCGGTGCCGGCGGGCCGGTCGACGGTCGGAGCGGAGGCGGCCACGGCGGCGGTCAGTGCCAGATGAGGCCGCGGTGGTTGGCCACGACCAGGACGGCCACCAGGTTGAAGGAGGCGTGGGACACCATGTTCATGCCCAGCCGGCCGGTGCGGTAGGTGATGAAGGCCATGATGGCGCCGAAGACGGCGAGGCCGGCCAGTTGGACCAGTTCGCCGTGGGCGGCGCCGAACAGGAGGCCGTCGACCACGACGGCAACGGCGATCCCGACGGTGCGGCGGGCGGACGGGCCGACGGCCGTCGGGGTGAACAGGCGGGCCAGGGCCTTGAAGAGCAGGCCGCGGAAGAACAGCTCCTCGAAGAACGGGGCGCAGACCACGGTCATGACGGCGATGACCACGAACCCGCCGCCGTGGGAGGCCCCAGTCAACCGCTGGGTGGGCGCTGTGAAGTGCTTGAGGTGGCTGGCGAACGGGGCGTACAGGATGCCGATCAGCAACTGGGCGGCCGGGCCGATGACGATGCCCAGCAGGTCGATCGGCCGGAACTGGACGCCGAGGTCGGCCACGAACCGGCCGGTGCCCCGCGCCTTGCTGGCGATCCACGGGCCGGCCAGGAACCCGACCCAGAGGCCCACCAGGCTGGTGCCCACGTACCACTCCGGTGGCTGGTCCAGGGAGGCGATCTTGTGCAACTGGCCGCCCTCCCCGGCCACGGCGGCGGCGATGTAGGTGAGCAGCACCGCCACCACCTGGCCGCCGGCGAAGCCGATGAGGGCGAACAGGAACCAGATGCCGGCCGCGCCCTTGGTGGTGGGCGGGGCCCCCGGGACGTCCAGGAACGGCCGGTCCGGGCCCGGCGCTCCCGGTTGGCCGGGTGCCGGCTGGCCGGGCCACGGTGGGCCGGGTGCCGGCCGGCCGGGCCCGGACGGATCGGAGGCGGCCAACGACTCCGGGAAGGCGTCCGGAATCGGGCCGGGGTAGCCGCCGGCATCCGCGGAGCCGGCGGACAGCCCAGGGGTGGCGGACGGCTCGTTGTGGTCGGGCCGGTCCATTGGGGGCCCACGATACCGTCCGGACCTGCGGTGGAGCCGGTCGGTCGGTGCCCGCGGACCCGCGTGGTGCAGGGCTCCCCTTCCCTCCGGCCACGGCCGGTTGACAGCATGCCTGCTAGCATGCAGGCATGGCACAGATGACGGTCCGGCTGGCCGACGAGGTGCTGGACCGCGTCCGCAGTGCGGCAGCCGACCAGGGACGGAGCATGAACGACTACGTCGGGGCCGTCCTCGACGCAGCCACCGACCCGGACCTGGCCGGGGGCGAAGCGGAGCAGCTCCGGGAACGGCTGCGACGGGCCGGGCTGCTCGCTCCACCGGAACAACCCCGGACGCGGCCCCCGGCTGACCTGGTGGCCAGGGCTCGGGCGGCCGCGGGGAGGGGGACGCCGCTGTCGACATTGGTCTCGGAAGGGCGGTGAAGACCTTCGCCGACTCCTCGGCGCTGGTGAAGCTGTACGCCGATGAACCCGGGCACGAGGTGGTCCGGGCCCTCGACGTGGTCGCGGTGGCCCAACTGGCCAGAGTGGAGGTCCCGGCGGCCCTGTGGCGCAAGTGCCGCGTCGGCGAGCTCTCCGTTGAGGACGCCGGTCTCCTGAGCACCGAATTCGAGGCCGACTACATCGGAACTGCGGGATCGGCACCGCGATTTCACGCCGTGGTGGCCACCGCCGCCGTCCTCGGCGAGGCAGCCAAGGCCTGCGCTGTCCATGGGCTGCGGGCCTACGACGCGGTGCAGCTCTGCTGCGCGCTGGCCGTCCGCCGCCAGGACCCGACCTGCGACGCCGTGGCGGCTTTCGACCAGAACCTGCGCCGGGCCGCCGCGGCCGAGGGGTTCGCCCTCGTCCCGCCGGCGCTGGAGCCTGGTGCCCAACCCAACCCCCGACCCGGTCCGGGGTCCGACGTGGCGGGGGGCCCGGCGGCGCGAGACTGAGCCGGCCATGCGGTTCGTCGCCGACCTGCACATCCACTCGAAGCACTCCCGGGCCTGCAGCAAGGACTGCGACCTGGAGCACCTGGCGTGGTGGGCGGGGCACAAGGGGATCGCGGTGGTGGGGACGGGGGACTTCACCCACCCGGGGTGGATGGAGGAGCTGCGGGCGAAGCTGCGGCCGGCGGAGCCGGGGCTGTTCCGGCTGGCGGCGGAGGTGGAGCAGGGCATCTGGGACCGGCTGCCGCCGGCCTGCCGGACGCCGGTGCGGTTCATGCTGTCGTCGGAGATCTCGACCATCTACAAGCGGGACGACCGGACCCGGAAGGTGCACCACCTGCTGTACGCGCCGGACTTCGAGGCGGTGGACCGCATCAGCACCCGGCTGGCCCGGATCGGCAACCTGGCGGCGGACGGGCGGCCGATCCTGGGGCTGGACTCCAGGGACCTGCTGGAGATCACGCTGGAGAGCGGGGAGGACAGCTACCTGGTGCCGGCCCACGCCTGGACGCCGTGGTTCGCGGTGCTGGGGTCGCAGTCGGGGTTCGACGCGGTGGACGACTGCTACGGGGACCTGGCCGAGCAGGTGTTCGCGGTGGAGACCGGGCTGTCGTCGGACCCGGAGATGAACTGGCGGGTGTCGTCGCTGGACCGGTTCCGGCTGGTCAGCAACTCGGACGCCCACTCGCCGCCGATGCTGGGCCGGGAGGCCACGGTGTTCGGGACCGACGTGGACTACTTCGCCATGCGGGACGCCCTGCGGACCGGGGAGGGGTTCGGGGGGACGGTGGAGTTCTTCCCGGAGGAGGGCAAGTACCACCTGGACGGCCACCGGGCCTGCGGGGTGCGGACGGCGCCGGAGGAGACGCGGGAGCTGGGCGGCCGGTGCCCGGCCTGCGGGAGGCCGCTGACGGTGGGGGTGCTGCACCGGGTGGACGCCCTGGCGGACCGGCCGGCGGACTATCGGCCGGCGGTCCCGGACGAGTTCCGGTCGCTGGTGCCGCTGCCGGAGATCGTGGGCGAGATCATGGGGAAGGGCCCGAAGACCAAGACGGTGACCGCCAAGGTGTCGGACCTGGTGGGCCGGCTGGGGCCGGAGCTGGCCATCCTGAACGACGTGCCCCTGGACGAGGTGGCGGCGGTGGGGTCCGAGGTGCTGGTGGAGGCCCTGGACCGGCTGCGGCGGGGCCAGGTGGTCCGGGAGGCCGGGTTCGACGGGGAGTACGGCACCATCCGGCTGTTCACCCCGGAGGAGCTGGCGGCGCCGGGAGGCGCGCAGACCCTGTTCGCGATGCCCGGGCCGGCCTCGGCGGCGCTTGGGCGACGCCGGCCGACGTCGGCGGGGCCGAAGGACGCGGCCCCCGCCCTCACGGGGCTGCCGGGGACGGAGGTAGGACCCGATGGGGTGGCCGAGCGGGCGGCGCCGGACCCGGCGGTGGCGGACCTGGCGACGGCGGCCACCGACACCACGGCCGCCGACACCGCGGCTACCGACACCGCGGCTACCGACACCGCGGCCGCCCGGTCCGCAGCACCGGACCCGGGCCCGGCCGACGCCGTCCTGGACGGCCTGGACGCCGACCAGCGGGCGGTGATCTGTGCCGACGGCGGCCCGCTGCTGGTGGTGGCCGGGCCGGGCACGGGGAAGACCCGGGTGCTGTCCCGGGTGCTGGCCCATCGGGTGGCCGTCGGCGGGGTGCCGCCGGAGCGGTGCCTGGCGGTCACCTTCACGCGGCGGGCGGCCACCGAGCTGGCGGGCCGCCTGGGGGAGCTGGCGCCGGGACTGGCGGACCGGATGACGGTGGCCACCTTCCACCGGCTGGGGCTGCAACTGCTCCGGGAGCACGGCGCAGGGTTGGGCCTGGGGGAGCAGGTTCGGGTGGTGGCCGAGCCGGCCCGCCTGGACCTGCTGGCCGAGCTGGGTGGCTGCGGGCCTGCCGAGGCCGCCCGGCTGGCGGCCCGGGTGGGTGCGGCCAAGCGGGCCGGTCCCACCGCCGACCCCGCCGGCCCTGCCGACGGCGCCGGTGGTGACGGGGCCGGTGGTGACGGGGCCGGTGGCGACGGGGCCGACGGCGACGGGACCGGTGGCGACGGGGTCGATCCGGCCCTGGCCGACCTGGTGGGCCGGTACGACGGGGCCCTCCGGGCGGGCGGGCTGGTGGACTTCGACGACCTGCTGGTGCTGCCGGTCCGGTTGCTGCAGTCCGATCCGGTGCTGGCGGAGCGGTTGCGGGACCGGTGGACGGAGGTGTGCGTCGACGAGTACCAGGACGTGGACGGCCTGCAGTACCGGCTGCTACGGCTGCTGACCCGGCCGGACGGCAACGTCTGCGCCATCGGGGACCCGGACCAGGCCATCTACGGGTTCCGGGGAGGGGACGTGGGGTACTTCCTGCGGTTCCGGCAGGACTTCCCGACGGCCCGGGTGGTGCGGCTGACCCGCAGCTACCGGTCCACGCCGACGGTGGTCCGGGCCGCCCTGCAGGCGGTGGCCCCGGGCACCCTGGTGCCGGACCGGGTGCTGACGTCCGCCCGGACCGGCGGGGACGGGGACCCGGTGGTGGTGCACCGGGTGGCGGACCCGCAGGAAGAGGCGGAGGTGGTGGCCGACACGGTGGAACGGTTGCTGGGCGGGTCGTCGCTGCTGGCCCTGGACCGGGGGGCGGCGGACGGCAGCACCCGGCCCCGGCTGTCGTTCGCCGATTTCGCGGTGCTGTGCCGTACCCGGTCGCAGGCGGCGCCGTTGGCCGAGGCCCTGGGCCGCCGTGGCTTCCCGGTGCAGGTGCGATCCCACGAGCGGCTGGTGGACCGGCCGGAGGTCCGGGCCGTCCTGGCCGTCCTCGACGGCGGGGGCGGCACCGACCGCAGCACGGACCGCAGCACCGGCCGCGGCACCGGCCGGAGCGCGACGGTGGCCGACCGGCTGGCGGCCGCGGTGCAGGCCGTCGCCGGTGGCAGCGGCGGGCCGGGTCCGGACGGGGTGGCGGACGGGGTGGCGGACGGGGTGGCAGCCGGCGTGGCGGCCGGCGTGGCCGCGGACGGCGGGCCGGGCGACGGCGCCACGGTGCCGCGGACGGCGGCGCTGGTGGCCGGGGAGCTGCTGGCCCCGCTGGCGTCGGCCTGCGGGTCGGACCTGGACCGGTTCCTGACGGAGTTGGAGCTGGGCCTGGAAGTGGACGCCTGGGACCCCCGGGCGGACCGGATCTCGCTGCTGACGCTGCACGCGGCGAAGGGGCTGGAGTTCCCGGTGGTGTTCGTGGTGGGCTGCGAGGACGGCCTGCTGCCGTTCCGGCCGTCCCCGTCCGGGCCGACCGACCTGGCCGAGGAGCGCCGGCTGCTGTTCGTGGGGATGACCAGG
Source organism: Acidimicrobiales bacterium (assembly GCA_035547695.1). Classification (GTDB taxonomy): domain Bacteria; phylum Actinomycetota; class Acidimicrobiia; order Acidimicrobiales; family RAAP-2; genus DASZUK01. Next base: position 59,182 of record DASZUK010000029.1, read on the forward strand.
GCGGTGGACCGCCTGGTGCTGACGTCGGCCGTCCGGCGGCACCGGTGGGGCCGGGTCAGGGAGCTGGGGCCGTCGCCGTTCCTGGCCGACGTGGACCGGTCCCTCGTGGAGCACCGGGCCGGGCCGGTGGACGGCCGGGCCCGGCGGCCGGCCCACCGCCAGTTGCGGCTGCTGTGACCTCCGGCGACGGCACCGGCCGGCCGGGGCGGCGGGACTGGTGGGCCGGTTACCGATGCGCAGGGGGGACGCATAGCATGGTGTGGTGAGCCCACAACGGCCCGATCCCACCCCGCCACGACCGCCCGCGCCCGGGTCGGGGTCCGGTTCGTCGGGCGGCGACCAGAGCTGGCGGTGGATCTGGGTTGCCCTGATCGTGGCCGTGCTGGCGGTGCTCATCATCCCGTCGCTGCTGCCGCACTCGTCGGCGAAGTCGCTCAGCTACTCCCAGTACATGACCGACGTCGGCGGCAGCAAGGTGGTGACAGCCAACATCGACAACACGTCGGGGGTCATCACCGGCAAGTTGAAGACAGGGACGTCCTTCACCGTCAACGGGCCCAACCCGGTGATCTCGTCGGACGTGAAGGAGATGCAGAACGACGGGGTCAAGGTGACCTTCTCGACCCCCAGCGACCTGCTGGGGTCGGTGCTGCCCTGGGTGTTCTTCATCGGCATCGCGGTGATCCTGATGGTGTTCATCAGCCGGCAGGCCCGGGGGCAGATGTCCGGGATCATGTCCATCGGCCGGTCCAAGGCGCGCCTGTTCAGCGCCGACCGGCCGTCCACCACCTTCGATGACGTGGCCGGCTACACCGGGGTCAAGCAGGAGATCAGCGAGGTGGTCGACTTCTTGAAGACGCCCGGCCGGTTCAAGGAGATCGGGGCCAAGATCCCGAAGGGGGTCCTGCTGGTGGGGCCGCCGGGGACCGGGAAGACCCTGCTGGCCCGGGCGGTGGCCGGGGAGGCCGGGGTGCCGTTCCTGTCGGTGAGCGGGTCCGACTTCATGGAGATGTTCGTGGGCGTCGGCGCCAGCCGGGTCCGCGACCTGTTCCAGACCGCCCGGAAGCAGGCGCCGGCGATCATCTTCGTGGACGAGATCGACTCCATCGGCCGCAAGCGGGGCGCCGGGCTGGGCGGGGGCCACGACGAGCGGGAACAGACCCTGAACCAGATGCTGAACGAGATGGACGGGTTCGACCCCACCGAGGGGGTGGTGGTCATCGCCGCCACCAACCGGCCGGACATCCTGGACCCCGCCCTGCTGCGCCCGGGCCGGTTCGACCGCCAGATCGTGGTGCCGCTGCCGGACCTGGAGGAGCGGCTGCCGATCCTGCAGGTGCACACCAAGGGCAAGCGGGTGGCGCCGGACGTGGACCTGGAGCTGGTGGCCCGGGGCACCCCGGGCATGAGCGGGGCGGACCTGGCCAACCTGGTGAACGAGGCCGCCCTGCACGCCGTCCGGCGGGGAAGCCCGGCCATCACGATGGCCGACTTCGAGTCGTCCCGTGACCGGGTGCTGATGGGCCAGCGGCGGGACAGCCTGGTGCTGTCCGACGACGAGAAGGAGCGGGTGGCCTACCACGAGGGCGGGCACGCCGTGCTGGCCTACGTGCTGGAGCACGCCGACCCGGTGCACAAGGTCACCATCCTGCCCACCGGCATGGCCCTGGGCGTCACCATGCAGTTGCCCATGGAAGAGCGGCACATCCACCCCCGGGTGGCCATCGAGGACTCCCTGTGCGTCCGCATGGGTGGCCGGGTGGCCGAGCTGATCATCTACGGGGACCTGTCCACCGGGGCCGCCAACGACCTGGTCGGCAACACCGAGCTGGCCCGCAAGATGGTCCGCGAGTGGGGGATGAGCGAGGAGATCGGCCCGATGGCCTGGGGGTCCCAGGGCCAGGTGTTCCTGGGCGAGGACCTGATGCACACCCGGGACTACTCCGAGGACACCAGCCGGGTCATCGACGACGAGGTCGAGCGCATCCTGCGGGCCCAGGAGGAGCGGGCCATGGAGGTGCTGACCCGGCACCGCGGCGGCCTGGACGCCGTCGCCAGGGCGCTGCTGGAGCAGGAGAGCGTCGACGGGCAGGAGGTCGGCCGGCTGGTCGACGAGGCCTACGGCCGGCCGGTCCACCAGAACGGGATCAAGGCCGTCCCGCACTTCAACGCCAACGGCAACGGTCACGGCGGCAACGGCAGCAACGGCTCGGCGCCGGTCCCGGCGGCAACGCCTGCCGGTGCGGGCGCCGGGGCGGCGGCCAAAGGGGGCCCGGCGGGGCAGGCGCAGCCGGCCCACCCGCCGGCCGGCCAGTCGCCGCACCACGACACCGGGGGTTGGCCGCCGCCGCAGTGGCCGCCGCCGAACCCACCGAACCCGGCGAACCCAGCGGCCCAGCCGAACCCGGCGGCCCAGCCGGGGCACTGGCCGCCGCCGCAGTGGCCGCCGCCGTCGTCGTCCCAGCCGCCGCCGTGGCCGTCGGACCCGCCGCCCGGGCCCTCCGGGGACCAGGGTTCGCCGGGTCCCACCCGCTGACCGCCGGCGGCACCGCGCCGAGCCCTATTTCTGGGGCACCCCGGCCACGGCCACCGCCCCGGGCAGGCCGGCGGGGACGTCGTCCTCCATCACCGCCAGCGGCCCGGTGGCCCGGACCAGCAACGGGTCGGTGCCGGCACCGGCCATGACGTCTGTCTCGATGACCGTGAACACGTCCGGGGGGACCCGGAGCACCGGGGCCCCGGCCAGCCGTCGAGGGCCGTCCGGGGTGAGCCGGTAGACGGTGACGGTGACGGTGCGGGCGCCGACGTTCTGCAGGTCGAGGGCCAGGGCGCCGACGCCGGCGACCGGCGGTGTCATGGCCCCCTGCGGGCTGGGCACCACCCAGCGGGTGGACGCCGTGGTGGCCGGCCCGGCGACGGCGGGGACGGTCCCCCACTGCGGCACGGCCCCGGCCGGCGACGACTGGACGGTGCGGTCCACCACCACGCCGGGGCCGCCGGAGGCGGTGACGGTGGTGGCGTATGTGGTGTTGGCCGGGACCCTGGCGACGCCGCTGAGGCCGAGGGTCCACGACGAGTCGGCCGGGACCGACTTGGTGAACGGGGCCACCGGGCCGGACTTGAGCTGCACCCGCACCGTGACCCGCTGGGCCACCTTGGCGGGGTTCAAGATGGTGACCGCGGCCGCGCCACCGGTGACGTCGACGGTCCTCGGCAGGTACCACCGGCGGGCCGGGGCCGGGGTGCCGAGGCGGAGGGACAGGCCGGACACCCCGTTGACCACGTGCTCCTGCAGCTCCGACGCCACCACCCGGCCGGACCGGGCCGCGGCGATGGTGCCGACGGACCGCTGGTCCTGCACGTAGGCGGCCACCCCGGCCACCCGGACCTGGCCGGGCGGCACCAGGATGCCCTGGAACGGCTCCGGTTCGGAGAGGCCGGCCGGGGTGACGAAGGACAGGTCGACCACCGCGGCGGTGCTGCCGGGGTTGTAGAGCGCCACGTAGGGGGTGTCGCCGTCGGTGGTGGCCCCGGAGGCGAAGTACCAGCTTGCCGCGGTCGACGTCGAGCAGGGGGCCTGGGACCACCCGGCGGAGCCGCCGACGACCTCGCTGACGGTGACCCCGCCACCGTCCAGTTGCACCCGGCTGGCCAGCCAGGCCCCCTGCTGGATGGTGGCCGGGGACACGGCGACCTGGCCGCCGGCCGGCACGGTGACCGGCTTCGTCGCCGCCGACCCGGTGGAGTTGACCACGGTGACGGCGCCGTCGACGGCGGCCCGGCCGGCGTTGGCCAGGTACAGGGTGGGATTGGCGATGCCGCCGGTTGTGCCGCTGCCTCCCGGGCAGAACCAGGTGGACGACTGGGCCCCGGACGGCGCGGCCACCGACGCCGCGGCCGACGACGCCGGGGCGGCGACCGGTGCCGGGGCGCTGACGGCGCGGTCGATCAGGCCGGCACCGACCAGGGCGACCAGGACCACCAGGACCACCGGCAGCCGCCACACCGGTGGCCCGGCGTCGGCGCCGGGCCGGGCCGGACGGCCACGGCCGTGGCGGGGAGCCGGCGTCACGGGGCCGCCGCCCCGTGGCGGCGCCGGCCGGCCCGGCGGTGCCGGAACCGGTGCAGGAGCGGCCCCCACCACCAGTCCAGCCACCGGCGGCGGCCCAGCAGGGCGCCGGCCACGGCCACCCACAGCAGCAGCTCCAGCACCCCCCCGACGGTCGGCAGCACGGAGCCGTCGAAGGCGAGGGTGGCCCGGCCGGCCGGGGTCCCGCCGTACTGGGCGGCCCACCCGAAGGCGGCCGACTGCGGCACCGCCCGGCCGTCGACCGCCAGGTGCCACCGACCGGCCGGGGCGTAGGCGGCGTAGGTGGTCCCGGCCCCGACCGGCCCGGCGTACGACGACGACCCCGGCACCCCCGGCAGGGCGGGGTGCCACCCGGACACGTCGGCCGTCGACGGCCACCGCCCGGCCGCCGCCACCGGCTGCCCGGACCGTTGCGCCCGCTCCGGCACGTACGCGGTGTTCTCGAACACGGTGTACCCGCTGCCGCTGCTGGGCACCGGCAGCAGGTCGCCCTGGTCCATCAGGGCGACGACCAGGTCGGCCGGGGCCGGGAACGCCTGCGGCCGCTGCATCCCGTCGATGACCGGGGCCACGGTGTCGACCACCACCACGTACCGCACGGCCGCCGGGGCCAGGAGCTGCCCCAGCTCCGTGGTCCGGCCCTTCCGGGCCAACTGCACCGCGTCGGCCAACTGCGACGCCGGGCCCGCCGACGCCGGCGACCACAGGTCGACGGCGTCGGCCACCCCGCTCTCCGAGGTGGCGTAGGCCAGGCCCGGCGACATGGACCAACCCCCGGTGGGCAACGCCCGGGGGTCCCCCAGCCACAACACCCGGTAGGAAGCCGTCGGGGTCGTGCCAGCCGGGGACAGGAACGACAGGGCGTCGCCGTAGCCGCTGGCCGGCAGCCCCCAGCGGCCGTCCCCGGCGGCGGCCACCACCGGCAGCAGGCCGACCGCCGCCGCCATGACCCCGGCGGCGGCCAGGAGCTGCCGCCAACCGAACCGGTAGCCGGACAGGTCGACCTCCAGGGCGGCCACGGCCAGGCCGACCCCGCAGGCCACGGCGACCGCGGCCGGGGCCAGCAGCACGTCGACCGACGGGGCGAACGGCGCCGTCCACCCCCGGGCCACCACCATGGCCAGCACCCAACTGGCGCAGGCCACCACCCAGAGCCGGCCGGCCCAGGCCAGCCGTTCCCGACGGGCCAGCAGCAGCGGGACCAGGGCGGCGGCCAGCAGTAGCCAGCTCAGGGCGGAGCCGCCGGTGGGACCGACGTCGAAGCGCAGCAGCTCGGACCATCCCGGGGCCGACGACGGCGAGCCGGCCAGCCCGAACACCGACACGGCGGACCGGCCGGCCAGCACGGTGCCGACCACCCACGGCGCCGACAGCACCGCGGCCACCACCGTGGACCCCAGCGCCACCCACAGGGCCCGCAAAGTGACGCCGCGCTGGCCGACGAGCAGGGACCCCGCCACCATCCCGGCCCCGCAGAGCACCACCACCACCGCGACGGCCGGGGCGAAGGCCACGGCCACCCCCTCCAGCACCCCCAGGGCCACCACCTGGCCGGCGACGGTCCCCCGCCAGCCGGCGGTGGCGGGCGGTGGGGCGAACGGTTCCAGGCGGGACGCCCGGGCCAGCCGGGCCAGGACCCAGGGCACGGCGGCATAGGCCACCAGCCCGTCCCACCGCCCCCGGGCCAGGGCGTCGTACGGCAGGGCCAGCCCGAGGTAGGCGACGGCGGCGATGATGCGGGCCCGGGGGGAGGCCAGGGGCTTCAGCAGCCGGGACACCCCCCAGGCGCCGACCGGGACGCAGCCCAGGACCAGCACCTTCTGCAGCAGGCCCATGCCGCCGAACAGCACGGTGCCGAGCACGCCGAGGACCCCGAACGCCGGGCTGGCCGGCGCCGTGGTGCCCACCCCCGGCGACTGCCAGCCGGCCAGCAGGTGGTGCCAGGTGCCGGACCAGCCGAGCAGGGGCAGGAACTGCCCCACCAGCGGCAGCCCCCCGGCCACCAGGTCACGGGTGCCCACGATCAGCACCACGGCCGCCAGCACCCACACCACCAGCCGGGACCGGCGGGACGTCAGCACCGGACGGCGGCGACGGCGGCCGAACCGGTCCCGGCCGGACCGGTGGCCGAGGTCGTCCAGGTCGTCGAAGTCGGTGTCCTCGGAGAACGCCAGGCCGACGCTGCCGGTGAGCACCGGCTCGTCGTCGGCCGGCTCCGCTTCCCCGGTCGCCGGGAGGCGGCCGTGGGCGACGTCGAACCCCTGGTGGGCCAGCCGGGACAGGTAGGTGGACAGCCGGGTGCTGCCCCGCACCTGCAGCCGCCGGACCTCCCGGTCCGGGAGCACCCGGTGCGCCCGGACCTGCTGGCGCATCTGCCGCAGCTCGCCGAGCCGCCGCAGGTTCCACCACCAGGCGGCCGCCACCGCCCGGGCCCTGGTCCGGTCGGCCACCACCAGGGCCACCACCAGCTCGCCGGCGGCCAGGAGCGCCGCCTGCGGGACCACCCGGACCAGGTGGAACAGGGTGTAGCACTTCAACACCGCCCGCAGCTCGTGGCGGCGCTGCAGCACCTGCAGCGGCTCGCCCGGGGGGGGCGGCGGCCGGAGCTCCCCGGCCATGGCCTCCAGGTGGCGCACCCGGGCGTCGGGGGCGACGACCACCCGGGCCCCGGCGACCTGGGCCCGCCAGGACAGGTCCAGGTCCTCCCCCATGGCCGGGATGCCGGCGTCGTAGCCGCCCAGCTCCGCGAACAGGTCGGCCCGGACCAGGGTGAAGCCGCCGGGGGCCACGAACACGTCGCGGACCGCGTCGTGCTGGCCGTGGTCGACCTCGCCGGCCTGGACCCGTTCGACCACCGCGCCGGTCTTGTCGGCGTTCATGCCGACGTGCAGCAGGACCGACGGGTCGTCCCAGCGGACCATCTTGGGGCAGACCACCCCGGCGTTGGACCGGTAGGACTCCTCCACCAAGACGTGCACCGCGTCGGGGGCCGGGGCGCAGTCGTCGTGGCAGAGCAGGAAGAACGCCGCCCCCTCCACCATGCCCAGCACCTGGTTGACGGTCTCGCCGAAGCTCCGGCGGCCCTCGGCGTGCCGGACGTAGGCGTCCGGCAGCACCCGGGCGATCCGGGCCGTCGGGTCGTCGGTGCCGGACGACAGCACCAGCACGGAAAGTTCCTGGTAGTCCTGCGCCGCCAGGGCGGCCAGGGTCTCGTCGAACCAGGGCCCCGGATCGCTGGTCGCCACCACCGCCACCACCGCCGGAGCGCGGGCGTCCACCAGTTGGGCGTCCATCAGGAAGGCGAGGCTATACCCCGCGGTGCCCGCCGGCCCGGGCTTCCGGCCCGAAAGAATGCTTGCAAATGTTTAACTGTAGATATACTGTGGTTGTCAGAACGCCCACGACATTCCACGAAGGAGGCCGGCGATGCCGGACGTGAACGACCTCACCAACGAAGTGGCCGGACGGGCCCGGGACGCCGCCTACGTGGTGGTCGGCCTGGGCGTCCTCGGGTTCCAGCGGGCCCAGGTGGAGCGGCGTGACCTCCAGCGACGGCTGGCCGCGGAGGCCCCGGCCGTGGAGCAGCGGCTGTCCGGCGTCCGCTCTGCCCTGTCCGCCGGGGTGCCCGGCGTCCGCTCTGCCCTGTCCGCCGGCGTGCGGCGGCTCGACGGCGTGGTGGAGGTGGCGTCGCAGCGGGTCGAGTCGGCCCTGGTGCCCCTGGAGGAGCAACTGCCGCCGGCGGCCCGGGACCTGTCCCAGAGGGCCCGCCAGCAGGTCAGGGTGGTCCGGGTCCAGATCCGGGACGCCGTGGGCGCGGTGGCCTGAGCCAGGCCGGGCGTCAGGCCGACGCCGGCTGGGACGCCCAGTAGTCGAGGACGTCCCGCAGGGTGTCGTCGAGGGGGATGGCCGGCTTCCAGCCGGTGGCGGCCTCCAGCCGGGAGGGGTCGCCGCGGAGCACCGGCACGTCCACCGGACGGACCAGGTCCGGATCGGTGACCAGCCGGATGTCGGCCCCGGCCAGCGCGAGGAGGCGGGCGGCGATGTCCGAGATGGGGATGTCCTGGCCGGAGCAGACGTTGTAGACGGTCCCGGGGACGCCGCGCTGCACCAGTAGCCGGTAGCCCTGCACCACGTCGCGGACGTCGGTGAAGTCGCGCCGGGTCGTCAGGGTGCCGACCGCCATCTCGGTGGCCCCGGTCCGGCGGGCGTCGACGATCCGGCGGGCCAGGGCAGAGACGGCGAAGGTGGGGGCCTGGCCGGGGCCGACGTGGTTGAACGGCCGGACCACGAGCACCGGCTGGCCGTACCCGCGCCAGGCCTGCAGGGCCACCTGCTCCGCCGCGGCCTTGCTGGCCGCGTACGGCGTGGCCGGGGCCACCGGGGAGTCCTCGGTCAGGGGCAGGTCGCCGGGGGTCACCACCCCGTACACCTCGGCGGAGCTGACCACCAGCACCGTCGGCGCCGTCGGCAGTTGCCGGGCGGCGGCCAGCACGGCCGCGGTGCCGAGGACGTTGACCCGCAGCACCTCCGCCGGCTGCTGCCAGGACTCCCCCACGTGGGTCCGGGCGGCCAGGTGGTAGATGGCGTCGGGGGCGGCGGCGGCCACCACCGGGTCCAGGGCGGCCTGGTCGGCCACGTCGGTCTCCAGGTCGATGGCCACCACGTCGTCCCCCCGGTCACGCAGGTGGGCGGCCAACCAGTTGCCGACGAACCCTCGTCCGCCGGTGATCAGTGCGCGCACCCCAGCACCCTACCGGGCGGCCCGACGGTAGGCCTGGAGGTGCCGTTGCGCGCTGGCCTCCCAGGTCCGGGCGGCCGCCACCTCCAGCCCCCGCCGCCGCCGGTCGGCGGTGCCGCCCCCACCGTCGTCGGACAGGACGCCGTCGATGGCCGAGGCCAGGTCGGCGGTGTCCCCCGGCGCGACCAGCACCGCGGCGCCGTCCGCCAGCTCCGCCATGGCCGTCCCCGAGGTCGTGACCAGCGGCGCCCCGCAGGCCAGGGCCTCCAGGGCGGGCAGCCCGTACCCCTCGGCCAGCGACGGGTAGGCCACCACCGCGGCGGTCCGCAGCAGGGCCGGCACCGCGCCGTCCGGCACGTACCCGGTCCGGACGATCCGGTCCCGGTGCCGCTCGGCCGCCATCTCGGCCCGCTCCACCTCGTCCGCCCCCCACCCCCGCTGGCCGGCCAGCACCAGGACGGCGTCGGGGTGGGCGTCGGCCACCTGCTCGAACGCCCGCACCAGGGCCGGCACGTTCTTGCGTGGCTCGATGGTGCCGACGAACACCACCATCGGCCGGTCCGGGTCCAGGCCCAGCGCGGCCACCGCCGCCCGGTCCGCGCCGGGCGACGGCTCCCGGGGGGTGAACCGGGCGTGGTCCACCCCGTGGGGGGCCACCACCACCGGGGCCGACACCGGGCAGACCTCCGCCAGCCGCGCCGCGGTGGTGGCGCTGACGCACACGATCACCGCCGCCCGGCGCGCCGCCACCTTGATGGCCCGCCGGAACAGCAGCACCTTCGACCGCTCGTGCCATTCGGGGTGGTCGAAGAAGGTGCAGTCGTGCACCGTCACCACCACCGGCACCGACGCCCGCTCCGGCATGGTGTAGTGCGGGCCGTGGTGCACCGCCACCCCCGACCGGCGGAGCACCCCGGGCAGCCCCAACTGCTCCCACCCCAGCCGCAGCGGCCGGGGGCCCGGCGCCACCGGCACCACCGTGGCCCCGGGCGCCCCGGCGAGGGCCTCCCAGCGGGCGGCGTCGTGCCGGCGGGCCACCAGGGTGAGCGCCACCTCCGGGTGGCCGGCCAGGGCGGTGGCCAGCTCCAGGGTGTACCGCCCGGCGCCGGCCGGGGAGGCCGGCACGGCGCTGACGTCCAGCGACACCGGCAGCGGGTCGGGCCGTACCCCCCCGGTCCGCCCTACCCCCCCGGTCCGCTCTGCCCCCCCGGTCCGCTCCGGCCCGGTCACGCCAGGGCCTTCCAGAGGTCGGCGTGCCACCGGGCGGCCTGCCGCCAGGTCCGGCCGGCCACCAGGGCCCGGCCGCGGGCGGCCAGGGTGGCCCGCAGGGCGTCGTCCACGGCCGCGGCGACCAGGGCGTCGGCGATGGCGTCGACGTCCATCGGGTCCACCCGTAGGGCGGACGGGGCGGCGGCGTGGGACACCACGCTGGGCACCCCGGTGCTGGCCACCACGGGCACCCCGAAGGTCATGGCCTCCAGGGGCGGCAGGCCGTACCCCTCGGCCAGGGGCACGTAGGCGAAGGCCCGGGCCCCGTCGTAGAGGGCGGCCAGCACCTCGTCGGTGACCAGGCCGGCCGCCACCACCCCCTCCGGCGGCGGGCTGCCGGGGCTGCCGTCGGGGCCGAGGGCGGCGTCCCCCCATCCCGGCGGCCCGACCACCACCAGCGGCCAGGGCTCGGGGAGCGACCGCCGGGCCAGCCGGTAGCCGGCCACCAGGCGGTGCAGGTTCTTCCGCGGCTCCCGGGTGCTGGCCGTCAGCAGGTACGGGCCGTGCACCCCCAGCCGGTGCAGCAGGGCGTCGGCGCCGGCCCGGTCCGGGGAGGGCAGGTGGTCGGTGCCCCACCGGAGCACCGACACCCGGCGGTCCGCCGCCCCGGCCACCCGGAGCTCCCCGGCGGCCTCCGGTGACGGGACCAGCAGGACGTCGGCGTGGCGCAGCGCCCTTCGCAGGGCGGCCTCGTGCCAGCGGCGCCCTCTCCGGGTGGTGGCCTCCGGGAACCGCCGCCAGACGGTGTCGTGCACCGTCACCACCAGCACCTGCCGCCGCCGGCCGGACCGGCGGACCGGGGGGGCCGCGGTGGAGACGGCGTGGACCACCCCGAACCCGCCGGGGGCCCGCACCAGCCCGCGGTCCCAGCCCCTGGTCAGCACCGGGCCGGGGAGAAGGGACGTCCGCACCGGCATCCCCCACCGCTCCAGCGGGTCCGGGATGCCGGCCGGTGGCCGGCTGGCCAGCAACGACACCTCCGGCAGCGCCGCCCCCGGCGTCGCGCCCAGGGCGACCAGGCCGTCCAGCAGGGCGGACGCGTACCGGCCGATGCCCCCCGGCACCTCCCGGCGGAGCTGCTCCACCACCAGCAGCACCGGCGCGGTCACCGCCCCTCCCCGGCGGCCCGGTGGGCGTCGTGGTAGAGGGCGTCCAGGCCGGCCGCGCAGGCCGCCCAGTTGAACCGGCCGGCCCGGTCCCGGCCGGCGGCCACCGCGGCGGCGGCCCGGTCGGCGTCGTCCAGCACCGTCGCCAGGGCGGCGGCCAGGCCGTGGTGGTCGCCGACGTCCACCAGCACGGCGGCGTCGCCGAGCACCTCCGGCAGGGCCCCGGCCCGGCTGGCCACCACCGGCACCCCGGCCGCCATGGCCTGGAGGGGGGGGAACCCGAACCCCTCGTACACCGACGGGTACGCCAGCACCGCGGCCCCGTGCAGCAGGCCGGACAGCGCGGCGTCGTCCAGCCAGCCGGTCCGCACGATGCGGGCCCGGGCCGCGGCCCCGTCGACCGCCTCGGCCAGGGCCTGGGCGCCCCACCCGTCCGGCCCGGCCAGCACCAGGGCCAGGTCCGGCCGGTCGGCAGCCACCTCGTCGAAGGCCCGGACCAGCCCCGGCAGGTCCTTGCGGGGCTCCGCGGTGCCGACGGCCAGCACGTACCGGCCGGTGCCCGCCGGCAGGTACCGGCCGGCGACCCCGTCGGCCGGCGGTGGCAACGGCGGCACCCCGGAGTGCACCGCCCGCACCCGGTCCGGGTCCGCACCGAAGGTGTCGACCACCTCGGCGGCCACGAAGGCCGACGGGGTGTGCACCCAGGCGCCGCGGCGCAGGGCCCGCCGGATCAGGTCCGGATAGGCCAGGGTCGGCCCGTCGCACAGCTCCGGGAACCGCACCGTGGTGAGGTCGTGCACCGTCATCACCCGGGCGGCCCGCCGGGTGGGGGGCACCACGAAGTTGGTGCCGTGCACCACGTCGACCGGGCCGACGAACCACTCCAGCGGCGGCTGCTCCGTCCTGGCCCAGGACCGGTGCAGGGGCCGTGCCGGCATGGCCCGCTGGGCCACCCGCACCCCGGCCGGCACCAACTGGCCGATCAGCCGGCGCCGGCGCCAGCTAACCGCGAACGCCGACACCGACAGGTCCCGCCGATCGGCCAGGGCGCCCAGGGCGCCGGCACAGAAGGCCCCGACCCCGGTGGGCCGGCCGAGCAGCGGGGTGGCGTCCAGCGCCACCGCCAGGACCGCTCCGCTGGGCGCACCAGGCGGACCGGGCGCACCGGGGGGCGTCTCGGCCGCTGCGGGGTCCGTCGGCATTCCGTCGAGCCTGGCACAACGGCCGGGTCCCGGCGGCCAGGTGCCGGTGCCCCGGGCGCCGGTGCCGGTGTCCGGCGCCGGGCGCCGGGTGCGGGGCACCGGTGTCCGGCCCCGGGCGTCAGGTGCGGGTGCCGGGGTCAGGCGCCGGGCGCCGGTGTTGGTGTTGGGTGCCGGGGTCAGGCGCTGAGGGCGCCGTCGACGGACAGGATGGCGCCGGACACGTAGCCGGCCTCGTCCGAGGCCAGGTAGGCGATGGCGGAGGCCACCTCGGCCGGGGTGCAGAAGCCCATCGGGGTCATCATGCGCTCGGCCTGCTTCGGGTCGGCCCCCTCCGGGAAGCCGAACTCCCAGACCAGCGGGGTGTCCACCCCGCCGGGCGCGACCCCGTTGACCCGGACGCCCTTGTCGACGTACTCGACCGCCAGGGCCTTGACCATCATGCCGACCCCGCCCTTGGAGGCGCTGTAGGCGGCGGCGTAGGCCTGGCCCATCACCCCGGCGGTGGACACCACGTTGGTGATGGACCCGCCGTGCTCCAGCAGGCTGGGCAGGGCGGCCCGGATGACCAGGAAGGTGCCGGTGAGGTTGACGGCCAGGATCTGCTGCCAGCCCTCCAGGGACTGGTCGACGGTGTGGGCGAACCGGCCGATGCCGGCCACGTTGCACACCACGGTGATCGGCCCCAGCTCGGCGGTGGCCTGGGCGATGGCGTCGTTGACCGACGCCTCGTCGGTGACGTCGCAGCGGATCGGCACCGCCCGGCCGCCGGACGCCCACTCCGGGGCGGCCGCGGTGGCGTCGGCGATCTCGGCCGCCACCGACTTCACCGCGTCCTCCGCGATGTCCAGGGCGGCCACCGCCGCGCCCTCGGCGGCCAACCGTCGGGCCGTGGCCCGGCCGATGCCCGATCCGGCCCCGGTGACCACCGCCACCTTGCCGGCGAACCGGTTCGGCGACAGGTACTCCACCGCCGTCCCCCGGTCCGGGTCCGGCTCCCCCAGGTTCCTGATCGGGCTCATCCGTTGCTCCTCCTCTGGAATCTGACGGACCGTCACATCGGCGCTGCGATGGTAACAGGGCCGGTCAGCCGGATGCCCCGCCCCCGGCTCCGGCTCCGGCCTCGGCCAGCACGGCGTCGGACAGGGCCGGCCAGGCCTCGGCCGCCCAGGGCCCGAAGTCCCGGTCGCTCAGCGCGGCACAGGCCAGCCCGGCCTCCGGGTCCACCCAAAGGAACCCGCCGGCCTGGCCGAAGTGGCCGAAGGTGGCCGGGCTGTTGGCCGCGCCGGTCCAGTGCGGCCGCTTCCCGTCCCGGATCTCGAACCCCAGCCCCCAGTCGCAGGGGTCCTGGCGGCCGAAGCCGGGCAGCACCCCGGCCAGCCCCGGGAAGGCCACCGCGGTGGCCGCCCCCAGGGTGGCCGGGTCCACCAGGGTCGGGGCCAGCAACTGGCCGCCCAGGGCCAGCAGGTCCCGGACGGTGCCGACCAGGCCGGACCCCGGCGACCCGTCCGGCGCCATCCTGGTTCCCCCCATGCCCAGGGGGTCCAGGACGGCGTCACGGAGGTATGTCACGAACGGCAGCCCGGACCGGTCGGCCAGCATCTGCCCGACCACGTCGAACCCGGCGTTGGAGTAGATCCGTCGCCGCCCCGGGGCGGCCAGCACCAGGTCCCCGGACGGGGCCAGCCCGGAGGCGTGGGCCAGCAGGTGGGCCACCGTCGATCCCGGAGGGCCGGCCGGGTCGTCGAGGGCTACGGTGCCCTCCTCGACGGCGACCAGCACCGCCAGCGCCGTGCAGAGCTTGGTGACCGACGCCCACCGGAACGGCCGGTCGACGTCGCCGGTGGTGGCCACCGGCTGCGGCCCGCCGGCTGGTGGCCCGGCGGGCTGCGGCCCGGCGGCTGGTGGCGGGCGGTGGACCACCCCGGCCGCCGCCGCGCCGACCGGCCAGCCGGCCACGGCGTCCAGTGCCCTCATGACGCGGGGAGCGTACCGGTGGCCGGCGTAGGGTGGGGCGCCATGCCGCTCGACCAGACCGCCGGCCTGACCGTCCTGCCGGTGACCGGCGTCGGCGAGATCGTGCCGGGTGACGACCTGGTCGGGGTGCTGCTGTCGGCCATCGCCGCACCTGGAGCCGGGGCTGGGTCGCCGGGCGCGGGCGGCCTGGCCAACGGGGACGTGCTGGTGGTCACCCAGAAGGTGGTGTCGAAGGCGGAGGGCCGGATCGTGCCGGTCGACGCCGGTGACCCGGCGGCCAAGGTGCGGCTGGTGGAGGGCGAGGCCGTCCGGGTGCTGCGACGCCGTGGTGACCTACTCATCACCGAGACCGCCCACGGGTTCGTGTGCGCCAACGCCGGGGTGGACCTGTCCAACGTGGCCGACGGCACCGCGGCCCTGCTGCCGGTGGACCCGGACCGGTCGGCCCGGCGGCTCCGGGCGGGGCTGCGGCGGGCGGCGGGGGTCGACGTCGGGGTGGTGATCTCCGACACCTTCGGCCGGGCCTGGCGGCAGGGGGTCACCGACGTCGCCATCGGCTGCGCCGGGGTGGCCGGGGTCGTGGACCTCCGGGGGACCACCGACGCCGGCGGCCGGGAGCTGGTGGCCACCGAGGTGTGCGTGGCCGACGAGATCGCCGCCGCCGCCGAGCTGGTGATGGGCAAGGACCGGAACGTGCCGGCCGCCGTCGTCCGAGGGGTGCCGGCAGCCTGGCTGCGGGACGGATCGGTGGCCGACGAGGTGGTCCGGCGGGCCGGGGACCTGTTCCGCTGACGGGCTGGTCGACTGGTGGACTGGTCGGCTGACAGTGCCGATGCGGTCGGCCAGCGACGAACGTTCAGCCCGCCGACCTGGACCTCTGTCGATTCGCCGTCAGTTGGAATGGAGTGAACTGCCGGCCCTCTCCCCGTCCCCCCCTCTCGGTCCGTCCTCCCCTCTCGGTCCCTCTCACCGTCGAGATGGCCGCAGGGGGGACGGGCTACGCCCGGTCGGTGCGGCGGCGGACGAAGTCGAGCACCGCCCGGGCCCCGTCGCCCAGCTCGGTCCACGGGGTCCAGCCCAACTGGATGCGGGCTCGCTCCACGTCGAGGCTGCTGCGGAGCACCTCGCCGGGGCGGAGCGGGGCGTACCGGGGCTCGGCGTCCACGCCGGCCTCGGCGGCCATGGCCCGGTAGAGGCCGTTCACGGACGTCTCCCGGCCGGTACCGATGTTGCAGACCAGGCCGCCGCCGCGGGTGGCGGCCCGGACGAAGCCGTCGACGACGTCGTCGACGTAGACGAAGTCGCGGGTCTGCTCCCCGTCCCCGAAGATGGTCACCGGCTCGCCGTCGACCAGGTGCTGGGCGAAGATGGCCACCACCCCGGCCTCGCCGTGCGGGTCCTGGCGGGGCCCGTAGACGTTGGCCAGGGCCAGGGCGCAGAACTCCAGGGAGTGCAGCTCGCGGTAGGCCACCAGGTAGTCGAGGACCGCCTTCTTGGACACCCCGTACGGCGACAGCGGCCGGTGGGGCTGGGCCTCGCGCAGCGGCAGGTCGCCGGGGTCGGGGTCCCCGTACAGGGTGCCGCCGCTGGCCGCGAACACCACTCGGGACGCCCCGGCGAGACGGGCGCCCTCGAGGACGTTGAGGCTGCCGATGACGTTGACCTCGGCGTCGAACACCGGCCGGGCCACCGACACCCGCACGTCGGCCTGGGCGGCCAGGTGGAACACCACCTCGGGCCGGCGGTGGCCGATCAGGTCGACCAGCTCGGGGAGCCGGATGTCCAACTGGTGGATGGTCAGCGCCCCGCCGGCGGCCGCCCGGGCCTCGGCCAGGTTGGCCAGCGACCCCGACGACAGGTCGTCCACCACGTCGACCTGGTGGCCCTCGGCCAGCAGCCGGTCGACCAGCGTCGACCCGATGAACCCGGCCCCCCCGGTCACCATCGTCCGCATGGCACGCCCTCCTCCCTCGGTCGCCCGGTCCGTCCCCAGCTCAGCCGGGGACCCGCTCCCCGTCCACCACGGTGCCGGAGGCCACCACCGCACCGGACCCGAGCACCGTGATGGGGCGGACGTCGCAACGCTCCCCGACGGTCGAACGCGGGCCGAGCACCGACCCGGACACCGTCGAATCGGCGGCCACCCGGGCGCCGGCGAGCAGCACCGAGTCGACCACCACGGACCCGGCTTCGACGACGGCGCCGGGGCCGAGGGCCGACCGCTCCACCCGGGCCCCGGCGGCCACCCGGGCGCCGTCGGCCAGCAGGCTGGGCCCGGTCACCGAACCGTGCACCACCGGGGAGCCGACGACCCAGTACCCCTGGTCCACCTGCCGGGCCCCCGGCGCGGGCGGCAGGGCACGGCGCCCCTCCATCAGGTCCCGGTGCGCCTGCAGGTAGGCCGCCGGGGTGCCGGTGTCCAGCCAGTACGCCTCGTCGGCCAGGGCGAACAGTTCCCGGTCCCGGACCATGGTCGGGAACGTCTCCCGCTCGATGGACACCCGCCGGCCGGCCGGGATGCGGCGCAGCACCGACGCCTCCAGCACGTAGGTGCCGGCGTTGATCAGGTTGGTCGGCGCCTCGTCCCGCGGCGGCTTCTCCACGAACGCCGTCACCCGGCCGTCGGCGTCGGTGGGCACCACCCCGAAGGCCGACGGATCGGCCACCGGGTGCAGGGCGATGGTGCCCTCGGCCCCACGGTCCCGGTGGAAGGCCACCAGGGCCGACACGTCCATGTCGGTCAGCACGTCCCCGTTGACCACCACGAAGGTCCCGTCGATCCCGGCGTGGTCCGCGGCGAACCGCACCGCCCCGGCGGTGTCCAGCGGCTCCGGCTCCACCGCGTAGGACAGCCGCACCCCGGCGGCCACCCCGTCCGGGTAGGCCGTCATGAACGCGTCGGGGAGGTACCCCAGGGACAGCACCGCTTCATCGATGCCGTGCCCCGCCAGGTGGCCGAGGACCCGTTCGATCATGGGCTGCTCCAGGATCGGCAGCATCTGCTTCGGGGTCGACAGCGTGAGGGGTCGCAGGCGGGTGCCCTCCCCGCCGACGAGGACGACGGCCTGCACTATTGCGAAGGCTTGGCGGCCGTCGTGCTGGTGGTGGTCGTTGTGCCGGCCGCCGTCGTGGTCGTGGTTGTGCCGGCCGCCGTCGTGGTGGTGGCCGACGCTGTGGTGGTCGTGGTCGAGCTGGCTGTCGGAGCCGTCGTGGTGGTGGTGGCCGTGCCGGTGGTGGCGCCGAGCAGCGCCTTCACCACTGTGCCGTTGGGCTTCGGCAGCGTGGTGCCGGCTGGGACGAACCCGACGGTGATGAGCTGGTTCTGGGTGAACTTCAGCTCGGACGGGTCACCCTGGACGGTGACGGCCTTCCCCTTGGCGGCCAGGGCGTTGGCCCAGTAGACCACCTGGACCTTGCCCTTCTTGCCGGCGTCCGGGGTGCCGGCGGGGCAGGTGTCCCCGTTCTTGTAGGTGGTCGACTTGGTGGACGACTTCCCCTTGGCCGCCGTCGTGGTGGTGGTCGTGGTTGTGGCGGTTGTGGCGGACGGCACCTTGATCGCCGTGGTGCCGATGGCCATGCCGGGGTAGCCGGACACGAACTTGCCCAGCACCGCGTTGTCCCCAGCCACCGCTGTCGTCTTCGGGGCGACGGTGATGACCCCGTCGCCGGTGGTGTAGAAGCTCTGCTTCGACGTTGTGGACGCCGCGTTGGACGGCACCGACGGCAACTGGGCGCCGCAGACGTAGAAGGCCAGGCCGGCGTACCAGGTGGTGCCCTTGGTGGGCTGCACCTTGTTGGCCGCCGCCGCCGGGTGCCGGTACTCGTAGTTGGCGAACACCACCGACGCGACGCCGAGGACCACGATGATGACCAGGGCTGCGTACCAGTTGACCGGACGCTGGCCGCGGTAGGTCCGGCCACCGCCGGTGGCGGCAGCGCGGGCGACCCACTTCCCGGAGTTGGTCCTAGCCATGGCGGGAGGAAACCCTACAGCCTGCCGGAGGGACCGACGGCGGCGGCCGGTCCCGGGTGAGCGCCCGGTACAGCTCGACGGTCCGGGGGTGCGCCCACCTGGCCGCGTCGGCCATTGCCAGCGGCCGACCCGGCCGGCCTGGGCGGCCCGGCCGGCCGTCGGCGTGGGCGGTCCCACCCAGCAGGCCCACCAGATCGGCCATGGCCGCCTCGACGCCGGCGGGGTTTCCCTGCTGGTCGGCCGCCAGCAGCAGCAGCCGGTACAGCCGCTCGTCGTAGGGGCTGGCCCGCAAGCCGCGGCGGGCCGCCCATTCGGCACCGGCCCCGTCGCCGCGACGGAGGTGGTGCTCGGCCAGCCGGACGGCCAGCCGGACCACCGCCTCCTCGACGGCCGCGGCGTGGCCTTCCAGGACGGTCCAGTCGGCCCAGCGCAGGTCCTCGAACGGCCGCCCCCTGACCAGGGCCAGGCCGGCCCCCCATGCACCCGGATCGGCGGACCCGGCCAGGGCGGCCAACCGGTCCTGGTCGCAACCGACGCCGGGGCCCAGCCGCAACAACCCCTGCCAGCGCGGCAGGTGGTCCGCCCCGGCCGCCGACCGGCCCAGGGCCCGGCGGGCCGCCGACACGGTGGAGTGCAGCGTGGACGCCGCCGGGCACCGCTCCGGCCACAGCGCCGCCGACCACCGTTCGGTGGTGACCCCGCGGCGGTGCATGGCCAGGTACACCACCAGCTCCAGCGACCCGGCCCGGCTGAACGGCCGCGCCGTGCCGGCCACCTCCACCGGGCCGAGGACCCGGACGTCGATCTCTGCGGGCTCACCGGCAGGGTCGTGCACGGCAGTGAACGGTCGGTGGCCGGTGCCGGATCGCGCCGATCGGGATTGTGCCGGTTGGTGGCCGCCGATCTGGAAAACTGATCCCGCACGGGGCCTGGGCCCCCGTGGCCACGCACAAGTAGGGCCATGGTGGCGCCGGACGCCAGCGGGCCGGACGGGAGAGGAACGGTGGAAACCTTGCAAGGGGATCCGACCGACGAGGTCCGGCGTGCCCAGGCCGACGCCGACGAGTGGCGGTCCCGCTACCTCGCCCTGGAGGATGCCGCCCTGGTCCGCCTGCAGTCCCGGTACCGGCGGTGGGTGGAACGGGTCGCGCCGCAGGGCACGCTGCGGCGGCGGCTCTACCAGCGGGCCGTCTCGGCCGGCCGCCGGCTGCTGGGCTCCCCGGCCCGGGTGGCCCCCGCCGCCGGTCCCCCGCCGGCTCCGGCCGTCGAGGCCGTCGTGCCGGCGCCGTTGGCCCTGCCCACCGCCGCCGACCCCGACGTGACCATCGTGGTCCCGGTGCACGGCCAGTGGCCGATGACCGCGGACTGCCTGGCCGCCATCGCCGCCGACCGGCCCGCGGCCAGCTACGAGGTGGTCGTGGTGGACGACGCATCTGCCGACGACACCCCCCAGCGGCTGGCCGAGGTGGCCGGGGTGCGGGTGGTCCGGCTGGACCACAACGCCGGCTTCGTCGGGGCCGCCAACGCCGGCATCGCCGCCGCCCGCGGCCGGTACGTGGTGCTGCTCAACAACGACACCGTCTGCCGCCCGGGCTGGCTGGACGCGCTGGTGGCCACCGCGGCGGCCGACCCGTCGGTGGGGGTGGTGGGCGCCAAGCTGGTGTACCCCGACGGGCGGCTGCAGGAAGCCGGCGGGGTCATCTGGCGGGACGGGTCCGGCCACAACTACGGCCGGGACCAGGACCCCGAGGACCCCCGGTTCAACTTCGTCCGCGACGTGGACTACTGCTCCGGGGCCTGCCTCCTGGTCCGGCGCAGCCTGCTGGCGGAGCTCGGCGGCCTGGACACCCGGTTCTCGCCGGCCTACTACGAGGACACCGACCTGTGCTTCGCCGCCCGCGACCGCGGGTACCGGGTCGTGTACCAACCGGCCGCGGTGGTCTGCCACGTCGAGGGGGCCAGCCACGGCACCGACGTCACCACCGGCCTAAAGCGGTACCAGGTGGTCAACCGGGAACGGTTCCTGGACAAGTGGGCGGCGGTGCTGCCGGCCCACGGCGAGCCGGCCCCGGCCGATCCCCGCCTTTCCAGTTGGCGGCGGCCGGCCGGCCGGGCCCTGGTGGTGGACCACCAGGTGCCCACCCCGGACCAGGACTCCGGCTCCTGCCGCATGTTCGAGCTCCTCCTGCTGCTGGACAGCCTGGGGCTGGGGGTCACGTTCGTGCCCCAGGACGGGGTCGTCGAGCCGGCCTACCGCGACGCCCTGGCCTCCCGGGGCATCGAGGTCCTCGGCGGCCCCGGCGACCTGGACCCCTATCTGAAGGCCGTCGGCCCCGCCCTGGCCCTGGTGGTGCTGTCCCGGCCCACGGTGGCCTGGGCGAACTACCCCATGATCCGCTCCCTGGTGCCGGAGACCACCATCGTGTACGACACCGTCGACCTCCACCACCTCCGGGAGCGGGCCCGGGCCGCCGTGGAGGGGGACGCCGCCGCCCAGCGCAGCGCCGACTTCCACTACGGCATGGAGCTCAGCCTGGCCCGCCTCACCGACCAGACCTGGACGGTGTCCCCCGAAGAACGCGACGCCCTGCTCGCCGAAGAGCCCGACCTGCAGGTGGCCGTGGTCCCCAACATCCACCGCCAGATGCCCGAGGCCGCGGTGCCGCCGTTCGCCCCCCGCGCCGGCATCCTGTTCGTCGGCAACTTCACCCACCACCCCAACGTCGACGCGGTCCGTTGGCTGGCCACCGAGATCCTGCCGGTCGTCCGGGCCGCCGTCCCCGAGGTCACCCTGCACCTGGTGGGGGCCAACCCCAACGCCGAGGTCCGCGCCCTGGCCGGCCCCGGGATCGTGCTGCACGGCTGGGTGCCGTCCATGGACGACGTCTACCGGCAGGTCCGGCTGTCCGTCGCCCCCCTCCGGTTCGGCGCCGGCATGAAGGGCAAGGTCGGCGAGAGCCTGGCCTACGGCGTCCCGGTCGTCACCACCCCCACCGGGGCCGAGGGCATCGGCCGGGGACGCAGCGACGGCCTCCTGATCGCCGACGACGCCGCCGGCCTCGCCCGGGCCATCCTCCAGGCCTACGGCGACCAGGCCCTCTGGGAACAGTTGTCGGCGGCCGGCCGGGACACCATCGCCCGCCACTTCTCCCCCGACAGCGTCCGGCTGGTGCTCGGCCAGATCCTCACCAAGCTGGGGGTGGCCGAACCGCCGCCGGACGACGACCGGCGCTGACCCCGTCGGCAGGCCAGGGGGCCCAGCGGGGGGCCGGGGCCGGCAGGGGCCGGAGGGGGCAGGGCCGGAGGGGGCAGGGCCGGAGGGGGGCCGGCATCCGGTGACCCCGGCGTCCCGGCGGGGCCCGGTATGCTCGCCGGGTCCGTACTCCGCCGCCCGGTCCACGAACCGGAGCCAGAGCACCTCGGAGCCAGAGCTTGCAGACGCCCACTTCGCCGCGCCGTGGCCGCGGTGCCCGCAGTGGCCACGGTACCCACGGTGCCCATGCCCGCCGGGGTGCCCACGCCCGTCCCCGCCGCCGGAGCAGCTCCCGCTGGCTGGCGGTGGCGGCCGGGGCGGCCGTCCTGGCTTCCGGCGTCGGCGTCGGGGCGGCGGTGGCCTCGGGAGGGGCGTCCAGCCAGTACCAGGCGCCCACCCAGGCCCACCCGGTGCTGGCGGCCTTCTACTTCGGGGAGGCCGACCCGCTGAACTTCTGGAACAGCAACCTGTCGGGGGCCAAGGCAACGTTCACGCAGATGCAGCAGGAGGGGTTCAACGCCGTCGAGCTGGCCATCCCCTGGGGAGAGTTCCAGCCCGGCATCAAGCCGGTCAGGTACAACGCCGCCGCCTTCAAGCGGTTGACCTCCCTGGTGTCGCTGGCCAACAGCCTGCACCTCCAGGCCGTGCTCCGGCTCAGCTATGCCGGGGACGTGTACCCGACACCTCAGGACCCGAACCGATTCACATCGGTGTTCGCCACAGCCACCGTGTACAACGCCTGGCTGGCCTACATCACGAAGATCCATCAAGCGGTCGGCGGCTTTCCCAACGTCAAGGTGGCGGAGCTGTCCTGGGAGGACTTCTACAACCCGGTGTTCGCCGCCCAGCCGGCGACCACACCGTCGGTCCGGCTGCAACTGGCCACCCACACCGGGTTCCGGCCGTGGCTGAAGCAGCGGTACTCGCTGGCCAAGGTGTCCTCGATGTACGGCACGAGGTTCACCAGGTGGTCACAGGTGCCCACCCCGCCGAACACGCAGCCGATCTTCAAGCTCATGTACCAGTACGACGACTGGGCGGTGGTGCACCGGTTCTTCGTGCCGGCCGCCGCCCGGTTCCCCGGCCTCAACCTGGAGGCCCGGGTGGAGGACGACGCCCTGTTCACAGGGACCAACCGGGTCGGCATGTACTCCCACGCCGACACCTTCACGCTGCCCGGCACCTCCTACATCGGCATGTACTTCGACCCGTACATGGGCGACCCGTCCACCGACCGGGTGGAGAGCGTCCCCGACGCCCTCACCGCGTTGCGGACCACCCTGTCCACAATGCGCACCCGCTCCGGCGGCCGACCGCTGTACATCTTCGAGTACGAGATCGTCAGCAACAGCCCGCAGGTGGCCACATCCCAGGGCCTTCCCGAGACACAGGTCCCCGCCTTCTTGGACCAGAGCGCCCCGATCATGAAGAAGTACACCCTGGGCTACTCGCTGTGGACCTACCGGGACTACCGGCAGAGCCCCATCTACAACTCCTCCTTCGGTCTCGGCACCGCCGGGTGGAAGGTCACCGGGAAGGTCACCCCGTCGTCGACGTCCGGTGGCAGCCTGGCCATGCAGGCCAGCTCGGCGGTGTCCCAAACCTTCGATGTCGGTGCCCTGAACGGCGCCTCGGGCAGCCCGGTGACGGTCAGCCTCATCGCGTCTTCCCCGGGCAACTCGTCGACCACTCTCCAGGTGGGCATATCCGGCGCACCGACTCAGGCCGTCACGGTGCGCGGTGGCCCGCAGACCTACCAGGTCCAGTTCCCGGCGTCGGCGTTTCCCGGCGGCACGGTCGGCAACCAGGTCACGATCGCGACCACCGCTCCGGCCACTGTCACCGGCGTGCAGGTGTACGACTTCACCCAGCTCGGCGACGTCTACAACGCCACAGGTGGCGCCGAGGCCGGCGCCGCCGGCCTGGTGACCCTCAACCGGCAGTTGGCCGGCGGCTGACCAGGGTTCCGGGCCCTGGGTACACTTTTGGGGTCCGCCCCTTCCGCTGCCGATAACGTTGCTCCGCCGGCGACCGGGTATCAATGGCGGCGAAGCGACCGTGCCGAACCGGGAGGATCCAGTGAGCACCAGCCGGTCGACCTTGCTCCGACGCCTGATCCGCCGCAGGTCGCCACGCCGCGACGAGTATCCCGGCGAACTGCGGTTCGTCTGCAATATCTGCGGTGCGACCAGCACCGTGGCCTGCGCCGATCTCGGTCGGGAGACCAACAGCTGCTCGGCCTGCCACTCCACCGTCCGGTGGCGCAGCGTGGTGGCAGCGGTGTCGGTTTCCCTGTTCGGCGAGTCACTGCCGATCGACCGCTTCCCCACCGACTACGGGATCATCGGACTCGGCATGTCGGACTGGGAAGGGTACGCCGTCCCGTTGGCCCAACGACTGTCCTATCGGAACACCTTCTACGACGAGCCTCCACATTTCGACGTGATGGCACCGCTCGGCGACGACATGGTGGGCTCCTGCGACTTCGTCATCTCTTCGGACGTCCTCGAGCACGTCGCGCCGCCCTACGAACAGGCGTTGGCCAACCTCTTGCGGATGTTGAAACCGGGAGGCACGTTGATCCTCACGGTCCCGCTGAAGGAAGACGGGACTACCGACGAGCACTTCCCGGATCTGTACCAATACGACCTGGTCACCCTCGGCAGCGACCCGGTACTCGTCAACCGGACCCGCTCCGGGGCCATCCAGGTGTTCGAGAACCTGGTCTTCCACGGCGGGCCGGGCGCCACCCTGGAGATGCGGCTGCTGTCCCTCCCCGACCTCCTCACCAGCCTCCGCCGGGTGGGATTCGTCGACGTCACCCCCTTCGACCGGCCCATCCCCGAGCACGGGATCGTCTGGAACGACCCGGTCGGCTGGCCCATCGTGGCCCGGGCGCCACACTAAACCGCACCTGCAAGTAGGTAGGGACGCACCTGCAAGCAGGGACGGAGGAGTAGGGACGGAGGGACTCGAACCCTCACTGGAGGCGGTTTAAGCGCCCTGCCTCTGCCAATTGGGCTACGTCCCCTGGCCTGACGAATTACCTGGTGGATACCCCCAAACATTCATGTGCCTCTACCAGGTACTTTACCGTGATCACCTTGCCTCGGCCGACGTCCATCTTCTACAGAACGACCCTTCGGAAGACGAACACCCTGCTCCAGTACCCAGGGCAGGGCGCCGATCCACCGACAGTCCATCGGATCGACCTGGCCAGAAATCAGCGATCTACGATCTGCCGCGGTCGTCCAGGGGAGCCATTGCAAAGGGCGCCGGGTCACGGGCTCCGTTCGACGGATGAACGCACCGCAGCGGCCGCCCGGGAGGAGGATCGGAGACGGCGGCGGCAACGGAAGGGCGAATAGCTGCGTCTCGGGCTCCCCGAGTAGCCCGTTTGATAGACCGTCCGGAAGTCGCCGGTTTCAGACCCACGTCCCCCCGGAGACCGCCGCCCCCGAGCAGGTCAATCGGCGGGGTCCGGACCGGCCGCCGGTGACAGCGGTCCCCAGGCGGCCAGCTCGGGGTCCCTCGGGGCGTCGACCAGTTCGGTGTGGTGGCCGAACACCATGGTGGCCCTCCGGTCGGGGTCCCAGGCCGGCCAGAGCCCGATGCCCTCGTGGGAGGGGTCGGCGCCGCGGGCGAAGGACAGCCAGGCCTGCTGCATCCGGTCGGACAGGGCGTCGGCGTCGGGGCCGGAGCCGGTGAAGGCCCCGACGGCCGGGCGACGGACGGAACCGAACACGAACGGGATCTCCAGGGCGTGGCAGGACCCGAGCACCCCGCCGAAGGCCGGGGACTCCCAGGTGAACAGGTACACGAACGTGGCCGGCTGGCGGACCCGGTGGGCGGCGGCGAGCTGCAGGGACGGCCAGCGGAACACCAGGTCGGTGCCGGCGGCCACCCACAGGTCCAGCGGGGCCACCGACTCCCCACGGGCGGACCGGGCGGCGCGGTAGGCGCCGACCACCCGCTCCGGGGAGACGTCGGGGGCGGACCGGCCCACCATGCGGAGCAACCCGTCGTCGTCCATGCCGTGGGTGCTGCGGTCACCGAGGACGAAGAAGGTGAGCTCGTCCCTGGTGGTGCCGATCAGCAACGGGACCGGGGGTGCCTCGCCGGCGGCCACCGCCTCGTCGGGCCGCCGGGGCAGGAACCGGCCGTCGACCACGGGCAGGAACGGCAGCGGCAGCTCCCCGGGCCGTGGGGTCCGGTTCTGCAGCTCCGCCGTGGCGGCCACCAACTGGTCGGCCGGGACCCGGTCCAGGCCCTCCCTGGTGACCTCGGGGAGGCCCAGCAGCGTTCCCAGGTCGTCGGCGGCGCGCCGGGCCCGGTCCAGGGAGTGGGTGTACGGCGGCCCGCTCTGCACCACGGCCTTGTGGAACAGCCCCCGGGCGGCCGGCGCCCCGAGCAGGGCCGACACGCTCATGCCGCCGGCGGACTCCCCGAACAGGGTGACGTTGCCGGGGTCGCCGCCGAAGGCCCCGACGTGCCGCCGGACCCAGTGCAGGGCGGCCACCTGGTCGGCCAGCCCCCAGTTGCCGACCTGCCCGTCGTCCCCGTCGGCGACGGCGGGGTGCCCCAGGAACCCGAGGGCGCCCAGCCGGTAGTTGAAGGTGACCACCACCACGTCGCCGTGCCGGGCCAGGTCGCCGCCGCGGTACAGCAGGCTGGCGCCGGTGCCGGTGGTGAACCCGCCGCCGTGCACCCAGACCATCACCGGCCGCCGGCCGCCGTCCAGGGCCGGGGTCCACACGTTGAGGGTCAGGCAGTCCTCGTCCTGCTCGACCGGGTCGCCGGGGATGGCCACCCCGGGGATCGGGGGGGTCTGGGGGGCGATGGGGCCGAACTCGGCGGCCGACCGGACCCCGGTCCACGGCGCCGGGGCCTGTGGCTGCCGCCAGCGCAGCGGGCCGACCGGGGGACCGGCGAAGGGGATACCGGAGAACGCCCACACCCCGTCGCGCTCCACCCCCCGCACCCTGCCGCCGGCCACCTCCACGATGCCGTCCACGGAAGCACCCTAGAGGCCGGTCGGCCGCCGGCAGCCGATCAACGGGCGTGACGGGACCGAACCGCAGGTCCCGAAATATGTTCCGGCCCTTGGCTTCTGTGGTTACAGGGGTTACTGTTGCCGAAGTGGCTGCTGTGAATTGTCGGAGCACGCGCCGCTTCCTTCCGCCTGCCCTGGCGGGCGGGGCCGCAGCGATCGTCCTGGGGCTGGTCGTCCCGTGGACCGGCCTGGGGGTCGGCCTGTGGGTCGGGGTGGCCCCCAGTGGAGCCACTCCGACCACCACCACGGTGCCCAGCCAGGCCCAGATCGACGCCACCAAGGGCCAGGTGGCCTCCCTGGAGGCCACCATCGCCCACCAGCAGGCCCAGACGGCGGCCCTGAGCCAGCAGTACGACGCCGCCGAGCAGGCCCTGCAGACGGTGAACGCCCAGTTGGCCGACACCGCCGCCAGCATCGCCTCCACCCAGGCCAACATCGCCACCGTCAGGGCCCGGCTGGCCAGGGACGCCGTGGCCACCTACGTGTCCGGGGCGTCGGCCACCCAGATCACCGCCCTGTTCTCCACCTCGGCCACCAGCGCCGACGCCCGCGCCCAGTACCAGGCCACCGCCATCGGCAACGTCGCCGCCGACCAGGCCGCCCTGACCGCCCAGGAAGCCAAGCTGGAGGCCGCCCAGGCCAGCCAGAAGGACCAGCAGCAGCAGGCCCAGGCCGCGGCGGCACAGGCCCAGGCGCTGCAGCAGGCCAACGCCAACGCCACCGCGGCCGCCGAGGCCACCCTGCAGCAGGTGCAGGGCACCCTGGCCCAGGAGGTCGCCGCCCAGGCCCAGGCCCAGGCCGCCGCGGCGGCGGCTGCGGCCGCGGCGGCCAAGTCGGCGGCGGCCGCCCAGGCCGCCGCCCAGCAGGCCGCCAGCGCG
>DASZUK010000030.1:0-86450 GCA_035547695.1 Acidimicrobiales bacterium
AACTGCGTCGCAACACCGACCGTCGCCAGTGCCACCGAGACGCCCAGCTCGCCTTCGTCGTAGCCATCTTGTTGATCGTGAAGCTGCTCGATCGAGCGACGACCGGATCGGACTGATTGCTCCTATCCGCTCGGGCTCTAACTCTTCGCCGGAGAGCGTCGGATACCCAGGACCTTGCTCAACGGGAAAGAGCCGAGCATCGGCGGCAAGGTCCACCTCCGTCTGATCGGTGCGATCCGCGACCACAAGCCGGGTGAATCCATGGCTCTCGATGACGCGTTTGACCTGGAGGTCAGCATCGCCAAGTGCCTGTTCGACCACTGGAGTCAGTCGGTCGACAGCTACTCGGCTCGGACCGAAGAAGTCCAGGTCTCGGGTTCCGCGGTCTACGTCCCCTCTGGCGATCAGCGCTGCGCCACCAGCAAGGGCGAAGCCGTCCGCTTCAGGAAGCCCACCGATAATCCTGGCAATGTGCTGCTGGAGCGGAGTCAGCACGCAAGTTCGACGCCTCGGTGGAGTCGGAACCATCCGGCCCAGGCCTCCCGCACGTACGGAGGCAGGACCAGATCGTGGAAGACCTCCTGGAGCTCTGTGACGTCGACGTAGAACCGCACGTCGTCCTCGGTGCCTTCCCTGAGCACCTGTTCGTAGACCCGGAGCCGGTCAGGCAGGCAGTCCAGGTCATAGGCCATCGTCGGTTCGCTCCATCGGACGTGGAGAGGTAGGACGACGACACCGGAAGCTTTCGGGAGACGGGGGTCATCGGCGTCGTCGGGGATGGCGACCGGTCGTGAGGCCGGTCCCAACCACTGGTCACGCGTCCGAGTCATGCCTAGATGATAGGAGGCTCCCGTTGTGGTTTGATGGCCAGGCGAAGGTCGAGAGGGAATCCCGGGATCGTGTCCAACTGGTTCGTATTGTGAGGACCAGGGTCCACTGACCTCTTGACCTGGACCGACGCGAACGGCCTCTTCCCGGTGCGCGAACCGGACCCGGTCGGGCCTCTGGCCTCCAGCGGTTATGTCGGACAAAACTGTTCGGCTGGTCCGTGTGCGCATCAGTTGGACCCATGCCTCCCGGCGTCACGGGATTGCCCGGCGCGACGCACGGTATGTGGTGCACTGCGGGCTGGTCTTCCTGCAGCCTGCCCAGACGGGTCCCCGGTACCGGAGGACCGGTTCGTTTCCCTGGGGGGACGACCCGTCAGGGAATGCGCTGGAGGTGATCGGCGTGGAGTTGGAAACGGAGGACGGCCAGGACCACCTTCGAGTGATCCACGTCATGGAGCTACGGGCGAAGTACCGCGACCAGTACGAGGAGGCCAAACGATGGCGAGTGTGAAGCGAACGAAGGGCGGTACGGTCCTGACCCCCGAGATCGAGGAGGCCTTGGCCGACGAGGCCGAGGCCGGCTACGACCTCACGAAGGCCAAGGCGGTCCGGACTCGGCGTCCCTCCCTGGGGCGAGGGACGTCGCCGCGTCTCGACCTCCGGGTCGAGCCCGAACTGGCCGAAGCCCTCCACCGGCGGGCCCGAGAGGAGCACCGGACGGTCAGCGCCGTGGCCCGAGATGCCCTCCGATGCTACGTCGCCTCGTGACGTCGTAGGGCCAACGTCAGGCCAGTGATGGTGGGGACCCGGTTCCTCTTGTGGGGATCAAGGTCCACCCTGAAACCCTGGTCAGATAGGAATTGGCTCGGGGTTTCGTGGCGTCGGGACCCCGGATCGTGTCGACGTAAGCAATCGTGTAGCAACGGCAACTTTGTGCGGACCCGGTTCATGATGGACACCGTGGCACCGGTACCCGCCTGACACTTCCAGGACGCGGCCCCGGTACCTGGGCGACACTGAGGGTCCACCACCGGGGCGGTGCCTCCTTCTTCGCTGTGAGTGGTCCATGCCCACAGGTCCCGAGGAGCCCCGCCAGAAGCTCCGGGACCCCCAGCGTGCCCTGGAGGACGGTCGGATGCTGACCACCGGACAGGAGGGTGCTGACCACCGGTGAGGAGACGGTGGCCTAGCTGTTCGAGCGGTGGGACCGCGACGTGCTCAGCACCCAGGTGCGGCCGCTGGCCCGGGAGAACTACAGATCGGTGGCGCACGGAGTGCTACGGGGCCAGGGCCCTCGGCGGGTCGGGGCGACGGCGGCATGGCGATCGGGAACTTGGCCGCGGCTGGTAGCGGACTCACCAATCGCTTCCTGGTCGTAACGCCCGGCATCACCAAAGACCAAACCTGTCATTGCGCCGGGAAGGAGCCCGTCGCCGCGTAGCCGGCGAAGAGGGCGACGTCGGGTTCGTAGAGGACGGGCCCGGCTCGTCCTCCGACGTGGGCGAGGTTGGCCGG
This sequence comes from Acidimicrobiales bacterium, assembly GCA_035547695.1. Lineage (GTDB taxonomy): Bacteria > Actinomycetota > Acidimicrobiia > Acidimicrobiales > RAAP-2 > DASZUK01. Next base: position 2,346 of record DASZUK010000030.1, read on the forward strand.
GTCGGTGGGTAGCGGTCGTCGTACTCGCAGCCACCCGCTCCGGGTTTGGCGGTGACCTGTCCGTGCGGCGCCGGCCCACAGGGCGGGGGGCGGAGAGGTGAGCACGGGTGCGATCAACCCCTCGGGCGACGGGGTCGATGAGGCTCGGGAGGTCGCCGGCGTCGCGGTGTTCACCGTTTTTTTACCGTCGTCGGGCGGATGTCCACCGGCATGTTCACCGCCCTCGGGTTGATGCTTGGGTCATGGCTGACTTTCTGGTTGTTGTGGGCATCGTCGCCTTCGTGGCGGCGATGCTGGCGCTGATCTGGGGGCTGGAGCGGGTATGAGTGCCGCCGACGGGCTACTGCTCGCTCTGTCGATCGTCGTGTTCCTCTACCTCGGGTTCGCGCTGTTCAAGGCGGAGCGGTTCTGATGGGGTTCGCGTGGACGATCGTGGCGATGGTGGTCTGCCTGGCCATCGCGTGGCGATTCCTCGGCGCCTACATGGTGTCGGTGTACGAAGGACGCAGCCACTGGCTGGGGTTCGTCGAACGGCCGATCTACCGGATCATCCGGGTCGATCCGGACGCCGAACAGTCGTGGCAGCGCTACGGCGCGTCGGTCATCGTCACCTCCGGAGTGTTCCTCCTGGTGGGCTATGTGCTGTTCCGCCTGCAGGGCCACTTGCCGCTCAACCCCCAGCACCTATCGGGGGTCACGCCAGCGTTGGCATGGAACACGATCGTCTCGTTCGTGACCAACACGAACTGGCAGTCGTACTCGGGCGAGTCCACCATGTCGTACCTCTCGCAGATGGGGACGCTGGCACTCCAGAACTTCTTCTCGGCCTCGGTCGGCATCGCCGTGGCGGTGGCGCTCATCCGTGGCTTCTCCCGCAAGGGTTCGAAGACCATCGGGAATTTCTGGGTGGACTTCGTCCGGGGGAACCTGTACGTCCTGCTGCCGATCGCCTTCGTCTTCGCCGTCATCTTCATGGCCCAGGGGGCCATCGAGACCCTGGGCGGCCCGGCGCACATCGCGAACGCCCTGAATGGGGTGGAACAGACGATCCCACGGGGTCCGGTCGCCTCCCAGGAAGTCATCAAGCAGCTCGGCACCAACGGTGGCGGGTTCTTCAACGCCAACGGGGCCATGCCTTTCGAGAACCCCACTGGGCTGACGAACTTCTTCTCGATGTTCCTCATCCTCTGTATTCCGGTGGCGTTGACCTACACGTTCGGGAAGATGGTCGGTGCGCTCCGCCAGGGAGTGGCGGTTCTCGCGGTGATGGCCATCATCTTCGGCGGTTGGCTGGCCATCGGGGCGGTGGCCGAGCACCAGGCGAACCCGGCGGTGGCGGCGGCCGGGCTCCCCTACCAGCCCACGGGGAACATGGAGGGCAAGGAGGTCCGCTTCGGGGACACCTCGTCCGCCTTCTACAACATCGTCTCCACCCAGACCTCGACCGGCAGCGTCAACTCGGCCAATGACTCCTACAACCCGATGGGCGGTTTCGCCGCCCTGACGGGGATGCAGCTCGGAGAGATCAGCCCTGGCGGGGTTGGTAGCGGGCTCTACGGCATCCTGCTGTTCGCCATCATCACCGTGTTCATCGGCGGGTTGATGGTCGGTCGAACGCCGGAGTACCTGGGCAAGAAGATACAGGCGAGGGAGGTGAAGCTCGCCGCTCTCGGGGTCCTGGTCATGCCCATTACCGTGCTGGTGCTGACCGCGGTCGCGGTGTCGGTGCATGCCGGGAGGGCCGGGCCCTTGAACACCGGACCGCACGGCTTTTCCGAGATTCTCTATACGTACACGTCGGTCACCAACAACAACGGCTCGGCCTTCGCCGGGCTCAGCTCCAACACCGCCTTCTACAACATCACCGAGACCGTCGGGCTGCTCCTCGGGCGCTTCGCCATCATCGTCCCCGTCCTGGCCCTGGCGGGCACCTTGGCGGCCAAGAATGTGGTACCGGCATCCCTCGGCACGTTTCGCACGGATCGGCCGATGTTCATCGGGTTGCTCCTCGGCGTGGTCCTCATCGTGGGCGCGCTCACCTTCTTTCCGGCGGTGTCGCTCGGGCCGATCGTCGAGCAGCTCTCTCACGGGAAGTTCTTCTGATGCGCCATGCCGCGACGACCGGCGGGGATCAGTGCCACCAAGGGCCGTCAACGGCCGAGGCGTGGGTCGTCGATGTTGGAGCGAGGCCGGCATGAACGGCCGTCGCAGGTGGAGTCGCGAGCGGACGCGTGCCGCCGCCTTTCGGGAGGTTCTGTTGCATGGCTGGCGTTGACAACCTTCAACTGGCGGTGCCAGATGGCCCTCCGTCAAGCGAGCCGGGCGCGGGCGGCGTGAACCGCCGTCGTGGGTTGTTCGACCAACAAATCCTTGCCCACGCCGCGGTCGACGGGCTCAGGAAGTTCGCGCCACGGACCCAGGTGCGAAATCCGGTCATGTTCGTGGTGCTCATCGGCACCGTGGTCACGCTGATCGAGTCGATCGCCCACCCCACCCTGTTCGCCTGGCTCATCACCATCTGGCTGGCCCTGACGGTGTATTTCGCCAACTTCGCCGAGGCCGTCGCCGAGGGACGCGGGAAGGCGCAGGCCGACACCCTGCGTCGGCTGCGGGTGGAGACCGAGGCCCGCCGCCTGCGGCCCAACGGCGGCGAAGAGCGGATCGCCGCCGCCGAGCTGGCCAGGGGCGATCTCGTGGTCTGTGAGGCCGGCGACGTCATCCCCTCCGACGGGGAGATCATCGAGGGCGTGGCGTCGGTCGACGAGTCGGCCATCACCGGTGAGTCGGCCCCGGTCATCCGTGAGTCGGGCGGTGACCGCTCGGCGGTGACCGGCGGTACGAAGGTGTTGTCGGACCGGATCGTGGTCCGCATCACCGCCGAGCGGGGCCAGACCTTCATGGACCGCATGATCGGGCTGGTCGAGGGTGCGCAGCGCCAGAAGACCCCGAACGAGATCGCACTGACGATCCTGCTGGCCGCGCTCACGATCATCTTCATCCCCGTCGTCGTCGTCCTCCAGCCCTACGGCATCTTCGCTGGCGCCTCGGTGTCGGTGGTCATCCTCGTCTCCTTGTTGGTGTGCCTCATCCCGACCACGATCGGGGCGTTGCTCTCCGCCATCGGGATCGCCGGCATGGACCGCCTGGTGCAGCGCAACGTGTTGGCCATGTCGGGGCGGGCGGTCGAGGCGGCCGGCGACGTGCAGACCCTGCTGTTGGACAAGACCGGGACCATCACGCTCGGCAACCGGATGGCCTCGGCTTTCTACCCGGTGAACGGCCACTCCGAAGAGGAGCTGGCCGCGGTCGCCCAGCTCGCCTCGCTGGCAGACGAGACCCCGGAAGGCCGCTCAATCGTGGTGTTGGCAAAGGAACGCTTCAACATCCGTGAACGCGACCTGGGCACCGGGCACGTCTTCATCCCCTTCAGCGCCCAGACCCGCATGTCCGGCCTCGACCTCGATGGACGCCAGATCCGCAAGGGAGCAGCCGAAGCCATCGGACGGTGGGTGGCCGAGCAAGGCGGTGCCACCTCCAGTGAGCTCGACACCATCGTCGAGCGGGTGGCCCGCTCGGGCGCCACGCCCCTTGCCGTTGCGGACGGTTCGGACCTGCTCGGGGTGGTCGAGCTGAAGGACGTCGTCAAGCAGGGCATCCGGGAGCGGTTCGCCGAGATGCGGGCCATCGGCATCCGGACGGTGATGATCACCGGCGACAACCCGCTCACCGCAGCGGCCATCGCCCAGGAGGCCGGGGTCGACGACTACCTGGCCGAAGCCACGCCCGAAGCCAAGATGAACCTGATAAAGGCCGAGCAGGAAGGGGGGAAGCTCGTTGCCATGACGGGCGACGGCACCAACGACGCCCCGGCCCTCGCCCAAGCCGACGTCGGGGTGGCCATGAACACCGGGACCACCGCGGCCAAAGAGGCGGGCAACATGGTCGACCTCGACTCCAACCCCACCAAGCTCATCGACATCGTCGAGATCGGCAAGCAGCTCCTCATTACCCGGGGCGCACTCACCACCTTTTCGATCGCGAATGACGTCGCCAAGTACTTCGCCATCATCCCCGTGATGTTCGTGGCGGCTTATCCGCAGCTCCACACCCTGAACATCATGCACCTGCACTCGCAGTCGAGCGCCGTGCTCTCGGCGGTGATCTTCAACGCCCTCGTCATCATTGCCCTCATCCCCCTCGCCCTGCGCGGCGTGCGGTTCCGACCTTCCGGGGCGGCCGCGATCCTGCGCCGCAACGTCTGGGTCTACGGGATCGGCGGGATCATCGCCCCGTTCATCTTCATCAAGCTCATCGACCTCATCCTCACCGCCACGGGAGCCTTCTGATGCGCAGCCAACTCTTTCTCAATCTCCGTCGCGGCTTCCTGGTCACCGTCGTGTTCTTCGTCCTGCTCGGCCTGGCCTACCCGCTGGCGGAGACCGGTATCGGCCAGGCCTTCTTCAACCACCAGGCCAACGGGTCGCTCACCGGGAACGGCTCAACCCTCATCGGGCAAACCTGGTCCGGGCCCAAGTGGTTCCAAGGTCGGCCCGACAGCGACGACCCGACGGCGACCGGGGGCACGAACCTCGGACCTCGCTCCGAGGCCCTGGTCCACGACACCAGGGAGCAGATCGCCAAGCTCAAGAAGGAAGGCATCAGCCCGACGCCCGACCTGGTCACCACCTCGGGCAGTGGCGTCGACCCCGACATCGCCCTCGTCGACGCCTATGCCCAAGTGGACGCGGTCGCCAAGGCCCGTGGGCTCCCGGTCGCCGCGGTGCGTCACCTGGTCGCCACTCATGTCCACTCCGCCGAGCTCGGCTTCCTCGGCGCGCCCTACGTCAACCTGCTTGAGCTCAACGAGGCCCTGGCCAAGCTCTGATGAGCAGCTTCGAGCTCACCGATGCTGCCGCTTGGGCAGGCCGGCCGGTGGCTCGAACCGTGGGGGACGCCCGTACGAGAGCACGGGCCGTGATCACCGGCACCGTGTCGGCCGCCACCGTGGTCACCCGCGGGACGAGCCCGACCTACCGCTGCACCCTCGATGACGGCACCGGACAGCTCGACCTGCTGTTCCTCGGCCGCCGATCGGTGCCGGGGCTGACGGTTGGGATGCGGTGCAGTGCCGAGGGCACCGTCCTGGCCGAGGGCAGCCGGCTGGTCGTCTGGAACCCCCTCTACCGACTGGAGACCCCCGACACCGATGTCGGGAGCCGCCCGCCGGTGGCCTTCGGCCTCGGATCGGCGGCGACGACCACGTCGCCAACGACGGCGGCCGGGCCGGCGGAGCCGCCCGACACGGACCCGGAGGACACCGCCGAGCTGGTGGAGGCCGCCGGCCGCTTTCGCATCTACCTCGGCGCCGCCGCCGGGGTCGGCAAGACGGTTGCCATGCTGGACGAGGCCCAACGACGACGACAGCGCGGCGCAGACGTCGTGATCGGCATCGTCGAGACCCACGGCCGGCCGGTCACCAGGGCCCGCATGGCCCGTCTCGAGGTCGTCCCCCGTCGCCGTGTGGCATATCGCGGCGCGGTCCTGGAGGAGATGGACCTCGACGCCGTGCTTCACCGACGACCCAAGGTGGCGCTAGTGGACGAGCTGGCCCACACCAACGTGCCCGGCTCGGGTCGCCACGAGAAGCGGTGGCAGGACGTCTTCGAACTGATCGAGGGCGGTATCGACGTCATCACCACGGTCAACATCCAACACCTCGAAAGCATCGCCGACGCGGTGGAGCGCATCACCGGGGTGCCGGTCCGCGAGCGGGTGCCCGACTGGGTGGTGCGCCGGGCCGACCAGATCGAGCTGGTCGACTCCTCGCCGGAGCAGCTCCGCCGCCGGATGGTGCACGGCAACATCTACCCTCCGGACAAGGTGCCCCAGGCCCTCACCCATTTCTTCCGAGCCGACAACCTGACCGCACTGCGGGAGCTGGCCCTCCGTTTCCTGGCCGACGAGACCGAGGAGGAGCTGCTGGAGCACCTGCTGCACCACCAGACCGACGTGGTGTGGGACACCGCCGAGCGGATCATGGTCGGTGTCACCGCCGCGCCCGGCACCGACACCATCGTCCGGCGAGCGTCCCGCATGGCCGCCCGGATCAAGGCCGACCTGCACGTCGTCCACGTGACCGGTGGCGACACCAGCCATCGCAGCGAACCGGCCCGGCTCGATCAGCTCCGTCGGGTTGCCGCCGACGTCGGCGCCGCCTGGCACGAGGTCCACGCCGAGGACCCGGTCGAAGCCCTGATCGACTTCGCCCGTCGCAACCAGATCACCCAGATCGTGATCGGCTCCAGCCAGCGCAGCCGCTGGCAAGAGCTGATCGGCGGTGGCTCGATCGTCAAGCGGGTCACCCGCCGGGCGGCCGGTGCTGACGTCGACGTCCACATCATCGCCCGACGCCGTGACCCCGAACGCAAGGTGTCGCGAGCTCCCGAGGCCGCCGGAAGGGCATCCATCTCGCCGGGGGAACCGGGGCGGTGACCGACGTGGGCCACCGGCGCATCACCGGTCGCCCTGACCTCGTCGTGGTGGACCTCGGCCTCCCCGACCCGGACGCCTCGACGTGATCGCCCGGCTCCGGTGCCCCCGGTCACCCCCTTTACGCGGCTCGGGTGGACAACACCCGGCGGTGTGCTGACCGGCCCCCGCAGCGCGACGATGGGGCCCGGAGGCCAGGTGATGAAACGAACCGTCGTCGGCACGCTCGCCGCCCTCGCGGCCATGGCGGCCCTCACTGCCATCATGCTCCCGATCCGGAGCCACCTCAGCATCGCCACCACCGCGCTGATCCTGGTGATCCCGGTGGTCATCGGCGTCGTGGCCGGCGGGTTCCTCGCCGGCATCCTCAGCGTGGTCGCCGGGTTCGTGGTCTACGACTTCTTCTTCATCCCGCCCTACCTCACGCTGTGGGTCGGCGCCCGACAGAACTGGGCCGCACTCGGGGTGTACGCGGCGGTGATGTTCCCGGTCTCCCAAGTCGTGGCCGGCATGAACTCGGCCAAGGCCGAAGCCCGTCGGCAGGGGCGGGAGATCCGGGAGCTGTTCGGGCTGTCCCACCTGCTCGTCGAGGACAAGCCGCTCGACGTCCTGCTGTCGGTCATCGTCACCACGGTCTCCGAGGTCTTCGACGCGCAGCAGGTGGCGCTCCTCCTCCCCGGAGCCGGGGGATTGGAGGTCGTCGCGTCCGCCGGTGAGCCACTCACCGAGGCCCAAGTCCACCGGGTCCTACCGGCGGCGGGCGAGCTGGCGACCCTTGCTCCTCGACCTGTTGAGCGCGACGGCCTCCTCGTGGTCGCGCTGGCCGCGGCGGCGAGACCGGTCGGCCTCCTCGTGCTCTCGGCCGACGCCGCGGCCCGCCACGAACGGGAACCGCTCCTGCTGTTCGCCAACCACATCGCCCTGGCCGTCGAACGGATCCAGCTCCGCGACCAGGCCCTCCAGGCCAGGCTGGCCGAGGAGGTCGCCCAGTTGGCAAAGACGCTGGTCGGCGCGGTCTCGCACGACCTCCGGACCCCCCTCACCCGGATCAAGGCGTCCTCGTCCACCCTGGCCGACAGCGAGCTCGACATCGACCCCGCACAGACCCGACGTCTCGCCGCGCTCATCGACGCCCAGGCCGACCGCCTCGCCGACCTGGTGCAGAACCTTCTCGACATGAGCCGCATCCAGGCCGGCGTCCTCCAGCCCCGCTATACCGTCGCCCCCCTCGCCGATCTCGTGACCACCGTCGTCAACGACCTCGCCCCAGGGCGCCGTGGCCACCACATCAGGGTCGACGTTCCCGACGACCTGCCGCCCATCGACGCCGACCTCGTGCTCGTCAGTCGCGTCCTCACCAACCTGCTCGAAAACGCGCTGCGCTACAGCCCCAAGGACGCCCCCATCGCCGTCCGCGCCAACCTCGACACTCCGGACCGGATCGAGGTATCCATCACCGACCACGGACCCGGGGTCAACCCTCATCGACGCAACGACATCTTCGAGCTGTTCACCCGCCGAGACGCCGATGCCGGCGCCGGGCTGGGACTCACCATCGCCAAGACGTTCGTCGAAGCTCACGGGCAGCGGATCTGGGTAGACGAAGCACCCCACGGCGGCGCCGTGTTCCACTTCACGCTGCCCGTCGCCGCGCCGATCCCCGAGGAGCCCAAGATTGCCGCACGTGCTCATCGTTGACGACGACCCCGACCTCCTCGGCGTCTGCCGCGTCGGCCTGGAGGCCCTCGGCTACGAGCTGGCTACCGCCGAGACCGGCAACGAAGGGCTCACCGAAGCGGCGATCCGGACCCCGGACGTGATCGTGTTGGACCTCGGCCTGCCCGATCTCGACGGCATAGAGGTCTGCAAACGCATCCGAGAATGGAGCAGCCTGCCCATCATCGTGCTCTCCGCCGACGGCTCCGAAGACCGCAAGGTCGAAGCCCTCGACCAAGGTGCCGACGACTACATGACCAAGCCATTCGGCATGCGAGAGCTCGACGCCCGTCTCCGAGTTGCCCTCCGCCACCACGCCACCGACGACCGCGAAAGCCAACCCGCCGAGCTCGTCGTTGGGCCGCTGCACCTCGACCTCGTCCACCACGAAGCGACCCTCCACGGCCAACCCCTCGACCTCGCCCCCAAGGAGTTCGGCTTCCTCGCCTACCTCGCCCACAACGTCGGCAAGGTCTGCACTCGTCGCATGATCCTCGAGAACGTGTGGGGACCCAGCTACGTCAGAGAGCTCCACTATCTCAAGGTCTACGCCTACCGCCTGCGCCGCAAGCTCAACGACGAGAAGGGACAGCTCCTCCAAAGCGACCCCTCGGTCGGCTACCGGCTCGTGGTCCCAGAGGATTCGTCAGGTTGACGTCTCTTGCCGGCTCGGGCTTCAGGCGTCCCTCCGTTAGGCGGAGCAGGTTGAGAGGCATGTTCGCCTGAGATAACACGGATTTGTGTTATCTCAGAGATTTACGTAGGATCGTCCCATGCCGACCGACGGGGAGATCACGTTCGCCGACCACGCCGGCCGGTTCTACGCCCGGCGCTTCGGGATGGCCCCGATGGTGGGCCGGCTGATCGGCTACCTGGCGGTGTGCGACCCGCGCGAGCAGAGCATCGGCGAGTTGGCCGAGGCGCTGCTGGCGAGCCGGAGCGCGATCGCCAACGCAGTGAACTACTTGGAGAACCTCGGGCTCATCCAGCGGTCCCGGGCTGCGGGCGAGCGGATGGACCGGGTACGCGGCGATATGTCCTCGTCGCACGCGATGGGCTTCGACGTCTCCGAGTACCGGGAAGCCGCCGACCTCGCCCGAGAGGGTCTGCGCCTGCTGGCCGATGCGCCACCCGAGCGGCGAGCGCTCTTGTCGGAGTGGGCCGCGTTCGCCGACTTCCTGGTCGACCGGATGCCGGTCTTGGAGCAGGAGTGGATCGCGCGCCGCGAGGCGCTGCGCGCCGCGGGCGAGCTTCCCGACGACTCGACCACCCGGCGATGAGGGGGGAGGCCATGGCCGGCGCGTCCGCTGGGACGGGCATCGTCGCTCAGGACGTGTGCAAGTCGTTCGGCAACCGTGTGGTGCTCGACAAGGTGAGCTTGGCGGTGCAGGAGGGCACGATCCTGGCGCTTCTTGGCCCCAATGGGGCCGGCAAGACCACGATGGTCCGTATCCTCTCGACGCTGATCCCGGCCGGTTCCGGCTCCATGCGCGTCGCCGGTCGCGACGTGGTGACCGATCCCGATGGGGTCCGGGCCGTCATCGGGGTCACCGGGCAGTTCTCGGCCGTGGACAACCTGCTGACCGGCGCCGAGAACCTGCAGTTGATGGCGGACCTTCGCCACCTTGGCCGCGAGGCGGGGCACCGGCGCGTCGCCGAGCTGTTGGACCAGTTCGAGCTCGCCGACGCTGCCGACAAGCTGCTTTCGACCTACTCGGGCGGGATGCGGCGACGGCTCGACCTGGCGATGACGCTTGTGGACCAGCCTCAGGTCATCTTCCTGGACGAGCCCACCACCGGCTTGGACCCGCGTAGCCGTCGCACCATGTGGCAGATCATCCGCGGTCTCGCCTCGGCAGGCATCACGATCCTGCTCACCACCCAATACCTTGACGAGGCGGACCAGCTCGCCGACCAGATCGCGGTGCTCGACCGAGGCCGGGTCGTAGCCGAGGGGACCTCGGCCGAGTTGAAGAGCCGCATCCCCGGCGGTCACATCCGGCTCCACTTCGCTGGTCCCGACCTGCTGCACTCGGCGGCCGGGCTGCTCCCGGCGGCTGCTTCTGACGAGGACCAGCTCGTCCTCCAGGTCCCCGCAGACGGCACCGTGGACTCGCTGCGCGAACTGCTGGACGAGCTGCACGGCGCTCATATCGACGTCGATCGGCTGTCGATCCACACCCCGGACCTCGACGACGTGTTCTTCGCCGTCACCGGCAGTCACGTCACCGGCCAGCTCGACGGGGACCCTGCTCTCCAAGGAGCACCGCGTCCATGACCACGCTCGCGTACACGCTCAGCGACTCACGGGTCATGCTGCGCCGAAACCTCAAGCACCAGCTCCGCTACCCGTCCATGACCGTCATGCTCATCGGCCTCCCCATCGTGCTCTTGCTGCTCTTCGTCTACGTCTTCGGCGGACAACTCGGCGCCGGCCTCGGCGCCCACCAGGGACGCAGCGCCTACCTCGACTACGTGGTGCCGGGATTGCTGCTCATCACCGTGGCCTCAGTCGTCCAGGGCACCGCGATCATGGTCGCGATGGACATGACCGGCGGCATCATCGACCGGTTCCGCACGATGGCCATCGCCCGCGCCTCGGTCCTCACCGGCCACGTGCTCGGGAGCCTGATCCAGACCGCCATCGCCATCACCATCCTCATCGGGGTGGCCTTCGGCCTCGGGTTCCACTCCGCCGCCGGACCGCTCGACTGGCTTGCCGCCATCGGGATCCTGGCCCTGTTCGCCTTCGCGCTGATCTGGCTGAGCGTCGCCTTCGGCCTCGCCGCCAAGAGCGTCGAGACCGCCAGCAACACCCCCATGATCCTGCTCCTGCTGCTGTTCCTCAGCAGCGGCTTCGTAGCCACCGCCACCATGCCGACAGGGTTGCGCCAGTTCGCGGAATACCAGCCGTTCACCCCCGTCGCCGACGCCATGCGCGGGCTGCTCGGCGGGGCCGCGATCGGCAACCACGCCATCGCCGCCGTCGCGTGGAGCATCGGCATCGCCGTGGTGGCCTACCTCTGGGCCGTCCGCCTCTACAATCGGCGCCGAGCAGCCGAGCCAAAGTGAACTGCCAGCAGCCAACCGCGGGCCTGGTTCCGCAGTCTCGAAGCGACCCCCTCGACCGGGAGGGACCCCGGGTACCTTTGCACCCAGTGGACCCCCAGGACACCCCCTCCGAGCCGAGGCCGCCACGGCAGACCGTCCGTACCCAGGTCGCCATTGCGGTGGCGTTCATCGCCATCTTCGCCGCGGCCGCCGTGCTGTTCGGGCTCCAGCGCCAGTGGGCGCTGATGGCGCTGTTCCTGGTGGCAACGGCGCTGAACGGGTGGATGATGTACCGATCGCTGCTCGGCAGGCGCCGCCGGCCGTAGAGCACCGCCGGCCCAGGGTTGTCGCAGGCCGCCGGGGTGACGACGCCGGAGGTGTGAGGACGGTGGCGGGCGGGAAGGAATCTGTCGACGCCGTCACCGCCGTGGAGGCCCCATGGACGCCGAGACCAAGGAACACCTGATCGCCGGGCTCCGGAACTACAAGGCCGCCCTCAAGGAGGTCACAGCCAAGGTCACCGCCCTGATCGACGGCGTGGTGGACCTCACCGAGGACCGGGCCCGGGACATCCGATCCGAGTTCGACGCCGTCACCGACGCCGGGGGCCGGTACGACCAGGCGGTGGACGCCGCCGGACTGCTCCGGCCCGGCGACTGACCGGTTCGCCGCCGGGCCGCGGGAACCGGTCAGGCGGTCGGCGGGCGGTCCAGGTTGGCGTCCCGCAGGGCCCGGGCCACCCTGTTGGCGATGCCGAGCTCGTTGACGATGCGGCCGATGATGATGCCGCCGCCGTGGACGTGCAGCTTGGTGGCCGTGGCTTCGGGCACCAGGTGGACCCGGCAGGTGGACATCAGGGACAGCTCCACGTGGATGACGTCGGGGTGGCCCTCTTTGGGCTCCACGGTGTACTTGGCGCCGAGCCTGTCGTTGAGCGCCGCCACCACTTCGTCCGGCGTGACGTCGGTGCGGCTGACGGTGACCGTGGGCATGGCGAGCCCCCTTCCGTTCGGGATGGGCCGACGCTAGCCGTCAGCGCGTCCGCAGGGAACCGATGCGCAGGCTGCCGGAGGCCGGATCGCCCGGTCCGGCGACCCCCGGCTCGGGCCCGCCACCACCCCCGGCACCACCTGTGCCGTCGCCCGCGGCTCCGACCGCCAGGGCCTCGGCGGCCAGCGGGTTCAGCCCCGGCGGTGCCACCCGGGTCAGGGTGTTGCGGTCGATGTGGCTGAACGGCTGGTCGCGGTCGGGGATCTGCAGGACGCCCTCCTCCTCGTACGACCAGGTGCCGTCGTCGTTGATGGTGACGTGGATGCGGTAGCTGAGGGTGCGGAAGGCCTGGTCGAGGAACGGGTTCGAGAGGATGCCGTACACCTCGGAGCCGACGGTGGCGGTCAGCTCGAAGTCGGTGGCGTCGGCGGTGGCCGGCCCCGACGCCAGCAGCACCTGGGCCCGGGGGATGGCGAGGGTGAGGGTGACCGCCTGGGCGGCCGGCTCCCACAGCCAGTAGCCGACCTGGTCGTGGAAGGTCTCGGCCTCGCCGGGCTTGGTGATGTGGGTGTGGTAGCGAAGCCCGTAGAACAACTGCGGGCCGTTGGTCTGCCGGTCGATCGGCTGCAGGTCGTAGTGCTCGACGAAGGCGTTGGCCTCCAGGCCGTCGGCCACCGGGTGCTGGTCGGAGCCCTTCAGGCCCTCCCACGTCCCGGCCATCGGGGCCAGCGGCCCCAGGTTGGCCAGGGTGTCCGGGCTGCCGGCCGGCTCGGTGTAGATGTCGGTGCCGTAGTCGGTCACCGGTCCACCCGCTCCCTGGTGGGTACTCGCTCCCTGGTGGGCACTCGGTCCCCGACGGGCACTCGGTCCCTCCACCATGGGCACCACTCCCTCATGAGGTCCACCTCGCCGTCGGCGCCTGCACGGCGGCAACTGTACCTGCGGCTCCCGTCCCGCCGGACCACAGCTCCCGGGACCGATGCCGAACCTGCCCTGATGTCGTTGCAGCCGCAGTGGCGACATCCGCTCCCCGGCGGCCCCGGTGCCGGCCGCCGGAGCCGGCCCGTTTCCCCTGCGTCCGGCCGCGCCGGGCCGGCCGGGAACCTTCACCCGACGAGGGCGCCGGCTGGACTACGTTGACCGCATCTTCCAGCTCCATCCCCCATTGCAGCCGGGCCGTCCCGGCCCCTTCGAGCGCCTCCCGTGATGGCCACCGCGCTGAGCCGGTGGGTGTCGTACCTGCCGCTCGGCTTCATCGCGCTGGTCTCCTGGGGGACCTGGTTGGTCCGGACGGTGATGGCCCACCGGGCCCGGCCGGTGCAGAACGACTTCCGGACGACGACGAGCGTGGTGGTGCCGGTGTACCGGGAGGACCCCGAGATCCTGTCCCTGTGCCTGGACACCTGGGTGGCCTCCGGCCCCGACGAGCTGATCCTGGTGGTGGACACCGCCGACACCGCCTGCCTCGACATGCTGGGCCACCGGGTGGACCCCGACTTCGTCGACGTGCACCCGTTCCCGCACCGGGGCAAGCGGTCGGCGCTGGCGGAGGGCATCCGGCGGGCCACCGCCGAAGTGGTGGTCCTGGTCGACTCCGACACCGCCTGGACTCCGGGCCTGCTGGATGCAGTGCAGATGCCGTTCGTGGACCGGTGGGTCGGCGGCGTCGGCACCCGGCAGGTGGTCGCCGCCCGGCAGTCGTCACTGTGGCGCCGCATCGCCTCCTGGCTGCTGGACGTCCGGTACGCCGACTACACCCCGGCCATGGGGGCGCACGGATCGGTCCCGTGCCTGTCCGGCCGGACCGCCGCCTACCGGCGGGCCCTCCTGACCCCGATGCTGCCCCAACTGGAGCACGAGGTGTTCTTGGGCCGGGAGTGCGTGGCCGGTGACGACGGCCGGCTGACCTGGCTGGTGCTGTCCACCGGCCACACCACCGTCCAGCAGAGCCAGGCGGTGGCCATCTCGATGTTCCCGGCCAACCTCCGCGGGTTCGTCCATCAGCGCACCCGGTGGAGCCGCAACTCCTACCGGTGCTACCTGACCGCCATCCGTCACGGCTGGTTGTGGCAGCAGGCCCTCATCACCCAGATCACCGTGCTCCAGATCCTGCTGACCCCGGTGACCATGGGGGTGGCGGTGTTCTGCCTCGGCCGGGCCGTCTGGATCCACACCCCGGCGGTCGCGGCCCTGTTCGTCGCCTGGGCCCTCGTCGGCCGGGGGATCCGGGGGCTCAGCCACCTCCGCCAGCACCCCCAGGACCTGCCGCTGCTGCCGGTGGTGATGCTCACCATCGTCTTCATCTCCCTACCGCTCAAGCTGTACGCGATGGTCACCATGAACCGTCAAGGCTGGCTGACCCGCCAGGACAACCGCCTGGGCGGCGAAGCCCAGACCCGAGCCACCCTGGGCACCGATGGGTTCGCGGCGTAGCCGGCCGGCGGTGGGTCGGGTCCCGACGGCGACCGGTGGCGGCCACGCCCCGGCGGCCGGCGGCGGTCGTCTGGCCCTGGCAGCACTGGCCGCCCTGGCAGCATCGGCCGTCGGCTCGGCGTGGCCGGCGACGGCGTGGCCGGTGGGGGCGGCGGTGGGGGCGGCGGGGGCGGCCACCACGACGGCGTCCACCCTGGTCACAACACCGGCCCGGGCAGCCACCCAGCAGGGGCTGCTGGACCAGGACCATCTGGACATCTCGGCCATGAACCACGCCATCATCGGGAAGACGGCGCCGTTCATCTACGCCACCCCGGGCCGTGGGCGGCCGACCCTGATCCTGGTGGGGGGTGGCAGCCCCTACCGGCTCCGCGACCTGGTCCGCCAGTTCCCGGACGCCTTCGCCAGCACCGGCACCGGAGGGGTGGTCCTCGAGATCCCGATGGTGGTGGCCCCGGGGGCGGCCCTGGAGGTGTCGAGCGCCACGGTGCCGGCCCTGTACCTGCGGTCCGACGCCACCGGGTACGCCTTCATCGCCGCCGTCCACGCGTCGATCAGCTTCGACGGCACCGCGGCCAAGCCCCTGGTGGTGTCGTCGCTGGACCCGTCCACGGAGACCGCCGACCAGGACGAGTCGGACGGGAGGGCGTACGTGGTGGCCGAGGCCAGCCGGATGACCCTCGACCACGTCCAGGTGGCACAGCTCGGCTACCTGACCGGGGTGTCGTCGGGGACGGCCTGGATCCCGTACTCGTCGGTGCCGTCCGCCGGTTCGGCCGTGTCGTCGACGTTCACCGGCAACTACAACGGGGCCTACGCGTCGGGGTCCCCGAACCTGACCTTCACCGACGACCGGTTCGTGCAGTCCACCAACTACGGGCTGTGCCTCCACGGGTCCCGGGACAGCCGGGTCACCGGGTCGCAGGCGGCCGGCAACGGCATCCACGGCATCGTCGTCAACGACGCGTCGTCCGGGGTCCAGGTCACCTCGACGAGCTCGGACGACAACGGCGGCATGGGGTTCTTCGTGACCGGCAGCCGGTTGCCGGACGGCCGGCAGGCCAACCCGTCCAACGACGTCACCCTGGACCACGTCACCGCCGAGGGGAACCTGAGCGCGGCCGTCCTCCTGCACGGGGGGAAGGGGCAGAAGGTGGAGCATGCGATCGCCAGGGACAACGAAGCGGGCATCCTGGTCAACGGCGGGTCCACCGGTGCGGTGGTGCGGGCCGACCGGGTCATCGACAGCCAGGCCGAGGCCATCGAGGTCTCGGCCGGTTCCGGCGGGGCTTCCATCGAGGACAACCAGATCCGGGGAGCGTCCACCGCGATCGTCTCCAACCTCGCCACCCCGACCGCCATCGTGGGGAACCACGTCGTCGGCATCCACGGCAGCGGCATCAAGGTGTTCGGCAACCTGTCCAAGGTCACCCTCCGGGACAACACCGTGGCGGGGACCGGGGCCAACCCGATCTACCTGAACGGCGTCGGGACCGGATCGACGGAGGGCATCGACGCCCACCAGTGGATCACCCCGGGCATCAACTGGTGGATCCGGCCGCTCGAGATCGCACTGTGGTCGTTGGTGCTGGTCCCGCCGCTGCTGTTCTGGTTCTGGGGACGGCGGCGGCGCGCCGCCGTCCGGGCGGCCCGGGAGGCCCAGGCGTGAGCCGGGGTCGGGGCGTGAGCCGGGGTCGGGCTCCCGGCGCGGTGGGAGCCGTCCTGGCCGGCACCGTCTTGGCCGGCACCGTCCTGGCCGGCGCGGTCCTGGCATCGTGCTCGACCACCCCGGCACCGGAGAAGGCGTCGACGGTGGTGGTGGTGCACGACAGCGGCGACCTGGCCGGCGCCCTGTCAGGGGCGGTTCCCGGCGAGACCATCCGGGTGGCCCCCGGCAGCTATCCGGGGAGCTTCACCGCGTCGGCGACCGGGACCCGGTCGAAGCCGATCGTGCTGACCGGGACCCCGGCGGCGGTGCTGGACGGGGGGACGTCGGGCTACACCCTCCACCTGGACAACGCCTCCTGGTGGCGGATCAGGGGGGTCACCATCAAGGGCGGGCAGAAGGGGATCGTGCTGGACGGGACCACCCACACCGTCATCAGGGGGGTCCACGTCACCGGCACCGAGGAGGAGGGGGTCCACCTGCGGTCGGCCAGCTCCGACGACACCCTCGAAGGGCTCCGGATCGACCACACCGGGCTGCAGGACACCTTCTTCGGTGAAGCCGTCTACATCGGCAGCGCCCTGGAGAACTGGTGCCAGTACTCGGGCTGCAAGCCCGACCACAGCAACGGCGACCAGGTGCTGTCGTCGACGTTCGGGCCGGACGTGACCGCCCAGGACATCGACGTGAAGGAAGGGACCTCCGGCGGCCGCATCGTCGGGAACCACTTCTCCGGGGTCGGCATGACGGACTCGAGGGCATGGGTGCAGGTGAAGGGGAACGGGTGGACCGTCGACGACAACGTGGGCTCGGTGTCCAGCGACGCCGGGTTCCAGGTGCTCGAGCTGGTCCCCGGTTGGGGGCGGCACAACGTCTTCGAGTCCAACACCCTGGACGGCCCGGCCCGGGGGTACGCCATCTGGATACAGGACGGGGCGATCGCCAACGTGGTGGGCTGCTCCAACCGCGCCACCGGCTTCCGGGCGGGGCTGGCCAACCGGGTCTGCACGGCGGCCGGCCCCTGACCGGCCGCGCTCGCCCGGTCACCACCCGATCGGCGGCCAGCCCCTGACCGCCCGACCAGCCTGACCGACCGTCCGGTCAGCCCGTCAGCCCGGGCGGCGCACGGCGTCGGGGATGGCGTCGGACCCGTAGTGGAGCACCGAGACCCAGTCGCCGGTGACGGCCGGCTCGGGGACGAGCGGGCGGGCAGAGGTCCGGGCCGCCTGGTTCGGCCTGGGCTTCTTGTACAGCAGCGCGACGACGCCGAGCCAGATGTCGACCAGGGAGTTGCGTATGCCCATGAACGCCACGATGGCGTACACCGCGAGCAGCGCGTTGAAGGCGGCGAACCCGAAGTTGACCCAGAGGTGCAGGTTCTTGTCGTGCCACAGCGTGAACGCGGCGAGCCCGACCAGCAGGTAGGGCGACAGCACGAACAGCAGCGACGTCCGGGTGCGCCTGGCCACCTTCGGGGTCCGCCGGAACGGCACCTTCTCGCCGGTGACGGCCTGCTGCAGGGAGTTGGTGACCCCGGCCAGGTTGACCGGGATGAGGATGAGGTTGAAGCCGTAGACCCGGAACACGTCGGTCCGCTTGTACCCGGCGTGGTGGAGGTCGACGGCCATCATCAAGAAGTAGGGCAGGGCCACCACCAGCACGACGGGGCTGAGCAACTGGTAGTTGAACGGGTAGGCCAACAGCAGCAGCAGGCAGACCGTCGACCAGGCGATGGAGGCCATGTAGTTCAGCCGGAGGAACGTCTCCCCGGCGCTGGGCCGGAGCCCGCGGTCGTCCTTCTTGCGGGCGTGGCGGAGGAGGCGGGGGACGATGATCAGGCCACCGTCCGCCCACCGCCGGCGCTGGACGGTGAGGGCGCCGAAGTCGGGTGGGGTCGCGGAGTAGCTGAGCCGCTCGGGATAGTTGACCAGCTTCCACCCCTTCGTCCCCAGGGTCACCGTCGACTCGGTGTCCTCGATGACGGTCCGGTCGCTGATGTACCGGTGGATGGTCCAGTTGCCGTCCTGGCTGGCCACGTCGATGTCGTCGAGGGCCTCCTTGCGCAGCACGGCGTTGGCCCCCACCCAGAAGGTGGCGTCGTGGTAGGTCAGGCCCTGGTGGACCATGAACTGCAGGTCGGTGGACGCGCCGGCGATCCGCTCCAGCCGGCTGGCCGGGCCGGGGTAGGCGCTGTAGGGGGTCTGGGCGATGGCCACCCGCTGGTTGCCCTCCAGGCTCAGCAGGTAGACGAGGCGGGCGCAGTACTCGGGGAGCAGCACGCTGTCGGCGTCCAGGGTGAGGACGAAGTCGGGGTTGGTCACCTCGAGGTCGGCGGGCTCGTCCGGTCCGACCTCGGTGAGCACCCGGCCGGCCGGGGTGAACTCGTCCCGGTAGCGGCCACCCATCAACCCCAGGTAGCTGTTCAGGTTCATGGCCTTGTTGGGCTCGTGGGACAGCGATTCGTACTGCTTGCGCTCGAACGAGCCGAGGCGGGCCGAGAAGACGTTGACCAGCCGGGTGGCCAGTTGCCGGACGCGGCCCGGGTCGATCTGGGCGCCCTCGGCCCGGGCCTGGGCGATGGCGGCACCGACCGCCTGGAGGTCCCGGGCCAGCCGGCCGAGGACGTGGTCGGCGAAGAAGTCGTCGACGTGGCTGTCCCGCGGGTGGGCACCGGCCAGGTCCAGCAGCCACCCGGCCGACGCCGAGTAGGCCTCGGCCAACCGGCCGAGCTGGTCGTGCCGACCGGCCAGGTCGTCCGGGACGTACCCCTCCACGATGTCCCCCACCCGGCCGACGGCGTCGGCCAGGGGCCGGGCCAGCGCGTCCTGGACGGAGGCCGGAAGGGCCCTGACCTGGGCCAGCAGCCGGCGGCCCCGGGCCGTCCGCGGCTCGGGAGGGTCGTCGATCAGCAGGACGACCTCCATGTCGGGGTATTCCTGCAGCGCAGCCGAGAACAGGGTCATCCGGATGATGTGCTCGTCCTCCTGGTAGGAGGGCACCAGGCAGGTCAGCGTGTGGTGGGTCCGGCTCAAGAAGTCGTCGACCGCGGCCCGCGGCACGCGACGGTGCGACCGGATGCGGAGGTAGTAGCCGAGGCGGGCCGTCAGGTAGCTGAGCGAGGAGAGGGTCAGGAAGCTGACCACCACCATGTAGAGGACGGCCTCCCATTTGAACCGCAACGTGGTGGCACGGCCGGCGAAGAACTGGGTGGCGACGGTGGTGGCGATGAACACGACCCAGCCGGCCACGGTCACGAAGATGGCCAGCCTTCCGATCGCCGCGGTGCTGTCCGGCGCCGGGGTGGCCACCGGCGGCAGCGGTTCGGCCCGGCCGTACCGGCGGCGCCGGTGGGTGGCCTTCCTCGATGATCGTTGCTGGCCCACCGCCGGGGTCGCCACTGCCATGTCGAGACCCTACTTCCGCTACCGCCATTGCACCGCAGTTCGCGTAGTATGCCCGCGTGGACGTAAATGGCGGCCTTTACCAGGGGTTTTAGGGGTCCTCGCCCGTCGTGAACGAGACAGCCGGCGGCAATCAGCTTCATAGCGAAGGCAATAATTCAGGCCGCACCGATGCCGAGGTCCTGGCCGCCGACCTGTCACGGGCCGGGGGCCAGTTGGTGGCCGACGACCCGTTCTCGTTCGAGTGGAGCGGGCAGGAGGCCGAGGACGCCGACGTCCGCCCCCAGTTGTCCGCCGTCCGGGTGACCATCGCCCTGGTCGTCGCCGCCGCCGCCGTGTTCTTCGCCGTGGTGGGCATCGAGCGGGCGGTGGCCCCGAAGGTCACGGTGGCCACCCCGTGGTTCGCGCCGTACGTCGACGCCACCCTGTCGCCGGTGTACCAGTTCCAGGACCCGGCCCTCAACGCCGCGTCGCAGGTGTACCTGGGCTTCGTGGTGGCCAAGCAGGGAACCACCTGCACCCCGAGCTGGGGGGGCAACTACTCGCCGGCCGACGCCAACGCCGACCTGGACCTGGACCGGCGGGTCAACCAGGTCCGCCTGGAGGGCGGCGAGGTGTTCGTGTCGTTCGGCGGCGCCAAGAACGTGGAGCTGGCCAACTCGTGCCGGAGCTCGTCACTGCTGGCGTCGGCGTACGAGTCCATCGTCCGGCGGTACAACCTCGAGGGGATGGACTTCGACCTCGAGAAGGCCAACCTGACCGACCAGCAGGCGATGGAACGCCGCGCCATCGCGGTCGCCCAGGTGCAGCGGACCATCCGGGCGCCGGGCGGCGGGCCGCTGCCGGTGTGGCTCACCGTGCCGTCCACCCCGCAGGGACTGGACGCCGACGGCCTGGACGCCATCCGGATCATGCTGAGCCACCACGTCAGCCTGGCCGGCATCAACCTGCTGACCATGGACATGGGGACCGACGACGGTCCGGCCCCGAACATGCTGGCGTGGACCAAGAGCGCCCTCCTGGCCGCCCACACCCAGCTCGGCACCGCCTTTGCCGGCGTCGGCGACAAGCTCACCCCCACCCAGGTCTGGGACCACATGGGGGCGACGGTGATGATCGGGCAGAACGACGTGTCGAACGAGGTGTTCACCCTGGACGACGCCCGCGGCCTGGTGGCCTTCGCCGGGCAGGTGGGGATCGGCCGGATATCGATGTGGTCCCTCAACCGCGATTTCCAGTGCGCCGCCAACTTCTCCCACGTCCGGGTGCTGTCGAACACCTGCTCGGGGGTGACCCAGAGCGATCTCGAGTTCTCGAACGTCCTGAGCAAGGCCAAGGGACAGCCGCCGGGGGCGCCGGCGGTGAAGGAGTTCTCGGCGCCGACCACCACCACCACCAAGCCCGGGTCCGGATCGACCGGCCTCCCCTACCCCCAGTGGCTGTCGTCCAACATCTACCCGGCCGGGTACAAGGTGACCTGGAACGGGGACGTCTACCAGGCGAAGTGGTCGACGCAGGGGCAACCGCCGGACTCCCCGGTCCGGTACCAGTACCAGAACGCCTGGCAGCTCATCGGGCCGGTGCTGCCGACCGACAAGGCCCCGACGACGACCACCCTGCCGTCGGGGACCTACCCGGACTGGAGCCCGTCGGCGGCGTACCCGCAGGGGTCCAAGGTGCTCTACGACGGGCTCCCGTTCGTGTCCAAGTACTACGCCGTCGGCGCCCCGCCGGACCCGTCGGCGGTCAACTCGCCGGTGTCGCCGTGGCAGCCCCTGTTCACCGTGCCGGGGGAACCGTCCCAGCAGTAGCCACCTGCAGGACGGCGGCCCCGGTGATGCGGTCGGCGGCCAGGTCGGCCAGGGCCTGGTCGGCCTGTTCCAACCGGTACGGCACCGTGGTGGCCCGGACCCCCAGCCGGGGGGCCAGCCGGAGCAGCTCCTCGCCGTCGGCCCGGGTGTTGGCGGTGACGCTCCGCAGCACCCGCTCGTTGAACAGGTGCCGCTGGTAGTCCAGCACCGGGATGTCGGACAGGTGGATGCCGGCCACCGACAGCACCCCGCCGCGGTCCAGGGCGGCCAGCCCGGGCGGCACCAGATGGCCGACCGGGGCGAACAGGATGACGGCGTCCAGCGGGACCGGCGGCACCGCGTCGGCGTCCCCCACCCAGGCCGCCCCCAGCTCGGCCGCCAGGGCCTGGGCGTCGGCCGACCGGGTGGCCACGTACAGCTCGGCCCCCTCGGCCAGGGCGATCTGGGCGGTGAGGTGGGCGGAGCCGCCGAACCCGTAGATGCCGAGCCGGCCGCCGTGGGGCAGCCCGGTGGACCGCAGCGCCCGGTAGCCGATGATGCCGGCGCAGAGCAGCGGGGCGGCCTGGTCGTCGGGGAGGTCGTCGGGCAGCCGGTAGGCGAACCGCTCGTCGGCCACCGTGGCCTCGGCGTAGCCGCCGTCGTGGTCCCAGCCGGTGAAGGTGGCGGCGACGCACAGGTTCTCGGCCCCCCGGCGGCAGAACCGGCAGGTCCCGCAGGTGGAGGCCAGCCAGGCCAGGCCCACCCGGTCGCCGACGGCGAAACGGTCGGCCCCGGGGCCGACGGCGTCCACCTCCCCCACCACCTCGTGGCCGGGGACCACCCGCGGCCGGTGCACCGGCAGGTCGCCCTCGGTCACGTGCAGGTCGGTCCGGCAGACCCCGCAGGCGGACACCCGCACCCGGATCTGCCCCGGGCCCGGCTCCGGCTCCGGCCGGTCCACCATCTGCAGCGGCCCATCGACGATCGGTCCCGGCCGTGCCACCTCCCAGGCCCTCATGCGCCCATTGTCGCGCTCCTCCTCCCGGCCACGCCCGGGCTCCCTCCTGTCCGCACCGTCAGGCCGGTAGGTCCACCGGGCCCAGCCCGGGGTCCGGAGCCGGCAGGGCGATCGGCCACTGCTCCTCCCGGGGGTCCAGCGGGGTCATCGCCTTCTCCCGCCGCCAGGCGTCGTACGACCGAGCCCACTGCCGGTGCCACCAGCCCTGAGCCAGGTGCAGGTCCTGGGGCTGCATGGCGCACAGCCGGGGGAACCGGCCGCACAGGGCCAGCAGGACCCGGACCGCCGCCTCGGCGTCGGCGGCGGCGTCGTGGGCATGGTCGATGGCCACCTGGTACTGGTCGCACAGGTCCACCAGCCGCCGCCGGCCCTTCCGGTACCGGTCGAACCGGCGGTCGATCACCAGGGCGTCCAGCACCGGGCCGCCGAACCCCCGGTCGAACAGGCCGCTGCCCCCCAGCCACCGGCACTGGGTGTCCAACATGGTCAGGTCGTAGTCCAGTTTCATCCCCACCACCGGCACCCCCCGCCGGCTGGCCGCCAGCAGGGCCCCGGCGACCAGGTCGACGGCGTCGGCCAGCGCCATGCCCTCGGCCCGGGCCCGGGCGGTGGTGATGCCGTGGACCTCGGTGGCCCCCTCCGGGATGGCCCGACCGGGGTCCACCAGGGAGGTCCGCCGGTCCACCACCTGGCCACCCACCACGGTGACCAGGGCGAACGAGACCGGGACGTCCGAGAACCGGTCCACCCCGGTGGTCTCCAGATCGAACCCCAGCAGCTCGCCGTCGTGCCAGCCCACCGGCTGGCCGACGCTGCACCACGGTCCTGACGACATGCCGAGAGGTTGGCACCGGGGTGTGACAACAGGGTGGATGATGAAGGGCCGGGCGGATGGGAGGACCGATGGCGGACGGGGTGACGTTGCAGGGAAAGGCGGTGGTGGTCACCGGCGCGGGCCGCGGCCTGGGCCGGGCGTACGCGCTGGCGGCCGCCGAGCGGGGGGCACGGGTGGTGGTGAACGACGTGGACGCCGCCGAGGCGGAGCAGGTGGCGGAGGCCGTCGTGGCCGCCGGCGGCGCCGCGGTGGCCCACCCGGCCGACGTCAGTGATCCGACGGAAGCGGACGGGGTGGTGGCCCGGTGCGCCGCCGAGTTCGGGTCGGTGGACGGGCTGGTGAACAACGCCGGCTACGGCATGATCGACGCCGCGGCGCCGCAGGACCAGGACCCGGCGGAGCTGCGGCGGGTGTTCGAGGTCAACGTGTTCGGGTCCGCCTACTGCGGCATCGCCGCCCTCCGGCACATGGTCCGGCAGGGGGCCGGGTCCATCGTCAACGACGCCTCGGTGGCCTTCGCCGGCGCCCCCCGGCTGGGGGCGTACAGCGCCAGCAAGGGGGCCACCGCGTCGCTCACCCTGTCCTGGGCGGCCGATCTGGACGGCACCGGGGTGCGGGTGAACGCCATCTCACCGATGGCGGTGACCCGGTCCTGGGACTGGAGCCTGGTGCCGGACCCGACCGCCATCGGGGACCCGGAGCGGCTGCAGCCGGAGGACAACACCGGCCTGGTCGTCTACCTGCTGTCCGACGCCGCCGCCGGGGTGCACGGGCAACTGTTCGCCCTGCGGGCCGGCAACCTGAACGTGGTGTCCCACGCCGGCGCGGTCCAGCCCACCCTGCAACGAGACCGGTGGACCGCGGAGCAGGTGGCCGACGCGGTCGCCGGCGACCTCCGCGGCCTTCTGCAGCCGCCCGGCCTCCGGCCGGTCCGGATCGATTTCAGCTAACTGGCCCGCCCGGGGACGGCCCGCCCGGGGACGGCCCGCCGAGGGATGGCCCCCCGAGGGAACCCTCGGCGGCTCCGCCGGGGGCTCCGTCGGCAGCCGCCCGCAGGGCGACCAGGTCCAGCCTGCGCATGCCCAGCATCGCCTTCATGGCCCGCTCGGCCCTGGCCGGGTCCGGGTCGCCCAGGATGTCGGCCAAGCCCTGGGGGACGACCTGCCAGGACAGCCCGTACCGGTCCTTCAGCCACCCGCACTGGCCCTCTTCGCCGCCTTCGGTGAGCTTGGCCCAGTAGTAGTCCACCTCGTCCTGGTCGGCGCAGGAGATGGTGAACGAGACGGCCTCGTCGAAGGTGAACTGGGGGCCGCCGTTGATGGCCAGGAACGGCTGGCCGTCCAGGACGAACTCGACGGTCAGCACCGACCCGGCCGGCCGGGGGCCGGCGTCGCCGTAGTAGCTGACGCGCGTCACCGCCGAGTTGGGGAACACCGACACGTAGAACTCGGCGGCGTCCAGGCCGTCGGTGTCGAACCACAGGCTGGGGGTGATGTCGGGCATGCCATCCTCCTGACGTGTCGGCCGCCGGCGGCGAGCGGCGGCGGCCGCGGCGGCAGTGCACGTGGGTCGTGCACGTGGGTCGTCCACCTGGTTACCACCTTCCCGCCGGGGGCGCCCCGAATCGGCATTGATCGTTCCGGCGTGCCGGTGCGGCGCCGCGGGCGGGCGGATGGCCGGCGGTGGCCCGGCCGGGGCCGCTACCCTGCATCGTCGGGCCGGGGGGACGGGTCGGTCCGGCGACCGGAGGGGACGCGAGATGGCGGCACAGTCCTTGACGTTCGGGGTGGCCCTTCCCCAATGGGGGCGGTGGGCGGACCCCGGGTTCCTGCGGCAGTACGCCGCAGAAGCCGAGCGGTGCGGGTTCGAGGGGGTGTGGGGGGTCGACCACCTGGTGATGCCGCGGCGCATCGACAGCCTGTACCCGCTGGGCACAGAGCCGGCGGCGGTGGAGGCCGACGGGGTGGCCAGCGTGTTGGCGCCCAACTACGAGATGGTGGCCACCCTCACCTGGGTGGCGTCGTGCACGTCACGGGTGGCCCTGGGTACGGCCATCTGCGTGCTGCCGCTCCGCAACACCGTGGTCACCGCCCGGCAGATCGCCACGGTCGACGCGTTCAGCGGCGGCCGGGTCCGGTTCGGGGTGGGGGTGGGCTGGATGGCCGAGGAAGGCGCCTCGGTAGGGGTGCCGTGGTCGGACCGGGGGAAGCGGATGGACGAGCAGATCGAGCTGTTGCGGGCCCTGTGGGGCACCGGGGAGGACACCTTCGAGTTCCACGGCCGGTTCCACGACGTGGTCCCGATGGACCCGGCGCCGCGGCCGACCCAGCGGCCGATCCCGATCCTGGTCGGCGGCCACAGCGGCCCGGCCCTGGACCGGGCCGGCCGGCTGGGGGACGGGTGGATCGCCGCGCCGATGGCCCCGGACCGCTTCGCCACGCTGGCCCGACGGGTGCTCGACTCCGCCGAACGGCACGGCCGGGACCCGGGGGCCCTGCTGCTGTGCTGCTCGGCCTCCCTGGGGCCGGAGCACCAACTGCACGACGTGTCGTCCGCCGGCACCGCCGAGCTGGCCGACCTGGTCGGCCGCTACCGCGACGCCGGGGTGCACCATCTGCAGGTGGACCTGAGGGCGGGATCGCCGGCGGCCAGCCTGGAAGCGCTGCAGCGGTTCGCCGAGGAGGTGGCCCCGGCTGTGAGCTGACCGTCGGCCTCCGGCGGCCGTCACCTCGGTCGGCAGATGGCCCACCATGATGCCCCGGTGGGCTGCACCTTGATGCCCCGGTGGGCCGCACGAACCGCGGCAGTCGTCGGTTGGAGGCGGCGGGCGGAATCGAACCGCCGTACGAGGCTTTGCAGGCCCCTGCCTAAACCACTCGGCCACGCCGCCAGCAGGACGGTCAGCCTACTCCGCCACTGCCGGACCCAATTCTCGACCCCGGTCGGGCCGGGTCAACCGACGGCGGCCAGCGCCAGCTCGGGGTCGCCGAGCTGGTCCCGGCGAGCCCGGATGAACATCAGGGCGACCAGGGCGGAAGCGGCCAGGAGGGCGGTGGAGACCCAGAACCCGATCGTGTAGCCGTGCACCGGGGCTTCGGCGAGGACGGCGGCGGAGTGGCCGTGGGCGACGATGAAGCTGGAGACCGCGGTGGCGTAGATGGTGTTGAGGAGCGCGGTGCCCAGGGACCCGCCGACCTGCTGGCTCATGTTGAGGGTGGCGCTGGCCACGCCGGCGTCGTGGGGGTTGACGCCGATGAGGGCGGTGCTGCTCATGGGGACGAAGCAGAGGCCGAGGCCGACGCTCATGATGACCTCGGTCGGCAGGACGGCGGCGGCGAAGCTGCTGTCGACACCGATCCGGGTGAGGAGGCCGCAGCCGATGGCGGCGGCCACCAGCCCCCCGACCAGGAGCGGCCGCGGGCCGATCCTGGGCAGGATACGGCTGGCCAGGGCGGCACCGACGATGATGCCGGCGGAGAACGGCAGGAAGGCGAAGCCGGACTTCAGGGCGGAGTAGCCGAGGGTGCCCTGGAAGTAGAAGGTCATGAACAGGAACATCCCCATCATGGCCATCGGAGCCAGGAACGACACCAGGAAGGCACCGCCGCGGTTGCGGTCGAGGACGACCCGGATGGGCAGCAACGGGTTGGCCGACCGCTGCTCGATGACCACGAAGAGGGCCAGCAGGGCGACGGCGGCGACGAGGAACGCCAGGGTGACCGGCGAGCCCCAACCGTCTGTGCTGGCCTTGGTGAACCCGTAGACCAGGGACACCAGGCCGGCGGTGGCGGCGATGGCGCCGGGGATGTCGTACCGGGTGTTGCCGTGGGCCCGGCTCTCCCGGACCAGCCGGGTGGCGAAGACGGCGGTGACGATGGCCACCGGGACGTTGACCAGCAGGCACCACCGCCAGTCGGCGTACTGGGTGAGGACGCCGCCGGCGATGAGGCCGATGGCGGCGCCGCCGCCGGCGATGCCGCCGTAGACGCCGAAGGCCTTGGCCCGTTCCTTGGGCTCGGTGAAGGTGACGGTGACCAGGGACAGGGCGGCCGGGGCCATGAGGGCGGCGAACCCACCCTGGAGGGCGCGGGCGCCGAACAGCATGGCGGCGTTCTGGGCCACCCCGCCGAGGGCGGAGGCGGCGGCGAAGCCGAGGAGGCCGATGACGAACATCCGCTTGCGGCCCATGTAGTCGGCGATGCGGCCGCCGAGGAGCAGCAGGCCACCGAAGGCCAGGGTGTAGGCGGTGATGACCCACTGGCGGTTGTCGACGGAGATGTGCAGGGCCCGTTGGGCCGACGGCAGGGCGATGGTGACGATGGAGGCGTCGAGGACCACCATCAACTGGGCCACCGCGATGACGGCCAGGGCCAGCCACCGCCTGGGGTCCGGGGTGGTGTCGGGCGGGCTGCCGGTGAGGGCGTTGCTGCGATCGGTCATCGGAACCTCACTTCCGGGTGCTTTCGGGTGCTTTCGGAGGGTCTGGGGCGGGTTTCGGGACGTGTTCGTCCAGGGGTTGTCGGACGGGTGGTGCGGAACTGGAACGCCGGGCGCCGGGGACGCCGGGCGGTGCGGTCAACGGAGCAGCGGCAGCATGATGTCGTCGACCAGATGGGTGCAGAAGGCTTCGTCGAGGGGTTCGCCGGTGACGAACAGCCGGGACATGACCATGGCGGGCATGACCTCGGCGGCCACCTTGGCGTCGGCGTGGGCGGGGCAGTCGCCCCGGGCCACGGCCCGCTCGACCACCTCCTGGACCACGTCGCGCTTGCCCTCCACCATCTGGGTGCGGACCAGGGCGGCCAGGGCGGCGTCGGTGCGCATGGCCCACAGCACGGCGGCCATCAGGGCGCCGTCCTCGGCCGCCATGGCCTGGCAGGCGTGCTGCAACAGGGCCAGCAGGTCGCCGCGGAGGCTGCCGGTGTCGGGGACCACCTCGGCGCTGGCCTCGGCCCGGCAGCGGATGGCGGCGGCCACGATCTCGGCCTTGCAGGACCAGTGGCGGTAGATGGTGGCCTTGCTGGCGTGGGCCCGCTCGGCCAGGGCGTCCATGCTGAGGCGTTCGTAGCCGACCTCGGCGACGAGCTGCAGGGCCGCGTCCAAGATGGCCTGCCCGCGCTCCTCCGACCGGGGCCGGCCGGCCCGGTGCGCCGGCGGCCCGGCCGTAGCGGCCACCGGCGCCGCAGCCAGCACCGCTGCCGCACTCTGGAGATCGCTGTCGATGGTGGCCATGAACGCTGCCTTGCTTCGCTTCCTGGTGGCTTCCTGGTGACGATGTGTGAGAGGTGGAGGTGAGAGGGGGAGTACGAAACTGTTCCGTACAGATCATAGACTGTTCCAATACGAAACGCAACGGTTTCGTTTTGGATCAGGAAAATGTGTCGGCCACCTGCGGGAACGGCGGCCCGGGGACAACCGGGGCGGCACGAACCGGCCGGGCGCACGGCGTGCCGGCAGCGCCGGCGGGTGGCAACGTCCACTGGGTGATTGAATCGGCCCATGCACATCGGGCTGGTGGCGCCGCCGTGGACCCCGGTGCCGCCGCCGCTGTACGGCGGGATCGAGCTGGTGGTGGACGAGCTGGCCCGGGGGTTCCAGGCGGCGGGGCACGAGGTGACGCTGTTCACCACGGGGGACTCGACGTGCCCGGTGCCGCGGCGGTGGGTGCTGGCCGAGGCGGAGGGAATGCGGATCGGGGCGGCGGTGCCGGAGCTGCGGCACGTCATCGGCGCCTACCGGGCCCTGGCTGACTGCGACGTCATCCACGACCACACCCTGGCGGGGCCGCTGCTGGCCGAATCGCTGCTGGCCGAATCGCTGCTGGCCGGGCCTGGGGCCCCGGGCCGGAAGGGCCCGGCGGTGGTGACGACGGTGCACGGGCCGCTGGACGAGGACCTGGTGGCCCTGTACGAGACCATGGCGGGGCGGGTGCCGATCGTCTGCATCTCGGAGGCCCAGCACCGGCCGGCGCCACAGGTGCCGGTGGCCCGGGTGATCCACCACGGCATCGACTCGTCGCTGTTCCCGATGGGTGACGGCCGGGGGGACGGGGACGGCCGGTACTGCCTGTTCCTGGGCCGGATGGCCCCGGACAAGGGGGCGGACCGGGCCATCGCCGCCGCCCGGCAGGCGGGGGTGCGGCTGCTGATGGCGGCGAAGATGCGGGAGCCGGGCGAGGTGCGGTACTTCACGGAGCAGGTGGAGCCGCTGCTGGGGCCGGACGCGGTGTACCTGGGGGAGGTGCCGCACGAGCAGAAGCTGGCGCTGCTGCAGGGGGCGGCGGCCCTGCTGTTCCCGATCCGGTGGAACGAGCCGTTCGGGCTGGTGATGCTGGAGGCGATGGCGTCGGGGACGCCGGTGCTGGCGTTCCCGGAGGGGGCGGCGCCGGAGGTGGTGGTGGACGGGAAGACCGGGTTCCTGTGCCGGGACGAGGCGGCGATGGCGGAGGCGATCGGCCGGCTGGACGAGCTGGACCGGGCGGACTGCCGGGCGGCGGTGGAGGGGTACTTCTCGACCGGGCGGATGGTGGCGGACCACCTGGACCTGTTCGAGGAGCTGGTGGGCCGGCGGTGAGGGTCCGCTGACGTGACGGGGCCCCGGGGGGTGGCCCACCGGTCGGTGCTGGGGGCGCTGGCGGTCGCGGCCGCCCTGGCGGTGCCGGTGGTCGGTCCCCCGGCCGGGGCGGCCACCACCCAGTCCGGCACCCAGTCCGGCATCCGGTCCGGCCGGACGGGGACCGCTCCCCCGCCGCCGGCGGTGCCGCACCCGTTCGGGACGCTGTCGTGCGCGCCGGCGTACGGGGTCCGGCTGTGCCAGGGGGGCCGGCAGGGGTCGGCGGACCTGCGGGTGCCGAGCTTCGACGGGGTGCCGCTGGACGCCGACGTGGCGCTGCCGGCGAAGGGGAAGGGCCCGTTCCCGCTGGTGGTGCTGTTGCACGGGCTGGGGGGGTCGAAGTCGGAGTTCGAGGTGACGACGTCGAAGGGGGACGGCATCGACGACGTGACGCTGGCCCGGCAGGGGTACGCGGTGCTGATGTACACGGCCCGGGGGTTCGGGGAGTCGTGCGGGACGGCGGCCAGCCGGGTGGGGACGCCGGGCTGCGCGAAGGGGTGGGTCCGGCTGGCGGACCAGCGGTACGAGGTCCGGGACACGCAGTACCTGGCGGGGCTGCTGGTGGACGAGGGGCTGGTGAAGCCGGCGATCGCGGTGTCGGGGGTGTCGTACGGGGCGGGGCAGTCGCTGGAGCTGGCGATGCTGAAGAACCGGATGCGGCTGCCGGACGGCCGGCTGGTGCCGTTCACCAGCCCGGGCCGGCACGTGGCGATGCGGGTGGCGGCGGTGTACGCGGTGTGGCCGTGGGACGACCTGGTGACGGCCCTGGTGCCGAACGGGCACCTGTCGACGGCGGTGGACACGGCGGCCCGGGCCGACCGGGTGCCGGCGGGAGTGATGAAGCAGAGCTGGGACACCCTGCTGTACGGGGTCACCGAGGAGTACGACGTGGCGCCGCCGGGGGTGGACCCGCAGTCGGACCTGAGGGGGTGGTTCCACCGGATCTCGGCCGGGGAGCCGTACACGGCCGGGGAGGCGGAGGCGCTGCGGACCCTGCAGGAGTACAAGTCGGCCATCGGGGTCCCGATGCCGAAGGGCGGCCCGGCGCCGACGGCGATCCAGAGCGGGTGGACGGACACGCTGTTCCCGGTGTCGGAAGCCGAGCACTACGTGGCCCGGGTCGAGGCCGCCGGGTACCGGACGCCGATGCTGGCGATGTTCGACGACGTGGGGCACGGGTGGGCGCAGAACAAGCCGGCGGGCGTCGACCTGAACAACGTGATGGCCGACCACTTCCTGTCGTCGGTCATGCTGGCCCACCACCGGTGGTCGGGGACGCGGGTGGTGGCGGTGCCGCAGACCTGCCCGGCGACGGCGCCGTCGGGGCGGCCGCTGTCGGGGCCGACGCTGGCCTCGTTGGCCCCCCACCGGCTCGTGCTGGGGGGCAAGGGGAGGCAGGTGGTGACGTCGTCGGGCGGGGACCCGGCGGTGGCGGCGGCGCTGGACCCGGCGTACTCGTCGGCGCTGTGCGACCCGATGCCGGCGCCAGGGGGGAAGGGGGAGCCGGGGACGGCGACGTACGACCGGTCGGTGGGGCGGCGGGGGGTGACGATGATCGGCGCGGCGCAGGTGGCCGCCCGGGTGCGGATCACGGGGCGGTACCCGGAGGTGGTGGGGCGGCTGTGGGACGTGAGCCCGGACGGGACCCGGCAGATCGTGGCCATGGGGGTGTACCGGCCGTCGCTCCCTCTCGGGGAGAGGACAGGCCAGGCGGCGGGGACGAAGGGCACGGCGACGGCGACGCAGCAGGTCTGGTTCGAGCTGACCCCCAACGACTACCGGTTCGCGGCCGGGCACACCGTGCAGTTGGAGCTGGTGGGGTCCAGTGCGCCGTACTTCCGGAAGTCCAACGGCACGTTCCGGCTGGCGGTGACCGACCTGACGGCCAGCCTGCCGACGACCACGTCGACGGGAGGCTGAACGCGGGGCCCGGCTACCTCCGGCGGCCGACCAGGAGCCAGAGGATGCCGAGGACGACGGCGACCAGGATGACGATCTTGACCAGGCCCCACAGGATGCCGGCGACGAAGCTGAGGGCCCAGAAGGCGATGAGGACGCCGACGACGCCGACGGCCACCAGCACCAGGCCGTCGACCACCCGCAGGCCGCCGCTGCCGCGCTTCTCCAGGTCGCCTGCCATGGCACCTCCGTCTCTGCGTTCTCTGGGTTCTCTGCGTCGGGGGGCACGGAGCGCCCCGGCGGCCACGCACCGTCGGGGGGCCGCGTACCCGATGCTACGTTGCGCAGCCATGGCCGAGGTGTCGCTCAGGGAGCGGCGACAGACCCTCCTGGAGCAGCCCACACTGCGGGGCCTGGCGTTCTGCCGGGCGTACGCCGCGGCGGCGGACGGCTGGCTGTCGGAGGTGGCGGACCGGGCCAGCCCGGGTGGGTCGAACCGGCTGGCGCTGGTCGCCGTCGGCGGGTACGGCCGGGGGGAGCTGTGCCCGTTCAGCGACCTGGACGTGGTGCTGGTGCACGAGGGCCGGGGCGACGTGAAGCAGGTGGCCGACGCCATCTGGTACCCGGTGTGGGACGAAGGGGTGCACCTGGACCACAGCGTGCGCCGCCCGGCAGAGGTGCTGGAGGCGGCGGCCGGGGACCTGCGGGTGGCGCTGGGGCTGCTGGACGGCCGGCGGGTGTGGGGGGAGCCGAAGGTGGCGGAGCCGCTGCTGGCCAAGGCCCGGGAGCTGTGGGGGTCGCGGCTCGGGGCCACCTGGCTGCCGGCGCTGGCCCAGCAGATGGAGGAGCGCCGGCGGCGGTACGGGGACCTGGCGTTCCTGCTGGAGCCGGACCTGAAGGACAGCCACGGCGGCCTGCGGGACGTGAACGTGCTGCAGGCGGTGGCGGCGTACGCGCCGCTGCTGGCGGACTACGTGGACCTGGAGTCGCTGGCCCCGGCGGCGGAGCTGCTGACGGAGGTCCGGGTGGAGCTGCACCGCGGTGCCGGACGGGAGCAGGACCGGCTGCTGCTGCAGGACCAGGACCACATCGCCGGGGTGCTGGGGTACCCGGACGCGGACGCGCTGATGGCGGCGGTGGCGGAGGCCGGGCGGGCCATCGCCTGGGTGAGCGAGGACGCCTGGCGGCGGCAGCGGCTGTGGCAGCCGGAGAGCCGGCGGCCGCGGGGCCGGCGGGGACGGCGGACGGCGGACGGCGGCGGCGGGGTGGCCGGCGGGGTGGCCGGCGGCGGGGCGGGGGGCGGGGCGGCGGCGGCCACCGAGGGCGAGGTGGAGCCGGGGGTGGCGGTGGTGGCCGGGGAGGTGGCGCTGACGCCGGCGGCCGCGGTGGCCGGGGACCCGTCGCTGCCGCTGCGGCTGGCGGCGGTGGCCGCGGAGCGGAACCTGCCGATCGCCCGGGGGGCGCTGCACCGGCTGGCGGACAAGATGCCGGCGCCGCCGGACCCGTGGCCGCCGGAGGCCCGCCAGGCCCTGGTGCGGGTGCTGCTGGCCGGCCGGCCGGCGGTGGACGCCCTGGAAGCGCTGGACCACGAGGGGCTGTGGGTCCGGCTGCTGCCGGAGTGGGCCGGGGTGCGGAACAAGCCGCAGCGGAACGCCTACCACCGGTTCACGGTGGACCGGCACCTGCTGGAGGCGGCGGCCAACGCCGCCGCCCTGGCGGACCGGGTGGAGCGGCCGGACCTGCTGGTGCTGGGGGCGCTGCTCCACGACATCGGCAAGGGGTACCCGGGGGACCACATCGAGGTGGGGATGGACCTGGTGCGGACCATGGCCGGGCGGATGGGGTTCGCGCCGGCCGACGTGGACACCCTGGTGTCGCTGGTGCGGCTGCACCTGCTGGTGCCGGACACGGCCACCCGCCGCGACCTGGACGACCCGACCACGATCGAGACGGTGGCGGAGACGGTCGGGGACCTGACCACCATCCGGCTGCTGGGGGCGTTGACGGAGGCGGACAGCCTGGCCACCGGCCCGTCGGCCTGGGGGTCCTGGAAGGCCGGCCTGGTGGCGGACCTGGTGGACCGGGTGAGCGGGTACTTCGACGGGGGCACAGCCGCCGCCGCGGCCGGGGGCGGCTGGGTGCGGGAGGTGCACCGCAACCTGATGGAGGAGGTGCGGGCGACCGGGCGGCCGGCGGTGCTGCTGGAACCGCCGGAGGTGGTGGTGGCGGCGCCGGACCGGCCGGGACTGCTGGCGGCGGTGGCCGGGGTGCTGGCGCTGCACGGCCTGGACGTCCGGAGCGCCGACGTGACGAGCGACGACGGGGTGGCGGCGGAGGTGTTCACGGTGGAGGTGCCCCGGGGGGCGTGGCCGGACAGCGCCCGGCTGCGTGAGGACCTGGAGGCGGTGCTGTCGGACCGGCTGGCGCTGACGGACCGGCTGGAGGCGAAGGCCAGGGCGTACGCGGACGGGAAGCGGCCGTCGGCGGCCCGGCCGGTGGTGCCGAGGGTGTGGGTGGACAACGAGGCGTCGGCGACGTCCACGGTGGTGGAGGTGCGGGCGGCCAACGAGGTGGGGCTGCTCAACCGGGTGACGCGGGCCCTGTTCGACTGCGGGCTGGACGTGGTGTCGGCCCGGGTGTCCACCCTCGGGGAGGCGGTGGTGGACGCGTTCTACGTCCGCGACGAGTCGGGCGGCAAGGTCACGGACCGCCGGACGCTGGGGATCGTGGCCCAGCGACTGAACGACGCCATCGGCTGAGCGGCCGACACCGGACGGATGGCCGGCCCCCGATGGCCGCACCGGCCCCGGTAGCTACGCCGGCCCCGGTAGCTGCATAGGCGGGGAATATGGGGCCGGCGATGACGTTATTGGCGGTCCGGGGGCGGCTAGCATGCCCGTGCAATCCGGGGTCTGGGAGGAAGCATGGGCAGGAAGCCGGCACACGGTCGGGCCGCCGAGCGGCGGACCGGGCTGTGGCTGACCGTCGCCGTCGTGGTGGTGGCGCTGGCGGCGGCGGGAGCCGGCGCGGCGCTGTACGTCCACGACGACCGGGGCGGATCGGCCGCGGCGACGCCACCGCCGGCGATCGTGCCGCTGGACGTGGTCGGCACCAACCCGGCGACCGGGGCCACCGACGTGGCACCGTCGACGGCGATCACCGTGGACCTGTCCACCCCGCTCGCTCCGGGGAGCGCGCTGCCGTTCTTCTCGCCGCCGGTGGACGGCAACTGGTCGGAGCTGTCGGCCAGCGAGCTGCAGTTCGTGGCCGACGGCCCGTTGGTGCCGGGCACGCAGTACACCATGACGCTGCCGGGCGGCCCGACAGGGATGCTGGCGGCCGACGGGCAGCGGCTGGGGTCGACGGTGACGGTGACGTTCTCGGTGGCCGCCGGGTCCACCCTTCGGCTGCAGCAGTTGCTGGCACAGTTGGGGTACCTGCCGGTGAGCTTCGCCCCGGCGTCGCAGCCGACGTCGCCGCAGCAGGAGGCGGACCCGCAGGAGGGCACCTGGTCGTGGCGGTGGCCGAACCTGCCCGCCGCGCTGACGTCGCTGTGGACGCCGGGGTCGCCGAACGTGATCACCAAGGGGGCGGTGATGGCGTTCGAGACACAGCACGGCCTGGCCACCACAGGGACAGCCGGCCCAGCCACCTGGGCGGACCTGCTGCAGGCGGCGGCGAAGGGTGCGACGGACCCGCAGCCGTACGACTACGTGTACGTGTCGAAGACGCTGCCGGAGACGGCGACGGTGTACCAGAACGGCAGCCAGGTGTACTCGACGCCGGCCAACACCGGGGTGCCGGCGGCGCCGACGGCCACAGGGACGTTCCCGGTGTACGCCCGGTACAGGGTCACCACCATGAGCGGCACAAACCCGGACGGGTCGCACTACGTCGACCCCGGCATCCCGTGGGTCAGCTACTTCAACGGTGGCGACGCCCTGCACGGATTCCCCCGGTCCCACTACGGCTACCCCCAGAGCGTGGGCTGCGTGGAGATGCCGCCCGACAACGCCGCGGTGGTGTGGCCGCTGACCCCCCTCGGCACCCTGGTCACCGTCGCCCCGTAGCGCCGCCCTACTTCTCCTCGGCGGCCGCGGCCGCTCTACCCGTCCTCGGCGGCTGCGGCCGCTCTACCCGTCCTCGGCCGCTGCGGCCTCCATGGCGGCGTGCTCGATGAGGGGGTGGACCAGGCCGAGGTCGCGGAGGGTGGCGTCGGGCCGGTGCGGGGTGGCCAGGTCGAGGGGGGTGTCGGGCAGGGCGAAGACGTAGAGGTTCCAGAACCGGCCGAGGCCGGCGGGGGCGATGTCGGCGTACAGCCGGCTCTCGACGTCGGCCCAGCGGTCGAAGCCGGCGTCGGCGAACCGGGCGGTCCACCAGTCGAAGGAGGCGATGGTGAGGTGGCCCTCGATGGGCCGGCCGTCGGCGTCGACGGCCAGGTCGTCGAAGGGGACGGGCCCGGTGAAGTGGTCGCCGAGGCTGTCGTAGTAGGCGAGTCGTTCCGGCCGGACCTTGCCGTCGAGGTGGCCGTGGGGCCCGGACGGGTTGCGGCCGAAGGACGGGATGGTGGCGTACAGGAGGCCGCCGCAGACCCGGCGGAGCTCGGCCAGGGCGGCCGGGACGGCGTCGGGGGTGAGGTGCTCCAGGATCTCCAGGGCGGTGACGAGGTCGAACTGGCCGTCGGCGTAGGGCAGGCCGCGGGACAGGTCGCCGAGGCGGACGTAGCCGAGGGCGCCGGGGGCGGCGTGCTCGACGGCGTACCGGCTGACGTCGCAGCCGTGGGCGTCGACGCCGAGGTCGCGGAGCGCTTCGACCAGGTAGCCGCGGGCGCAGCCGACGTCCAGGGTGCGGCGGGCCCGGAAGTTGCGCCAGAGGAGGTAGGCGGCGATGTCGGCGTTGGAGGACACCCGGTCGTAGGTGGCGTAGCCGGACTGGCCGTGGCGGTCGCCGGATGGGTCACGGCCGAGGCCGAAGTAGCGGCCGCCGTACAGCTCGTCGCCGCCGGTGGCGGCCTCGACGGCCCGGGCCTCGGCCACCACCTCGCCGATGCGGGCGGCACGGACCAGCTCGTTGCCGGCCCTGGCCATCCACCGGCGGAGGCGGGGGTCGGCGGTGGCCAGGCGGACCAGCTCCTGTCGTCCCTTGGCCAGGGCGGGGGCGAGCCGACTGCCGACCATGGAAGGGCAGGATAGTTCCCGTAGTCTGTGGCGGGTGATCCGGCGGGCGCTCAACATCTCCGGGCGGGTGCTGCTGGCTCTGGGGGTGCTGATCCTGCTGTTCGCCGCCTACCAGTTGTGGGGCACCGGGCTGGCCGAGTCGCACAGCCAGGCCACGCTGCGGTCGACGCTGGACAAGGAGCTGCCGGCCGGGGCGACGGCCCGGGCGGACCGGATCGCCGGGCGGGGCACGTCGGGGTCGTCGGGGACGGTGCGGCCGGGACCGGCACGGGTGGCGGCGACGACGGCGACACCGCCGGCCGGGCAGCCGATCGGGATCATCCAGATCCCGCGGATCGGGATGGACCAGGTGCTGGTGCAGGGGGTGTCGACGGCCAACCTGCAGGCGGGGCCGGGGCACTATCCGGGGACGCCGCTGCCGGGCCAGATGGGCAACGCGTCGGTGGCCGGCCACCGCACCACCTACGGGCACCCGTTCTTCGACCTGGACCAGGTGGGGCCGGGCGACAAGATCGTGGTCACGACGGCACAGGGCATCTTCGTGTACACCACCACGTCGCAGGCGGTGGTGTCCCCGGCCGACGTGGCGGTGATCCAGGCGACGGCCACCCCGCAGCTAACCCTGACGACCTGCAACCCGCGGTACAGCGCGTCGCAGCGGCTGGTGGTGAAGGCCCGGCTGACCGGTTCGACCCTGTTCGGCCCGGCCGGCCGGCCGGGGGCGACCACGACGACGACGGCCCCGGCGCGGCGGGAGCTGGCCGGGACAGGGACGGCCACAGGACTGGCCGGCGACGGGGCCACCGGCAACGCGGGCCGGTGGGTGGAGGCGGCGCTGCTGGCGGTGGCCACGGTGGCGGTGGCGGTGGCGGTGTGGCTGGCGGGCCGCCGGGTGCGGCACCGGTGGGCGGTGTACCTGCCGGGGGCGGTGGCGGTGCTGGTGGTGCTGTTCTTCTTCTTCACGGTGGTCAGCCCGCTGCTGCCGGCCACCTACTGACGGCTGGACCGGGACCGACGTGGTGACCGATCCGTCGCTGGCGGACCAGTACCGGCAGTTCGCGAAAGCGGTGGGCCGGGACGGCACAGGGCTGTACCAGCGGATCTGCGACGGCATCGCCGGCGACGCCGACCTGCTGTCGCTGGCCGCGACGGCGCCGCCGGCGCAGCGGCGGCCGAACCTGCTGCTGGCCGCGGTGCACTACCTGCTGCTGTCCGGTGCCGACGACGGGCTGGCCGACCACTACCCGACGGTGGCGGAGTGGCGGCAACCGTCGGCGGCCACCGGCCCGGGCAGTTCGGGCGGCCCAGGCGGCCTGGCCGGCCGGGACCCGTTCGGGGAGTTCGCCGGGTTCTGCCGGCGGCACCACGACGAGGTGGCGGCGCTGCTGGCGACGCGGGCCACCCAGACCAACGAGGTGGGCCGGTGCGCGGTGCTGCTGCCGGCGTTCGCCACGGTGGCCGCCGAGGCCGGGGAGGCGCTGGCGGTGGTGGACCTGGGGGCGTCGGCGGGCCTGAACCTGCTGTTCGACCGGTACGGCTACGACTACGGCGACCGGGGACGGGCCGGGGTGGAGGGGTCGGCGGTGGTGCTGGACTGCGAGGTGCGGTCGGGGGCGCTGCCGGACCTGTCGTCGGTGCCGGAGGTGGCCTGGCGGGCCGGCCTGGACCGGCGGCCGGTGGACGTGGACGACGAGGACGCGGTGCGGTGGCTGCTGGCCTGCCAGTGGCCGCAGCACCTGGAACGGTTCCGGCGGCTGTGGGCGGCGGTGCGGGTGGCCCGGGCCACCGCGGACCGGGGTCGGGTGGTGGCCGGGGACGTGGTCGACGACCTGGCCGGGATGGCCGGGCGGGCACCGGCCGGTGCGGCGCTGTGCCTGTACCACTCCTGGGTGGCGGCCTATCTCGCAGAAGACCGGCAGCGGGAGCTGGTGGCGGCGGTGGCCCGGGTGGCGGCGGGCCGGCCGGTGTGGTGGGTGTACGCGGAGCAGCCGTACGAGGTGCCGGGGCTGCCCATGCCGGAGCCGCCGGAGGGACGGAAGGTGAAGGGGGCCACCGCGGTGGTGCTGGTCCGGTTCGACCGCGGCCGGCCGGTGGCCCGGCGGCTGGCGGACATGCACCCGCACGGCCGGTGGGTGCACTGGTGGGGGGCCTAGCGGCGGCTCAGCGGCGCTCCCCGGGGCCCTCGTGGGGCCGGCCGGCGGCGGCGGGGTCGACGGCTGTACCACCGCCGTCGTGGGGGCGGTCGGCCGACGGCCCCCACGGGGCCTCCCGACGGGCCGGCACGGCGATGCCGTCGTCACCGACCATGGCGACGGTGCCGACGGAGGCGCGGCCGAACCGGGACCGGATGGCGTCGACGGCGGCGGTGACGGCGGCCCATTCGGCCTGCCGGCGGACGGCCTCGCGCCCACCGGCGGTGGCTCCGGCGCCGCCCGGCCCGGTGCCGCCGTCGCCGCCGGCTGCCGTCCCGCCGGCG
The DNA here is from genome assembly GCA_035547695.1 of Acidimicrobiales bacterium. GTDB lineage: Bacteria > Actinomycetota > Acidimicrobiia > Acidimicrobiales > RAAP-2 > DASZUK01. The sequence goes on from DASZUK010000030.1 coordinate 41,899, forward strand.
CCGCCCGGTCCGGCGCCACCCGGCGCGTCCCGCCCCCCGAGGTCGAAGGCGAGCTGCTGGGTGCTGGCCGAGGGCTGCAGGCCGGAGACGCTGAGGCCGAGCAACCGGACACCGGGGCCGGGGTCGACGGCGTCGAGGAGGGCGCCGGCGACGGCGGCGATGGCCCCGCCGGTGTCGATGGGGAGGGGCAGGGTGTGGGACCGGGTGGCCAGGGTGAAGTCGGCGAACTTGACCTTGACGGTGACGGTGCGGCCGGCCAGGGCGCTCCCGCGGAGGTGGCCGGCGACGGACTCGGCCATGCGGACGGCGTGGCGCTGCAAGACGGCGGGGTCGTAGAGGTCGTCCCGGAAGGTCTCCTCGTGGCCGACCGACTTGGCCGGCCGGTCGGCCACCACCGGGTCGGCGTCCTGGGCCCGGGCGAGGGCGGCCAGGTGGAGGCCGTGGGCCCGGCCGAGCCGGCGGACCAGGACGTCGGGGTCCAGGGCGGCCAGGTCACCGACGGTGCGGATGCCGAGGTCGGCGAGGCGCTTGGCGGTGGCCGGGCCGACCCCCCACAGGGCCTGGACCGGCATGGGGTGGAGGAAGGCCAGCTCCTGTTCGGGACGGACCACCACCACCCCGAGGCCGGGCCGGCGGCCGCCGTGGTGGGCGGTGGGCTTGGCGGCCCTGGAGGCCAGCTTGGCGATCATCTTGGACCGGCCGACGCCGACGGAGCACTCGAGGGACAGGTCCTGGCGGACCTGCCGGCGGATGCGGTGGGCGATGGCCTCCGGAGTGCCCAGCAGGCGGCGGGCGCCGGTGACGTCCAGGAAGGCCTCGTCCAGCCCGATGGGCTCCACCAGCGGAGTGGTGGACAGCAGGACGTCGCGGAGCTGCCGGCTCATGTCGGCGTAGCGGGAGTGGTGGCCGTCGATGAAGACGGCCTGCGGGCATAGTTGCCGGGCCCGGACGGACGGCATGGCGGACCGGACCCCGAAGGCCCGGGCCTCATAGGTGCAGGAGGCCACCACCCCCCGGGCGCCGCTGCCGCCGACGATGACCGGCTTGCCGGCCAGGGAGGGGTCGTCGAGGACCTCGACGGAGGCGAAGAAGGCGTCCATGTCGACGTGCAGGATGGCCGGCACCAGGTCGTCGGCGGCCACCGGGTCCTCCGCCGGCCCCGGGCCGGCCTCGGTCGAGGGAGGTTCAGCCACCGAGCCGGAGCCGGCGGAACCCCTCTGCGTACGGCACCCCGGCGCGCCGGCCCTCCTCCTCGGCTCGGAGCCGGACGGCGTTGCCGGCCCAGCCGTCGCCGCCGGCGAACTGGCTGCGGTGGCACTCCACGGCGGCGGCCTTGACGTCGACGGACGAGGACACGTCCACCCACACGTCCGGGTCCAGGGTGCCGGAGAGGTAGGCGGTGGCCACCTGGTGGGCGGGGCCGGCGTCCGGGAAGTAGTGCGGCAGGGCGGCCGCCGGGGACAGGGCGTCCAGCAGCGCCCAGCCCGCAGCCCGGTGGTCGCGATGGTTGAAGTAGTCCTGGCCGAAGAACACGGCGGTGGGGTCGTGGCCGAGGGCCACGTCGGGCCGGATACGCCTGATCCAGCCCACCAGCTCCTCCCGGAACCCCAGGCGGTCGTCCAGTTCGCCGTCGGTGGCCCCGAGGACGTGGAACGACGCCAGCCCGACCACCTCGGCCGCCTCGGCCAGCTCCTCGGCGCGCAGCTTGGCCAGGTCGGCCGGCGCCACCGACGGGTCGGCGGTACCACGGCCGCCGTCGGTGCACACCAGCAGGTGGGCCGCGCACCCCTCCCGGGCCCACCGGGCCAGGGTGCCGCCGCATCCGACGTCGGCGTCGTCCGGATGGGCGTACACCGCCAGGGCCACCGGAGGCACCTCGGCGACCAGCTCAGCCACCGGCTACCGCCGTTTCGGCTCGGTCGTCTTGGTCAACAGTCCCACTTCCCGCTGGAAGTCCCCCAGGTCCTCGAATCCCTTGTACACGCTGGCGAACCGCAGGTAGGCCACGTCGTCGACCGCCTTCAACTGCTCCAGCACCGCCACCCCCACCTGCTGGCTGGTCGGCTCCGTGCTCACCCCCCGCAGCGACTCCTCCACCCGCTGCGCCAGGTCCTGCACCATCTCGTCGGTGACCGGCCGGTTCTTCGACGCCGCCCGCACCCCTGCCACCACCTTCGACCGGTCGAACGGCTCCCGCAACCCGGACCGCTTGATCACCCACAGCGGCTGCTCTTCGACCCGCTCGAACGTGGTGAACCGCCGGCCGCAGCCCAGGCATTCCCGCCGCCTGCGAATGGCCGCACCCTCGTCCGCCAGGCGCGAATCCACTACCCGATCGTCATCCGCCGAACACCAGGGGCACCGCACACGGGGGACGTTACCGCCCCATCCGGTGCCCGCAGCACCGAATCGGGCCGGTCAGGGAATGACGACGTGCTGGCCCGGGACCACCGTGGTCGTCCCCAGTTGGGCCGCCAAGGCTTCCACCAACGGCCGGGGATCGCCGCTCCCTCCGTCGGCCCGGGAGGCGATCGACCACAGGGTGTCCCCCGGCTGCACCACGTACACCGTCCCGCCCGCCGATGCGGCGGTGCCGGTGGCAGGGCTCGCCGGCACCGGCCGGCCCCCGAGAGCGCTTACAGGGAAGGCCAAGGCGACCAGAAGCCCGACCACGAGCGTCCCGAGGGCCAGCCGACGTCGACGGACCCGGGCAGAGGTGCCGGACCGTCGACGGGCCGGCACGTCGGGGCCGGACAACACGGAGGGCGCCTCGTCGCCCCACGTGGTTGCGCCGTCCCCGGCGTCCCAGACGAAGTCGACGGCCGAGGGGCCGGCGTCACCCGACCAGGCCTCGACCGACTCGACCTCTGTCGAACCGTCGTCCTCCAGCGGCTCCACCAACCGCAACGCCGGTCGGGGCCAAGGGACCTCGGTGAGATCCACGTCGGGCAACGCTGCGATGGCCATCAGCGTGCCTTCCTCCTCGGCCGGCCGACGGCGCCCGTGGTGACGGGGCGAGTGGTCTCCGGCGAACGCCTGTTCGACATGACGACATTGGACCACGAACGGGTGTTCGTGTCAACCCTGGGACGAACAAATGTTTGCCCTCCGGCCGCCGTCGGGGTAACGTCCTCGCAAACAGGTGTTCGCCTGGTGCACCGGTCGGCGGTGGGCCCGCCGGCGGGCCCGGGCGACGGGGACGGAGGATGGTCATGGCAGAGGTGCTGAGCGGCAAGCGGCAGCAGATCCTCGACTTCATCATGGACTGCGTCCGGGAGCGGGGGTACCCGCCGTCGGTCCGGGAGATCGGGGAGGCGGTGGGGCTGACGTCGTCGGCCACGGTGCACAGCCACCTGGCGGTGCTGCAGCGGGAGGGCTACCTCCGCCGGGACCCGACCAAGCCGAGGGCGATGGAGCTGCGCTACGACCCGTCGTCGAAGGCGGCGATGGCCGCCGGGCCGGTCCGGCAGGTGCCGCTGATCGGTGAGGTGGCGGCCGGTACCGGGGTGCTGGCCCAGGAGAACGTGGAAGAGGTGATGGCGCTGCCGGAGCAGTTCACCGGCACCGGGTCCATCTTCATGCTGCGGGTCCGGGGGGAGTCGATGATCGACGCCGGGATCTTCGACGGCGACTTCGTGGTGGTGCGGCAGCAGCCGGACGCCGAGAACGGCGACGTGGTGGTGGCCGGCATCCCGGACGACGAGGCGACGGTGAAGACGTTCAGCCGGCGTCGGGGCAAGGTGGTGCTGACGCCGGCCAACCCGGCGCTGTCCCCGATGGAGTTCGCCCCAGGCGAGGTGACGGTGTACGGCAAGGTGGTGACGGTCCTCCGCCGGCTCTGAGCGACGAACGACGACGCCGTTGCCGTAGCTGCACGTAGCGCAGTTCGCTACACTCAGGCCATGGCCAGGACCATCGCGCAGCGAGAGCTCCGGAACGACAACGCCAAGGTGATCGAGGCCGTCGCCGCCGGCGAGAGCTTCGTGGTGACCCGCAACGGGGTGGCGGTGGCGGAGCTGCGGCCTGTCCGGCAGACCCGCCGGACGTTGGTGCCCAAGGCCGAGGTGGTGGCGCTCGCCGCCGCCGGGCCGCGGATCGACCGCGAACGCTACAGGGCGGACCTCGATCGGGTCGTGGACCAGGACCTGTAGTGGCCGCGGGCTTGCTGGACACGTCGATCGTCATGGACTGGGACGATCCCGCGGTGGCACAGGCCCTCCCGGAGGAGGTGGCCGTCTGCGCGATCACCCTGGCCGAATTGGCGGCCGGGCCGCATCTGGCTGCTTCGGGCCCAGAAGGGGCACGGCGTCAGGCTCGCCTCCAACAGGTGGAGGCGACCTTCGAACCGCTCCCTTTCGACGTCGTGGCGGCCCGAAGTTACGGATTGGTCGTCGCCGCCGTCGCCGAAGCTGGTCGATCGCATCGTCGGCGTGTTGCCGACCTGCTGATCGCCGCGACCGCGCACGCCAACGGGCTGGCGCTGTACACCCGGAATCCCGGCGACTTCTCAGGGCTTGACGAACTGGTCGAGATCGTCGGCATCTGATCCCCAGGACACGGGCATCCGGTGGCCAACTGGGTCCGTCCCCGATCTCTCCGCGGCGACGTCTCTGCGGCGACGTTTCCGCGGCGACGCGCTGGCCGTTGCCCGACCCCCGCCCGGCCGAGGGGTCAGTCCCAGAGCTGGTCGGTGTAGGTGTCGGTGCCGACGATGGTGGGGATGAAGGGGAGGGCGGCGACGACGGTGCCGAGGCCGGAGTCGGCCAACTGGTGCTGGTGCTCCAGGACGACGGTCTCCCAAGAGGTGCTGGGGTGGGCGTTCAGGAACCACAGCAAGAGGAGGCGGCGGTCGGTGGCGTCCTGCCGGGGGACGTCGCCGGGGGCGTCGATGAGGAGGGGCAGGGGGGTGAAGGCGGCGACGAGGTCGGCGTCGGTTCCGGGCAGGAGGGAGGGCAGGTGCTGGTTGCGGAGCCAGTGCTCCAGCTCCTCGGGGGTGGCGTCGTCGGCTCGGTCGATCCAGAGGGAGACGAAGCCCTTGTAGGGGTGGTCGAGGGCCAGCTCCACGGGGACGCCGTCGGCGTCGCGGCGGTGCTCCCAGGCGAACTTGTACAGCAGGGTGTGGACGTGGTCGCGGGCGTCGAACATGCGACCGGCGGCATGGAGGGCACGGACCTGGCGGACGGCCCAGCGGTTCCAGATGTCGTGGTAGCCGTCCAGGACCCAGTAGACGGCGACGTAGGACCCACGGGCCGGCTCACCGGTGATGGCGGAGGGGTCGGGGGACCGCATGGCCTTGAGGTCGGCGGTGGCCACGAACCGGCGGCCGGCGAACTGGTACGGGCCGATCATGCAGCCGGCGTAGAAGTGGTCGCGCTCGTACCAGCGGTTGTAGGCCACCTCGTGGCCGCGGTGGGGCTCGACGACGGTGAGCAGCATGGAACCGAGCTTGATGGGCTCGGCCCCGGCGGTGATCTCCAGGGGACGCGGCTGCTTGGGCGCGGTGTCGGTCATGGCCGAACGGTAACAGCCGACGACGGACAACGCAGTTTCCTTCGGAAAGGGCCGCGGCCGAGGCTCCCCGGGTCCGGCGGGCGGCGGTGGACCGGTCAGGCCGACTGGGTGAGGACCGCCCGGAGGGCGGCCCGGGTGCGGTCGAGGGAGTCCCGGCTGACCCGCTCGTCGGGATGGTGGGCCAGCAACGGGTCGCCGGAACCGAAGTTGGCGGCGGGGACGCCGTGGGCCCAGAAGGAGGCCACGTCGGTCCAGCCGACCTTGGCCTTGGGCGGCCGGCCGGACCGGGCGACGAGGGCGGCGAGCAGCGGGTGGGTGAGCCCCGGCGGGGCGCCGGCGGCCTCGTCGACCACCTCCCAGCGGTCCCCGAGGCCGGTGTCCAGCAGGCCGTCCAGCAGGGCGTCGATGAACCGGCGGGCGGCCGCGACGTCGCGGTCGGGGGCGAACCGGTAGTTGACGGTGACCGCCGCGTGGTCCGGGACGACGTTGCCGGCGACGCCGCCGTCGACGGCGACGGCCTGGAGCTGCTCGACGTACTCGCAGCCGTCCAGCACGACGGTGCGGCCCTCCCACTGGGTGATGCGGGCCAGGACGGGGACGAGGCGGTGGATGGCGTTGCGACCGGTGAACGGCCGGGCGGTGTGGGCACGGACGCCGCCGAGGTGGATGACGACCCGCATGGTGCCCTGGCAGCCGGCCTCGACGAGGCCGTCGGTGGGCTCGCCGAGGATGGCGGCGTCGGCGACCAGCAGGTCGGGACGGACGTCCCACAGTTGGCCGAGGCCGCTCTCGTGCCGGCCGACCTCTTCGCAGGCGTAGAAGCACCAGGTGACGTCCACCGACGGTTCGGTGACGGTGGTGGCCAGGTCCAGCATCACGGCGAGGCCGCCCTTCATGTCGGCGGCGCCCAACCCCCAGAGGACGTCGCCGTCGATCCGGGGGACGTCGTTGCCGTTGGGGAGGACGGTGTCCAGGTGGCCGGCCACGATCACCCGCTGGCCGCGCCCCAGCCGGGTGCGGGCGACGACGTTGTCGCCGACGCGGTCGACGGCCAGCCAGGGACAGCCGGCGAGGCGGTCGGCCACCAGGTCGGCCAGGGCGGCCTCGTGCCGGCTGACCGACGGGACGCCGACCAGGGTCTCGGTCAGCGCCAGCAGGTCGGCGCCGGCGCCGGCCGGGCCGTCACCCATCGGGCCGCCTGCCGGGCCGGCCATCGGTCAGGCGGAGACGCCGTGCTGGCGGAGGACGTCGTTGAGGTGGGCCTTGTCGTGCCGCTCCCCCTCCGCCAGGCGCTTGATGACGAGGACGCAGGGCAGGAAGAACTCGCCGCCGGGGTACTCGCGGCGGCGGGAGGCGGTGACGGCGACCGACCAGGCCGGGACGACGCCGCGGCTGAGCTCGACGCCGGTGTCGGCGTCGACGACCGGGATGGAGGGGTTCAGGATGGTGCCGGCGCCGAGCACCGCCCCCTCCCCCACCCGGGCGCCCTCGGTGATCATGCAGCGGCTGCCGATGAAGGCGTCGTCCTCCACGATGACCGGGGTGGCGTTGGGGGGCTCCAGGACGCCGCCGATGCCGACACCGCCGGCCAGGTGGACGCGGGCGCCGATCTGGGCGCAGGAGCCGACGGTGGCCCAGGTGTCGACCATGGTGCCCTCACCGACCCAGGCCCCGATGTTGACGTAGCTGGGCATCAGGATGACGCCGGGGGCCAGGTAGGAGCCCCACCGGGCGGAGCCGCCGGGAACGACCCGGACGCCGGCGGCGGCGTAGTCGCGTTTGAGGGGCAGCTTGTCGGCGAACTCGAACGGGCCGGCCTCCACGGTCTCCATGGACCGCAGCCGGAACAGGAGCAGGATGGCCTTCTTCAGCCAGTCGTGCACCACCGTGGTCCCGTCCGGGCCGACCTCGGCCACGCGAGCCTGGCCGCGGTCCAGGAGGTCGATGGCCTCGGTGACGGTGCCCAGCGCCGCCGAGTCGGCCGGCGACAGCTCGCCGGCCCGTTCCCAGAGCGCTTCGATACGTGCCTGCAGGTCGGCCATGCCGAGACTGTAGCCAGGCGGCTGCCCGCCCCGCCCCACCGCGGCGGCACCCGGCGGGGCCGCCCCACCGCGGCGGTTGCGACCACCGCACCGCGCGGAGCACCATCGTCGGCATGAGGGCGGCGCCGGACGAGCCGGACAACCCGTGGCTGGCCGGCGACGGGCAACGCGGGGCGGACTACGACCGGCGGTGGGCCGACCTGGCGGCCGGCGGCCGGAACGTGCACGGGGAGGCGGACCTCGTGGAATCACTCCTGGCTGGCCCACCCGGCCCGCGGTCGGTGCTGGACGCCGGGTGCGGGACCGGCCGGGTGGCGGTCGAGCTGGCGGGCCGCGGCCTGGAGGTGGTGGGGGTGGACCTGGACCCGTCGATGCTGCGGGCGGCCCGGGACAAGCGACCGGACCTGCGGTGGGTGGCCGCGGACCTGGCGGACCCCGTCGGCATGGCGCTGGATCGGACGTTCGACGTGGCGGTGATGGCCGGGAACGTGATGATCTTCGTCACCCCGGGCACCGAGGGCCGGGTGCTGGCCAACGTGGCCGCCCTGCTGCGGCCGGGCGGCCTGCTGGTGGCGGGGTTCTCGCTCCGCCCGGGCGGCCTGGACCTGGCCACCTACGACCGGCTGGCCGGCGACGCCGGCCTGGAGCCCGTCGACCGGTGGGCCACCTGGGACCGGGAACCGTCCGTCCCCGGCGACGACTACGCCGTCTCGGTCCACCGCCGCCCGCTGACCACGGAGGCCCGCTGACCACGAAGGAATGCGCCGACCACGAAGGAGGCCTGAGCAATGAGCGAGCTCCACGGCATCGCCCGGTTCACGTTCCACGAGGGCAAGGTCGAGGAATTCAAGCGGCTGTCCGCCCGGTGCATGGAGATCGTGCGGGCCCAGGACACCGGGACGCTGGAGTACGACATCTACTTCAACGACGACCAGTCCGAGTGCATCGTCCACGAGCGGTACCGGGACTCCGACGCGCTCATGGAGCACGCCGAGCACCTCGGCGACCTCATGGAGGCGATCCTGGCGACGGGATCGGTCTCCGGCGAGCTCCTCGGTGAGCCGAGCGCGGCGCTGCGGGCGAAGCTGGCCGGGAGCGGGGTCCGGCTCTTCACGCCGTTCCTGTCGATGGAGGCATGATCACAGGACGTGCAGCGCCCCGGCGAACCGATCGGTGACGACCGCCGGCCACCCCGCATCGGTGGTCAACAGCCGGTCGGCCCGAACGGCGACGGCGGTGGCGACGACCAGGGCGTCGGGGAGCCGGATGTTGCCGGCCGCCCGGAGGGCCGCCGCCTCCCGGGCCACCGGCTCGTCGGCCGGGACGACGGAGACCGCCAGGGCGTCGAGGAACCGGTCGACGGTGCCGCCGACCCCGCGGCGCAGCGGACCGATCAGCACTTCGGCAAGGGCCGACGCCGGCAGGGCCCTCCGCTCCCCCGACCCCTCGGCGGAGCAGAGGGCGGCCCGACAGTCGTCGTGATGGGCGTCGGTGGCGTCGAGCAGGCCGATGACGACACCGGCGTCGAGGACGGTCAGCCCCACTCGTCCCGCAGCCGGTCCAGGTCGCCCTCACCCCACACCCCGGTCAGTGCTCCGGCAAAGGCGTCGACGGTGCTGTCGACGCGCTCCAACAGCACCCTGCCCGCCCCGACCGGCCGGGCCACCAGGCGATCCCCGACGGCGAGGCCGGCGTCGTCGAAGGCGCCGACGGGGATGGTCACCTGGTGCTTGGCGCTGATCGTCGTCGCCGGCAGCGAGTTCTTTACCTTCCGGGCCATACGTAAAGAATACTGCCGGAACCGGCCCGCCGGGGTCAGCTCCAGCCGGCGTCGGCCAGCCGCTTGCCGACGAGCTGGAGGCGGTCCAGGGGCTGGACGACGGCGATGCGGAGGTGGCCGGCGCTATGCCCCACCTCCCCGCCGGGGGCCCCGACCCCAGGCTCCTCCGGAGGGTGGGCCCCCCCGCCCCACCCCCGGCCGTGCTCCCCGTAGAGGTCGCCGGGGCTGACCAGCAGGCCGGCGTCCCGGGCCAGGTCGGCGGCCAGGGCCCAGCCGTCGGCCCAGCGGTCCGGCACCGGGGTCCACAGGTAGAACCCGCCGGCCGGCAGGTCGGTGGGGAGGCCGGCGGCGGTGAGCACCCCGGCCAGGTAGTCCAGCCGGTCCCGGTACCGGTGGCGCTGGGCGTCGACGTGGGCCTGGTCGGCCAGGGCCACCGCGGCGGCCGCCTGGACCGGGCCGGGGACCATGAGGCCGGCGTGCTGGCGGACGGACCGCAGGAACCCGACCAGGGCGGGGTCGCCGGCGTAGAACCCGGCCCGGACCCCGGCCAGGTTGGACCGCTTGGACAGGGAGTGGACGGCCACCACCCCGTCGGGGCCGGCCTCCAGCACCGACCGCGGCGGGCCGGCCCAGGTGAACTCGGCGTAGCACTCGTCGGAGAACACCGGCACCCCCCGGGCCCGGCCCCAGTCGGCGGCGGCGGCCAGGTCGGTGAGGCCACCGGACGGGTTGGCCGGGGAGTTGGTCCACAGCAGCAGGGCCCGGGCGGCGTCGGCGGGGTCGACGGCGTCGAGGTCCAGGCCGGCCCCATCGGGCCCGGCCGGCGGCACCGGCACCGCCCGGCAGCCGGCCAGGGTGGCCCCCATGGCGTAGGTGGGGTAGGACACCGACGGGTACAGCACGGTGTCCCGCCCGGGGTCGCGCAGGTGCAGGTACTGGGCGGTGGAGGCCACGAATTCCTTGGTGCCGACGCAGGCGGCCACCGCGGCGGGGTCGACGTGGACGCCGAAGCGGCGACCGAGCCACCCGGCGGCGGCCTCCCGGTAGGCGGCGCTGCCGGCGGACGACGGGTACCCGCGCTCGGCCCCCGACGACGCCAGGGCGGCCACCACGTCGGGCGGCGGCGGGTCGGTGGGGGTGCCGATGGAGCAGTCCACCACCCCGCCGTCCAGCCGGTCGGCCGTGGCCTTCAACTCGTCGAGGCGGTCGTAGGGGTACGGCGGCGGCCGGAACCCTCCCTCGGGGGAGCCGGCGGGGGTCATGCGGGGCCGTTCATACCGGGGCGACCATGTAGTCCCGGAACCGGGCCCGGCCGGCGTCGTCCAGCACCACGTGCACCCGGGCGGCGTCGTCGCCGGCCTCCTGCTGGACCACCTCGCCTTCGCGGTGCACGGCGGCCAGCACGTCGCCGCGGGCCCAGGGGATGACCAGCTCCACCACCCGGTCGGTGGCCCGCAGCCGGTCCCCGATGGCCCGGAGCAGGTCGTCCATCCCCTGGCCGGTCAGGGCGGACACCAGCACCGACCCGTCGTGGGCCGCGGCCAGCCGCTTGGCCTCGTCCGGGGCACGGTCGGCCTTGTTGACCACCAGCAGCTCCGGCACCGCGGCGGCCCCGATCTCCTCCATGACGGCCTGCACGGCGGCCATCTGGGCGTCGGGGTCCGGGGCGGAGCCGTCCACGACGTGCACCACCAGGTCGGCCAGCCGGACGGAGTCCAGGGTGGACCGGAACGCCTCCACCAGCTCGTGGGGCAGCTTCCGGACGAAGCCGACGGTGTCGGTGACCAGCACCGTCTCGCCGCCGGGCAGGGCGAGCTGCCGGGTCCGGGGGTCCAGGGTGACGAACAGCCGGTTCTCCGCCGGCACCCCGGCGTCGGTCAGCCGGTTGAGCAGGGTGGACTTGCCGGCGTTGGTGTACCCCACCAGGACCAGCTCACGGTGCCGGCCGCGCTGGCGGGACCGCCGTTGCAGGGTCCGGGTCCGCTCCACCCCGCGCAGGTCGGCCTCCAGCCGGTGCATCCGGCGGACCAGCCGGCGCCGGTCCACCTCCAGTTGGGTCTCCCCGGGGCCCCGGGTGCCGATGCCGCCGGCCTGCTGGCTGAGGGAGGACCCCCGGCCCCGCAGCCGGGGCAGCCGGTACCGGAGGAGGGCCAGCTCCACCTGGGCCTTGCCCTCCGGGCTGCGGGCGTTCTGGGCGAAGATGTCCAGGATGACCGCGGTGCGGTCGATGGCGGTCCGCCCCAGCAGCTTCTCCAGGTTCCGCTGCTGCGCCGGGCTGAGCTCGTCGTCGAACACCACGGTGTCGGCGTCCACCTTCTCCGACAGGTCCGCCAGCTCCCTGGCCTTGCCACGGCCGACGAACGTGGCCGGGTCCGGGTGGTCCCGGCGCTGGGTCACCCGGGCCACCACGTCGGCCCCGGCGGTGTCCACCAGCTCGGCCAGCTCGTCCAGGTTGGCCTCCACCGACTCCGGGTCGTTGCCCGGCAGGACCACCCCGACCAGCACGATCCGCTCCCGGAACTCCCGGGTGATCAGGGTGCCGGGCAGGTTGACGGTCATCGACGGGACAGCCGTCGACAGGACAGCCGTCGACGGGACCGAACGGCGGCCGGGCGGGACCAGCCGGTCACGCCGGCACCGGTGCCGACGCCGGACCGGCGGCCAGCGCGGTCAGGGCAGCCGGGTCCACGTCCACCGCCGCCACCCGGCGGGTCGGGCCGGACAGCACCACCGGGTCGTCGTCGGACGGCCCCAGCCGCACCTCCAGGGCGCCGCCGGGGTTGTGCACCAGGACCACGTCACCCACCACACCCCAGGCGCGGGCGGCCGCGGCGGCGGCACAACTGCCGGTGCCGCACGCCAGGGTCTCCCCCACTCCCCGCTCCCACACCCGCAGCGTCAGCTCGCCCGGGCCGGGGCCGACGGCGACGAGCTCCACGTTCACCCCACCGGGGGTGGTCCCCTGCAGGCTGGGGCCGACGTCGGCCACGTCCACCGTGTCGGGATCGTCCGGGCCCAGCAGCACCAGGTGGGGGTTGCCCACGTCCACCCGCCGGGCCCGGTGCCCGGGGGGTCCCGCCCATCCCTGCAGACCCGGCTCCTCCGGGCCCAACCGGACGGCACCCATGTCGACGCCGGCCCAGGCCGTTCCCGGGGTGTCCCCGGGTTGGTACTCGACGGTCCGGATGCCGGCCAGGGTGTCGACGGTGAACCGGGGCGGGGCCACCAGCCCGGCGTCCACCGCCGCCTGGGCCAGGCACCGGATGCCGTTGCCGCTCATCTCCGCCTCGCCGCCGTCGGCGTTGCGGAGCTCCATCCACAGGTCGGTGGCCGGGGCCGCACCGGCCGCCGGGCTGTTGCCGGCCGCCGGGCCGGCCGGCCGGCGCCCCCGGCCGACCCGGATGACGCCGTCGGCGCCGACCCCGAAATGCCGGTCGCACAGCACCCGGACCTGCTCGGCGGTCAGCCGGACGCGGTCGTCCGGGTCGACCAGCACCAGGAAGTCGTTGCCGGCCCCCTCGTGCTTGCTGAAGGTCAACCGCTCCGGAACGGTCGCTGCGGACGTCACCCCTCCAGTCTCGCGCCGTGGACCGCTCGGCCGTGCACTACCCCAGGGCGGCGGACACCACCGCCACCGGGTCGTCGTCGCCGTCCAGCCACCGGATACGGGGGTCCCGCCGGAACCACGACCACTGCCGTCGGGCGAAGCTGCGGGTGCGCCGGACGGCGTCGGCCACGCAGCCGTCCAGCGGCGCCCCGTCCTCGACGTGGGCCAGCAGCTCCCGGTAGCCCAGGGCCTGGCGGGCGGTCCGGGACAGGCCGTCGGGCCGGGCGGCCAGCGCCCGGACCTCGTCCAGCAGGCCCTGCTCCATCCACCGCGTGAACCGCTCCTCGATGCGCCGGTCGGCCTCCTCCGGGTCGAACGGCAGGCCCAGCAGCACGAAGGCGGTCGGCGGGTACGCCGTCAGGCCGGGGCCGAACGACGAGAACCGGCGGCCGGACCCGATGGTGACCTCCAGGGCCCGGACGATCCGGCGGCGGTTGGTGGTGGTGGTCCGCGACGCCGCCACCGGGTCCAGCTCGGCCAGGCGGGCGTGCAGGGCCTCCACCCCGCCGGGCCGGTCCGCGTCGGCCTCCAGGGCGGTGGCCACCTCCGGCCAGCGACCGGGCAGGTCCAGGTCGTCGACCACCGACCGCAGGTACAGCCCGGTGCCGCCGACCAGGAGCGGCCGGCGGCACCGGGCGGCGATGCCGGCCAGCGCGGCCCGGGCGGCGGCCTGGAACTGGGACACCGTGAACTCCTCCGACGGGTCCACCAGGTCCAGCAGGTGGTGCGGCACCTCCGCCCGGGCCGCCGGGGACGGCTTGGCCGTGCCCAGGTCCATGCCGCGGTAGACCGTCATGGAGTCCACGCAGACCACCTCCACGTCGCCGCGCCGGCGGGCCACGGCCATGGCCAGCTCCGACTTGCCGGACGCCGTGGTGCCCAGCAGGGCTACCGGGGCCGGACGGGACGGGGTCAACCGGCGGCGACCGGGATGCGGGTCCGGTGCCGCGGGGCGGCGGTCACCCGCCGCAGCTCCCCGGTGAGGTGGTGGGGGGCGGCCCCGGTGACCTCCACGTCGGCGAAGGCCCCCACGGCCACGCCGCCGCCCGGCGGGCGGAAGTGGACCAGCTTGCCCTGCCGGGTGCGCCCGCTGCACACCGTCGGGTCCCGCCGGCTGGGCCCCTCCACCAGGACCTCCTCGGTACGGCCGACCCGGGCCTGGTAGCGGAGGAGGCCGGACCGCTCGACCACGGCCCGGAGGCGGTCGAACCGGTCGGCGACGACGTCGGCGGGGACGTACCGGTCCTCCATGGCGGCGGCCCGGGTGCCGGGGCGGGGGCTGAAGATGAAGGTGTAGGCGCTGTCGTAGGCGGCCTCGGCGACGACGGCCAGGGTGTCGTCGAAGTCCTGGTCGGTCTCCCCAGGGAAGCCGACGATGATGTCGGTGGTGACCGCCAGGTCGGGCACGGCGTCCCTTGCGGCCCGCAGCCGCTGCAGGTACCGCTGGGCGGTGTAGCCGCGGCGCATGGCGGCCAGCACCCGGTCGCTGCCGGACTGGAGGGGGAGGTGCAACTGCTCGCAGACCGCCCCGACGTCGGCCATGGCCGCGATGGTGTCCGGCCGGAGGTCCTTGGGATGGGGGCTGGTGAACCGGACCCGGCGGATGCCGTCGACCGACCCGACGGCGGCCAGCAGGTCGGCGAACAGCGGCCGCCGCCTGGTCAGGTCGCGGCCGTAGGAGTTGACGTTCTGGCCGAGCAGGGTGACCTCCACCACCCCCCGGCGGGCCAGCTCGTCGACCTCGGCCACCACGTCCTCCGGCCGGCGGCTGACCTCGGGGCCGCGGACGGAGGGGACGATGCAGAAGGCGCAGGAGTTGTCGCAGCCGGTCTGGATAGTGACCCAGGCGGCGTACGGCAGCTCCCGGACGGCGGACAGGGCCGGCGCGTGGAGCGACGCGGTGTCCGGCGCGCCGTCGGCCGGCGTCGTCGCGTCGGGGGCGTCCAGGACCTCCACGATGGGGCCCTCCACCGCCGACCGCCGCAGCAGCTCCGGCGCCCGGGCCAGGTTGTGGGTGCCGAACACCACGTCGACGTGGCCGGCCTTCTCCCGGACCAGCTCCCGGTCCTTCTGGGCCAGGCAGCCGCCGACGGCGATCTTCAGGTCCGGCTTGGCGTCGCGCAGCGACTTGAGGTGGCCGAGGGTGCCGTACAGCTTGTTGTCGGCGTTCTCCCGGATGCAGCAGGTGTTGAGGACCACCAGGTCGGCTTCGTCCAGGTCGGCGGTGGGCTCCATGCCGTCGGCGGCCAGCAGGCCGGCCAGCCGTTCGGAGTCGTGCTCGTTCATCTGGCACCCGAAGGTGCGGATGAGGAACTTGCCGGCCATCGAAGCAGTGTACGCCGGACAACCCGGCGGGCCGCCCCGGCGTTGTATGAACGGTACCGAGAGCAGGGAAAGGGGGGCGATGGCCACCACGGCGGCACCGGACGGCTTCGAGGCGGCCTTCCCCGACCTCTTCGCGCTCGGCTACCGGGTGGCGTTCCGCATCCTGGGTGACGGCGGCGACGCCGAGGACGTGGCCCAGGAGGCGCTGGCCCGGGCGGTGGTGCGATGGACCGCCGTCCAGGACCGGGCCGGAGGCTGGGTGGCCCGGGTGGCGGCCAACCTGGCCATCGACCGGTACCGGCGGCGGCGGCGCAGTGGCAGTGGATGGTCCGGCCCGGGCCCGGACTGGGTGGCCGACCGGTACCAGCCGGAGCGGCTCGACCTGGCCCGGGCCCTGCGCCGGCTGCCGCGACGGCAGCGGGAGGTGGTGGTGCTGCGGTACCTGGCGGACTGGTCCGAGCAGGACGTGGCGGCGTCGCTCGGTTGCTCGGTGGGGACGGTGAAGAGCCACGGGGCCCGGGGGTTGGGGTCCCTGCGCCGGGCGTTGTCGGACGGCGATCCCGGCCGGCCGGGGGGCGCGGCGGCGGTGCCGCGGGAAGGAGTGGGCGATGTTCACGCACCTTGACGACCCGGCGGCGCCGGCCGCCGACGAGGAGCAGCTCCGGGCGGTGCTGCACCGGGCCGACCGCCTGGCGGCTGCCCGGTCGAGCCGGCACCGCCTCCTGGCCGGGGGGTCCGCGGCGGTGCTGTTCGGCGCCGCCGTCCTCGCCGGGGTGCTGGGGTCCGGCGGCACCCCGGCCGGTCCCCCACAGGGGTCGCCGGCGCCGGGGGCGGGGACGGCGCCGGAGGCGGGGGCGGCCTCGGCGTTCGACCGGGTGCCGGACCCGGTGCCGGCCGGGACGGCGGTGCCGACCACCGCGCTGACCGGCGTGGCGTTCGCCGGCGCCGACCACGGGTTCGGCCTGGCGGCCCACCGGGGCCGGCTGGTGCTGGCGTCCACGTCGGACGGCGGAGCCCACTGGCGGGCGGTCGGTGGGCGGCTGCCGTCGGCCGTTCGGTCGGCGTCGACGTCGGCGGGGACCGCGGAGCTGCAGTTCACGTCGGCCACCACCGGCTATCTGTGGAGCGGGCCGCCGGCCGGCCAGGCCGGCAAGGCGGACGGCGCGCTGTGGACCACCGACGACGGCGGCCGGAGCTGGCTCAGGTTCCGGGCGAGCCGGATGGTCTACGACGTCGGCGCCATCGGGTCCGACGCGTGGGCCGTGGTGGGAAACTGCCTGACCGGGCAGACCACCGCCACCGGGTGCTCGCTGCGGCTGGCGACCTCCACCGACGGCGGCGCCGTGTGGGACGAACGCGGATGGATCGTCCCGTCCTGGTCGGGAACCGGCCGGCAGGGCAGCCAGGTGGCGCTGGCCCGGGCCACCCCGACCGAGGCCTACGTGGTGGCCGCCGGCGTCGGCCAGCCGGCCGGCCTGCTGATGTCCACCGACGACGGCGGCCTGACCTGGCAGAGCCGGACGATGCCGTGCGCGGCCCCGTTCGACATGGGGGCCCAACTGGCCGTCTCCGGCACCGACGACCTGTGGCTGGTCTGCGGCGGGCAGGGCACCGCCGGCAACCAGATGAAGGCGCTCTACCGGTCCTCCGACGGCGGGGCGAGCTGGCGGCTGGCCGCCGACTCCACCGGCCCGCACGGGTTCAGCACGCCGCCCCCGTCGGCCGGGGTGGGGTACCTGCCGGCCCAGGGCTACGTGGCGCCGTACACCGCCGGCCACCGGGTGCTGGCGGTGGCGTCACCGACGACGGCGTGGCTGTTCGCCGACCGGGGGCAGGTGGTCGAGACCACCGACGGCGGCGCCACCTGGAGGCCGGTGCGCGACCTCGAGGGCGCCGGCCTGGCCGGCGGCGCCCCCGGCAACCTGACCTTCGTCAGCGGTACCACGGGCTGGGTGGCCGAGGAGGGCGTCGGGCTGTGGCACACCGTGGACGGCGTGCGCTGGCGCCGGCTCGGCCGGTAGGGACCCCGGGGGTCAGGTGACGTCGGGCAGCCGGGCGACGTCGCCGGTGACCAGGCCGCGGAGGTCGGGGTGGAGCAGCAGGGCCTGGCCGGTGACCCCGGCCCGGCCCATGACGGCCGCGGCGGCGTCCCGGACGGCGGGCCCGTCGTCGCGGGCGACGATGCCGAGCAGGCTGGGCCCGGCCCCGGACCAGCAGGCGGCCAGGGCGCCGGCCTCGACGAGGCCGGCCAGGATCTGGGGCGCCTCGGGGAACAGCGGGCTGCGGTAGTCCTGGTGCAGCCGGTCCTCGGCGGCCTCCCGGATGAGCAGCCGGCGGTCGG
This sequence comes from Acidimicrobiales bacterium, assembly GCA_035547695.1. Taxonomy (GTDB): domain Bacteria; phylum Actinomycetota; class Acidimicrobiia; order Acidimicrobiales; family RAAP-2; genus DASZUK01. Next base: position 59,505 of record DASZUK010000030.1, read on the forward strand.
CCAGGCCGGCCAGCAGCAGGCCCATGCGGCCGAGGTTGAAGGCGGCGTCCTCCCGTCCCACCTGGGCCGGCAGCACCTGCCGGGCCTTGGCGGTGGGCAGGGACCGGTCGGGGACGACCACCACGAAGGCCAGGGTGGGGTCCAGGGGCAGCCGGACGGCCCGGACGGCGCCCTTCACCAGGGTGGCCACCACCAGGCCGCCGACGGTGCTGGCGGCGGCGTTCTCGGGGTGGCCGTCCACCCGGGCCGCCACGGCCAGGGGGTCGGTGGCGCCGGCCGCGGCCGCCGCGGCGGCGGCGAGGGCCGCGGACGAGCCCAGACCCCGGGCGACGGGGATCTGGGACCGGACGGTGATGGCCAGCCGGTCGTGGCCGGCCACGTCGATGGCCACCCGGGCGGCCAGGTGGCCGGCGTCGTCGGCCAGCCCGGCCCCTTCGCCCTCGCTGCGGACGGTCAGGCGGGGGGCCGGCTCGACGTCGACCTCGACGTAGCGGTCGAGGGCGAGGGCGAGGGCGTCGAACCCGGGGCCCAGGTTGGCGGTGGACGCGGGGGCGCGGGCGCGCACGTCAGGACGCCCTGGGCATCCGGGCCATGGTCCGGACCGGGGCGACCAGCCGCTGCTGGCCGAGGGTCCAGGTGACGGTGCCGACCTGGTGGCCGGCCGGGATGCCGGCCCTGGGGTGGCGGTCGGTGACGGCGGCGGCCTGCGTGACGGTCTGCCCGGGCCAGGCCACCAGGGTGCCGGTGGCGGCGGTGGCCAGCGGCACCCGCTTGCCGGCCAGCTCCACCGTCCCGGCCCGGGACCCGGTGGCCGGGAGGGTGACGGCGACCACGTGGGAGGCCGCGGCCTGGGCGACGGCCAGGTCGGCCTTGCCGGCCATGCGGAGCACTGTGTACATCTCGAAGGAGGTGACCGCGGCCAGCACGACGAAGGTCTGGCCACCGACGGAGGCCTGGTAGGCCAGGATGTCGCCGCCGCCGGCGGCGTCGGTGAACCCGGACTTGACCCCGATGACCCCCGGGGTGGGGTCTGTCCAGCCGCCGGGGAGCAGCGGGGTGTAGCTGGACACGGTGCCGGCGACCGGCAGGGTGACCGACGGCATGGCGACGATCTGGGCGAATGTGGGGTTGGCCATGTCGGCGACGGCGACCTTGAGCAGGTCGGCCGGGGTGGACACCGACCCCGGTGTGTAGCCGCTGGCGTCCGCGAAGTGGCTCTGGGTCATCCCCAGGGTGGCCGCGGCGGCGTTCATCTTGGCCACGAAGGCCGGCAGGGAACCGGCGTCCCAGGTGGCCAGGGAGTAGGCGAGGTCGTTCGCGGAGTGCACCAGCAGCCCTTGCAGCATCTGCCGCTCGGTGAGGGTCTCGCCGGCCTGCAGGGGGACGTTGGCCTGGTCGGTGACGGTGTCGTGGTCGTAGTCGTCGACGTCGTCGGCGGAGACGGTGATGGCCGGGCCGTCCTGGCCGGGGGTCATGGGGTGGTCGTGGAGGATGACGTAGGCGGTCACCACCTTGGTCATGCTGGCCACCGGCACCGGGTGCTCCGGGCCGGACTGGGCGGTGTAGCCGACCGCCGGGACGGCCACCGCGGCCTGGCCGGTGGACGGCCACGGCAGGGCGACGTCACCGGTGGCCGCCGGCACCGCCGGTGCCGCCGGCAGGTGCACGGTGACCACCGCCTTGGGGGCCGGCGGGAGGATCACCCGGGAGATGCCGCCGACGACGAGGACCAGGACGGTGACCACCACGCCGAGGACGGCCAGCACGGCCAGCCAGGCCAGGGCCCGCTGGAGGGGGGTGGGCCGCCGCGGCCGGTGTTGGGGCTGGTGATGGTGGTGCCGGTGGTCGCCGGGGTGGAAGGTGCCGCCGGCGTGGACGGTGCCATCGCTGTGGGCGCCCCGGGCCTGCTGTTCGCGGGCCGCCCGGAGCTGGGCCCGGGTGGGCTGCCGGGCCGGTGCCGGGCCGGTGACGGGCCCGGGGGGATCGCCGGCCGGCACCGACGGGGTGGGAAAGGAAAGGGGGGGCGTGGAGGACGGAGGGGCTGCCATGCGCGTCTGGCCGACCCCCGGCGGCTAGCCGGGTCGGCTGTCGAGCTCCTCGGGGGTCATCAGGACGGCACGGGCCTTGGACCCCTCGGAGGGGCCGACCACGCCGCGCCGTTCGAGCAGGTCCATCAACCTTCCGGCCCGGGCGAACCCGACGCGGAGCTTGCGCTGCAGCATGGAGGTGGACCCCAACTGGGACCGGACCACCAGCTCCATGGCCGCCGCCAAGAGGTCGTCGTCATCATCATCCCCGGAGACGCTACTCCCGTTCCCGTCGTCGACGCCCTGGATGCCGACCACCGGCTCCGGGATGCGGCCCTGGCGACGCCAGAAGGCGACGACCTGGCGGACCTCGTCCTCGGCCACCCACGGCCCCTGGAGGCGCCGGGGGATGTTGGAGGAGGCGGTCAGCAGCAGCATGTCGCCCTTGCCGATCAGCCGCTCGGCGCCGGGCTGGTCCAGGATGACCCGGCTGTCGGCCAGGGAGGACACGGAGAAGGCCATGCGGCTGGGCACGTTGGCCTTGATGACGCCGGTGATGACGTCCACCGACGGCCGCTGGGTGGCCAGGACCAGGTGGATGCCGACGGCCCGGGCCATCTGGGCGATGCGGACCACCGACTCCTCCACGTCGCGGGCGGCCACCATCATCAGGTCGTTCAGCTCGTCCACCACCACCAGGACGAACGGCAGCCGTTCCGGCATCTGGACGTCGTCGTCCGCCTCCGGCCCCGGGCCGGCGTTTGTGGCGATGGCGGCGTCGGCAGCGATGGCGGCGTCGGCGTCTGTGGCAGCGTCGATGGCGGTGGTGGTGGCGCCACCGGGCTCGTCCCCGACCGCCGGTTCGTCGTCGTAGGGGTGGGCCTCCCCTGCTCCGGCAGCCGCCGCGGCCGCCGCGGCCGCCTCGGCCCTGACCTTGGCGGCGACCGCGGCCACCCGGGCGGCGACGGACGGGCCGCCGACGGGGCCGAGGTCGCCGCGGTCGTAGGCCTCGTTGTAGCCGGTGATGTCCCGCATGCCGTACTCGGCCAGCAGGTCGTAGCGGCGCTCCATCTCCTTGACGGCCCAGGCCAGGGCGTTGGCGGCCTTCTTGGGATCGACCACCACCGGGGTGAGCAGGTGGGGCAGGTCGTTGTACTGGCCCAGCTCCACCCGCTTGGGGTCCACCAGGATCATCCGGACCTGGTCGGGGGTGGCGCGCATCAGGATGGAGGTGATGAGGGAGTTGATACAGGACGACTTGCCGGCCCCGGTGGCCCCGGAGATGAGGACGTGGGGCATGTGGGCCAGGTTGACCATGACGGCCCGGCCGGCGATGTCGCGGCCGAGGGCCACTTCAAGGGGGTGGGCGGCCTGGGCGGCCTCGTCGGAGGTGAGGATGTCGCCCAGGGAGACAAGCTGGCGCTGCCGGTTGGGCACCTCGACGCCGATGGCCGACTTGCCGGGGATGGGGGCCAGGATGCGGACGTCGGGGGAGGCCATGGCGTAGGCGATGTCCTTGGACAGGCTGGTGACCCGGGCCACCTTCACCCCGGGGCCGAGCTCCAGCTCGAACCGGGTGACGGTGGGGCCGACGGTGCGGCCGACCAGCCGGGTCTCCACGCCGTGGGCGGCCAGGGCGGCCACCAGGGAGTCGCCGGCCTGGTCCAGCAGCCGCAGGTCCTGGCGCTGCTCCCTGGACCGGCTCAGCAGCTTCATCGGGGGAAGCTGCCAGTCGCCGACGGCCGGGCCCATGGCCCCGGCGGTGTCCACCGCGGTGGCCGCGGCCTTCTTGGCCGGTGCCACGGCGGTGGCGCCGGCGGGCACCAGCGGCTCCACCTCGGCCTCGGTGACGTCGCCGACCGGGTCGGCGGGGGCCACCGGCGCCAACTGCCCGGTGTCCGGGTCGCCGGCGGCCGCCGGGTCGGCGGGCACCGCGGTGGCGTCGACGGCCTGGCCGTCGAACAGGGTGGGGCCGGCCGGCGGGGCCTGCGGCACCGGTCGGGGCCCGGCGGGACCGTCCATGGCGGCGGTGCGGTCCAGGCGGCCGCCGGCCCACCAGGTGCCGACGGTGCGGCCGACCGCGGCCACCCCGGCACCGACGCCGCGGCCGACGGTGCCGAGGGAGAGGCCGGTGGACAGCACCAGGCCGATGACGGCGACGGCGACCAGGACGACGACGGCCCCGGCGGTGCCCACCCCGGACTGCAGCGGGTGGCCCACGACCACCCCGATCCACCCCCCGGCGGCGGTGACGGCGTCGTTGTCGGCCCCCCAGGACGGCGACCCGCCGGCCAGGTCGGCAAGGCCGCAGACGGCCAGCAGGCCGAGGACGGCCCCGATCCAGGTCCGCAACGGGTCGGGCCGGTGGCGGCCGACCAGGATGGCGGCGCCGGCGACCACGGACACCGGGGGCAGCAGGTACCGGGTCCAGCCGATGACGGCACCCAGGGCCACGTCGACGCCGTGGCCGACGGCGCCGGCGGCGGCGCCGTAGAGGGCGAGGCCCAGCAGGACGCCGACGGCGGCCAGGCCGACGGCCCACAGGTCGGCGGCGTGGTCGCTGAAGATGCCGCCTTCCCGGGCCGGCGCCCGCCGGGCGGCGCTTCCCCGGCCCGAGGCGTGGGCCGGCGGCCGGCGCGAGGTGGTGGACCGGGAGGTCGCGGCGGTACGGGAGCCGGTGCGCGACGAACCGCCCGATCTGCCCTTTGCGGCAGATCGGGAGGAGGACTTGGCCGCCGGCCGGCCCTTGGTGGTCACCACGGTGCCGTCACCACAGTGCGACCAGGCTACTGCCGATCCGGCGCCGTCCGTGGGACACCCGTCGGAGAGCGTCCCTGGTCAGGGCGTTGTCGAATCCGGCACACCCCTGGAATTACGAACGTGTGTTCGCTAAGGTGGGCCCCATGGGCGCCTCCACACACCCCGCGGGGTCCGGCCAGACGGGCCGGGAGACGGGCCGGACCCGGGTGGCCCTCCGGTGGCACCTGGCCGAGGAGGACGACGAGGGGACCCTGTTCCCGGACGAGACCGCCATGACCCGGCACGTGGGGACCGGGGAGTTCCGGGGGATGGAGTTCCTGCACGTCAACGCCCGGTCGATCATCAACGCGGTGCCGGCGGCCAGCCGGATGTCGTTCCGGTACACCATCAACCCCTACAGGGGCTGCAGCCACGCCTGTAGCTACTGCTTCGCCCGGCCCACCCACGACTACCTGGGGCTGAACATCGGTGAGGACTTCGAGCGGCGGATCGTGGTGAAGGTGAACGCGGTGGAGCGGCTGCGGGCGGAGCTGCGGTCGCCGAAGTGGGCCGGGGAGCACATCGCCATGGGGACCAACACCGACCCGTACCAGTCGGCGGAGGGCAAGTACCACCTCACCCAGGGGGTGGTGCGGACGTTGGGCGAGCTCAAGAACCCGTTCAGCATCCTGACCAAGTCGACGCTGATCCTCCGGGACCTGGAGCTGCTGACGGCGGCGGCCCGGCGGACGTCGGTGCACCTGAACTTCTCCATCGGCACCCTGGACCGGGAGGTGTGGAAGCTGACCGAGCCGGGGACGCCACCACCGGAGCGGCGGCTGACGGCGGTGCGGCGGCTGAACGACGCCGGGGTCCCCTGCGGGGTGCTGGTGGCCCCGGTGCTGCCGGGGCTGTCGGACGGTGACGACCAGGTGCGGGAGGTGGTGGAGGCCTGCGTGGACGCCGGGGCGGTGTCGGTGGCGGCCATCGGGCTGCACCTGCGGCCGGGGGTTCGGGAGCACTTCATGGGATGGCTGGCGGCCGCCCGGCCGGACCTGGTGCCGCTGTACGAGCGGCGGTTCCGGCGAGGGTCGTACCAGCCGAAGGCGGAACAGGCCCGGCTGGCGGCGGTGGTGGCCGAGGTGGTCAAGCGCCGGGGTGGGGGCACCCGGCAGGTGCGGCGGTACATCGAGGACGTCGGCGGGGAGGACGGGGTGATGGCGGCGGCGCTGGCGGCGGCCAACGGGGCGGCCGACGCCGACGCAGGAGCCGGCCGGGCGGCGGCCGTGGCGGCGGCCCGGTCGGCAGCGGAGCGGGCGGCGACCTTGCCGGCCCGGCGGACGGGCGGCGGAGAACAGCTCCGGCTTCTTTAAGCTGCCGACATGGAATCGACGGCGGAGACGGGGCACGATCCCCGAGGGGGCGGCCTGGAGGCCTCGGCCCTGGTGTCACGGTTGCCGAGGGTGTCGGCCCTCGACCTGGAGGTGGTGGCCACCGAGTCGGTGACGCCGGCGATGCGGCGGGTACGGCTGCGCGGCGACGGGCTGGCGGACCTGGTGGTGGCGCCGGGGCAGGACCTCATGGTGGCGGTGCCGGCAGACGGGCAGCAGCACTTCCGGCGGCGGTACACCGTCCGCCGGCTGGACCGGTCGGCCGGCACGGTGGACCTGGACGTGGTGCTGCACGGCGACGGGCCCGGGGCGCGGTGGGCGGCGACGGTGCGGCCGGGGGACCGGGTGGAGGCCATCGGGCCGCGGGGGAAGATCACGGTGGTGCCGGGCGCCGACTGGCACCTGTTCGCCGGCGACGAATCGGCGCTGCCGGCCACGTTCGCCATGGTGGAGTCGCTGCCGGCGTCGGCCACGGCGGTGGTGGTGCTGGAGGTGGCCGGGCCGGAGGAGGAGCAGCCGGTGCGGACGGCGGCGGCCCTGCGGCTGCGGTGGGTGCACCGCGGCGAGGTCGAGCCGGGGCACGGCACCGGGCTGGTGGACGCGGTCGCCGCGATCGACCTGCCACCGGGGGGCGGCCACTGCTACCTGGCCGGGGAGCTGCGGACGGTGGCGGCGATGCGGCAGGCCCTGATGGACCGGGGCCTGGACCCCGGGCAACTGTCGCCGAAGACGTACTGGCGGCTGGGGGTGGCCAACGCCGCCCACGGCGAGCCCCACCGGGAGTAACCAAGCGGCCGCTAGGTCGAATGGCCTACGCTCTGGGCCATGGACGACAACACGATGCCGTGGCGGGGTCCGCTGGCGGCGGGCAGGGTGGCGGTGGTCACCGGCGGCGCCGGGGCCATCGGCCGGGCGAGCTGCCTGGCCCTGGCCGAGCACGGCGCCGACGTGCTGGTGGCCGACATCGACGAGGACCGGACCGCCGGGGTGGTGGCGGAGGTGGAAGCGCTGGGCCACAAGGTGGTGGGGGTGTGCGCCGACCTGACCACCAGGGACGGGGTGGCTGCGGTGATGGACGCCGCGGACCGGGAGCTGGGGCGGGTGGACATCCTGGTCAACGGCGTCGGTGAGCACCTGGGGGTGTCCGGCCGGTTCGAGGACTCCACCGAGGAGGAGTGGGACGCCCTGTACAGGGTCAACCTGCTGCACGTCATGCGGATGTGCAAGGCGGTGATCCCGGGCATGCGGGAGCGGGGCTGGGGGCGGATCATCAACTTCTCGTCGGTCGAGGGCATCCGGTCGGCCCCGCTGTTCAGCGCCTACACCGCCTTCAAGGGAGCGGTGGACTCGCTGACCAAGAGCATCGCCGTGGACGTGGCCGGGGCCGGCATCAACTGCAACGCCATCGCCGTGGACAAGACCAAGGCGTACCAGGTGGACTTCTACCGGCCGTACGCGGACTACGACGACATGGTGCCGGTGTGGATACCGGCCGGGCACTACGCCGAGGGGTCGGACGTGGCCGCGGTGGTGCTGTTCCTGGCCAGCGAGATGGGCCGGTGGGTGGTCGGGCACACCCTGGTGGCCGACGGCGGCACCCTGGCGGCCGGCGGCTGGTACCGGACGCCGACCCGGTTCACCAACTCGCCGCTGTTGGTGCAGTGGGTGGAGAACGACCCGGAGGCCAACGCCCGCCGGCCACCGCCGCTCCGGTAGCCACCCGGCCGTCCCTAGACGGCCATATTCATCCGGCCGTCCTTAGACGGCCATATCCATCCGGCCGTCGTTAGACGGCCATGATGACCGGCACGATCATCGGCCGGCGGCGGGTGCGGTCGGTGACCAGCCGGCCCAGGGCCTTGCGGGCATGGCGGCTGAGCACCTCGACGTCGCGGGCGCCGTCGTCCATGGCCTGCACGAGGGCGTCGGTGACGACGCGGCTGGCCTCGTCCAGCAGGGCCTCGGCCTCGGGGGCGTAGACCCAGCCCTTGGTGGCGATCTCGGGGACGCTGGGGACGGTCTTGCGGTGCAGGTCGACGGTGGCCACCACCATGACGACCCCTTCCTCGGACAGCAGCTTGCGGTCGCGGAGGACGCCGTGGCCGATGTCGCCGATGGTGCCGTCGACATACAGGTAGCCGGCCGGCACCTCCCCGTCTCGGCGCAGGCCGTCCTGGTCGAGCAGGACGACGTCGCCGTCCTCGCACAGCAGCACCTGGTCGCCGGGGACCCCCATGGACCGGGCCAGGGCGGCGTGGTGGACCATGTGGCGGTACTCGCCGTGGACCGGGACGAAGGTGTCCGGCCTGGCCACCGACAGCAGGGTCTGCAGCTCGCCCTGCCGGGCGTGGCCGCTGACGTGGACGGCCTCGGCGCCGGAGTGGACGACCCTGGCGCCGCGGCGGTACAGCTCGTCGATGACCCGGCCCACCGACCACTCGTTGCCGGGGATGGGATGGGCGCTGATGACCACCACGTCGCCGTCGCCGAGTTGGAACCGCTTGTTGTCGCCGGTGGCCATCAGGGACAGTGCGGACATCGGCTCGCCCTGGGACCCGGTGGAGATGACGCAGACCTCGCCGTCGGCCAACCGGTCGATGTCGTTGATGTCCACCAGGGTGCCGTCCGGCATGGACAGGATGCCGAGGCGGGCGGCCAGGTCCACGTTCTTCCCCATGGACCGGCCCAGGGTGGCCACCTTGCGGCCGGTGGCCACGGCGGCGTCGATGACCTGCTGCACCCGGTGGATGTGGCTGGCGAAGCAGGCCACCACCACCCGGTGGCCGGCGGCGGCGGCGAACACCCGGTGCATGGTGGCCCCGACGGTGCTCTCCGACGGGGTGAACCCGGGCTCCTCGGCGTTGGTGGAGTCGGCCAGCAGCAGCCGGATGCCGGGATCGGTGGCCAGCGCGCCGATGCGGGCCAGGTCGGTGCGGCGGCCGTCGACCGGCATCAGGTCCAGCTTGAAGTCGCCGGAGTGCAGCACCACGCCCTGGGGGGTGTGGAAGGCGATGGCGAAGGCGTTGGGCACCGAGTGGGTGACCGGGATGAATTCGACGTCGCAGGGCCCGATGCGGCGGCGCTCGCCGTCGGAGACGGTGATGTACTGCGCCCGGTCGGCCAGGCCGGCCTCGTCGATGCGGTTGCGGGCCAGCCCCAGGGACAGGGCGGAGCCGTAGATGGGGACGGCCAGGTCACGCAACAGGTAGGCCAGCCCGCCGGTGTGGTCCTCGTGGCCGTGGGTGAGCACCACGCCGTCCACCCGCTCCGCGTTGTCCCGGAGGTAGGAGAAGTCCGGCAGGACCAGGTCGACGCCGGGCATGTCGGCGTCGGGGAACATGATCCCGCAGTCGAGGACCAGGATGCGGCCGTCGACCTCGATGCAGGCGCAGTTGCGGCCGATCTCGCCGAGGCCGCCCAGGAACACCACCCGGACCGGCTGGACGGTGGGCTTCTTGCGCCTACGCCGGTTCGGTCGACCGGCCGCTTCGGTCGGCTCAGCCAACCGGGGTCCCCAGCACGCCCAGCCGCATCAGCACCCGGTGGGCCTCACCGTCCAGTTCGGGCGGCGCCGCGCCCATCGGGGGCCGGCAGTGCCCGACCGGCAGCCCGAGGGCCCGGCAGGCGGCCTTGGCCGGCAACGGGTTCGGGAAGTCGTCGGTGGACTCGAAGTCGTAGGACTCCACCAGCCGGGCGTTGAGGTGCCGGGCCTCGGCCACGTCACCGGCGCGGTAGGCGGCGATCATCCGGCCCAGCTCGACGCCGGCCCAGTGGGAGGCGACGCTGACCAGCCCGACGGCCCCGACGGACAGCAGCGGCAGGGTCAGGGCGTCGTCGCCGCTGTACAGCTCGAAGCCGTCGGGCGCGTGGCAGAGCAGGCGGGCCGCCCCGGCGGGGTCGCCGGTGGCGTCCTTGACGGCCACCACGTTGGGGGCGTCGGCCAGCAACCGCAGCAAGGTGTGGTGGGCGATGCGGCGGCCGGTGCGGGCCGGGATGTCGTAGAGCATCACCGGCAGGTCGGTGGCGCCGGCGACGGCGGCGAAGTGGGCCAGCAGCCCTGTCTGGGACGGCCGGTTGTAGTACGGGGTGACCACCAGCACGCCGTCGACGCCGGCAGCGGCGGCCGCCCGGGTGAGCTCGACGGAGTGGGCGGTGTCGTTGCTGCCGGTGCCGGCCAGCACCGGCACGGTCACCGCCTCGGCCACCGCCCGGAACAGGTCCACCCGCTCGGCGTCGGTCAGCACCGGCCCCTCGCCGGTGGTGCCGGCCACCACCAGCCCGTCGCTGCCGTGGTCGACCAGCCAACGGGCCAGCGTGGCCGCGGCGTCGACGTCCAGCCCTCCGTCGGCGTCGAACGGGGTCACCATGGCGGTGACCACGGCTCCGAAGCGGGGGGTCGACATGGCCGTCAGGCTACCAGCCGCTCCCGGCGGCCCCCGGCGACGGCGGGGGCCGCTGCAGTACCCTGCACCGAGGAGCTGCACCGCGCCCAGAGACCGTAGGGGGATCGACCATGGCGCTGTCGGACGAGAAGTACATGCTCTTGACCACGTTCCGCCGGGACGGCACCCCGGTGGCCACCCCGGTGTGGGTCGTGCCGGTCGACGGCGGGTCCGTCGGGTTCTGGACCAGTTCGGGCTCCGGCAAGGCCAAGCGGCTCGCCCACACGGCCCGGGTGACGGTACAGCCATGCGACGTCCGGGGACGGCCCCGGACGGGCACCGAACCGATCGAGGCCACCGCCCGGCTGGTCACCGGCGACGAGCTCACGGCCATCCGGAGCCGGGTGAAGGCCAAGTACGGCGCCATGACCCACCTGACGAAGCTGTTCGGCACGGTGGCCGGATGGGTGAAAGGGAAGCCGATCCCCTACGGGGACGCCGGCGTCGTCGTCACCCCGACCGCCTGACCGGGGTCAGGCCACCTGTCGCCCTGGCATGACGAGCGTCAGGCCACCTGTCGCTCAGCCGGGGACCCCTCCGCGAAGGCGTCGGCGTCCTCGGTGGCGTCGGACAGGTCCTCGAAGGCGATGGCGCCCATCTCGGTGAACTTGGTGCGGAGCCAGCCGTCGGCCGCGTCGAGGAGGCCGAGCTTCTTCAGGTTGGGGACGATCTTGGAGAACAGCAGGATCTGGAAGTCGTCGCGCTCGGGGCCCTGGGTGATGACCTGCATCACCTGCTCCGGGGGCACCTCCATCCGCTCCCACATCTCCTGCATCAGCATCCGGTCCTTCATGCGGACGGCGGCCTCGAAGGCGAACTCCTGCCGCTCGCGGAGCTCGGCGGCGGTCAGCTCCTGGTAGTACTCCTGCAGGCTGAGCACCCCGAAGGCGACGTGACGGGCCTCGTCGGCCATGACGTAGCGCAGCAGTTGCTTCAGCAGCGGCTCGGTGGTCATGGCGTGGATGAACCCGAAGGCGGCCAGGGCGAGGCCCTCCACCATGATCTGCATGCCCAGGTAGGTCATGTCCCACCGGGGGTCCCCGATGATGTCGTCCAGCAGCATCCCCAGGTGGGCGTTGATGGGGTAGTGCCCGGACAGCTTCTCGTCGAGGTACCGGGAGAACACCTCGACGTGCCGGGCCTCGTCCATCACCTGGGTGGCCGCGTAGTACTTGGCGTCGATCCAGGGCACCGTCTCCACGATCTTGGCCGTGCACAAGAGGGCGCCCTGCTCGCCGTGGAGGAACTGCGACAGCATCCAGTTCTGGTTCTCGACGCCGAACCGCAGCCAGTCCTTGTCGTTCCACTTCTCCAGCACGGTGCCGGAGACGTCGGTGTTGGCCCACCGCAGGTCCTCGCCGTTGGCCTCCCGGTTGGCGACGACCACCCGCTCCTGGTCCACCTCGGTGTCCCACGGCAGGTCGGTGGTGCCGTTCCACTGGGCCCTCTTGGCCTTCTCGTACAGCTTGTCCAGCTTCGGCTTGGCCCCCTTCTCGTAGTCCCAGGTGAACTCGGCCGGACAGGGGTCGTCGACGAGGTGGCGTCCGTCGGCCTCCTGCCGGCCGACCACGGCCAGCACCGACGCGACGTCGGTGACGTCGTCGCGGCCGATGAGGTCCCGGTTGCTGCGCATCTGGTCGGCGGTGGTGGTCATGGCAGTGCCCCTTTCGGCGTCGTGGGGTTCGGCAGGCCGGTCATCCGGAGGGCCTGGATGCCGGGGATCACGAAGGTGCTGACCAGCCGCCGGGTGTCGCCGGGGTCGGTCAGGTCGGCGCCCGTCGCCGGGCAGGTCAGGTAGGCGAGCACGATGCGGACGGCCCACTCGGCGGCCCGGGCGGCCTGCTCGGGCTCCAGCCAGCGGCCGAAGAACGGGGCGGCGAAGGCGCTGGCCACGGCCAGCAGCCGGTCCATCTCGGCGAAGGCCAGGTGGGGCAGCACCACCCCGGGCTCGTGCTCCAGCAGGTACCCCAGGGCGGCGTGCCCGCTCAACGCCCCGGCGGCGCCGGACATGCCGGCCACCAGCATGTCCTCCAGGTCCCGGGCCTCCCCCATGGCGACGGCCAGGTCGGAGAACAGCCGGGCGGTCTCGGTCTCGACCACCGCGTGGAGCACCCCGTCCTTGCCGCCGGGGAACGCCCGGTACAGGGTGGCTCGGGACAGCCCGGCCTCCCGGGCGATGTCGTCGGCGGTGGTCTTCGCCGTGCCCTGCCGGGCCAGGCAGCGGAGGGCGGCGTCCACGATGCGGACCCGCTGGGACGACCGGTCGTCGGTGCCCAGGTGCCGGACGGTGGCCGTGCCGGGCTCCTGGCCGGCCATCCCCCTTGCTGCAGCCAACGCCCCCATGGATGAAACAATATGGCGGACTCTGTCTCATTGTCAACGGCGGATCGACGGACCGGGACGGGGCGATGGAACCGATCCGGACGGCCGGGCCGGGTGGGCGGACCGGAAGGCCAGCACCGTGCCGGCCACCGCGCCGTAGGCCACGTGGTCCATCCACTGCGGCATCGCCGGGAGCGCCCGGACCGCCGGCAACCGCCGCCCCACCACCCCGAGGTCGACGGCGGCGATGGCCACCCCGGCCACCGCCCCCAGGCCGGCCGCCCTGGCCACCGCCCCGGCGGTCGCCCTCCGCGCCGCGGCCGGTGGGCCGCCGCTCGGGGTCCGGTGCGCCGACGCGGCCGCCCGGAGGGTCGGCCCTGGCCACAGCACCGACAGCACCGTCCCCCAGCCGACGGACAGCACCGCGTGGGCGGCCACGCCCCTCGGAACGGTGGGCCGGCCCAGGACGGAGCCGGCGGCCCGGGTGGCGGTCAGCAGGCCGGAGTGGCCCCGGGCGGCGGCCACCGTGGACGGCAACCCGGAGAGGACACCGCCGACGGCCCCGGCCAGCAGGCCGTCCGCGATCGCCTGGCGGGCTTTCACGTTCTCCATAGGCCGGAATTTTGCACGATGCCAATGCCCCCACCCACGGCGACCCGGCCCGGCCTACCCTCCGGGGGGCACGATGCCGGCCAGCAGCTCCGCCCGCACCAGTCGGGCCACCTGGTCGGGGTCGCCCAGGTCCCAGCGGCCGGCGGAGCCGATGTAGGACAGCACCATCCGGGCCAGGAACCCGGCGGCCTCCCCCGCGTCCACCCCCGGGGCCAGTTGGTGGCGGGCCAGCCAGGGGGCCAGGAAGGCGGCGATGACCTCGGTGGTGCCGGCGCTCTCCACGGTCAGCTTCGGCAGCAGCACTCCGGGCTCGGTCTGCAGCATCCGCTGCAGCACCTCGTGCTCCTGGATGGACCGGTGGGCGAACATCAGCCCGCGCTCCATCAGCTCCTCCAGGGACTGCGCCGACTGCACCTCGTCGTACAGCCGGGCGAAGAACCGGCCGTACTCCCAGGCCACCACGGCGTCGATCAGCTCGTCGCGGCCGCCGGGGAAGTACCGGTACACCGTCGCCCGGGACAGCCCGGCCTGCCGGGCCGCGTCCTCCACCGTGGTCTTGGCCAGCCCCCACCGGGCCACGCAGTCGTAGGTGGCCTGCAGGATGCGCTCCCTGGTCCTGTCGGCCGGCCCGACGGCTGCGGTTCCCGTGGCCGCCGGCACCGCTACAGGTCCAGCAGCGGCTCGAGCCCCACCGTCAACCCCGGCCGCTCCGGCACCCGCCGCACCGCCAGCAGCACCCCGGGCATGAACGACCGGCGGTCGTAGGCGTCGTGGCGGATCGACAGGCTTTGCCCCAGGGCGCCGAACACCACCTCCTCGTGGGCCACCAGCCCCGGCAGCCGGACCGAGTGCACCCGGACCCCGCCCGGGCCCTCCCCGCCCCGGGCCCCGGGCAGCACCGCCTCGGTGGTCGGGTCCGGCGGCAGCGCGCCGGCGCCGGCCGCCTCCCGGGCAGCGGCGATCCGGGCTGCGGTGTGCAGGGCGGTCCCCGACGGGGCGTCCCGCTTCTGGTCGTGGTGCAGCTCGATCACCTCCACCCCGTCCATGTACGGGGCGGCCAGCTCGCAGAACCGCATCAACAGCACCGCCCCGATGGCGAAGTTGGCGGCCACCACCGCGTTGGCCCGGGTGCCGTCGAACCGGACGGCCAGGTCCGCCATGTCGGCCTCCCCCAGCCCGGTGGTGCCCACCACGGCGTGCATGCCGTGATCGGCCAACCACGGCAGCGCCTGCCGGGCGGCGTCGGCCACGCTGAAGTCCACCACCACCTCCGCCCCGGCGGCCTCCAGGGCGGACAGGTCGGCGGCGATGGCCAACCCGGCCCCACCGCCGGCCGCGGCACCGGCCGACGCCGGGTCGACGGCGGCCACCAGTTGCAGGTCGGCCGCGCCGGCCACCGCCCGGCACACCTCCTGGCCCATCCGCCCACCAGCACCCACCACCCCGACCTTGATCATGGCCGCACCCTACGCCGTGCTGTCGCCTGGGAGGTGACCGCGCTGCCTGTGCCGGCTGCGCTGGCTGTGCCGGCTGCGCTGCCGGCGGCCACCCCGGCCACGGCGGTGGCGCCGTCGGACCAGCGCCGCCACCCCGACGGCGACGAAGCCGGCCAGGCCCACCGCCGAACCGGCCAGGCCGGCGTTCAACCCCGGCGGCCGGTAGAGGAAGGTGAGCACCCAGCGCCCGGCCGGTACCCGCACCCCCTGGACCAACCCCACCCGGTGCACCGGCAGGTCCCGGGTGGGGCCACCGCCGACCGGCACCGCCTGCACCCGCCAGCCCGGCATGTAGGCCTCGCTGCGCACCACCGTGACCGGCCCGGCGGCGGTCACCCGGTCCACGGTGGTGCCCCAGTCGGTGGTGGACAGCTCGGTCGCCGACGACCCGGCCGGGGCCCCGGCGACCCAGACCGGCGGCGGCACGCCGGTGCGGACGAACCGGCCGTACTGGGCCCAGTGGCCGGCGTACCGCCAACCGGGCTGTCCCAGGGCCTGCTGCAGCACCCCGTCCAGGGCCCACCGGCCGCCGTCGGTGCCGTCCACCACCGACGTGTCCGACACCGACGACGCCGGGCCGGTCACCACCAGGCCGGCCGCCGGCTGCGGGGTGGCGAACCGCACCGTCCAACCCGCGGCGGTGGTCCGCACCGTCTCCACCGGCCAGCCGGTCCGCCCACCGGGCCCGACCACCCCGACCCGCAGCTCCCCGGCGCCGGCGGCGGCCGGCCCGGTCCGGACCAGGGAAGCCGACGACAGGGTGACCGACGAGCCCAGGTAGAACGTCCGGCGGCCGGCGGTGCCGGCGGCCGGGGCCCCCGGGCAGGCGGCCGGCGCGGCCGGTTGCTGGCCGGCGGTGACCTTCGGGGCCAGGAACTGCGGCAGGGTCAGCAGGGTGGCCAGCCGCAGCGGGGCGAACACCCCCCGGGCCAGCGCGCAGGGGTCCAGGGTGTCCAGGCTGTGGGTGCCGGTGACGGTGCCGTAGGTGTGGGCCAGGATGGACCCGTACCCCTGCACGCTGGGCCGCTTCGTCAGCACGTTCAGGTCCGGCTGCCCGATCGTGCTCAGGTCGGACACGTTCAGGGCGCTGGTGTCGTAGATGGCGAACCGGCCGTCGTTGCCCAGCACCGCGGCGGCCTGGGCGGTGGACGGCTGCAGGGTGGTGTGGCCGGAGGTCAGCCCGGTGGAGGTGGACAGCAGGAACAGGACCAGGTCGACCAGCACCACCGCCACCACCCCACGGCGGCGGCCCGTCCCGGTCAGCCGGCGCCAACCCAGCACCAACCCTGCCGCCGCGGCGGCCACCACCAACTGGGCCGCGAACCACGGCGTCATCTGCCTCCCCAGCGCGGCCCCGTCGGCGGTGGCCCCGAAGTACTCCTCGACCGCCACCGGGGCGGCCAGCACCACCACCGCCAACACCGCCGCCCCCAGCGCCGGGGCCGCCGACACCCACCGCCGCCAGCCGGCGAACGTGTCCTCCCCAGCCACGGCCGCGGCCGGCCGGTCAGCGGCGACGGCGCGGTCGCCGCCGCCGGCCCGGTCGCCGGCCGCCGCCCCCCGGCGCCCCAACGACCGGTCCACCCAGAACGCCAGCAACACGGCCAGGGCCAGGTCGACGATGCCCAGGTTCCGGCTCTGCAGGCGGGTCTTGCCGAACAACGGGATGTGCACGAACAGGTGCCCGAGCGGGGTGAAGGACCCCCAGGTCAACAGCAGGCCGAGGACGGCCAGCAGCAGCCACAGCCCCCAGTCCGACGACCTGGGGTCCCGGCGGCGGCCGAACGACCGGGTGGCCAGGGCGAAGGCGGCCACCAGCGGCAGCAGGCCGACGTAGCCGACCACCTCGGGCAGGTTGTACCGGTTGAAGTAGGTCGGCTGCCCGAACAGACCGTCACCACCGAACAGGTCCGGCACCAGCAGCAGGGTGGTCCAACTGATCCGGAGGGAGCCGGTGCCGAAGTAGGCGAACGTCTCGCTGGCCCGCTGCGACGCGTTGATGAACGACCACCCCGGCAGCAACTGGCCGGCCGCGGTGGCCGCCCCCCAGGCCGCGGCCAGCACCGACCAGCCCACCAACGCCAGTCGCCGCGTCGCCGTCACCGCCCAGCCCCCGTACGGCCGCAGCACCAGCCACACCGTCACCACCGCCCCCACCACTTCGGCCTCGGCCATGGACCGTGGCTCCCCGGTCAGGGCCACCAGGCCGACCACCGCCGCCAGCAACGTCACCCACGGCCAGATTGATCGCCCGCCTGGGGCCCCAACCGGGTGATCGGGCACGGCCGGCGTGGGGTTGGGGCCCCACGCACCGGAGGAGGTCGGGGTTGGGGCCCCGACCGGGTGGTCAGACACGGCCGGCGTGGGGTTGGGGCCCCACGCACCGGAGGAGGTCGGGGTTGGGGCCCCGACCGGGTGGTCAGACAGAACCGGGCCGGTGCCGAGGACGGCCCAGGACAGGCGGAGCTGGGCGAACACCAGCAGCGGCATCCAGCCCATGCCCTGGACGACGCCGAGGTGGACGAGCTGGCCGGACATGGTGCCGGCGAGGCTGTAGGTGAGGGCGGCGAGCAGGCAGGGCAGGGGCCGGAGGCGGAGCTGGCGGCCGAGGAGGTAGAGGCCGAGGCCGGCGGCCCAGTAGACGACGAGGAGGTTGGCGACCCAGGCGGCGATGGGAGGGAGGACGACGAAGGCGAAGGTGAACGGGTAGAAGGCGCCGGCGTTGAGGCCGCCGAGGAGGGGGCTGCCGGACCAGATGAACGGGTTCCAGAGGGGCAGGTGGCCCTGGCGGAGGAGCTGGCCGGTGAAGACCCGGAGGGGGAAGTTCTGGATGGCGTTGTCGCCGGCGACGGCCGGGTGGCCGAACAGGGCCGGTAGGACGTAGAGGGCGACGGGGAGCAGGACGAGGACGAGGACGCTTCGGCCGTCGGCGGTGTGCAGCAGCCACCGGGTGGACCGGCGCCAGCGGCGGTCGGGCGCCGAGGAGACGGCGGGAACGGGGACGGCGGCCACTGCGGCAGGGTCCGCCATGGCCGCGGCTCCCGACCTAGGCGGCGTCAGAGGCGAGGCCGAGGGCCCCGGGATCGAAGGCGTCGGTGTCGAAGGGACCGACGGCGGCCAGCGACCGGGGAGCGGCGGCCAGGTGGTGGGCGGCCTGGCGGACGTCGTCCAACTGGACGGCGTCGATGCGCTCCAGGAGCTGGTCGACGGTGCGGATCTCGTGGTGCAGCAGCACGGCGGTGCCCAGCCGGCTCATGCGGGCGCCGGAGTCCTCGCAGGACAGGAGGGTCTCGGACCGCAGGTTGCCCTTGGCCACCGCCAGCTCGCGCTCGGTGATGCCGCCGTCGGCCAGGTCGTCGAGCTCGCCGGACACGATCTTCAACACCTCGTCGACGTGCTCGGGGGCGGTGCCGACGGTGACGGACAGGGCGCCGGTGTCCTCGTAGGCGATGCGGTCTGACCAGATGGAGTAGGCCAGGCCGCGCTGCTCGCGGACCTTCTGGAACAGCCGGCTGGACAGGCCGCCGCCGAGGGCGTGGTTGAGGACGGCCAGGGCCCAGCGCTGGTCGTCGAACCGGGACACGGACCGCATGCCGAGGACGAGGTGGGCCTGCTCGGTGGGCCGCCGCAGGACGACCAGCGGCTCGACGGGGGCGGCGGGGGCCTGGCGGACCGGTGCGGTGCCGCCGGGGCGGCCGGTGAAGCGGTCCTGGATGCCGCGGCTGACGGCGTCGTGGTCACAGTCGCCGGCCACCGACACCACGATGTTGCCGGGTCGGTAGTGGTGGTCGAAGAAGGTGCGGATGTCGTCGGCGGAGGTGGCCCGGACGCTGCCGGCGGAGCCGAGGGTGTCGCGGCCGAGGGGGTGGTCGGGGAACAGGGCGGCGGACCACCGCTCCACCACCAGGTCGGCGGGCTCGTCGGCGTGCATCAGGATCTCGTCCAGGATGACGGACCGCTCGGCCTCGACGTCGTCCTCGCGCAGGGCGGGGTCCCACATGATCTCGCTCAGGATGTCGAGCCCGAGTGTGAGGTGGTCGGCGAGGAGCCGGATGTAGAAGGCGGTGTACTCCTTGGTGGTGAAGGCGTTGCAGTCACCGCCGATCTCGTCGACGGCCTCGGCGATGGCGGTGGCGGACCGGGTGGGGGTGCCCTTGAAGAGGAGGTGCTCCAGGAAGTGGGAGGCCCCGGCCCGGTCGGCCGGCTCATCGCGGGACCCGGTGCCCACCCAGAACCCGATGGCCACCGAGCGGACGTCCGCCATGGCCTCGGTGGCCAGGCGGACGCCGCAGGGCAGCACCTCGGACTGGATGGTCAACTCGGTACCGTCAGCGCCGACGGGGGCGGTTCCGCGACCGGCGGCGGTCGCCGCCACGGTCCCCGCCGCCGTCGCCACCGCGGCTCTCGCCACCGCCACCGCCGCCGCCACCGGCTGCGGGGACACCGGGGCCGAGGTCGCCGAGGTCGGCGGCCAGCTCGGCCTCGAAGGCGTCCTCGAAGGACACCACCGCCGGGCGGTCGCCGTTGCCGGCGGACTCGGCCCCGCCGTCGTCGGCGTTGCCGCCGCCGGCCGCGGCCTCGGGTGCGTTGGCCAGCGAGAGGGACACCTTGCCCTGCGGGTCGATGTCGTCCACCCGGACCTCGATGGGCTGGCCGAGGGTGAGGACGTCCTCGACCTGGCCGATCCGCTTGCCGCCGGCCAGCGGGGACAGCTTGGAGATGTGCAGCAGGCCGTCGCGGCCGGGAAGGACGTTGACGAAGGCGCCGAACTTGGTCAGGTTGACCACCTTGCCGGGGTACACGGTGCCGACCTCGGCGGTCGGGGGGTCCAGGATGAGGGAGATGCGGCGGCGGGCCTCCTCGACGGCGGCGCCGTCCTTGGCCCCGATGGTGACGGTGCCGACCATGCCGTCGTCGTCGACGGCGATGTCGGCACCGGTCTCCTGCTGCAGGGTGTTGATGACCTTGCCCTTGGGCCCGATGACCTCACCGATCTTGTCGATGGGGATCTCCATGGACACGATCTTGGGAGCGCTGAGGGCCACCTCGCTGCGGGGCTCGGGGATGGCGGCCAGGATGACGTCCAGGATCTTGAGCCTGGCCTCCTTGGCCTGCAGCAGCGCCTGGGCCAGCACCTCGGCGGGGAGGCCGTCGATCTTGGTGTCAAGCTGCAGGGCGGTGACGGCGTCGGCGGTGCCGGCGACCTTGAAGTCCATGTCACCGAAGGCGTCCTCGGCGCCGAGGATGTCGGTGAGGGTGACGTACTTGCCGCCGTCGTAGACCAACCCCATGGCGATGCCGGCCACCGGGGCCTTGATGGGGACGCCGGCGGCCATCAGGGACAGGGTGGAGCCGCAGACCGACGCCATGGAGGTGGACCCGTTGGAGGCCAGCACGTCGGACACCAGCCGGAGGGCGTACGGGAAGTCCTCCTTGGGCGGGATCACCGGCAGCAGGGCCCGCTCGGCCAGCAGGCCGTGGCCGATCTCCCGGCGCTTGGGGCCGCGCATGAACCCGGTCTCACCGGTGGAGAACGGGGGGAAGTTGTAGTGGTGCATGTACCGCTTGGACTCGTCCGGGCTGATGGTGTCCAGCAACTGGTCCATCCGGGGCATGCCGAGGGTGGTGACGTTCAGCACCTGGGTCTCGCCGCGCTGGAACAGGGCGGAGCCGTGGGCGGTCGGGAACAGGTCGATCTCGGCGGACAGCGGCCGGATGTCGGCGGTGCCGCGGCCGTCGATGCGGAGGCCGTCGTTGACGATGCGGGCCCGGACCAGCTTCTTGGTGAGGGCCTTGACGGCGGCCTTGATCTCGCCGGCCCGGTCCGGGAACTCGGCGGACAACTGGTCGACGATGGCCGCGGTGGCCTCGGCGGTGGCGTTGTTCCGGTCGGTCTTGTCGGCGATGGCGTTGGCCTTGCCGATGGACTCGGTGCCGACGGCCTCCACCCGGGCGAAGACGTCGTCGGCGTAGTCGCTGAGGGTGTCAAACGGGATGGTGCCGATGGGGCCCTTGGCGGCGACCACCTTGGCCACCAACTGCCGCTGCAGGTTGATGGACTCCCGGATCCAGGTCTTGGCGGCCTCCAGGCCGTCGGCCAGCACCTCCTCGGTGACCTTGGGGGCGCCGTCCTCGTAGAACTGCCAGGACTTCTCGGTGCCGCCGGCCTCCACCATCATGATGGCGATCTCGGCGTCGGCGGCGTCGGACAGGGCCCGGCCGGCCACCACCAGCTCGAAGGTGGACTCGTCACCCTCCTGGTAGGAGGGGTGGGGGATCCAGGTGCCGTCGGTGGAGTAGGCGATCCGGACGGCGCCGATGGGGCCGTCGAAGGGGATGCCGGACACCATCAGGGCGGCCGACGCGGCGTTGATGGCCAGGACGTCGTGGGGGTTGACCTGGTCGGCGCCGAAGATGGTGCCGACGATGTGGACCTCGTTGCGGAACCCCTTGGGGAACGACGGCCGCAGCGGCCGGTCGATGAGCCGGCAGGTCAGGATGGCCTGGTCGGACGCCTTGCCCTCCCGCCGGAAGAACGACCCGGGGATCTTGCCGGCGGCGTAGGCCCGCTCCTCGATGTCGACGGTGAGCGGGAAGAAGTCGGTGCCCTCCCGGACCGACCGGGCGGCGGTGGCGGTGGCCAGCAGGACGGTGTCGCCGATGCGGGCGACGACGGCGCCGTCGGCCAACTGGGCCAGCTTGCCGGTCTCGAAGGAAAGGGTGCGGTCGGTGCCGCTGATGGGCCCCGATACGGAGATGGCCTCAGCCATGGTGCTCCTTGTGTTCGGGGGCACCCCCGGCCGGTTCCCAGTGGTCGACCACCTCTTCCCGGCCGCTGCCCGGAGAACGGTTGCGGCGGGGAGGTGACCGGCGACTGGCAGCCGGCTTCGCGGGGTGCCCGTCTCTATGTGCCACCGCCCGGCCACTGTGGCCGGGCGGTTGGTGTTGTTAGCGGCGGATGCCCAGCCGACCGATGATGGTTCGGTAGCGCTCCACGTCGTTGCCACGGACGTAGTCCAGCAACCGTCGCCGGCGGCCGATGAGCTTCATCAGCCCCCGACGGGTGTGGTGGTCCCCCTTGTGCACCTTCAGGTGCTCGGTCAGGTGCGAGATCCGGTCCGTCAACAGTGCGATCTGGACCTCCGGCGAACCGGTGTCGGTGTCGTGCAACCGGTGCTCGGTGATGATGGCCTGCTTCTCGGGCATGTACGGAAGACCTCGGGACCCCTCTGTTGGCTGGACGAACTCCTGCTGGGATGGCCCGGCAGGTGGCGGCCGGTCCGTTCCCGGCAACCCGGGACCGGTCGGCGCACCGCAGTGACAGCCGGGGACCGTTTCCCGGCCGGGGCAAACCTTAGCAGGTCGGCGGCAGGTCGGCAGCCTACGGGGCGGCGGCGGCCTTCAGGACCTGCCGGGTGTCGATGACGTCCCGGTGCATCTGGGCCACGAGGTCGTCCACCCGGTCGAACCGGAGCTCGTCGCGGAGCCGTTGGACGAAGGACACCTGGGCCGGCTGGTCGTAGAGGTCGCCGTCGAAGTCCAGCAGGTAGGCCTCCACCAGCGGGCCGGGGGCCCGTTCGTAGAAGGTGGGGCGGTTGCCGACGGAGATGGCGGCGGGGTGCACGGCGCCGTCGGGCCGGCGGTACCAGCCGGCGTAGATGCCGAGGCCGGGCAGGGCCATGGCCGGGGGCACCGCGACGTTGGCGGTGGGGAACCCCAGCTCGACGCCGCCGCGGCCGTCACCGTGGGCCACGACGCCGCGGATCTGGTGGTACCGCCCCAGCAGGGTCGCGGCGGCGGCCACGTCGCCGGCGGCCACGAGCTGGCGGATCCTGGTGGAAGAGATGGCGGCCCCGCCGGCGTCGGCGAGGGAGACCCCCTCGACGTCGAACCCGCCGATGGAGCCCAGCTCGGCCAGCAGGGCGACGTTGCCCTTGCGGCCGTGGCCGAAGTGGAAGTCCTGGCCGACCACCACGAGCCGGGCCTCCAGGTCGCGGACCAGGACGTCGTTGACGAAATCCTCGGCGGTCTCGTCGGCGCGGTCCCGGTCGAAGGGGACCACCAGGGTGAGGTCGATGCCGCAGTCGGCCAGCAGCTCCAGCTTCTGGTCCAGGTCGGTCAACAGGGCCGGGGCGGACTCCGGCCGCACCACGGTGGCCGGGTGCCGGTCGAAGGTGACCACGGCCGACCGCAGCCCGCGGGCGGCGGCCCGGTCGCGGAGCATGGACAGCAGGTACCGGTGGCCGAGGTGGACGCCGTCGTAGGCGCCGATGGTCACCGCGGTGCCCCCCGGCGGCGCAGGGCAGTCCCCGGGACCCAAGACGTCCATCGCCCCGGAGACTACCGGCGCCGGGCCGGGGTGGCGGGCGACCCGGTCATCCCGCGGCGGCCAGCACCACGGCCGGGCGGATGCGGTCGGTGTCGGTGGCCTCGTAGACCGCCAGCAGCCGGCCGCCGGGGTCGAGCAGCGCCCAGGGGCCGTCGCCGCCGGCGCCCAGCGGCACCCGGTCCAGCGGCAACCCCCGGGACACCAGCAGGGCGATGTCCGGGGGGACCGTCACCGGGTCGAGGTCCCGGAGGGCGTCGGCCGGGGTGAGCAGCCGGTCCGGGCCCAGGTCGGCCAGTTGGACGGCGTCGGCCTCGGTGAAGGAGCCCACGGCGGTGCGGCGGAGGTTGCGGAGGTGGGCACCACCCCCGAGGGCGGTGCCGAGGTCGGCGGCCAGGGAGCGGACGTAGGTGCCGGACGAGCAGCGGACCACCACGTCCAGGACCCCCGGTGCGGGGCCCTGGCGGACGTCGAACCGGTGCACGGTGACCGGCCGGGGCTGCCGCTCCACCTCGACGCCCTCCCGGGCGATGGCGTGCAGCCGGCGGCCGCCGACCTTGACGGCGGACACCATCGGCGGCACCTGGTCGATCCGGCCGGTCAGGGTGGCCGCGGCGTCCCGGGCCTGGGCCAGGGTCACGGCCGACATGTCCCACTCCCCGGTCACCGTGCCGGACGAGTCCAGGGTGTCGGTGGCCACGCCCAGGACGACCTGGCCGGTATAGGTCTTGTCCAGGCCGGTCAGGAACCGGAGCATCCGGGTGAACCGGCCCAGGCCGACCAGCAGCAGGCCGGTGGCGTCGGGATCGAGGGTGCCGGCATGGCCGACGCGGCGCTGGCCGAAGATGCGGCGGACGCGGGCGACGGCGTCGTGCGACGTCCAACCGGGCTCCTTGTCCACCACCACCAGCCCGGTGGCCTGGTCGGTCACTCCGCGTCCGGCTCGGGCCGGTTCAGCCGCCGCAGCACCTGCTCGACCCGCTCCCCGGCGGACACCGCCGGGTCGGCCGCGAACCGGAGCCTGGGGGTCCGCTTCATGCGGACCTGCCGACCGACGGTCCGCTGTAGCTGCGACCGGCGCTCGTCGAGGGCCTCGGCCACGTCGTCACCGAGGGAGCCCAGGTAGACGGTGGCGGTGCGCAGGTCGGCAGTGGTGTCCACCGAGGTGACGGTGACCAGCCGCAGCCGCTCGTCGGCGTCGGCCAGCCGCTCCAGCTCCTCGGCGACGATCTGGCGGAGGACCTCGTTGACCCGCAGGGACCGAGCGTAGGGGGCGGCCCCGCCGGAGGAACGGTGCCGGGCCATCTCAGGTCCTCGGGATCTCGCGCTCCTCGAAGGTCTCGATGATGTCGCCCTCCTTCAGGTCCTGGTAGTCGGACAGGCCGATACCGCACTCGAAGCCGGACTGCACCTCGCGGGCGTCTTCCTTGAACCGCCGCAGGGAGGTGATGGTGCCCTTCCAGATGACGACGCCCTCCCGCAGGAACCGGACCTTGGACCCGCGGGTGATGGTGCCGTTGCGGACGTAGCACCCGGCGATGGCCCCGACCCTCGGGATGCGGAACACCTGCCGCACCTCGGCCTCGCCGGTGACCACCTCCTCGAACTCCGGGGACAGCATGCCGAGCATGGCCGCCTCGATGTCCTCGAGGAGCTTGTAGATGATCTCGTAGGTCCGGATCTCCACGTCGCCGTCCTCGGCCAGGTCGCGGGCCCGGCGGTCCGGCCGGACGTTGAAGCCGATGATGGTGGCGTTGGACGCCCGGGCCAACTGGACGTCGTTCTCGGTGATGCCGCCGACGCCGCGGTGGACGAAGCTGAGCTTGACGTCGTCCCGCTCCAGCTTCCGCAGGCTCTCGGTGACCGCCTCCAGGGACCCCTGCACGTCGGCCTTCAACACCAGGTTCAACGTGGCGGTCTCGCCGCGCTGGATCTGCTCGAACAGGTCCTCCAGCTTGGCTCCGGTGGCCGCCGACGCCACCGGCAGGTGGCCGGACAGCCGGAACCGCTGGGCCCGGGCCTCGCCCAGGGTCCGGGCGGTGGACAGGTCCTTGGCCGCCCGCACCTCGTCGCCGGCCTGCGGCGGCTCGGAGAACCCGAGCACCTGCACCGGCATGGACGGCAGGGCCTCCTTGACGTGGTCGCCGTGGTCGTCCACCAGGGCCTTCACCTTGCCCCAGGCGGCCCCGGCCACCACCGGGTCACCGACCCGCAGGGTGCCGCTCTCCACGATGACCGTGGCCACCGGGCCGCGGCCGGCCTCCAGGTTGGCCTCCAGCACGGTGCCCCGGGCCCGCCCCTCCGGGCTGGCCCGCAGCTCCTCCACCTCGGCCACCAGGACCACCTGCTCCAGCAGGTCGTCGATGCCCATGCCGGTGAGGGCGGACACCTGCACCACGATGGTGTCACCGCCCCAGGCCTCCGGCACCAGCTCCCGCTCGGCGAGCTGTTGCAGCACCCGGTCCGGGTTGGCGTCCTCGCGGTCCATCTTGTTGACGGCCACGATGATGGGCACGTCGGCGGCCTTGGCGTGGTCGATGGCCTCCACGGTCTGCGGCATCACCCCGTCGTCGGCCGCCACCACCAGCACCACGATGTCGGTGACCTCCGCCCCCCTGGCCCGCATGGCGGTGAACGCCTCGTGGCCGGGGGTGTCGATGAAGGTGATCAGGTTGCCCTGCCAGTCGACCTGGTAGGCGCCGATGTGCTGGGTGATGCCACCGGCCTCGCCGGCCACCACGTCGGTGGACCGGATGCGGTCGAGCAGCAGGGTCTTGCCGTGGTCGACGTGGCCCATCACGGTGACCACCGGCGGCCGGGGCCGCAGGTCGGCCTCGTCCACCTCGTCCTCGTCGTCGTCCTCGAAGTACTTGGCCAGCAGCTCGGCCTCGCGCTCCTCGCCGGGGTCCACCAGGCGGACGTCGGCGCCGAGCTCGGCGGCGAACAGCTCGATCATGTCGTCGGTCAGGGACTGGGTGGCGGTGACCATCTCGCCCTGGAGCAGCAGGAACCGGACCACGTCCCCGGCGGACCGGTTCAGCTTGGGGCCCAGGTCCCTGGCGGTGGAGCCGCGCTCCACGATGATCTCGCCCTCCGGCACCGGCGCGGTGGACGGGGTGTACGTGGTCAACTGGGTCGGCTCCAGCTCTTCGAGGTTCCGACGCCGGCGCCGCGCCCGGCGCTGCGGGGGCCGGCGTCCGGGAACGCCGCCACGGCCTCCGGGGGGACCACCGGCCCCCGGAGGGCCACCACCGGGACGGCCGCCGAAGCCGCCGCCACCGCCGCCACCGCCGCCACCGGGACGGCCACCGAAGCCGCCGCCGCCGGGACGGCCACCACCACCGCCACCACCGCCGCCGGACGGCGCGGGGCGACCACCGGTGCGCTGCGGGTAGCCGCCGCCGGGGCGGCCACCGGTCGACGGGGCCGGCCGCCGGCCGCCCATGCCGGGGGGCGGTGGGATGGGACGGCCGCTGGGGCCGAGGGGCGGACGGTGCCCCGGAGGGGGCGGGACGGGCTTGCCGGACGGGCTCAGCGGCGGCCGCGGGGGGCGCTGCTGGCCCGGTGCGGCGGAGCCCGGGGGACGCTGGC
>DASZUK010000031.1:0-118351 GCA_035547695.1 Acidimicrobiales bacterium
GGCGGCGAAGGCGGCCTCCAGACCGGCGACGTGCCGTTCGACGGCCCGTTCGATCCCGTCGATGTCGGTCAGGTCGGTGTCGGCCGGCTCCAAGGCCGTTGGTGATCCCACGCCGCCATGGTGGCAGGGGGGTGTGTCAGCCGGCGGGGTCCGGCTCGGGAGCCGAGGACTTTGCCATGGGCCGCCGTCGCCCTCGCCGTCGCCCTCGCGGTCGCCGTCGGGCCATGGTGCGGGCGGTGTCGATGACCGCGTCGGCGCCGAGGAACACGACGGCCATCCAGACCAGCACGGCCTGGCTGTCGTAGGCGGAGGCCCAGTTGGAGCTCTCCGGCAACGGGTGCAGGGCCTGGTCGGCCACCACGCTGGCGGCCGCGGCGACGAGGAGGCCGACGGCCACCACGGCGGTGACGGCCCGGACCTGGGGGACCAGCAGCCCGACGGCCACCGCGACGCCGGCGGCCAGCCCGATCAGGGGGGCCGAGATGGCGGCGGCGACGGCCCCGGTGACCACCGCGACGATCGCCACCGCCCACCACGGCGGCCGTCGGCCGCGGACGGCGAACGGCAGCCCGAGCCGCGGCCCGTCTGGTTGGCCCGCCGCGGTCGGCGGCGTAGCCGCCATGTCGGTCTCGGCCGCCGTCTCCGGCGCCATCCCCACCGCCGCCGTGGCGGCGGTACCGGCAGCCTCGGCCCCGCCGGAGTGGTCACCGCCGGGCCGCCGCTTCCGCCGCCGCCGGGGGGTCAGCACCCGCCGCCAACGGGCCGGCAGGACGGCGACCAGGAGGCAGAACAGCAGGGCGACGCCGGAGATGCCGAGGGCGACCCACACCGTGCGCTGCGGGGTCCAGGTGAGGGTCACGGTGAACCCGCCGCCGCCGCCGGTGGTGGCCGCCGACGCGGTCCCCGACCGGTCCGCGACGCCCAAGGCGGCCAGGTCGGCCTGGGTGACCGGCCAGCCGTTGGCGAAGCCGTCCACGAGTTGGGGGGCGCCCAGGTCGACGTCGTGGGCACCGGCCGGGGCCCCGGCGGCGGGGTGGGCGACGGCCTGCCAGCCGGCGTTGTCGCTCTGGCCGAGGACCAGCTCGAACGGCGCCGTCACCCCGGACACCCGGGCCTGCTCGGCGGTGGGGTCCTGGTCGGCGACGGTGACGGTGGGCACCGGCCCGGTGGCCGGGGGAGCGACCGCGGCCGGCGGGGTGGACGGACCGACGGCGCCGGGGGTGGTGCTGCCGGTGGCCACCCCGTCGCGGGCGGTTGTGCGCGGCTCGGGGCCGCCGCCGGCGGCGGAGTCCAGGGTGAGCTGGTCGATGTTCCAGCCGGAGCAGTCCGCGTCGGCCTGGCAGTGCACCGTTGTCTGGTCCTTCGCGGTCGGTGTGGTGGAGGCGGCCTGGTGGGCCACCTGGGTCTGGACGACGTGCGGGCCGGCCGACAGGACGATGCCGGAGGCGTCGGCCCCGCAGGGCTCGACGGCCAGCTCCCCGTTGGCCAGGGCGGCGGCGGTGGACCCCACCACCTGCACTGTGACCGGGTGGCCGTCGATGCTGAGCAGGTTGGACTGGCAGGTGCCGGGGACTGTGGCCGGGAAGGCCGGGACGTCCAGGCCGGGGATGCCGAGCTCGGCGATGCCGAGGGGCAGGGCCAGGGGGGACTGGGCGTAGTAGTTGGTGGTCTTCTCCAGCCGGGCCCTGGTGACGGTGACGGTGATCCGCTGCCCGGTGAGGGCCGGGAAGGTGACCGGCACGGTGGTGGTGGCGCCGGGGGTGGCGCTGTCGGTGATGGCGGGCAGTGTCCGGGTGTACGACGTCGGGTGCAGTTGGGCGGCTGTGGTGGCGGTGACGGTGATCTGGGTGGGGACGGAGTGGCGGCCGTCGGCGACGACCTGCAGGTCCATGTGGTCGAAGGTGAGCGGCCTGGCCAGGTTGTACTGCAGCCAGTCGCCCACCTGGTGGGTTGTGCCGAACCCGGGCTGCCAGGCGGTTGTGGCCCTGCCGTCGACGGCGGCGGCCGCCCCGGACCACAGCGACCCGGGGAGGCGGGCGCTGGAGTAGGCGATGGTGCCGGACCCTGTGGACCCGGACAGGCCGACGAGGCGGTCGATCTGGTCGTCGGGGATCAGGGCGGAGATGCTGGCGGTGCCGGACAGGGTGAAGGTGCGGGCGGTGGGCAGTGTGAACTGCCGGGAGATGTTGGCCTCGGGGTCGGACCGGGGCGGGAACGGGGTGATGCGCTGCCGGGTCATCGACAGGGTCAGCCGGTTGTCGACGGACGACGCCCCGGCGGCGTCGAGGAGGTCGGTGGGCATCTTGACCACCTCGACCACCTGGACCCCGGGGACCTGGACCTCGGCGAACCCGACGGCGGAGGCCGCGGCCGGTGTGGCGGTGTCGTCGTTGGTGGCGTCGATGGTGACCCGCAGGGTGTGGAAGGTGCGGGCGGGGAAGTGGACGGTCTGCCCGGTGGGGTTCCGGGAGGACGGCCCGAGGGACACCGTCAGGGGGTGGCCGCCGTCGAAGGTGAGGGTGGCCCTGGTGATCCAGCGCCGCCGTGTGCCGGTCTGGGGCTGCACCAGGGTGACGTGGTCGGTGGTGGCCGGACGGGAGAACCGGGCCTGCCACCACTGCCCGGCCGGATCGGCCACGAAGGTGCCGGTGACCCAGGCGGTGTCCAGGTTGCCGTCGACGGCGCTGTAGGCCCGGTTCTCGGGGGTGTACGACACCGGGTTGCCGTAGGACGAGGCGGTGACGTCGACCGCGCCGACGTAGGCCGCGGTGGTGTGGGCGCCGGCGGCGGCCTTCGGGAACAGGTCGATGGGGCTGTCGCTCAGTGTGGTCTTGGCCGGGTCCTCGGACGGGGTCTCGGTGTAGCCGTAGTTGGCGGTCAGGGTGTCCCAGCGGAACGCCTGCTTGCGGTTGGTGTCGGTGACCGCCAGCACCGCCCCTGTGCGCAGTAGCTGCCGCAACTGGGTGGAGGCCGCCGCGCCGCCGCTCGTGCCGGTGCCCGCGGCCGCCTCGGCCTTGCCGCCGCTGTCGGCCCCCGTGCCCTTTCCGCCGCCGTCGGTCAGGGTGCCGGCGTAGTAGATGGCGCTGTCGCCGTCGAGCAGCCCGGTGCCGGCCAGGGCCTGGATGCCGGTGGCGTCGCCGGCGACGACGACGGCGCCGCGGTTGGACTCGGCCCGGGTGATCGGCCGGGGTGTGTCGACGGTGTAGGTGACCAGCGGGGACGGCCAGGTGATGGCGGCCGGGGCGGCCAGGTCCTGCTCGTCGAGGGTGGAGATGGACGAGATGTTGGGGACCGGGGTGCCGAACGACCGGGGGTCGGACAGCCCGGCCGGGGCCTGCCCGAGGGCCAGGGCGAGCAGTTGGGGGTGGGGGACGCCGTAGTGCTCGTAGGCCTGGTCGTACTCCACCATGACGTCCCCGGCGCTCATCAGCCGGGCCATGGGGGCCAGGGCGTTCCAGTTCTCGATGCTTGTCTGGATGGGCTCGTCCATGGCGTAGAGGATGTCGGCGGTGGGCATGGAGCCCATGACCTGCTGCTCCCGGGTGACGAACGGCCGGGTGAGGTAGGCGGGCTGGGGGGTGTCCACGGTGTTCCCCCAGCGGTCGGTGGCGAAGTCGTCGCCGGGGATGGCCAGCACCCGGGTGCCGGGGTGGGTGGCGTTGAGGTGGTCGATGGCGGCCATCTGGTACGCGGGCAGCGCGGCCGGTTGCCGGAAGGTGCTGGCCACCTCGGCGTCGCCGTTGAAGACGGCCGGGTTGTTGGCGACGACCAGGCCGGCGACGACGACGGCGGTGACGGCGCCAATCCAGGGCCGGCGGGCCCACAGGGCGGTGACGCCGGCGCCGAGCAGCATGGCCAGACCGAGGACGACGAGGGGGGTGGCGCGGTCGGTGGACCGCATGGCCAGGCCGGCGGTGGTGTCGGTCATGAACGCCTTCAGCACCCCGCCGGCCGGGGTGGGGTGGTCGATGGGGTGGGCGCCGACGGACAGGACGACGCCGACGACGACGAGCAGGACGAAGTAGGCGCGGTGCCGCCACCGGGTGAAGACGGCGGCCAGGAAGGCCAGGACGGGGACCAGGTAGGACAGGGCCAGCAGCCAGAGCTGCTGGGTGTACAGCACCGCGGACCGGGTCCACGGCCCCAGGCGGTCGCCGCCGTAGAAGTACCAGTAGCCCAGGCCGCGGATGATCTCGGTGGCGCTGGACGTCTCGCTGGTGGACGGGACGGTCTCGGTGTACTTGAGGACGTTGACCCCGTAGGCCGCCTCGATGCCGAGGCCGACGATCCACCACAGGCAGCTCAGGGCGGTGAGCACCGCGATGCGGCCGGCGGCAGCGGCGGCCTGTCCCCAGGTGCCGTCCCGCTCGACGGCCACGGCGTACAGCAGCCACAGGACCGGGGCGACGCCGACGTAGATGATGGAGCTGGCGTTGATGCCGCTGACCACCGCGACCACCAGGGCGAACAGCGCCGGGTACCGCCAGCCGCCGCGGCGCAGGGCCAGGACGGCGAAGGCCACCATCCACGGCAGCCCGGCCCAGGGGAGCAGGATGACCGAGATGCGGCCGGCGTACTGCAGGAAGTACGGCGACAGCATGAAGGCCAGGGCGGCCACCACCCGGCCGGGCCCCCGGACGGACAGGACCCGGCAGAGGTACAGGATGCCGGCGCCGGCCGCGAACAGGATGCCCCCCAGCCACAGCCGCTGGGCCACCCACAGCGGGACGTGGGCGGCGGCGGCCACGGCGTAGAACGGCCCCATCGGCAGCAGGTAGCCGATGTACTCGTGGGTGACCGTGCCGAGGGCCACCGTCGGGTTCCACATCCAGGCCACCTGGCCCAGGAACCGGCCGGGGTCCAGGTAGAGGTAGGTCTTGGTGTCCGACGTGACCACCCCGGGGTGGACGACGAGGAGCGGCACGAAGGCCAGCAGGGCCAGCGCCAGGTGCTCCAACCAGCCCACCAGGCCCTGGGCGACCCCGCCGGTGGCCCTCGCCTCGGTGCCCGGGGGCTCCGCCTCGGCGGCTCCCCGGCGGCGGTGGGCGGCCCGTGGTCTGGCCGCCGGTGCGGCTGTGGCTGGGATGGTGGTCATGGTGGGCGTGGCACCGGGGACCGGCGGACCGCAGCGGTAGTGTAAGCAGCCGCTCGGCCGGGTTGGTGGCAGATGGCCCGGGGCCGCCCGTCGGCCGAGACCCGTCGGCCAGTACCCGTCGGCCAGTACCCGTCGCCCAAGATCAGGGGGTGCCCATGCAGACCACGGCGAGGCTCACCGGGGAACGGCCGCAGCAGGGGGTCACCCCGGACTCGCTGCTGGCCCTGCACGACGCCGGGTACCGGGCCATGGTGGAACGGCTGGGGCCCGGCCGGGTGCTGGACGTGGGGTGCGGGCAGGGGTTCGAGTCGGTCACCCTCGGCGGCCCCGGCCGGACGGTGGTGGGGGTGGACTACAGCGCGGACGCCACCGGGACCGCGGCGGCCCGGTTCGGGCTGCCGGTGGCCCGGATGGACGCCCTCGCCCTGGGGCTTGCCGACCGGTCGTTTGCTGCGGTGTGCTCGTCGCACCTGATCGAGCACTTCACCGACCCGGCCGGCCACGTGGCCGAGATGGCCCGGGTGGTGGCCGACGACGGCGCCGTCCACATCCTCACCCCCAACGAGCCGGCCGACTTCGAGAACCCGTTCCACGTCCACCTGTTCGGCCGTCGCCAACTGGCCGACCTGCTCGGCCGGTACTTCGGGGAGGTCTGGCTGGGCGGGGTGGACGCGGTG
This sequence comes from Acidimicrobiales bacterium, assembly GCA_035547695.1. Lineage (GTDB taxonomy): Bacteria > Actinomycetota > Acidimicrobiia > Acidimicrobiales > RAAP-2 > DASZUK01. The sequence continues at coordinate 5,773 of DASZUK010000031.1, forward strand.
CCGCACGTCAAGGCCGACTTCGCCGCCCGCCGGGCCAGGGCCCAGAAGCTGCTGAAGCTGGACGTCCTGGACCTCCGGCACCGGATGCCCCGGAGCTGGTACATCGCCGCCTACACCCGCCTCCTGCCCCTCGCCTACCGCCTGGTGGCCCGCGGCGACACCGGCGGCGTCACCGGCATCACCGCCGACGACTGGTTCGTCACCGACGACGTCGACGACACCACCCTGGTCCTGTTCGCCATCTGCAAACGGCCGTATCGATCGGCCCGCCAGGGGCCCCAACCCCTGGCTCCTCCGATGTCCGGGGCCCCAACCCCGGACCGGCCGTAGTCCCGGCGATGGCTCTTGTCGTGGGGTTGGCCGGGGGGATCGGGTGCGGGAAGTCGGCGGTGGCGGACCTGCTGGTGGCCCGGGGGGCGGAGCTGATCGACGCGGACGTGGTGGCCCGGGAGGTGGTGGCGCCGGGGGGGCCGGCGTACGGGCCGCTGGTGGACCGGTTCGGCCGGGGGATCCTGGCGGCGGACGGCACGGTGGACCGGCCGGCGCTGGCCGCGGTGGCCTTCGCCGACGACCGGGCCCTGGCCGACCTCAACGGCATCACCCATCCGGCCATCGGCGCGGCCATGCTGGCCCGGCGGGAGGCGCTGGCGGCCACCGACAAGGTGGTGGTGGTGGCCATCCCGCTGCTGAGGGCGGAGCACCGGGAGTCGATGGGGCTGGACGTGGTGGTGGTGGTGGACTGCCCGGTGGACGTGGCGCTGCAACGGCTGGTGGAGCAGCGGGGGATGCCCCGGGAGGACGCCCAGGCGCGGATCGCCGCCCAGATGGCCCGGGACGACCGCCGGACCCTGGCGGACTACGTGCTGGACAACGGTGGCTCCCTGGACCAGCTCCCGGGCGAGGTGGACCGGCTGTGGGCCTGGCTGCAGGACAAGCGGGCAGCCCGGACGGATCGGGGGTCGCCGGCCTAGCCGACACACCCTCCCGGTACCATCGTCCCGATGGCCGAGTTCCAGGTGATCTCCCCGTTCCGACCCGCCGGCGACCAGCCGGCGGCCATCGCCGCGCTGGCCGAGGGGGTCCGCCGGGGCGACCGGTACCAGACCCTGCAGGGCATCACCGGCAGCGGCAAGACGGCCACCATCGCCTGGACCGTCGAGGCCGCCCAGCGGCCCACCCTGATCATCGAGCCCAACAAGTCGCTGGCCGCCCAACTGTCGTCGGAGCTGCGGGAGCTGTTCCCGAAGAACCGGGTGGAGTTCTTCGTGTCGTACTACGACTACTACCAGCCCGAGGCGTACCTGCCGACGACGGACACCTACATCGAGAAGGACTCGTCCATCAACGACGAGATCGACCGGCTCCGGCACGCCACCACGTCGTCGCTGCTGACCCGCCGGGACGTCATCGTGGTGGCGTCGGTGTCCTGCATCTACGGGTTGGGGTCCCCCGAGGAGTACCGGGACCGCATCCTGGCCCTGAAGGTGGGAGAGGACGTGGACCAGCGGGTGCTGCTGCGCCGGCTGGTGGACCTGCAGTACGACCGGAACGACATGAACCTGGTCCGCGGCACCTTCCGGGCCCGGGGGGACACGGTGGAGATCCACCCGGCCTACGAGGAGACGGCGCTGCGGGTGGAGATGTTCGGGGACACCGTGGAGCGGATCGTGCCGTTCGACGTGCTGACCGGGGAGATGGGGGAGGAGCTGGAGGACGTGGTGGTGTTCGCCGCCACCCACTACGTGGCCGGCAACGAGACCATCGAGCGGGCCATCGGCACCATCGAGGTGGAGCTGCGGGAGCGGCTGGCCTACTTCCAGAAGGAGGGGAAGCTGCTGGAGGCCCAGCGGCTGCGGGCCCGGACGGAGCACGACCTGGAGATGCTGGCGGAGACCGGGGTGTGCTCGGGCATCGAGAACTACAGCCGGCACCTCGACGGCCGGAAGCCGGGGGAGACGCCGTTCACCCTGCTGGACTTCTTTCCGAAGGACTACCTGGTGGTCATCGACGAGAGCCACGTGGCGGTGCCGCAGTTGCACGGCCAGTGGGCCGGGGACCGGTCCCGCAAGGACGTGCTGGTGGAGCACGGGTTCCGGCTGCCCTCGGCGCTGGACAACCGGCCACTGCGGTTCGAGGAGTTCGTGGACCGGGTGCCGCAGGCCATCTTCGTGTCGGCCACCCCCAGCCCGTACGAGCTGGAGGTGTCGGCGCAGGTGGTGGAGCAGGTGATCCGGCCGACCGGGCTGGTGGACCCGGAGGTGGTGATCCAGCCGACGAAGGGCCAGGTGGACGACCTGATGGCCCGGATCGAAGAGGCCGTCGGGCGGGGTGGCCGGGTGCTGGTGACCACGCTGACCAAGAAGATGGCGGAGGACCTGACCGACTACCTGGCCGACGCCGGGGTGAAGGTGCAGTACCTGCACTCCGACATCGACACCATCACCCGCATCGAGATCCTCCGGGAGCTGCGGCTGGGGTCCATCGACGTGGTGGTGGGCATCAACCTGCTCCGGGAGGGCCTGGACCTGCCGGAGGTGTCCCTGGTGGCCATCCTGGACGCCGACAAGGAGGGGTTCCTGCGGTCCACGTCGGCGCTGATCCAGACCATGGGGCGGGCGGCCCGGAACGTGGACGGCCGGGTGGTGCTGTACGCGGACACCATCACCGACTCCATGCGGGAGGCCGTGGGCATCACCCAGCGGCGACGGGAACGGCAGGTGGCGTACAACGCCGAGCACGGCATCGACCCGCAGACGGTCCGCAAGGCGGTCACCGACATCCTGGAACGGCTGCGCGGCGGGTCCGACGACGGGTCCGGCCGGGCCAAGCGGAGCCGGGCGGAGGTCCGGGGGGGCAAGGCCGGCCGGACGGTGCGGACCCGGGCGGCCATCGGGGGCGGCGGGTGGGCCCCCAGCGAGGAGCCCCCGGCCGAGGTGGCGGAGCTGATCGGGCAGTTGGAGGAGGAGATGAAGGCCGCCGCGGCCGAGCTGCGGTTCGAGGAGGCGGCCCTCCTCCGGGACGAGCTGGTGGAGCTGCGGCTGGCCGCGTCGGGGGGCGTCGAACCCCCGGCGGAGCCGGTCGCGGCGGAGTGACGGAGGCCGGCGGATGGAAATCCGGGGTTTCTTTTTGGTCGTCCACCAGCGGGAATTTCACGGCGTAGTGTGGGCCCACGATCGTCCACGGAGGCGGAGCAGAAGCACCATGAGCAACAAGGCCCACCGATGACGCAGAGCGCGTTCCTCGACGACGCGTCCACCCCGGAGGTGGAGCCCAGCATGCTGGCCGGCGACGTCGTGGAGCTGCCCTCCGGCACCGTGGTGGACGCGGTGGCCGAGCACGCCCGGAACCGCCCGGACAGCCCGGCCCTGCACGAGGGCGACGGCCCGTCGCAGACCTACGCGGAGCTCTGGGACGACGCCACCAAGCTGGCCGGCGCCCTGCGGGAGGCCGGGGTCGGCCCCGGCGACCAGGTGGCGGTGTGGGCCACCCGGACGACGCCGGTGGTGGCCGCCATGCTGGCCGCCATGACGCTGGGGGCGGCCTACACCCCCATCGACCCCACCTACCCGGCCAACCGGGTGCGGCGCATCCTGGAGGTGGCGGACCCCCGGGTGATCGTGTGCGCCGACCCGCGGGCCCTGGCCGGCAGCCTGCCGCGGGGGGTGCCGACGGTGGACCTGCACGCCGGGGCCCGGTCGACCCCGGTGGCCACCTCGGTGGCCACCCAGGCCGACGTGGCCTACACGGTGTTCACCACCGGGTCCACCGGCCTGCCGAAGGGGGTGCTGGTCAACCACCGGTCCCTGCTCAACTACCTGGGCTGGGCCAGGCAGCTCACCGACTTCGGCCCCGACGACGCCACCCCCTGCTTCGCCAGCCTGGGGTTCGACCACGCGGTCACCTGCCTGTGGCTGCCGCTGTGGGCCGGCGGGTCGGTGCAGTTGATCCCGGACAGTTGGGACCCGCGGCCGTGGCTGGCCCCCCGGGAGCGGCCGTTCGGCTTCATCAAGATCACCCCGTCCCACGTCCGGCTGTTCGAGCGGATCGCCCGGCCGGACTACCGGGCGGTGACCCGCACCCTCATGTTCGGCGGCGAGCGGCTGGACGCGTCGCTGGTGGCCGGCCTCGGCGACCGGATCGAGGGGGTGCGGCTGCTCAACCACTACGGGCCCACCGAGGCCACGGTGGGGTGCACCGCCTACCGGTTCGACGCGGAGACGGCGTTGCCGGAGGGGGCCGTGCCGGTGGGGACGCCGGTGTGGAACTCCCGGGCCTACGTGGCCGACCCCGACCTCCGTCCGGTGCCGACCGGCGAGGAGGGTGAGCTGGTGCTGGCCGGGGACTGCGTCGCCAACGGCTACCTGGGGGGCAGCGGCACCGACCGGGCCCGGTTCGTGGACGAGTCCTTCCTGGCCGACGGCCGGTCCGGCCCGGCTTACCGCACCGGTGACCGGGCGGTGCTGCGGGACGGCCTCATCGAGTGCCTGGGCCGGCTGGACGAGCAGGTGAAGGTCCGGGGGCACCGGATCGAGATCCAGGAGGTCCACGACCTGGTGACCACCGTCACCGGGGTGGCCCAGGCCGCGGTGACCGTCCGCAAGGTCGGCCTCGGCGGGCTGGAGCTGTTCGTGGTGGCCGACACCGTCGGCTCGGTCGACGGTGCCGAGGCAGCCGGGCCGGCCGACGGCGGCGACCTGGTCAGCCGGGTGCTGGAGCACCTGCGGGCCAACCTGCCGGCCGCGGCGGTGCCGGAGCGGGTGTGGGTGGTGCCGGGCCTGGTGGTCAACGCCCACGGCAAGTGGGACGCCGACGCCACCCGGGCCCAGGTGGAGGCCGGAGGGGAGTCATGAGCACCGGCACCGGAGGTGGGCAATGAGCACCGTCGGCTCGTCGTCCGGGGGGGTCGGGGTGCGCCGGCCGCCGGCGGACCTGGTGTGCGTGGACTGCGGGTCGGTGGACCAGGACCTGTCCGGGAAGTGCCTGGCCTGCGGCGGGCTGGTGGAGCCGGTGTACCCGGCCACCGACGCGGTGCTGCAGCCCGGGGACACCGACGCCCTGGCCACCTACTGGGACCTGCTGCCCATCCCGGACCGCAGCACCTGTCGCATCGTGATCCCGCCGACCCCCACCATCCTGCTGGCCGAGCTGGACGGGGTGCCCATCTACGCCAAGGTGGAAGGGGTGCTGCCGACCGGGTCCACCAAGGACCGGTTGATCGCGGTGTCGCTGCCCCTGATGATCGAGCGGGGGGTGGAGCGGTTCGTGTTCAGCTCCACCGGCAACACCGCGGCGGCCTACGCCTGGGGGCTGCAGTACTACCCGGAGCTGACCGCCCGGGTGTACGTGTCCGACGAGGTGCCGGCCGCCCAGTTGGGGACGCCGACGCCGGCCCTGGAAGTGGTCCGGGTGGACGGCGACTACGTGGCCGCCGGCAACCGGTCCAAGGCGGAGGTGGCTCCGGGGGAGACCCCGGAGGGCGGGTTCTTCAACCTGGGCCGCCGCGAGGGGGCCAAGCTGGCCTACCTGGAGGCCTTCGACGACGTCCACCGGATGGGCGGCCGGATCGACACGGTGGTGCAGGCGGTGGCCAGCGGCCTGGGCATCGTGGCGGCGGCCCGGGCGGTGGAGCAGAGCGCGGCCGTCCGGTCCTGGGGCCGGGGCCCGCGGCTGTTCTGCGCCCAGCAGACCAGTTGCTCGCCGATGGTGAAGGCGTACCGGTCGGCCCTGAACGGCGGGGAGGCCGTCCGGCTGCCGGAGCTGTTCCCCGGCGGCCTGGCCGGGGCCATCCTGCTGGGGGACCCGTTCGCCAGCTTCGACTACGTGGCCCAGGCCGTCCGGCAGTCCGACGGCGGCTTCGTCGACGTGACCTCGTCGGAGATCGCGGCCGCCCTGCAGCGGCACAGCCACGAGGTGCCCCTGGGCGACTCCGCCGCGGTGGCCCTGGCCAGCGTGTACCGGATGTGGGAGCAGGGGGACCTGCGGGAGTCCGACGGGGTCCTGGTGGTGCTGACCGGCGGGCCGGGACGATGACCACCGACGGGGAGGGGACGGAGCAGGACTTCTACGACGGCCTCCGCCGGTTCCTGGCCGAGCGCCGGCCGGACCTGCCCGGCGACGACATCGAGCCGTCCACCCAGTTGTGGGACGCCGGCTACCTGGACTCGTTCGGGCTGATCGAGACCATCACCTACCTGGAGGAGGTGGTCGGCCGGCCCATCGAGATCAGTGCCGACGACCTGCCCAGCTTCTTCACCATGAAGGACATGTACCTGGCCTTCGTGGCCGGCTGACCCCGCACCGAACACCTGTTCGTCTATCCTGGGCGAATGGGGCCCGCACCGACGGCCGCGCCCGGCCGGTATCCTCCCCCTGTGCCCGACCGCCTCGTCATCCGGGGAGCCCGGGAGCACAACCTCCAGGACGTGTCCGTGGACCTGCCCCGGGACCGGCTGGTGGTGTTCACCGGGCTGTCCGGCTCCGGCAAGTCGTCCCTGGCCTTCGACACCATCTACGCCGAGGGCCAGCGACGGTACGTGGAGTCCCTGTCGGCCTACGCCCGGCAGTTCCTGGGCCAGATGGACAAGCCGGACGTGGACTTCATCGAGGGGCTGTCCCCGGCCATCTCCATCGACCAGAAGTCGGCCTCCCGCAACCCCCGGTCCACCGTGGGCACCATCACGGAGGTGTACGACTACCTGCGGCTGCTGTACGCCCGGATCGGCCGGCCGCACTGCCCGAACTGCGGCCGGCCGGTGGCCCGGCAGACCCCCCAGCAGATCGTGGACCGGGTGCTGGAGCTGCCCGACGGCACCCGGTTCCAGGTGCTGGCCCCGCTGGTCCGGGGGCGCAAGGGGGAGTACAGCGGGTTGCTGGACGACATGGCCAAGCAGGGGTTCGCCCGGGCCCGGGTGGACGGCGCCGTGGTGGAGCTGGCCGACCGGGCCGAGCTGAACCTGGCCCGGTACGAGCAGCACACCATCGAGATCGTGGTGGACCGGCTGGTCCGCCGTGACGGCATCCGGCAGCGGCTGACCGAGTCCATCGAGACCGCCCTGTCCCTGTCCGGCGGCACCGCCGAGGTGGTGGTCGGCGGCGGCGCCAGCGGGCGGCCCAGGACCGCCGGTGACGGGGCCGGAGCCGGCGAGGCCGGGGACGGCGAGGCCGGCGACGAGGAGATCACGTTCAGCCAGCACCTGGCCTGCACCGAGTGCGGCGTGAGCTTCGAGGAGCCGGCCCCGCGGAGCTTCTCGTTCAACTCCCCCTACGGGGCCTGCCCGGCCTGCGCCGGCCTGGGCACCCGGTTCGAGGTGGACCCGGAGCTGGTGGTGCCGGACCCGTCGCTGTCGCTGGCCGACGGGGCCCTGGCGCCGTGGGCGGGGGCCCGCAGCGAGTACTTCACCGGCCTCATCGGCGGTATCGCGGAGCTCGGGGGGTTCTCGGTGAAGACGGCGTGGGAGAAGTTGAAGGCCAAGGACAAGAAGCTGGTGCTGTACGGGTCCGGGACCAAGCAGGTGCACGTGCAGTACCGCAACCGGTTCGGCCGCAGCCGGTCGTACCTGTCCCACTACGAAGGGGTGGTGCCGTGGCTGCAGCGCCGCCACGGCGAGTCCGAGTCGGACTGGTCCAGGGAGCAGATCGAGCAGTACATGCGGGAGGTGGACTGCCCGGTGTGCGGCGGGGCCCGGCTGAAGCCGGAGTCGCTGGCGGTGACGGTGGGCGGCATGAGCATCTTCGAGCTGTGCAGCCTGTCCATCACCCGGGCGGTGGCCGCCCTGGCCGACCTGGACCTGTCCGAGCGGGACCACCTCATCGCGGACCGGGTGCTGAAGGAAGTGCGGGAGCGGATGCAGTTCCTGCTGGATGTCGGCCTGGACTACCTGTCGCTGGCCCGGTCGGCCGGCACCCTGTCCGGCGGGGAGGCCCAGCGGATCCGGCTGGCCAGCCAGATCGGGAGCGGCCTGGTGGGGGTGCTGTACGTCCTGGACGAGCCGTCCATCGGGCTGCACCAGCGGGACAACCAGCGGCTCATCCAGACCCTGCTGCGGCTGCGGGACCTGGGCAACACGGTGATCGTGGTGGAGCACGACGAGGACACCATCCGGACCGCGGACCACGTCGTGGACATCGGGCCAGGCGCCGGCGAGCACGGCGGGCAGGTGGTGCACAGCGGGCCGGTGGCCGGCAAGAAGGGGCTGCTGGCCAACAAGGCGTCGCTGACCGGCCAGTACCTTTCCGGCCGCCGGTCCATCGCCGTGCCGGACCGTCGCCGGCCGGGCAGCGGGGACGCCGTGGTGGTCCGGGGGGCCCGGGAGCACAACCTGGCGGACATCGACGTGGCGTTCCCCCTGGGCTGCCTGGTGGCCGTGACCGGGGTGTCCGGGTCCGGCAAGTCCACCCTGGTCAACGACATCCTGTTGCGGTCGCTGGCCCACCAGTTGCACCGGGCCAAGGCGGTGCCGGGGCTGCACCGGAAGGTGGACGGGGTGGACCACGTGGACAAGGTGGTCGACGTCGACCAGGCCCCCATCGGGCGGACCCCGCGGTCCAACCCGGCCACGTACACCGGGGTGTTCGACCACATCCGCCGCCTGTTCAGCCAGACCCCGGAGGCCAAGGTGCGGGGGTACCAGCCCGGCCGGTTCTCGTTCAACGTCCGCGGCGGCCGCTGCGAGGCCTGCGCCGGCGACGGCACCATCAAGATCGAGATGCACTTCCTGCCGGACGTGTACGTGCCCTGCGAGGTGTGCGGCGGCGCCCGCTACAACCGGGACACCCTGGAGGTGACGTTCCGGGGCAAGAACATCGCCGAGGTGCTGGACCTGTCCTGCGAGGAGGGGCTGACCTTCTTCGCCAACCAGCCCCCCATCGCCCGGCACCTGCAGACCCTGGTGGACGTCGGCCTGGGGTACGTCCGGCTGGGCCAGCCGGCCCCGACGCTGTCCGGCGGGGAGGCCCAGCGGGTGAAGCTGGCCAGCGAGCTCAGCCGGCGGCCGACCGGGCACACCTTCTACATCCTCGACGAGCCCACCACCGGGCTGCACTTCGAGGACGTCCGCCGGCTGCTGGACGTGCTGGGCCGGCTGGTCGACCAGGGCAACACGGTGGTGGTCATCGAGCACAACCTCGACGTCGTCAAGACCGCCGACTGGATCATCGACCTCGGTCCGGAGGGCGGCGACGGCGGTGGCCGGGTGGTGGCCGAGGGCACCCCGGAGCAGGTGGCCAAGACCGCCGGCAGCCACACCGGGGGGGTGTTGAGGCCGGTGCTCGGCCTCAGGTAACCGGCGTCCAGCCCGGCCGCAGCTGGGGCCGGACGGCCGGTATGTCGAAGATCGCCTGCAGGGTCGGCCCGGCGGACGCGGTCATGGCCACGACATCGTGGACGGTGGTACCACCGTTGCTGCCGTAATAGAGGCCGCGGCCGAAGGTGAAGATGCCGCCGTCGGCGGCGGTGAACCAGTAGCCAGCCCCTGTGGGGGTGGCGGCCATGCCGACGATGGGCTGGTCGAGGTGCACGCCGCCGGTGGAACCGTAGAACTGGGCGTCGCCGAAGGCGAAGATGCCGCCGTCGCTGGCCACCAGCCAGTACCCGCCCCCGTCCGGGGTGGCGGCCATGCCGACGATGGGCTGGTTGAGCGGGGTGGCTCCGGTTGAGCCGTAGAACTGGGCGTCGCCGAAGGCGAAGATGCCGCCGTCGCTGGCCACCAGCCAGTACCCCTTGCCGTCCGGGGTGGCGGCCATGCCGACGATGGGTTGGTTCAGCTGCATGCCGCCGGTGGAACCGTAGAACCCGGCTGTACCGAAGGCGAAGATGCCGCCGTCGGAGGCCGCCAACCAATACCCTGTCCCCGTCGGTGTCGGTGCCATGGCGATGACCGGCTTGTTGAGGGTCATGCCGCCGGTGGAACCGTAGAACTGGGCGTCCCCGAAGTTGAAGATGCCGCCGTCAGCCCCGAGCAGCCAGTAGCCGTAGCCGTACGGTGTGACCGCCATTGACACGACGGGGGCGTTGAGCGGTTGTGTGGACATGTCGCCAAAGTCGACGGCGTTGCCGTACGACCAGACGGACCCGGAGGCGCTGGCCTCGTAATAGCCCTGGGTGCCGGTGCCGATCAGGTGGATGCCCAGCGGCTCGGGCTCGTTGTAGTAGATGTCCAATGTGGCCTGGCGGAGGCCGGGTGCCGCTGGGGCGAACCAGATCTGCACTGTGCAGTGCTGGCCGGGAGCCAGTGCTCGTGTGCTGCAGTCGGTCTGGCCGATGAAGTCGTTGGGATTGACGGCGGTGGTGGCGACTGCGGTGATATCGGCGATGTTGGTGCTGTCGTTGCTGATGGTGATTGTCAGCGATGTGCTGACCCCGCCGACCGGGGTGTCGTCGAAGACGAACCGGCTCAGCCCGTTGGAGGTCAGCCACGGTGTGCCGTAGAGGGTCCTCGGAGTAGGCAGTGTCGGCATGCCCACGGTGGAGTTGAACCAGATCTCGCCGTGTACGCCGGAGCCTGTCGTGCTGCATTGGGCGTTGAACTCGACGGCGAAGCGCTGGACGACGGCTGTGCCACCAAAGGCGGCGTCGTACACGGTGAATGTGCCGGATCCGCAAGAGCTCTGGCCGGCCGTGGAGACGGAGAGGGAAGCGAAGTCGGAGCCCCGGCTGCCGGCCGCATAGGTCCCTACGCCCAGGCTCTGGCCTTCGGGGGCGGAGAGGCTGACCGAGAGGTCGCCTGTAGGGCCCGACAGATCAAGGACGACGTTTTCGTTGAACTGGGACCCTTGGGCGTGGACTGTCGAATAGTTGACCGTCCGGCCGGCCCCGAAGGGGCTGCTGGCGTCGTTGACCACCTTGGCCGAGCCGGTCGATGTGGCCGCGCCCGCGGCAGTAGTGACCCCACCCACGGCCGCCAGTACAACAGCGATGCCGACCAGCCTGCCGATCCGCATACGGCTCCCTTCTCTTTTCAGTAGCGACTTGGGTCGATGTCCCGGGCGACCGGTCCGGCGGTCAGGTGGCGATCCTGGCCTGGGGCCGGACGCCAGGGAGGTCCCTGACGGCTTGGAACAGGGGGGACCCGGTGGACGCCATGCCGACGACGTCGTGCACCCCGGTACCGCCGGTGCTGCCCAGGAAGGGGGCGTCGCCGAAGGCGAAGATGCCGCCGTCGGCGGCGGTGAACCAGTAGCCGCCGCCTGTGGGGGTGGCGGCCATGCCGACGATGGGCTGGTTGAGGTGGAGGCTGCCGGTGGACCCGTAGAACTGGGCGTCACCGAAGGCGAAGATGCCGCCGTCGGCGGCGACCAGCCAGTACCCCTTGCCGTCCGGGGTGGGCGCCATGCCGACGACGGGCTGGTTCAGGTGCATGGACCCGGTGGACCCGTAGAACTTGGCGTCGCCGAAGGCGAACATGCCGCCGTCGGACGCCACCAGCCAGTAGCCGCCGCCGTCCGGGGTGGGTGCCATGCCGACGACGGGCTCGTTGAGAGGCATGCCGCCGGTGGAGCCGTGGAAGGCGGCTGTGCCGAAGGCGAAGATGCCGCCGTCGGTGGTGACGAGCCAGTAACCGCCGCCGAACGATGTGACGGCCATGCCGACGACGGGCGCCCGGAGGGTGTAGCCGGACATGTCGCCCAGGTTGGTGGCGTTGCCGAAGTCGAAGACCGCCCCGGAGGCGGACGTTTCGTAGTACCCCAGGGTGCCGTTGCCGGTCAGGGAGACCGACGGCGGGTCGGCGCTCTGGTCGTCGAAGGTGGCGGTGGCCTGCCGCGGGCCGGCGGCGGCGGGGGAGAAGAAGATGCCGATCAGGCATGTCTGGCCGGCCGGCACTGTGAACCCTGTCCTGGCCACTGTGATCACTGTTGTTGTTGTGCCGCAGAGGGCGAACAGTGTGAAGTCGGCGACGTCGGGACCGCTCAGGGTGGCCCCGCTGACGTGGTCGTTACTGCTGCCGTCGTTCTGCAATCTGACGCTGCCGAACCCGAACTGGCCGACGGGGGTGTCCCCGAAGTCGACCTGGGTCGGCGTGGCGGTCAGCACCGGGGTGGTGGCCCCGGCGGCCCCGGCGGTCAGGCCGACGCCGACGGCCGAAGCCAGCACGGTCCCGGCAGCGATCGCCAGCCGGCCTGCACGCGTCACCGTTCGGCCCATCGTCACCCTCCGCGGTCGTCAATGGCTGGAGCCACTATGCAAGAAGGCGGCCCCCGACCGCCGATCGGTCGTCATCATCGGGAGAACCGCTCGGTATCCCGACGCCAACGGCGGAGCATGGCATCGACGTCCGACACCAGCAGCACGGCCCGCTCCAGGGACCTGGCGGGGGCCCGCATCTCGGCAGCCAGCCGGCCGAGCGTGTTCATCTGGCCGCGGATGGTCGCGACCTGTGCAGGGTCGATCCCCAATCCGTCGGGTACGTCATCGCCCAGCTGGGACAGCATCTGTTGGATGCCAGGCAGCGCACCTTCGTTTGAACTACCCAGCCGAATGAGCCCCGTGATCGAATTGTCGACGGTAGCCAGCGCGGCCTCGACGTCGGCCGTAGCTCGATCGAGCTCTTCGACCGGTTCCCGGATACCGGCGGCAACCCGACGTAATGCCCTCCGAAATTCGCTGGGTGACCGGGGAGCCTCTGCGGTCTGGATGTCCGACATGGAGCCGTTGAGCGCAACCATGGTCGCCTCGAGCGCCTCCTGGTAACGGGAGAGCAGGGAAGGAAGAGCCGTCATCGACCCCTCCGTCTGTTCCATCAGCTGGAGGATGTCTGCCGTGCTTTCAGCGGCACCAGATGTGGCCTTCGAGATCGATGGGGCGGTGGCCCGTTGTCGAACCGCCTTTACGAGCTCCTTGGCCAGCCTGTTGACTTCTCGACGGTAGGTGCTCGAGCCTGGGTCCTCGTAGATGAGGTCCTCGAACGCCGAACCGTGGTAGGTCTTCAGGGTCGCCGCCAACGGGTCGTCATCGTCGAGAGACTCGGGGGCGACGAGGAAGATGGGCAAGACATACTGCTTCTCGGCCCCGACGCCCTTGGCGGCGGCCAAGAACGCCTGCGTCTCGCGTCGGCACTCCTCGGATTGGAGGAAACGGGGAGTCACGACCGGAACGAAGAAGGTGGTCCGGGCAAGCTGTTCGTCGATACGGGCCCTCCATTGGTCTCCCCAGTTCAGGTCCCGATCGGTGAAGACCTCGAGGGTCTCACCCGTCAAGAACCGATAGTGATCGTCGATTGCCTGGGCCAGCTGGACGATCCGACCGTTCATGACACGGTTGTCTTCGTGGACGTAGCTGAGGAACAACGCAGCGTCCGATGCCCGGATGGCGGTGTCGTCGCTGGCGCGACGTCGTGTCGACGGAAAGGTTCGCCCAGCGGCAGGCTCGGTGGCGCTCGGGGCGGCGGTAGGGGAAGCAGGAATTTCGGCCGTCCTTTCTGCAGTAAAGCCCGGTTCCCACAGGGCCTGAACGGGGAGAGCCCAGACACCTGGCTCCAATTCGTAGGATCGGTTGCCGAGGTAGAAGAGGACGCCGATCGACGGCTGGCCGGTCCTGCGGCGGAACAGCTGGAGGTTGCGGGCATCGTGCCGGCTGACAACCCTGGCTGCTTTGATCTCGACCGGCACCTTCGATCCATCTGGATAGCGGATCACGACGTCGACCTCGTCGTTGCGGTCCCGCCAGTGACAGACGTCGGCGTTCTCAGCCCATGACCCCTGGGCCATGAGCTCGTTGATGACCAGAGCATGGAGCAGGGGACCCATCGAGGTGGGATTCGCCCGCAGGGTCTCACCGGAGTGGCGTCCCGCCCAGGCGGCCAGTGAGACGTCGGAAGGGACGAGGCGAGGATGGCCCTTGACCTCTCGTCGGGCGTCGTTGGCCAGCGCGGGGACGGCATCGAGGAGGAACCCGTCTTCGAGAGTGTGAAGGTATGACCGGAGCGTCGTCGGGGACAGGCCGAAATCGCTGGCCAACTTCTCGTTGTTCAGGATGAGGGCCGGGGTACCGGCGATGACTCGGAACAGGTCGAGCAGCCGCGCCCGATCTGCCCGAGAGGTGGTCGTCGTCAGTTGGACGACCGCCTCGACATACGCTTCGACAGCCTCGCGACGTGCTGCCGGTGACCCTGGCCGGATGACACCCGGCATGCCCGGCATGCCGCCGACGAGCAGCCGCTCCTCGATGCTGGCGGGGCGCTCGGTTCGGTGCTCGACCAAGTCCCCCTTTCGGAGGTTCTGGACGAGGTCAATGGGGGTACCGGCCCGTTCCCCCTGGGTAAAGGAGGTCAGCCTGAGGCGCACCGCTCTTCCTGCCAGGGGGTCACTTCCATGGAGGAGCCCCCGGCCGAGAGTCGTGGACCCCGTGAGGATGAACAGACCGGCCCGGCCTGCCGCATCGACCGTTTGTTTCACCGCCAGCGAGATGTTCGGCACCATCTGGGCTTCGTCGATGACTGCCGGGGTGGAGAGGCGGGCCACGAATGCGAACGGGTCGTCCTCGGCTGCCGACCGAGCGGCCGGATCGGTCAGGTCGACGAGGTCCCTGACCAGTTCGGCTTGCTGCAATTGTCGGCACAGCGTCGTCTTGCCCACGGCTCGGCCGCCCTCCAGGACCACGACCGGCATCGAGGCCCAAAGGCGGCGAATCTTGTCCTCGATCCCGCGAGGAAAGAACTCCATGGGCGTAATTCTAGTTTGCTTGATCGAAAAATCAACTACTAGATGGTGGATTATGTACTTCTTGACGACTTTTTCATCAGGTGATGTCGAGCATCCGCTGCAACGCCACCCGGGCCCACTCGGCGGTGTCCGGGTCGACGGTGATCCGGTTGCGGACGTCGCCGTCGACCAGCCCTTCCAGCACCCAGGCCAGGTGGGGGGGGTCGATGCGGGACATGGTGGAGCAGGGGCAGACCAGCGGGTCGAGGCTGATGACGGTCTTGTCCGGGTGGTCGTGGTCGAGCCGGTTGACCAGGTGGATCTCGGTACCCACCCCGATGACGGACCCGGGCGGGGCGGCGTCGACGGCCTTGATGATGAAGTCGGTGGACCCCACCTGGTCGGCCACGGCGACGACGTCGTGGGCGCATTCGGGGTGGACCACCACCAGGCCGTCGGGATGGTCGGCCCGGAAGGCGGCGACGTGCTCCGGCCGGAACCGCTGGTGGACGGAGCAGTGGCCCTTCCACAGCAGGAACCGGGCGGCCTTGACGTCGGTGTCGGTGAGCCCGCCGAAGTCGGCCCGGGGGTTCCACAGCACCATGTCGTCGGCGCCGAAGCCGAGCTGGAACCCGGTGTTGCGGCCGAGGTGCTGGTCGGGCAGGAACAGGACCTTGTCCCCCCTGGCGCCCGCCGGCGCCGCATCGGCACGGCCGAGGGCCCAGGTGAGGACGGCGCGGGCGTTGGAGGAGGTGCAGACGGCGCCGCCGTGACGGCCGACGAAGGCCTTGATGGCGGCGGCGGAGTTCATGTAGGTGATGGGGACCAGCCGGTCGGTGTCGACGACCCGGCCGAGGTCGTCCCAGGCGTCCTCGACGGCGTCGATGTCGGCCATGTCGGCCATGGAGCAGCCGGCGTTCAGGTCGGGCAGCAGCACCTGCTGGTGGGGGCCGGTGAGGATGTCGGCGGACTCGGCCATGAAGTGGACGCCGCAGAACACCACGTAGCCGGCGTCGTGGCGGTCGGCGGCGATCCGGGACAGCCCGAACGAGTCGCCGCGGGCGTCGGCCCAGCGCATGACGTCGTCGCGTTGGTAGTGGTGGCCGAGGACCAGCAACCGGGAGCCCAGGGCGTCCTTGGCGGCGCCGATCCAGTCGGCCAACTGGTCGGGGGTCGCGGTGGTGTAGCGGTCGGGAAGCGGGCTCTGTAGCCGGATCATGGTCGTAACCCCCTGTGGGGAGCGCGCCGATATGGCCGGCGGGGACAGCCTGGTCGCCCATCCGCGGGGTTGTCGGCCTCGGTGCGAGGTGTGTTGCCGGGGTACCAGGCCGGCAATGCCCAGTGTAGGGCACCGTTCGCGTCGACGTGGCGACCCGCGATGACGCCGCGACGGGGGGCGCGACAATGGGATGGTGCAGTTCCGTCCACCGACCGGTTCGATCCCGGATGCCCCGGGGTCGTACCAGTTCGTGGACGCCGAAGGCCGGGTGCTGTACGTCGGGAAGGCCAAGTCGCTGCGGCACCGGCTGCCGAACTACTGGCAGGACCCCCACGGGCTGCCGCCGCGGACCGCCCAGATGGTGGCGGCCGCGGACCACGTGGAGTGGGTGGTGGTGGGCACCGAGGTGGAGGCGCTGATACTGGAGCACTCCCTCATCCAGACCCACCAGCCGCGGTTCAACGTGCGGTTGAAGGACGACAAGAGCTACCCGTGGCTGGCGGTGACGGTGGGGGAGGAGTGGCCACGGCCGATGGTGTTCCGGGGCCGGAAGCGCAAGGGGGTGCGGTACTTCGGGCCGTACGGCCATGTCGGGGCGCTTCGGGACACCCTGGACCTGCTGCTGCGGAGCTTCCCGGTGCGGACCTGCTCGGAGGCCAAGTTCAAGCGGCACGCCCGGCTGGGCCGGCCGTGCCTGCTGTACGACATCGAGCGGTGCTCGGGGCCGTGCGTGGGGGCCATCGACCAGGACCGGTACCGGGGGATGGTGGACGACCTGATGCGGTTCCTGGACGGCGACAACCGGCCGGTGATGGACCGGTTGGCGGCCGAGATGGCGGAGGCGGCCGACGCCCTGGAGTTCGAGCGGGCGGCCCGGCTGCGGGACCGGCTGACGGCGGTGCGGAAAGCGGCGGAGACCCAGCAGATGGTGTCGGAGCGGCCGGAGGACTTCGACGTGGTGGGGCTGGCCACAGACGACCTGGAGGCGGCGGTGCAGGTGTTCCACGTCCGCCGCGGCCGGGTGGTCGGCCGGGGCGGGTTCGTGGCCGACAAGGTGGAGGACCTGACGACGCCGCAGATGCTGGACCGGGTGGTGGAGCAGTTGTACGGGGCGGCCGGGGCGGAGGTGCCCCGGCGGGTGCTGGTGCCGGCGGCGCCGGAGTCGGCGGACGTGCTGGGGGTGTGGCTGGGCGGCCTCCGCGGCGGCCCGGTGGACCTGGCGGTGCCGCAGCGGGGGGCCAAGCGGGCCCTGCAGGAGCTGGTGGCCAGGAACGCCGCCGAGGACCTGGCCCGGCACCGGATGCGGCGGGCCGCCGACCACAACAGCCGGTCGAAGGCCCTGACGGAGCTCCAGGCCGCCCTGGGCCTGCCGGAGGCGCCGCTGCGGATCGAGTGCTACGACATGAGCCACCTGCAGGGCACCGACTACGTGGGGTCCATGGTGGTGTTCGAGGACGGCCTGGCCAAGAAGTCGGACTACCGCCGGTTCAAGGTGAAGACGGTGGCCGGCAACGACGACTACGCGGCCATGGAGGAGGTGCTGACCCGCCGGCTGACCGCCCTGCTGGACGAGCGAGCCGCACGGGCTGCAGAAGGGGCCGGGCCGGCCGAGCCGGTGGCCGACTCGGGCGGCGGTGCGGGCCGGCCCCCGGTGGCGGACGACGGTGAGGAGCCCCGCAGCCGGCGGGCCACGTTGGGGCGGTTCGCCTACGCGCCGCAACTGCTGCTGATCGACGGCGGCAAAGGGCAACTGGCGGTGGGGGAGCGGGTGGTGGCGTCCCTCGGGCTGACCGGCCAGATCCAACTGGCGGCGCTGGCCAAGCAGTTCGAGGAGGTGTACCGGCCGGGTTCGGCGGACCCGGTCCGGATCCCGCGGGGGTCGGAGGCGCTGTACCTGCTGCAGCGGGTCCGCGACGAGGCCCACCGGTTCGCCGTCACGTTCCACCGGCAACGCCGCGGCAACCGGATGACGGCCAGCGTGCTGGACGGGGTGCCCGGCCTGGGGCCGACCCGGCGGACCCGGCTGGTGAAGGAGATGGGGGGCGTCAAGGCGCTGCGGGCGGCCTCCGCGGAGGAGCTGCGGGCGCTGCCGTGGCTGCCGGACCGGGTGGCCGACGGGGTGTACGCCCAGTTGCACGGGACGGCAAGGCGGTGACCGAGTTCCTGGTGGTCGCCGGCATGTCCGGCGCCGGCCGGTCCACCGCGGGGGCCGCCCTGGAGGACCTGGGGTGGTTCGTCATCGACAACCTGCCGGTGGCCATGATCCCCCAGGTGGCCGACCTGGTGGACCGGCCGGGGTCCGCCGCCGGCCGGGTGGCCGTGGTCATCGGCCGCGGCGGCGGGAACCAGCCGGAGGACCTGGCCCCGGCGCTGGCCGGCCTCCGGGCCGGCGGCCACCGGGTGCGGGTGCTGTTCCTGGACGCCCCCGACGACGTCCTGGTACGGCGGTTCGAGGGCACCCGGCGCCGCCATCCGCTGGCCGCCCGGGGGGTGGAGGAGGCCATCGCCGGGGAGCGCGACCTGCTGGAGCCGGTCCGGGGGCACGCCGACATCTCCCTGGACACCGGCGACCTCAACGGCAACCAGCTCCGGCAGCGGGTGCTGGAGCTGTTCGGGGAGGCCGACGGGGACGGCCGGATGCAGACCTCCGCGGTGTCGTTCGGGTTCAAGTACGGGGTGCCGCTGGACGTGGACCTGGTGTTCGACTGCCGGTTCCTGCCCAATCCGTACTGGGTGGACCACCTGCGGCCGCTGAGCGGCCTGGACGGGCCGGTGCGGGACTACGTGCTGCACCGGCCGGAGGCCCAGGAGTTCCTGACCCGGGTCCACGACCTGCTGGTGTCCCTGCTGCCCGCCTACGAGCGGGAGGGCAAGTCGTACCTGACCGTCGGGCTGGGCTGCACCGGTGGACGGCACCGGTCGGTGGCCCTGGCCGAGGCCCTGGCCGCCCGGCTGCGCGGCCAGGGGCTGCCGGTCACCCCGTTCCACCGGGACGTCGACCGGTGACCCGGCCAGGCCCGACGGCCGGCGTGGGGCTGGGGCCCCACGCTTCGGAGGAGCCCGGGGTTGGGGCCCCGGGCGGGCCAGGCCCGTCGGTGGTGGCGCTTGGTGGGGGGCACGGGACGGCAGCCACCCTGCGGGCGGCCCGGCGGTATGCCGGGGCCGTCACCGCGGTGGTGTCGGTGGCCGACGACGGGGGGTCGACGGGGCGGCTGCGGCAGGAGCTGGGGGTGGTGGCGCTCGGGGACATCCGGAGGTGCCTGGTGGCGCTGGCCGAGGACGGATCGGTGCTGGCCAGGGCGTTCACACGCCGGTTCGGGGAGGGGGAGCTGGCCGGGCACGCCCTGGGCAACCTGGTGCTGGCGGGGCTGGTGGAGGCCGCCGGGGACGTGGTGGGGGGCATCGACGAGGCCGGCCGGCTGCTGGGTGTGACCGGCCGGGTGCTGCCGGCGACGACGGACACGGTGGTGCTGAAGGCCGACGGGGAGCTGGGGGAGGTCTGCGGGCAGGCCGCGGTCCGGGACACCGGCAGGATCGGCCGGGTGTCGCTGGTGCCGGACGGGGCCAGCTCGCCGCCGGAGGCGGTGGCCGCCGTGCTGGCGGCCGACCAGGTGGTGCTGGGGCCGGGGTCGCTGTACACCAGCGTGCTGGCCGCCGCGGTGGTGGACGACCTGGCGGCGGCCCTGGCGGCCACCGCGGCGCAGCGGGTGTACGTCTGCAACCTCCGACCGGAGGTGCCGGAGACGGAGGGGTACGACGTCGGGGACCACCTGGCCGCCCTGGAGGCGCACGGGGTGGCCGTCGACGTGGTGCTGTGGGACCCGGCGGCGGGGTTGGCCCTGGGCCGGCCGGGCTGCGAAGTGGTCCAAAGGCCCTTGGCCGATCCCGCCTGCCGGGTTCATGATCCTGCAAGACTGGCGGACGCCCTGTCGGGTCTGCTGGCATGAGCGGGCCCCCGGAGGGAAGGCGGGGGCCGAAAAGGAGCGAGACGACATGACGGTACGGGTTGGCATCAACGGGTTCGGGCGGATCGGGCGGAACTTCGTCCGGGCGGTCCTGGACCAGGGGGCCGACGTGGAGGTGGTGGCCGTCAACGACCTGACGTCGGCGGCGACCAACGCCCAGTTGCTCCGGTACGACTCCACCCACGGCCGGCTGCCGGTGGCGGTGGCGGTGGACGGCGACGACCTGCTGGTGGGGGACCGCCGGATCAGGGTGCTGGCGGAGCGGGACCCGGCCGACCTGCCGTGGGGGGACCTGGGGGTGGACGTGGTGGTGGAGTCCACCGGCCGGTTCACCTCCCGGAACGACGCGGCGGCCCACCTGAAGGGAGGGGCGTCGCGGGTGGTCATCTCGGCGCCGTCCGCCGACGCCGACGCCACCTTCGTGGTGGGGGTCAACGACGGGGACTACGACCCGGACACCCACGTGGTGGTGTCCAACGCGTCCTGCACCACCAACTGCTTCGTGCCGATGGTCAAGGTGGTGGACGACGCCTTCGGTATCACCAGCGGGTTGATGACGACGGTGCACGCGTACACCAACGACCAGAACCTGCTGGACCTGCCGCACGGCGACCTGCGCCGGGCCCGGGCGGCGGCGGTGAACATCGTGCCGGCGTCCACCGGGGCGGCCCGGGCCACCAACCTGGTGCTGGGGTCCATGAAGGGCAAGCTGGACGGTACCGCGCTGCGGGTGCCGGTGCCGGTGGGGTCCATCACCGACTTCACCGCGGTGGTCCCCGGGTCGGTGACCGCCGGGGAGGTCAACGACGCGTTCGCCGCCGCGGCGTCGTCGGGGCCGCTGGCGAAGGTGCTGGTGTACACCGACGACCCCATCGTGTCGTCGGACATCGTGGGCAGCCCGGCGTCGTGCACGTTCGACTCGCTGCTGACCATGGTGATGCCGGTGGCCGACCACGGCACCCTGGTGAAGGTGCAGGGGTGGTACGACAACGAGTGGGGGTACTCCTGCCGGTTGGTGGACCTGGTCGGCATCGTGGGCGGTCGCCGGTGACACGGCCGGCCCCGCTGCGGGGGCTGCCGCTCCTGGAGGACCTGCCGCCGGTGGCCGGCCGGCGGGTGCTGGTGCGGGTGGACTTCAACGTGCCGCTGCGCCGCGACCCGGACGGCAGCCGGACGGTGGACGACGACTTCCGGATCCGGGCCGCCCTGCCGACGCTGCGGTGGCTGCTGGACCAGGGGGCGGAGGTGACCGCCTGCAGCCACCTGGGGGACCCCAAGGGCGGTCCGGACCCGGCCCTGGACATGGCGCCGGTGCGGGACCGGCTGCAGCAGCTGTGCCCCGGGGTGGCCCTGCTGGAGAACCTGCGGTTCTCGCCGGGGGAGAAGGCCAACGACCCGGCGTTCGTGGACGCCCTGGTGGACGGCCACGACGCCTACGTCAACGACGCCTTCGGGGTGGCCCACCGCCGGCACGCCTCGGTGGTGGGACCGCCGACCCGGCTGCCCAGCGCGGCCGGCCGCCGGCTGGCCCGGGAGGTCGAGGTGCTGGGCGGCCTGCTGGGGGAGCCGGCCAGGCCGTTCGTGGCGGTGGTCGGCGGCGCCAAGGTGGCCGACAAGCTGGGGGTGCTGCAGGCGCTGGCCGCCAAGGTGGACGTGCTGGCCGTCGGCGGGGCCATGGCGTTCACCTTCCTGGTCGCCCAGGGCCACGACGTGGGGGCGTCCCTGGTGGACCCGGACCGGGTGGAGGACTGCCGGCGGCTGCTGCAGTCGGGCACCCGGGTGCTGCTGCCCACCGACGTGGTGGCCCTGGAGCCCTGCGGCACCTTCGGGCCGGCGGGCCGCGACGGGGCGGCCAAGGTGGTGGGCACCGACCTGCAGCCCGGCTGGACCGGGCTGGACGTGGGGCCGGCGACCGCGGAGACCTTCGCGGAGGCGGTGGCCGGGGCCCGGACGGTGCTGTGGAACGGGCCGCTGGGGGTGGTGGAGGACGACCGGTTCGCCGGCGGCACCCGCCGGGTGGCCCAGGCCGTGGCGGACTGCCCGGGGTTCACGGTGGTCGGCGGTGGGGACAGCGCCAGCGCCCTGGACCACCTGGGGCTGTCGGACAAGATCAGCTTCCTGTCCACCGGCGGCGGGGCGTCGCTGAAGCTGGTGGAGTGCGGCGACCTGCCGGGCCTGGCGGCGCTGCGGGGGGCGGTCAACGCCCCGGCACCGGCCTGACCGTGGTGGGGGACAGGCGGCCGCTGGTGAGCGGCAACTGGAAGATGCACCACGACCACCTGGAGGCCCTGCACATGGTGCGGGACCTGGGGCTGCGGCTGAAGCCGGAGGACGTGGCCAGGGTGGACGCGTCGGTGCACCCGCCGTTCACCGACCTGCGGACGGTGCAGACCCTGGTGGAGCAGGAGCACATCCCGGTGGCCCTGGGGGCCCAGCACTGCCACGACCACGACCGCGGGGCGTTCACCGGGGAGGTCAGCCCCCAGATGCTGGCCCGGCTGGGGGTGGGGTACGTGGTGGTCGGCCACTCGGAGCGGCGGCAGTTGTTCGGGATGACCGACCAGCAGGTGGCGTCGACGCTGCGGGCGGTGCTGCGGCACGAGATGACCCCGATCTGCTGCGTCGGGGAGACCGCGGAGGAGCGGGAGGCCGGCCAGACCGAGCGGCGGCTGTCCACCCAGGTCAGGGCGGCCCTGGCCGGGCTGCCGGCGGAGCAGGTGGCCGGGCTGGTGGTGGCCTACGAGCCCATCTGGGCCATCGGCACCGGCAACGCGGCCACCGCGGTGGACGCCGAGGACGCCTGCCTGTTCGTCCGGGGGGTGGTGGCCGAGCTGGCCGGCGACGAGGCCGCCGGGTCGGTCCGGGTCCAGTACGGCGGGTCGGTCAACGCGGACAACGCGGCCGAGCTGATGGCGGAGCCCGACGTGGACGGGTTGCTGGTCGGCGGGGCCAGCCTGGAGGCGGGCAGCTTCGTCGACATCCTCCGGGCCGTCGCCGGCTGCTACCGTTCCTGAGCCGGCAGTGACGTCCGAAGGAGCTTTGCGGTGCTGACGTGGGTGTACATCGTGATCGAGATCCTGGCGTCGGTGGGCCTGATCTTCCTGATCCTCATGCACAGCGGCAAGGGCGGCGGCCTGTCGGACATGTTCGGTGGCAGCGTCGGCGCCGCCGCCCAGGGGTCCACCGTCGTGGAGCGCAACCTGGACCGCATCACGGTGACCGTGGCCCTGGTGTTCGCCTTCACCACCCTCACCCTGGACCTCCGGCTGCAGTGACCCGGCCGGGCCGGCGCCCGGCTCTCCGTCGGTGGGTGGCCGTGGTGGCCGTCGGCACCGTGATGGCCACCCCGGTGGTCGCCTGGGGGGGGGCCACCGGGGCCAGTACCACCACGACCTACCAGCCGTGGGTGACCGGCGTCGGGGGCACCCTGACCCTGGGCATCGACCAGGCCCCCACCGGCTGCAACCCGAACTCCGCCCTGGGCAACACCTGGGCCGACCACCTGGTGCTGGAGGCGGTGCTGCCCAGCGCGTTCGTGGTGAACCCGTCGGACAACGCGGTGTACGACTCCTCCGTCATCGACCAGGCCGAGCTGCAGAGCACCAGCCCACAGCGGGTGGTGTACACCATCAACCCCGACGCCGTCTGGTCCGACGGCACCCCGATCACCGCCCGGGACTTCGTCTACGCCTGGCAGCAGCAGCGGGGGGACGCCGACACCGACGGGGTCCCCGGTGGCGGGTCGGCCAGCACCGAGGGGTACCGGGACATCAAGTCGGTGACCGGCAGCAACCACGGCCGGACGGTCACCGTGGTGTTCAAGACCCCCTTCGCCGACTGGAAGACGCTGTTCGCCGACCTGCTGCCGGCCCACGTGATGGAGCAGGTCGGCTGGGACCCCGGCTGCAGCACCGTGGACCCGGCCGTCGACCTTTCCGGGGGGCCGTTCAAGATCGCCTCGGTGTCACCGGGCCGGATCGTGCTGGCCCGGAACCCGAAGTGGTGGGAGCAGGCCCCGTACCTGGACCGGCTGGTCATCCGGGTGGCCAACGGCCCGGGGCAGTTGGCCCGCTGGGTGACGTCCGGCACCGTGCAGGCGGTGATGCCCACCGCCTTCGCCCAGGGGTTCCTGCAGGGAGTGTCCGGGACAGCGTTCCTGGACAGCGACTCCGCGCTGTCGTCGTCGTTCCTGCAGTTGGAGTTCTCCACCACCTCGGCGGTGACCGCCGCCGTGGACGTCCGGCAGGCCATCGCCTACGCCGTCAACCGCCAGGCCCTGGTCAACGCGGTGGTCGGATGGGAGAACACCAGCGTGGTCCCCGCGGTCAGCCACCTCTACGCCCAGTCCCAGAGCACATACCCCACCCCGAAGCCGCCGCCGCTGCAGTTCGCCGCCCAACCCGGGGCCACCACCACGACCACGTCCCCGACCCCGACCCCGGCGACGCCGTTCCCGCTCACCGACGACCACACCAAGGTGGTCGAGTACCTGCTCGACGCCGGCTACGTCCAGCAGCTCGACGGCACCTGGGAGCAACCGGACGGCACCCCGCTGTCCATCCGGCTGGCCGTCGACCAGGGTGACGCCTGGGCCGCCCAGACCGCGGCGCTGCTGGTGCAACAACTGCAGGACACCGGCATCGGGGTCACCGTGGTCATGGCCGACTCCGCCACCGCCACCGGCACCGACCTGTCCCAGGGGCTGGCCGACGC
The DNA here is from genome assembly GCA_035547695.1 of Acidimicrobiales bacterium. Classification (GTDB taxonomy): domain Bacteria; phylum Actinomycetota; class Acidimicrobiia; order Acidimicrobiales; family RAAP-2; genus DASZUK01. The sequence continues at coordinate 30,304 of DASZUK010000031.1, forward strand.
CGCGGTGCTGCCGTTCACATCGTCGCCGTACCCCACTCAGGCCATCGCCTGGTACACCCCCCTGCTCGGCCCCGCCGGCCAGGACGGGTCGCAGGACTGGTCCAACCTGGACGACCAGACCCTCAACAACCTGCTGACCAAGGCCTCCCGGCAACTGAACCCCACCGCGGCCCGGCCGCTGTACACAACGGCCGACCAGGAGCTCTGGGCGCAGATGGTGGCCCTGCCCCTGTTCACCGAGCCCGCCGCCATGGCCTGGTCGTCGTACACCTCCGGCGTCAACCTCAACCCGTTCGGGCCCAACCTGCTGTGGTCCGCCCAGAACTGGGGGCTGCGGGTGCCGCCGACCAGCCCGGACACCGCGCCGGCCAACTGAGCCGGCCCCGTCGCCGCAGCCGACCGGCGACGGGGCCTGTCCCGGCCTGCGCTACCATCGACGGGCTGCGTCGGAGTGGCGGAATAGGCAGACGCGCCAGCTTGAGGGGCTGGTGCCCGCAAGGGCGTGGGGGTTCAAGTCCCCCCTCCGACACCAGCGCCATCCGGCGCCCAAACCAACCACCACCCGCTTTGCCTGGCAACGATACCGGCACCGAATGGGGGGCGGTGCTCCGACGATAAGTCAGATCGGCCCAATGGGCGACGGCCTACGCTACCCTCACCGGATCGGTGATGCCGTCGTGTAAGGCATCCGGGGCCATGTCGGCACCGTTCGGCCAGACCACGGTGTGCGTCTCCGGGTCAACGGTCACCCTGGCAAAGAACGAGACATCTCGGAGCGGCTCGAAGACCGGCCCGACGGGCCGTGCCAGCTTCGGAGCGAAGTCGAGCTCCCTCACCGTCCCGTCGGCAAAGCCGATCCGGAGCTTGTAGCCGTCGAGGTGCTCGACGGTTCGGAGGTCGTAGGGAGCGCCCATGACAGTGGCTCAATCGTAGCGAGCGGCTCCGCGGCCCTCGTCCGTCACCGGGAGGCAATGGGCTGCTGCGGCTTTTCCCTTACGGCTTCCCTCGGTGCGCCGGAAAGCAGAGGAGGCAAGGACTGCGCGATCGGCTCGCAAGATTGCGGTTTACCGATTGAACGGGTGCCGGCTCCCCACCCCGCTGACGTACTTTTTCTTGTCCATCGATCAAGGAATCGCAGTCAGGCTTCGCGTGGAACGCATTACCGCCAGCCGTGATGAAGACAACCTTGGGAAGGTCGGTTGGCTTGCAGCGTGCACAAAAGGCGATGCCGTCCTCTTCGCATGGCTCTCCTTCTTGCCAAGCCTCGATCGTGAGCAAGTTGATCTCCTCCGACGATCACACCACCAGGAAAAGTCCTTCCGGTTACCGTCTGGGGGCGATCCTATGCCGAGGCAAGGGAAAGGATCATCGGTCCGAGGGTGGAACTCCGCTCTCAGAATCTCACTCGACCGCTCCGCCAGGTCAGCAGGTCCGTCGAAGCTACTGAAGAACGTCGGGAGTGCTCCGCCCGACTCGCTGTCACCGTTGGTGACGAGGCGACATGGACCCGCTGGCCCGGCTGGATACCGTGGCGGCGGAACTCACCCGCAAGTGCCGCATCGTCGCCAGGAACGGTCAGGTCCCATTCGTAGGCGGCGTCAGGCGTGCTTACTGAGCTCCACCGTACGCCCTGGCCCTTTCTGCCGGTAGCGATGTTGGGCAGGAAGTCCTGTTGAGTCGGGTTGTCGATGTCCATGGCGCGAATGGGCCGGATGGGTGGAGTTCGGCCAGGATGTACCGCTCTCGATGGCCGTAGATGATCCGGAACGGCCTCTGCGAGCGCCCGTGCGACGCCCGTGCGATGGGTGGGTCGGCTGGGACGCTCCGGCCGGTGACCGCCGGGACGCCTAGCCTCGGCGGATGTCTCTGCGGCGGCTTTGGGCATGTCGACCTCTTGCGCCCTGTGAACAGGGGATTTCCAACGATAGTTGGTGGAGTTGGCGACACTGAACCGTCACCGTGTCCTCCGTGCCCGAGCGGGAGCCGACAGCGGTCGAGTTCGGAAACCGCGTGCGAGCCCTACGGCAGCAGAAGGGCCTCAGCCAGGAACGACTGGGAGAGCTGGTCGGCATCAGCAAGAACTACGTGTCGTCGGTCGAGCTGGGAGAGCGGAACGTCGGCCTGCGGACGATCCTGCTGCTCGGCCATGCCCTCGGCGTGGCACCGGCCTCGCTGATCGAGGGACTGCCCAAGCCTGAATAGAGAAAACAGCACTTTCTGGTATCCCACTATTGTTGGATGGCACCAGGGCTGGCATGATGCCGGGAGCGGTCGTTCTCCTCCTGGTCCCGACCGCTCATGGGCGGCGTCCGCCTCTCCTTTCCGTCGCTCGGAAGGGGAGGCGGACGTCTGCCGCTCCCCGGTCAGCTCACCAGGAGGGCGATCGGCGGTCCCAGGACCAGGACCGCCGCGGCCACCAGGACCAGCAGGCGGACGGGACGGGCCAGCGGTCGGGGGGCGACGGCCAGCCGGGCCACCCGGGCCTCGACGGTGCCGTCCAGCCGTGGAGCGGCGGCCGGGGCCACCGCGACCTGCTCGGAGGCCATCTGCCGCAGTGCCCGCCGGAGGGCGGCCGGGGAGCAGTCCTGCCGGGCCCGGTCGTCGGCCAGCATCTCGACCAGCCCCTCGACCGCGCCGAGGGCGGCGGTCGCCGGGCGGAGGAACGGAAAGGTCTCCCGCCAGGCCATGAACGGCTGGACCACCAGGTCGTGGCGGCTCCGGGCGTGGGCCTCCTCGTGGGCCAGGACCGCGTCGAGCTCGTCGGCGTCGAGGGCCCGGAGGGCGCCTCGGCTGACGACGATCCGGGTCCGGACGCCGGGAAGGGAGTAGGCGACGGCCACCGGGTGGTCGATGCAGCACACGTCGGGCACCGCCGCCACCCCGGCCAGCGCGAGTGCCGCGGTCCGGGTCCCCGTTCCGGCTGGGCCCGGCCGGGTGGACCGGGGCCGGGCATCGAGGGTCTCGGCCACCGCGTCCAGCCGGAGCCGGTGCTCCCGGCGGTCCAGGGTCACCCGGAGAGCCGACGCCGCGGCCACCCCGGCCAGCCAGAGGCCGGCGGCCACGGTCAGCCCGACCCCGGTCCACCCCACCGGGCCCAGCCGGGCCGCGCTGGTGGGGAGGGCCGCCATCCCGCCGAGCCAGCCCCGGTGCAGGTCGCTCACGGCCAGGGTGCAGCCGGCGCCGAGGATGCTCAGCCCGCCGGCCAGGCCGACCGCCTGCCAGAGGACCAGCGCCACCCCGGGGTCCCGGGCCGTCCAGCGGGCCCGGGCCAGTGCGGCCGGGATCGGCCAGGCCAGGGCCACCGCCATGACCAGGAGGGCCACCGCCTCGGCCCGCAGCATCAGCCGCCCGCCCGGTCGCCTGTAGCCCGGTCGCCTGGGCCACGCCGGCGGCGGAGGAGCCGGCGGAGGTGGTCGGAGTCGTCGTCGCTGACCCGACCGAGGAACCGGGCCAGGGCCGCGCTCCGGTCAGGGGCCTGGCCCAGGGCGTCGAGCATCAGCTCGGCGATGTAGTCGTCCCGCTGGACCGCCGCCACGTACCGGTGGGGGCGGACGTCGCCGTGGCGGGTGACCAGCCCCTTGCGCCCCAGGCGGTCGAGGACGGTGAGCACGGTGGTCATCGCCAGCTCACGCCCGTCCAGCTCGGTCAGCAGGTCACGGGCGGTCATCCCCGCCGGGTGGTCCCACAGGACCCGCAGCACCGCCTGCTCGAGGTGCCCGCTGCCAGCCATACCCGTATTCTACCTTGCGTAGAACCTCTACTGTTCGTAGAGTAGAGTTCTACTTACCGTAGAACTCGTGACCGAGATGACCGAGGAGGGCGCCGTGACGTTGCCTGGACGAGGGGGAACGAGCCGATGACGGTGCTGCTCGACCGCTGGCAGTTCGCGGTGACCATCCTCTACCACTTCCTGTTCGTGCCGCTCACCATCGGCCTCGGCCTGCTGGTGGCGGTGATGCAGACCCTGGCCTACCGGCGGCAGGACCCCGAGTGGGACCGCCTGGCCCGCTTCTTCGGCCGGCTGTTCCTGATCAACTTCGCCATGGGGGTGGTGACCGGCATCGTCCAGGAGTTCCAGTTCGGGATGAACTGGAGCAACTACTCGATCTTCGTCGGCAACATCTTCGGGGCGCCGCTGGCCATGGAGGGGCTGCTGGCCTTCTTCGTGGAGTCCACCTTCCTCGGGCTCTGGATCTTCGGCCGCCACAAGCTGTCGCCCCGCCTCCACCTGGCCTGCATCTGGCTGGTGAGCCTGGGCACCATGCTCTCGGCCTTCTTCATCCTGGCCGCCAACTCCTGGATGCAGCACCCGGTGGGGTACCGGATCGTCGACCACAAGGCGGTGCTGACCGACATCTGGGCCGTCCTCGGCAACTCGACGCTCTGGGTCGAGTTCCCCCACACCCTGCTGGCCGCGTTCGTGACCGGGGGCATGGTCCTGCTCGGCGTCTCGGCCTGGAAGCTGCTCCGCCACCGGGGGACGGGCCACCAGGACGTGGGGGCCTTCACCCGGGCGGCCAAGCTGGCCGCGGCCTTCAGCCTGGTGGCGGTCCTGGCCACCATGGTCACCGGCGACCTGCAGGCCCGGCTGATGGACGAGCAGCAGCCGATGAAGATGGCCGCCGCCGAGGCCCTGTACAACACCGAGGACGGCGCCAGCTTCTCGCTGCTGACCGTGGGCAACCTGTCGGGCAACCCGGTGTTCCAGATCCGGGTGCCCCACCTGCTCAGCCTGATCGCCGACATGTCCTGGAACGGCAGGGTCGAGGGCATCCACCAGACCCAGGCGGCCGAGGCCGCCAGGTACGGGCCGGGCAGCTACGTCCCGGTGGTCTGGCTCACCTACTGGAGCTTCCGGCTGATGGTCGGCCTCGGCATGGTCATCCTGGCGGTCTCCGGCTGGGCGTTGGTCCTGGCCCGGATGAAGCGGCTGGACCGCTCCCGGCTGTTCGCCCGGGTGGCGCTGGTGGCCACGGTGACCCCGTTCCTGGCCAACTCGTTCGGCTGGATCTTCACCGAGATGGGCCGCCAGCCCTGGGTGGTCTACGGGCTGATGAAGACCGACCAGGCCATGTCGCCGGCGGTCGGGACCGGCTCGGTGGCCCTCACCCTGGGCGGCTTCACCCTGCTGTACACCGTGCTCGGGGTGGTCGACGGCTGGCTCATGGCCCGGTCGGCCCGACGGCCGCTCACCGAACCGGAGCCGGACGACGAGCACGGTCCGGACGCCGAGCCGGCGCTGGTGTACTGAGATGCCGGTCGCCAGCCTGAACACCGCCTGGTTCGCCCTCATCGGCCTGTTGTGGGCCGGCTACTTCGTGCTGGAGGGGTTCGACTTCGGGGTCGGGGTGCTGACCCCGCTGGTCGCCCGGGACGACGTCGAGCGCCGGCTGTGCATCAACGCCATCGGCCCGGTCTGGGACGGCAACGAGGTGTGGCTGATCGTCGCCGGCGGGGCCACCTTTGCCGCCTTCCCGACGTGGTACGCCACCATGTTCAGCGGGTTCTACCTCGCCCTGTTCCTGGTGCTGGCCGCCCTCATCGTCCGGGGCGTCAGCTTCGAGTTCCGGGGCAAGGAACGAGCCCCGGCGTGGAGGGCGACGTGGGACCGGGCGCTGTTCGTCGGGAGCCTGGTCCCCGCCTTCCTCTGGGGGGTGGCCTTCACCGACCTGGTCCACGGGCTGCCGATCACCGCCGGGGCCTACACCGGCGGGCTGCTCGGGCTGGTCCACCCGATCGCCCTCCTCGGCGGGGTGGCCAGCCTGGCCCTGTTCACCCTGCACGGGGCGGTGTTCCTCTCGGCCAAGACCACCGGCGAGCTGTCGGCCCGGGCCGGCCGGGTGGCCCGACGGCTGGCCTGGCCCGTCGCCGCCCTGGTCGCCGGGTTGGTGGCCTGGGTGGCCGCGACCGCACCCGCCGGGTCGAGCGCCGCCCTGTCGGGCGCGGTGCCGATCGCCCTCGGGGCGGTGGCGGTCGCGGCCGTCGCCGTCGGCGGCACGGTGGCCGGCCGGGGCCGGGACCTGCCGGCCTTCGCCACCACCGCGGTCGGCATCCTGGCCCTGTCGGCCGCGGCGTTCTGCGCCCTGTTCCCCCGGGTCATGGTGTCGTCGGTGCCCGGCCGGTCGCTGACCGTCTGGAACGCGGCCTCGGGCCACGAGACCCTGCTGGTGATGACGGTGGTGGCGGCCATCTTCACCCCGCTGGTCCTCGCCTACCAGGGTTGGAGCTACTGGGTGTTCCGTCAGCGCCTGGTGCGCCCACCCCAGCCGGCCCCGGGCCCCAGGACGTGAGCGCCGCCGGGCCCGTCGGCGTCGCGGCACCGGGGGTCGGCCGCCGGCCACCGGTCGACCCCCGGCTGTGGCGGCGGGCCCGGGCCTTCCGGTGGTGGCTGGCGGCGTCGGTGGCCGTCGGCGTCGCCACCGCCGCGGCCCTGGTGGCCCAGGCCACCTTCCTCGGCGACATCGCCGGCGACGTGGTTGGGCCGCACCGTCGGCCACAGGCCGTGCCGGCGGCCCTCGTCGGTCTGGCCGTGGCCACCGCGGTCCGGGCGCTCCTCGCCTACGGCGCCGAGCAGGCCGCCACCGGGGCGGCCCGCCGGACCAAGACCGAGCTGCGCGCCGCCGCCCTCCGGGCCCTGGCCGACGGCGACATCGCTGCCGACCGGCAGCCCGGTGGCCCGACTGCCGCCCGGCGGACCGGCGGCCCAACTGCCGGCCGGCGGACCGGCGATGTGGCCGTCGCCCTCGGCCACGGCCTGGACGCCCTGGACGACTACGTCGGCCGCTACGTTCCCCGGGCGGTCCTGGCCGCCCTGGTCCCGGTGGTGCTGGTGACGTGGATCGCCCACCTGGACCTGCTGTCGGCCGCGATCCTGGTCGGCACCCTGTTGCTGCTCCCGGTGTTCATGGTCCTGATCGGCCAGCGGACCGAGCGCCAGGTGGCCGCCCGCTGGGCCTCCCTGGCCACCCTGTCCGGCCAGTTCCTCGACGCGGTCGAGGGCCTGGCCACCCTGCGGGCCTTCGGTCGGGTGCGGGCCCAGCGGGCGACGATCGCCCGGACGACCGACCGGCTCCGGCGGGCCACCCTCGGCACCCTCAAGATCGCCCTGCTCTCCGCCCTCGTCCTGGAGGTCCTGGCCGCCACCGGCACCGCCCTGGTCGCCGTCCCCCTGGGGTTGCGGCTGCTCTCCGGCCACCTGTTGCTGGCCCCGGCCGTCACCATCCTGGTCCTCACCCCCGAGGTCTACCTGCCGATGCGCCGGGCGGCGGCCCAGTTCCACGCCAGTGCCGATGGGGTCGCCGCGCTCGACGCGGTCTTCGAGGTGCTCGGCCCACCCGCCGGGCCCGCCGGGCCCGGTCCGGCCAGCCCGGCTGGTCAGGCCAGCCCGGAGCAACCCGCCGCGGCCGCCGCTGTGGCCACCGTCGCCACCGCCGGGTTGCCCGGGCGGCGCGCCGGGGCCCCGGTGGTCGAGCTGCGGGGCGCGGTGGTGCGCCGGGCCGGGCGGGACCGGCCGGTGCTCGGCCCGGTGGACCTGGTGATGGAGCGCGGCGAGCACGTCGGGGTGGTGGGGCCGAGCGGCGCCGGCAAGACGACCCTGCTGGACCTGGTGGCCGGCCTGGTCCGTCCGGCCGCCGGGCAGGTGCTGGTCGACGGGGTGCCGTTGTCCCCGGGCGGGCTCCAGGCCTGGCGGGCCCGGCTGGCCTGGGCGCCGCAGCGGCCGGTGCTCTTCTCCGGCACGGTGGCCGACAATCTCCGGCTCGGGCTCCCCGACCTGTCCGATGCCGAGCTGTGGGCGGCGCTGGAGGTGGCCTGCCTGGCCGAGGTGGTGGCCGCCCTGCCCGGCGGCCTCCGGGCCCCGATGGCCGAGCACGCCGACACCCTGAGCGCCGGCGAGCGCCAGCGGCTGGCCATCGCCCGGGCGGTGGCCAGCCCCCAGGCCGAGCTGGTCCTCCTGGACGAGCCGACCGCCCAGCTCGACCCGGCCACCGAGGCCGCCCTGGTCGAGCGGCTCCGCGACGTCGTGGCCGGCCGCGGCCTGCTCCTCGTCACCCACCGCCGCCGGCCCCTCGACCTGGTGGGCCGGGTCCTCGACCTGGACGCCGGCCACCTGCACCCGGCACCCGTCGACGGCCCGGCCCCGTTCTCGACGGCGCCACCCTCGACGGCGCCACCCTCGACGGCGCCACTCTCGATGGTGGTGGCCCGTTGAGCGCCCCCGCCATCCGGCTGCCGACGCCGCCGGCAGCGACAGCGGAGCCAGCGGGGCCAGCAGGGCCAGCGGAGCCAGCGGGGCTGCGGCGGCTGCTGGCGCCTCGGCGGGAGGAGGTGGGCCGGGGGTTGCTGGCCGCCGGTGTCGGGGCGGTCGGGCAACTGGCCGCGGTCGGGTTGCTGGCCAGCTCGGCCTGGCTGATCGCCACCGCGTCGCTCCGGCCGCCGGTGCTGACCCTGACCGTGGCCATCGCGGCCGTCCAGTGCTGGTCGCTGCTCCGGGGGGTGGCCCGGTACGGCGAGCGCCTGGCCGGCCACGACCTGGCCCTGCGGGTCCTGGCCCGCCTCCGGGTCCGGGCGTTCTCGGCACTGGCCCCGCTGGTCCCCGCCCGCTGGCCGGGGGCCCGGCGGGGCGACCTGCTGGCCCGGTTCGTCGCCGACGTGGACGGCGTCCAGGACCTGTACGTCCGGGCCGCCCTGCCGCTGCTGTCCGGGGCGGCCGCGGCGGCGGTCACGGTGGCCGCCGCGGCGGCGCTCGATCCGGCGGCCGGGCTGGCCCTCGGGATCGGGCTGGCCGGTGCCGTGGTCACCGCACCGGCGCTGGCCGCCGTGGGCGGTCGGGACGGATGCCAGCTTGCGGCCTGCCGGGGGGAGCGGGACGCCCTGGTGGTGGAGGTGCTGCACGGCGTCACCGACCTGGCCATGCTCGGCGCCCTGCCGGGGCAGTTGGCCCGGCTGGACCGGGCCGAGCGCCTGCTGGGTCGCCAGGCCCGGCGGGCCTCGGTGGCGGCCAGCCTCGGCGCCGTGCTCGGGGCCGGACTGGGCGGTGCGCTGGCGGCCGTGGCCGTGGCGGTCAGCCTGCCGGCCCTCCACCAGGGGCGGATCTCGGGGGTGACCGTGGTGGTGCTCGGCTTCCTCGGCCTGGCCGGGGCCGAGACCGTCGGGGAGCTGCCGGCGTCGTTCGCTGCGGCCGGCACCGCCCTGGCCGGCGCCCGCCGGATCGCCGCCCTCGGGGACCCCGGGCGTGCCGACGGTACCGATGACGCCGACCGGTACCCGGACCAGGCCAGCACCCCGCCGCCCGGCGCCGCGGCCACCGCCGTCCGGCGACCGCCGGAGGTCGAGCTGGACCGGGTGGTGGTCGCCTACGACGACCGGGCCCCGGTGCTCGACCACGTCACCCTGCGGCTGCGCCCCGGGGAGCACCTGGCCCTGGTCGGGCCCAGCGGCGCCGGCAAGACCACCCTGGGCCACCTCCTCCTGGGCTTCGTCACGCCCGCCGACGGCCGGGTGGCCCTGGACGGGCGCCCTCCAGGCCAGGCCCGCCAGTTGGTGGCCTGGGCGCCCCAGGACCCGCACGTCTTCCACGCCGGCGTCGCCGCCAACCTCCGGCTCGCCCGCCCCTCGGCCACCGACGCCGACCTGGCCGCGGTGCTCGACGCGGTCGGCCTGGGCCGGTGGCTGGCCGGGCTTCCCGAGGGACTGGCCACCGTCCTCGGTGAGCGGGGGACCACCATCTCCGGCGGCGAGCGGCAGCGGCTCGGGGTGGCGCGGGCCCTGCTGGCCGACCGTCCGTTGCTGGTGCTGGACGAGCCCACCGCCCACCTCGACGAGGCCAACGCGGCACGCCTTCGCGACGCGGTCCTGGCCGCGGCCGAGGGGCGCTCGCTGGTCTGGATCACCCACCGGACGGCGGACCTCGACCGGTTCGACCGGGTGGCGGCGCTGGAGGGCGGCCGGCTCCGGGAGGCCGTGTCTCCGTGGGGCCGTGCTCAGCGGGTGAGGACCACCTTCACCGCCCCCGTCTCGGAGGCCCGCTGGAAGGTGTCGTAGGCCGCTTCCATCTCGGCCAGGGCGAAGTGGTGGGTGACGAAGCGGCCGGCGTCGATCTGGTGGGCGGCGACGAGACGCAGGAGGGTGGGCGTGGAGAAGGTGTCGACCAGGCCGGTCGTGACGGTCACGTCCCGGATCCACAGCGATTCGAGGTGCAACGTGGCCGGCTTGCCGTGCACCCCGATGTTGGCCACACGACCGCCGGGGCGCACGAGCTCGGTGCAGAGCTCGAAGCTGGCCGGCACCCCGACCGCCTCGATGGCCACGTCGGCACCGAGACCTTCGGTCAGTCCCTTCACGTAGGCGACCGCGTCCTCCCTGGCGTTGTTGAGGGTGAGGTCCGCCCCGAACGCCTTGGCCGCCTCCAGGCGGGCGTCGGCCAGGTCGATGGCGATGACGTGGCTCGGCGAGTACATCTTCGCCCCGGTGATGGCCGACAGCCCGACCGGCCCCGCCCCGACGACCGCCACCGTGTCCCCCGGGCGCACCTTGCCGTTGAGCACCCCGACCTCGTAGCCGGTGGGCAGGATGTCGGCCAGCATCAAGACCTCCTCGTCGGTGGCCCCCTGGGGCAGCGTGTAGGTGGAGGTGTCGGCGAAGGGGACGCGGACGTACTCGGCCTGGGTGCCGTCGATCATGTAGCCCAGGATCCACCCGCCGCCGCCCAGGCACTGCCCGAAGCGTTGCTCCCGGCAGAACCGGCAGCGGCCACAGGCCGAGACGCAGGAGACCAGCACCCGGTCACCGACCGCAACCTGCTTCACCCCCGAGCCCACCTGGGTGACCGTGCCCACCGCCTCGTGGCCCAGGACCCGCCCGGCGGCCACCTCGGGGGTGTCCCCTTTCAGGATGTGCAGGTCGGTGCCGCAGATCGTGGTGGTGTCGACCCGGACGACGGCGTCGGTGTCGTCGTGGAGCTCGGGCTCGGGGACGTCCTCCCAGGCCTTGATGCCGGGTCCGTGGTACACGAGGGCTTTCATGCTGGCCTCCTCAGGGAAGGGTGTCGACAACCGCGCCGACGCCGCCGACCCAACGGTGGATGCTTCGGAGGGTGATCGGTAGGGCCGTTGGTCCCTTCGCCGGGCTGGCCCTGGAGCACCGGGTTCATGCGGCGCAGCGGTTGGGCCCGATCTCCAGCCGGCGCCAGGCCTGCGGGGTGGCTTCGGCGCCCCTGTTGACCCTGACGATGTCGCGGTAGTGGGGCGGCCGGGGCGTCGCCCGGTTGGCCGCCCAGTGCACGAACCGGTCTTCGGGCCAGGCGAGCTGTGGGACGCGCCGGCGGAGCGCATCGAGAGGGGCACCGACGACCTCGCCGGGCCGGACCGTCACCGCCTCGGCGTAGTGGGCGGGGAGGACCATCGCTTCGCCGGGCAGGGCGACGACCGTCGCGTGGAGCGAGCGGTACAGGTCGCGGGCGTACTCGGCCGCGTGATCGGCCAGGTCGGGACGTCCGACACCGTCCAGGAAGAGGGTGTCACCGGTGAGCAGTGCCCGACCGCCGACCTCGAAGACGGTGGAGCCCCGGGTGTGCCCCGGCGTGCTGAACGCCGTCACGCCGAAGTGGACATGGCCACCGAGGTCGATCCTCTGGCCGTCGCTGAGCGGCTCGTAGGGGAAGTCGAAAGGATCGGCCGGGTTCAGATGAAGACTGGCCCCGGTCACCTCGGCGAGGGCCCGGGCGCCGCTCAGGTGGTCGGCGTGGAGGTGGGTGTCGAGCACCCGGGTGATCCGCCAGCCATGGTCGGCCGCGGCGTCGAGGTAGTGCTCCAGGTCGAGCGACGGGTCGACGACGAACGCCTCCCCACCGGCGCCGACGACGTAGGAGAGGCACCCCTTCCCCCGCCGCCGCACCTGGACGATCCGGGCGGCACCCAGGTCGATCTCGGCGGTGTCGTAGACGCCAGCCCAGGCCAGCATCCCACCGGCCAGGTTGGTCGCGGCGACGCCGGCGGCCCGCAACGAGCTGACGGCCCGGGCCGAGCGTGACCCGCTGGCGCAGACGACCACCACCTCTCGGTCGACGTCGAAGGTGGGGATCGTCGCCGTGAGCTCCCCGAGCGGGACGTTGCGTGCGCCGGGGATGGCCCAGGCCCCGAACTCCGCCGGCTCACGCACGTCGAGCACCATCGGGGCGGTGTCGGTGCCGAGCCGGGACGCCAGCGCTTCGGCCGTGATCTCCGGCGATCCCTCGGGTGCATGTCCGTGTGGGGCGGTCATCGTCTGCTCCTCCGTGAGGCAACACTCCGTAGTATATACCCCGTGGGGTATATGGCGGCTGGCACGAGGTGGCGCCGGTGCGAGCGCTCCTGACCTCGCCGCTCGGCCTGCTGATCGGCCTGTCGCTCGGCGCGCTCGGCGGGGGTGGCTCCGTCCTGGCCGTCCCGGCGCTGGTCTACGCGGCCGGGGAGGGGGCCAAGGGGGCGACGACGACGTCGCTGCTCGTGGTCGGCCTCTCCGCCCTGTTCGGCGCGGCGGCCCACTGGCGTCGGGGCCGGGCCAGGCTTGCTCCCGGCATCCTGTTCGGAGCGGCCGGTGCCGGAGGCTCCCTGGTCGGGTCGCACCTCAACGCGGCCGTCGATCCCCAGGTGCTCCTTCTCGCGTTCTCGGCCCTCATGGTGGTCGCGGCATGGCGCATGTGGGCGGGTCGGCGGGCTCGTGGCCCGCGGCGGCCGGCAGGGGCGATCGCGGGCGGACGTGGCGCGACGACGGTCCCGGCGGAAGGCCGCGGCACGACGACGACCTCGGCGCATCGCATCGGCGCCCGCCTGGCGCTGGCGGTGCTCGGGGCAGGCACCGTGGTCGGCTTCCTGACCGGGTTCTTCGGGGTCGGGGGCGGCTTCGTCATCGTCCCGGCCCTGGTCCTCGTGCTCGGTTACGACATGCCGGTCGCCGTCGGCACCTCCCTGGTGGTCATCGCCATCAACTCGGCGGTCGCCCTCGTCGCCCGGGTGGGCACCAGCGGTATCGACTGGCACATCGCGTTGCCGTTCACGGTGCTGGCCCTGGCCGGCTCGTTCTTCGGCGAGCGGCTCGCCGGCCGAGCCCGGACCGAGGCGCTGACGAGGTGGTTCGTGGTGCTCTTGGTGGTGGTCGCCGGGTACACGGCGCTGCGGGCCGGCCTCGCGCTCTAGGCACGCTCCAGGCCTTACGCTCTAGGCCTGGTACGAGGCCTAGAGCGAGACCTGTGCGACGACAGGTCACTGCCCTGCATATACCGGGGAGGGTATCACGGTAACGTGGAGGGGGTGGTGCCGGGCTGGGCGAGCCGGGCGAAAGGAGTGAGCGCAGTGCAGATTCCTTCGGAGGTCATCGAGGACGTGCGTCGACGGCTGCACCGGGTGGGCGGTCAGGTCCAGGCGATCGAGCGGATGCTGGACGAGGGACGGGAGTGCCGGGACGTGGTGACCCAGATCTCGGCGGCCACCAAGGCCCTCGAACAGGTCGGGTTCAAGATCATCGCGTCGGGACTCACCTACTGCGTGGCCAACCCCGAAGACGCCGCCGCCGACGGCTACCCGCTGGAGGAGGTCCAGCGGATGTTCATGAAGCTGGCCTGACCGGCCGGCGTGCCGACGGCGTAGGGGTCCCCCGGGACATCGGGCCCGGACGGCGTCCGGCTCACGTTGTGCGCAAACGGGACCTTTTGCCCTACCGGGAGCCGGCGGCGCCCGGCACGTTGGAGGCATGGCGAGAAGGGTCGTGGTCCTTGGCGGTGGCACCGGCGGCACGGTCGCGGCCAACCGGCTGCGCCGGACGGCCGGCTCGGAGGTCGAGATCGTCGTCGTCGACGCCGACGACCGTCACCTCTACCAACCTGGCCTTTTGTTCGTCCCCTTCGGCCTGGCCCCGCCGGCCCGGCTGGTGCGGTCGCGTGCCGCCCAGCTCCGTTCGGGGATCGAGTTCCGCGAGGGCGCGATCGACCGGGTGGACCTCGACGCCGACCGGGTCGTGCTGGCCGACGGCACGACGCTTCCCTACGACGTGCTGGTGGTGGCGACCGGCGCCCGGCTGCTCCCCGAGGAGACCGAGGGCCTGGCCGAGCCGGGCCGGGGCGAGCGGGTCCACACCTTCTACTCCTTGCCCGGCGCGGCAACCCTGGCCGGAGCCCTCGCCGGCTTCCAAGGCGGCCGCCTCGTCGTGAACCTGGTCGACCTGCCGGTCAAGTGCCCGGTGGCCCCGCTCGAGTTCTGCTTCCTGGCCGACTGGTTCCTCCAGCGCCGGGGGATCCGGGAGCGGGTCGAGCTGACCTACGTCACGCCACTCGACGGCGCCTTCACCAAGCCCGTCGCCAGCCGGGAGCTCTCCGGCCTGCTGGAGCGCAAGGGGATCGAGGTGGTGACCGAGTTCGCCACCGGTGAGGTGGACGCCGAGAAGGGCCGCCTCGTCTCCTACGACGACCGCGAGGTCGGCTTCGACCTGGCCGTGGTGGTGCCGGTCCACGGCGGGGCCGCCTACGTCGGCCGTTCGGCGGGTCTCGGCGATCCCCTCGGGTTCGTGCCCACCGACGGCACCCTCGCGTCCAAGGTGAAGCCGAACGTCTTCGTCATCGGTGACGCGACCGACCTGCGGGCCTCCAAGGCCGGGTCGGTCGCCCACTTCGAGGGCGAGGTCCTGGCCCACAACGTCGGTCGCTACCTGGCCGGCGAAGCGCCCGATCTCCGTTTCGACGGGCACACCAACTGCTTCATCGAGACCGGGTTCGACAAGGCCCTGCTCATCGACTTCAACGACGACCTCGAGCCGGTGCCCGGCCACTTCCCCGGTCGGGTGGGCCTGCCGCTGCTCAGGGAGTCCCGCATCAACCACCTGGGCAAGCTGGCCTTCGAGCATCTGTACTGGCACGCCATCCTGCCCGGCCGGGACATCCCGTTCGTCGGCGCCGACATGCCGAGGGCGGGCAAGCGGGCGGCGATCGCCGCGCCAGCGCCATCACCCGAAGGAGGACCGAGATGACGACCAAGACCTATGCCGGCGCCGACGTCGGAGTGGACGACGAAGGGTTCTTCACCGACCCCGGCCAGTGGACCGAGGCCATGGCCCCCGAGATCGCCGCGGGGGAGGGCATCGCGGAGCTCACCGACCGGCACTGGCAGGTGGTGAAGTTCATGCGCCACGAGTACGAGGAGAAGGGTGGTGCGCCCAACGTGCGGGCCCTGGCCAAGACCTCCGGCGTCCCGATCAAGGAGCTCTACCAGTTGTTCCCCAAGGGCCCGGCCAAGCTGGCCGCCAAGATCGCCGGGGTTCCCAAGCCCCGGGGCTGCATCTGACGAGCGGCCACCACCACCCGACGAACCGACGACAAGGAGCACGACCATGCCCGACGCCACCGAGCCCGGCGCCACCAAGCCCGACGCCATCGAGAAGGTCTCGATCATCATCTCCAAGGGGTCCCTCGAGGGCATCTATCCCGGCCTGATCATGGCCAACGGGGCCCGGGCGGAGGGGATCGAGGCCAACCTGTTCTTCACCTTCTTCGGCTTGGACGCCATCGACAAGGCTCGCCACGAGCACATCAAGCTGGCGACGGTCGGCAACCCAGGCCTGCACCTGGCCACCGCGCTCGGCGGGCTGCCCGGGATGCCGTCGGTCATGACCCACTACATGGACCGCAAGATGGCCAAGCTCGACATCCCGCCCATCCCCGAGTTCATCGAGATGATCGCGGACACCGGCGCCGGCCTCTACGGCTGCAAGGCGTCGGTCGACCTGTTCGGGCTGGAGAAGGACGACTTCATCGACCAGGTGAAGGACATCATCACCGTCGGGGAGTTCTACGGCTTGGCCGCCGGCGGCCAGATCATCTTCACCTGACACCGTCGACGACTGGGTACGGTTCGCTCCATGACCGTCCCCACCGTCACCCTCAACAACGGCGTCCACATCCCCCAGCTCGGGTTCGGGGTGTTCCAGATCGACCCGGCCGACACCCGCAAGGCCACCGAGGCCGCCCTGGAGGTGGGGTACCGGCACGTCGACACCGCCGAGATGTACGGCAACGAGGCCGAGGTGGGGCAGGCCGTCCGGGCGTCCGGGATCGACCGGTCCGAGGTGTTCATCACCTCCAAGCTGTCCAACAGCCGCCACCGGCCGGCCGACGTGGCCACGGCCTTCGAGGGCACCCTCCGGGCCCTCGACCTGGACTACGTCGACCTGTTCCTCGTCCACTGGCCGCTGCCCACCATCGAGATCGACTACGTCGACACCTGGAAGGCCATGGAGGGGCTGCTGGGCACCGGCAGGCTCCGGGCCGTCGGGGTGTCCAACTTCCAGCCCGCCCATCTCGACCGGGTCCTGGCCGCCGGCACCGTGGTACCGGCGGTGAACCAGGTCGAGGCCCATCCGTACCTCACCCAGGACGCCCTCCGGGCCTACGACCGGTCCCACGGCATCGCCACCGAGGCCTGGTCGCCGATCGCCCAGGGCCGGGTGCTGGACGACCCGGCCGTCGTGGCCGTCGCCGACGCCGTCGGCCGCACCCCGGCCCAGGTGGTGCTGCGTTGGCACATCCAGCGTGGCGACATCGTGTTCCCCAAGTCCGTCACCCGGTCCCGGGTGGAGGAGAATTTCGCCATCTTCGACTTCGACCTCGCTGACGACCAGATGGCCGCCATCGGCGCCCTGAACCGCGACCAGCGCACCGGCCCGGACCCGGACACCTTCGACCGCCGGCCGTGACCCCGCGCGGACATCGGTCACCGGGGTAGCTACGGTCTGCCCGGACCGGACGTGACGGTCGCCCGGCGGCTGCCATCAGGAGGGGTCACCATGTCGAAGCCTTGGTTCCGCGCGCCCTCGATCCGGTGGCTTCTGGTCCCGGTGGCCGCGACGGCGGCCGCCGGCGGCCTGCTGGCGGCGTTACCCGCGGCCACCACCGCCGCCTCCACCACCGTCGCCGTGTCGGTGGCCGGCAATGCGCTGGTGAACGGCGCCGGCCAGCCCATCCGGCTGCTCGGCGTCGACCGGTCCGGCACCGAGTACGCCTGCATCCAGGGTTGGGGCATCTTCGACGGCCCGTCCACCGCCACATCCGTCGCCGCCATGGCGGCCTGGCACGTCAACGCGGTCCGGGTCCCGCTGAACGAGGACTGCTGGCTGGGCATCAACGGCGTCAACCCCGCCTACGGCGGCGCCAACTACCGGTCCGCCGTCCAGGACTACGTGCACCTGCTCAACGCCGCCGGCCTGGTGGCCGTGCTGGACCTGCACTGGAACGCCCCCGGCACCACACCGGCCAACGGCCAGCAGGTGATGGCCGACGCCGACCACTCCCCGGCGTTCTGGACCTCGGTGGCCACCGCCTTCAAGGCCAACCCCGGGGTGGTGTTCGACCTGTACAACGAGCCCCACGACGTCTCCTGGCCGTGCTGGCTGGACGGCTGCACCACGTCGGCCGGCTGGAAGGCCGCCGGCATGCAGACACTGGTGGACGCCGTCCGCGGTACCGGGGCCACCCAGCCCCTGATGGTCGGCGGCCTCAACTGGGGCGGCGACCTCAGCCAGTGGCTGGCCCACGAACCGGTCGACCCGCTGCACCAGCTTGTGGCGTCGGTGCACATCTACAACTTCAGCCAGTGCAACACCCAGGCCTGCTGGGACCAGACCATCGCTCCTGTCGCCGCCAAGGTGCCGGTGGTCACCGGCGAGCTCGGCGAGACCGACTGCGGCACCTCCTTCGTCGACGGCTACATGGCCTGGGCCGACACCGTCGGGGTGTCCTACCTCGGCTGGACCTGGGACGCCGGCGGCGGTTGGTCCTGCACCAACGGCCCGTCGTTGATCACCGACTACCAGGGAGACCCCACCCCCTTCGGCGCCGGCCTCCGGGCCCACCTGGCCACCCTCGGCGGCGGCGGCACCACGACCACCACCGCACCGCCCGTCACCACCATGCCGCCGGCCACCACGACCACCACCGCCCCGCCGTCCGGCAGGGCCACCGTGACCTACGCCGTCACCAACCAGTGGGCCGGCGGCCTGCAGGCCGACCTGGCCATCGCGAACGGCACCTCCGCCGCCCTCGGCACCCCGTGGACCCTGTCGTTCACCGTGCCGGCCGGGGCGGCCAGGATCACCAGCCTGTGGAACGGCACAGTCCGGTCCACCACCGCCGGCGGCGTCACCACCATCACCGTCACCGGTCCCAACTGGCAGGCCACCATCCCGGCCGGCACCACCTGGCACGTCGGGTACACCGCCAACGGCCCCGGGGCCACCCCGGCCAACTGCCTGCTGGACGGCGAGGGCTGCACGTTCGCCACCGCCGGCGGCTCCACCACCACCACCACGACCACCAGCACCACCACGACCACGACCACGGCCCCGAAGCCGACCACCACGACGACCACCAGCACCACGACGACCACGGCCCCGAAGCCGACCACGACGACCACGACGGCTCCCGCCGGTGGCAAGGTCACGGTCGCCTACACGGTCACCAACCAGTGGACCGGCGGGCTGCAGGCCGATGTGGCCATCACCAACGGGTCCGCCGCCGCCCTCGGCACCCCGTGGACGCTCACGTTCACCCTGCCGTCGACGGACGTGGTGACCAGCCTGTGGAACGGCACGCTGCGGTCGTCCACCGCCGCCGGCGTCACCACCATCACCGTCACCGGTCCCAACTGGCAGCCCACCATCCCGCCCGGCACCACCTGGCACGTCGGCTACGTGGCCAACGGCCCCCCGGCACGGCCGTCGGGGTGCATGATCGACGGGAAGGCCTGCTCGTTCGGCTGACGTCCGGTGCGTGCCGATGCCCTGGTTGCCGACCCGGCCAGCCGACCCGGTCAGCCAACACGGTCGGCCGACCCGGTCGGCGGCCGACCCGGCGGCGGTCCAACGGCGGGGCGTGGCGCCGGTCACCACCGACCGGGCCGGGCCGCCTGTCCATCTGTATACTGACCATTTCGGAGACCCGGCTCGCACACGCCGGCAGCCGACAGCCGGCACCCACCGCGGGCCGGCCCCAGGACAGGAGCAGGAGGACGCCATGGCCCACGCAGCCCCCCTCGACGGTGGTGCGGTCCTGATCACCGGTGCCGGTTCGGGGATCGGTGCGGCCATGGCCCGAGAGGCCGCCGACGCGGGGGCGACGGTGGCGGTGAACGACATCGATGCCGACGGCGCCGAGCGGACGGTGGCCGGCCTGGAGGAGGACGGGCTGGCGGCCTACGCGGTACCCGGTGACGTGGCCACGCCGGAGGGGGCGAAGGCGGTGGTCGGGGCGGCGGTCGAAGCGCTCGGCCGGCTGACCGGGCTGGTGAACAACGTCGGGATCGTGCGCGGCGGTCCGCTGCTGACCATCACCGCCGACGAGTGGGACCTCATCATGACGGTGGACTGCAGCAGCGCCCTGTTCTGCAGCCAGGCCGCCTACGAGCACCTGCTGGCCACCGGCGGCCCGATCGTCAACACGTCGTCGCTCTGCGGCGTCTTCCCCGCGCCCGGCGCCGGGTCGTACAACGCCGCCAAGGCCGCCCTGTTGACCCTGACCCAGCAGCTCGCCCTCGAGTGGGGTCCTGCCGGGATCCGGGTGAACGCCATCGCACCGGGCATCGTCAGCGGGACCAGGTTCTCGGCCAGCAGCCAGGACCCGGGCGCGGCGGCGCGGCGGGGGCCGATCGTCCCGCTGCGCCGGACGGGCCGGGCCGAGGACATCGCGTCGGTGGCGGTGTTCCTGCTGAGCGACGCCGCCCGCTACGTGACCGGGCAGACCCTGGTGGTGGACGGCGGCCTGGGGATCGCCGTACAGACGTTCATCCCGGCCTGACCGCCGGCACACCGGCCGGCCGGGAGCGGTCACACCTCCAGGCCGAGGAGGTCGGCGGCGGTGTCGTGGACGATGGCGGCGATCTCCCTGGGCGGGACGCCGGCGAACTGGCGGTGGTTGACCTCGCGGGAATGGGGGAACAGCCCCTCGGCGTGGGGGTAGTCGTTGCCCCACAGCAGGCAGCCCAGGCCGATGTCGTGGCGGGACCGGATGGCCACCGGGTCGTACATGAACGTGCACTTCACGTTCCGGCGGACGTAGTAGCTCGGCGGGGCCAGGTCGAGCTGGTCGATGCCCATCTGCGCCCGCAGGCTGATGGGGGAGCCATCGGAGTACCGGTTGTCGTGGAAGAAGTCGGCGGACTCCATGAACCACGGCAGCCAGCCGGCGGCGGTCTCCACCATCACCACGCGGAGGCCGGGGTGCCGCTCGAACACGCCGCTGTTCACCAGCGATCCCAGGGTCTCGGTGGTGGCGGCGAACAGGTAGTGCAACATGGTCAGGTGGGTGCCGGGGAGGTCGATGGGCGCCGGACCGGCGCCGTTGTACTCGCCGCGGCCGTTGACGTGGAACGCCAACGGCACCCCGACCTGCTCGGCGGCGGCCCACAGCGGCTCCCAGTCGGGATGGGAGAACGGGCGGCCGGCGACGTGGTAGGGGAGCAGCCCCGGACGGAGGCCGAGGCCGGCAGCTCGGCGGAGCTCGGCCGCCGCGTTGGTCGGATCGGTGAGGGGAAGGACGATGGTGGGTGCGAACGTGTCCAGGTGTCCGGCGAAGGTGGCGGCGGTCCAGTCGTTCTGGATCTCGCACCACAGCCGGTCCCCGTCGGGATCGGACGGCCCGCCGAAGAAGTTGGTGATCACGATCTCCCCGACGACCCCGTCGCGGGCCATCTCCTCCCGCCGCGACTCGACGGTGAACCCCGGGCTGGCCTCCAGGCAGCAGTTCCCCTGGAGCAGCCGGGCCATCTGCCGCTCGTCGTCCGGGTCCACCGGCACTCCGCCGGCCAGGGCGTCGGTGACCCGGTTGCCGCTGCTGCGGCCGGCCGCCATCTGCCGGGAGAGGAACGGGGCGGGCCGGACCAGGAAGGTCTCCGACCCACGCCGCTCCAGGTGGGTCACCTCGTTCCGGTACCGATCCGGCAGCCGATCGGCCAGGGTGGGGGGCAGTGGGAAGTGGCTGTCGGTGGTGATCAGCGGGTAGTCGAACACCGTTCCACCGGTCCCGGTCGGCTCAGGCCGACACGTCCACCCAGACGCTCCGGCTCCAGTCCTTCCACTTGGCCATCACCGACTTGCCCCACTCGGTCGGTTCTTTGCGCATGTACGCCGGGCTGGTGGCCGCCTCGGGGTCGCTGAGCTCGTAGATCACCAGGTACTTGGGCGAGCCGTCGTCCAGCTTGAACCGGCGGGCACCGATGAACCCCGGCTCGGCCAGCTTCTCCGGGAGGTGCTCCTCGTCGTACCAGCGGTTGAGCTCCTCCTCGTCGGCCGGGTCCACCTCGACGGTCACCACCAGCACCGATTTGGACTTGTCCATCGCCCCCCTCCCTCCCGTCGACCGAGTGCTCATCAGTATACAAACTTATTTCGTGACGTCGAAGGGCCGCCGGCGATATGGCATCGCCGTCCGGGAGGCGGCCATCGGTGGCCTCCCGGACGGCCTACGCGGCTTCGAAGTTGATGACCGCCCGGTTGACGCCCCGGGTGGGCACCAACTGCCCGCGGACGATGGTGCTCTCGTCGACCTCCCACTCGCTCAGGTTCTTGAGCATCACCTGGAGGGCCACCCGGGTCTCCAGGCGGGCGACCGCGTTGCCGAGGCAGTAGTGGATGCCGTGGCCGAACGTGTAGTGGGACTTGATCTTTCGGTCGATGTCGAGGACGTCGGGGTGGTCGTACACGGTCTCGTCGTGGTTGGCCGACCCGTAGAGGATGAGGACCTGGTCGCCGGCGGGGATGGTGGTGCCGCTGACTGTGACGTCCCGCATGGTCTTGCGCGCCAGACCCTGCACCGGCGACTCGTACCGGAGCAGCTCCTCCAGCGCCGTCGGCCAGCGCTCCGGCTCGTTGCGCAGGGCCCGCTGCACGTCGGGGAACCGCCCCAGGGAGATGATGGCGTTGCAGATCATGTTGATGGTGGTGTTCTGCGAGGCGTCGTGGAGGAGGCCGCAGAAACCGGAGATCTCCTCGTTGCTGAGGTCCTCGCCCTCCACCTGGGCATTGAGGATGAGCGACACCAGGTCGTCGGTCTGCTCCTCCCGCCGCTTTACCACCAGGTCCTTCCAGTAGGCGTCCATCTCCCCCCAGGCCTTCAGCGCCGACTCGCTGGTGAAGTCACCACCGCCGAGGGTGTCCAGGTTCCATCGGAGGAACTTCTCGTGGTCCTCCCACGGCAGGTTCATGAGGGTGCACATGGTGTTGGTGGGGATCGACCGGGCGAACTGGGTGACGACGTCGGCGGACCCGTCCTCCCGGAAGGCGGCCACCAGCTCCTCCGCCTGGGCGCGGACCACCGGTTCGAGCCCGGCCACCCGGGACGTGGTCAACACCCGGGACAGGATCGACCGCAACTGGTCGTGTCGGGGCGGGTCCATGTGGAACATGGTCTCGGGGAGCAGCGAGGCGTCGGTGTCGATCAGGGTGCCGGCAGCGGACGAGAAGGTGCGCCAGTCGGCCAGCGAGCTGTCGACGTCCGCCGCCCTGGAGATCATCCAGTAGTGCGGCCAGATGCGATAGTTCGGGATCTCCCGCCTGTACACCGGGTGGTGGTTTCGCATCTCGGCGTAATAGGGGTAGGGATTTTCCCAATATTGAGGATCGAAGGGATCGAATTCGAAGTCCATGTGCTCTCCTCCATTACCGTGCCCGAACCGTTCCTGCCCGCCGGGGCCCTCCGACGGGATGCTCCGCCTCGGCCTGGGCCGGCCCACCCGTCACCGGTCGACGACCGGCTGGTCCCGATTAAGTTGTATAGCACAATGACCCTTGGGACAACTATTGCATCCTACAAGGAAAGATTCTCTCCGGAGCCAGAAGCGTTACCATGCCGGTTGTACCCGCCGTTACGACCGATGGAGACTGCGTAGTGAGGAGAGGAGAGCCATCTCGGACGGACCGGTTGTCGGTCGGGTCCCGTGGGGACCGACGCCCGACGACGGCATCGCCGGCCGACACCGGCCGCGGGGGGAGGGTGGCGTGCCGATGAAGCGGGCAGCGACGTCCCGGCCAAACGGCAACGGCCGGCCGGCCGGCAATGGTCGGTCGAACGGCAACGGTCGGTCGAACGGCGTCGGCCGGGACGGCGGGATCGAGCTGACCACGGCGCCGGGCCACCTGATCCGCCGGGCGCAGCAGGCGCACAACCTCATCTGGTCCACCGAGGTCGACGACTCGCTCACCTCCATCCAGTTCGCCGTGTTGAACGTCCTCGTCGCCGAACCGGGGATCGACCAGAAGACCCTCGGTGAACGGGTGCACCTCGACCGGTCGACCATCGCCGACGTGGTCGCCCGGCTGGTGAAGCGGGGGCTGATCAAGCGGGTCCGGGACACCACAGACGGCAGGCGGCGGCTGCTAAAGCTGAGCAGCGCCGGGACGGCCACCCTCCGAAAGGCGACGCCGGCGGTCGAGCGGGTGGGGGTCCGCCTGGTGGAGCCGCTGTCCGCGGCCGAGGTGGACCAGTTCATGACATTGCTCGAGAAGGTGGTCCGGGGGAACGAGGTCACCACGCGGGACGTCGTCGCCCACGGTGGTTGACCGGCCCGGGCAGTCCACCTGCTCAATCCTGCTCCAGGCGCGCCTGCTCCAGGCGTGATTCCCGGGCCACCAGGGCCACGCCGTCGGCCAGCCGGCCCATCAGCTCGGCCAGGGTGGCCACCTCGCCGGGGGTGAACCCGGCCAGGAACCGCTCCATGAGCTGCCGCCGGCCGGCGTGGATGCGGGCGCACTCGCTGACCCCCTTCGGGGTCGCCCGGATGATGACGACCCGGCCGTCGTCGGGGGTCACCGCCCGGTCCACCATGCCCTCGTGGACCAGCCGGTTGATCATCCGGGTGGCCGTCGACGGATCGATGTGGAGGGCGTTGGCGAACTCGCTCATCCGCCATCCGTCGCGGGTGACGATCACCTCGAGGGAGTCCACCTGCGCCGGGTCGAGCGCGTCGGCTCCGGTCCCGTAGAGCTCCTGGCGGAGCAGGCGCATCGGCCCGCGCCGGAGCTCACGCCAGGCGTCGAAGATCCTCCGGGTGTCGTTCGCCCAGGTCTTCGATGGGGCGTCCTGCCCCGTATCCGCACTGACTCTGCGCAACGAACGAGCCTCCATGGGTAGCCGGAGCACGCAAATCTAGCCGACCGCCCTGACCCGGCCCGGGTGGTCCCCCGCCGGCCGGCGACCGGTTCCGACCACCTCCGGGGTGGCCCGGCCGGCGCCGGTGGCGTGGTCGCAGGCTAGTATGTATACTGACGATTTGGCGAACGTGCGCCACCGTTCTCGGCGCGACGTCGCGGTGGGAGGGTTCAGCCATGACGGAGCGTTTCGATGTCGTCGTCGTCGGCTCGGGCGCCACCGGCCTCACGGCGGCGCTGTCGGCGGCCGTCCGCGGCCGGCGCGTCCTGGTCCTCGAGAAGACGCCGGTCTACGGCGGCACCAGCGTGGTCTCCGGCGGGTCCATCTGGGCACCGGCCAACAAGTACGCCGCCAAGGCCGGGGTCGATGACAGCCGGGAGGATGCCCTTCGGTACCTCCGAGCCGACACCCTCGGCCGGGTGGACGAGAGCCTGCTGGTCCGGTTCGTCGACACGGTGAACGAGCTGCTGGACTTCCTGGAGGCCGAGACCGGGTTGGAGTTCAGCCCGAACCTGGAGCACCCCGACTACCAGCCCCACCTGCCCGGTGCCCGGCCGGGGGGCCGGACCCTCCAGGTCGGCCTCTACGACGCCAAGCGTCTCGGCGACCTGCGGACGCAGGTCCGCCCCACCCACAGCACCGTGCCGATCACCAAGCTGGAGCTGGACGAGTGGGGCATGGACACGCTGGACCGGTGGAACTGGGCGCTCATCGCCGAGCGGACGAGGAACCACATCACCGGGATGGGGGCGGCCCTGGTCGGCGAGCTGATGGAAGCGTGCCTCCGCCATGGGGTGGTGCTGCGCAACGGCGCCCCGGCCAGGGAGCTGGTCACCGACGGCGGACGGGTCACCGGGGTGGTCGTGGACGGCCCGGACGGCGCCACCGAGATGGTCGAGGCGGCGGAGGGCGTGGTGCTGGCCAGTGGGGGCTTCGAGTGGAACGAGCAGTACGTGAAGCGGTTCCTCGGCGTGCCGATGGTGGCCCCGGGAAGCCCGCCGTCGAACGAAGGCGACGGCCTGCGCATGGCCATGGCGGTGGGGGCCGGCCTCGGCAACATGACCGAGGCGTGGTGGGGGCCGATGCTCGACGTCGTCGGCGACACCTACGACGGCCGGCCGTTGCACCGGACGACCAGCGGCATCCGGACGCTACCCGGCAGCCTCGTCGTGAACCGCCGCGGTCGGCGGTTCGTGAACGAGGCCATGAACTACAACGACTTCGTAAAGGCCATGGCCCACTTCGACCCGGTGGGCTACGAGTTCGAGAACGTGCCGTGCTGGCTGGTGTTCGACGCCAACTACCGCCGGTCGTACTCGGTGGGCACCCTCACCCCGGACGCCCCCACCCCGGGCTGGGTCCACGAGGCGCCCACCATCGCCGAGCTGGCCCGGGCGGTCGGCATCGACGAGGACGGCCTCGTCAGCCAGGTGGAGGCGTTCAACCGCACGGCGGCGGACGGGGTCGACCCGGAGTTCCACCGTGGGGAGTCGGCGTACGACCGGTACCGCGGCGACAAGACCCACCAGCCGCACTGCAACCTCGGGCCGCTGGTGGACGGGCCGTTCTACGCCGTCGAGCTGCACTACGGGTGCATCGGCACCAAGGGCGGCCCGCTGGTCGACACCGACGGCCGGGTGCTGGACGCCGAGGAGCGGCCGCTGCCGGGGCTGTACGCCTGCGGCAACGTGTCCGCCAGCATCTTCGGCCCGGGCTATCCCGGCGCCGGCGCCACCCTGGCGTCGGGCATGACCATGGGGTACCTCATCGGCCAGGCCGTCGGGGCCTGACAAGGGAAGGAGGACCCGTTGACCTACGCACCGCCGCCCGAGGAGGTGGTACTCGAGTACTTCACCTCGCTCTCCAACGTCGGCCGCTGGGGCCCGGACGACGAGCTGGGGACCATGAACTTCGTGACCCCGGCGAAGGTGGTGGAGGCGGCCCGGCTGGTGGTGTCCGGCCGGGTGGTGTCGGTCGGCCAGGACCTGGACACCGAGCCGAGTGCCAAGAACCGGAACAAGCCGGTGGAGCTGACCATGATGGCCAAGGGCACCGGCCCGGGGGAACCGCCGGCCTGTGCCGAGAGGATCGCCTACCTCCCACACGGGCCCCAGGTGACCCACCTCGACAGCGTCACCCACGTGTTCTTCGAGGGGAAGATGTGGAACGGCAAGGACGCCGTCGACCACGTCCACGACGACGGCATGGACTTCGGATCGGTGTACGCCCTCCGCAACGGCATCGTCACCCGCGGCGTCCTGCTCGACGTGGCCCGGGCCCGCGGCGTCGACTACCTGCCCAACCTGGAGTACGTCACCGTGGACGACTTCGAGGCGGCCGAGGCGATGGAGGGGGTCCGGGTGGGCACCGGTGACGCCCTGCTGGTCCGCACCGGCCTGGGTGCCCGGGAGGCGGTGGAGGGGCCCGAGGACGGCAGCTTCGCCCAGGGCCGCACCGGGCTCTCCCCGGAGACGGTGAAGTGGATGTACGAGCGGGAGGTCTGCCTGTTCAGCGCCGACTGCACCGAGCGGATGCCGTCTCCCTACGAACGGGTCACCCTGCCGCTGCACCAGGTGGCGTCGGCCGCCGTCGGCCTGAACCTGGTCGACCACGCCGCGGTGGAGGAGCTGGCGAGGGCCTGCGTCGAGGAACGGCGGTGGGAGTTCCTGTACACCGTCGCCCCCCTCCGGATCCCCAAGAGCACCGGCTCGGCCGTCAACCCGCTCTGCATCTTCTGAACCGTCTCCGAACCCGCCATGGAGGTGCCCACCGTGGTCGCCAAGCGCCGGTGCTACGTCATCAGCATCACCCCGTTCGACGCCGACGGGAACCTCGACGAGGACGGCCTGGCCGGCCACCTGGACCGGCTGGGTGACGCCGACGTCGGCGTCTACGTGGCCGGCGGGGCCAGCGGGGAGGCGTTCACGTTCTCCGACGACGAGAACCGCCGGGTGTTGCGGATCGCCGCCGAGCGGCTGAAGGGGCGGGTGCCGGTGCGGGCGATGGGGGTGGAGCCCCGCAGCGCCCGCCAGGCCATCGAGCTCGCCGCCCTGGCCGCCGAAGCCGGCCTGGACGCCGTCCAGGTGTACTCCCTCGACCAGGGCCACGGCCTCCGTCCGACCGACGAGGAGCTCACCTACTTCTACCGGGAGGTGCTGGCCAACGTCGACCTGCCCGCCGTCCTGTCCTCCCACCACCTGGCCGGCTACGTCCTCCCCGTCGACCTGATCGTCCGCCTGCTCGACGAGTTCCCGGGCATCGTCGGCCTGAACGTGAGCACCCCCGACATCAACTACCTGACCCGCCTGATGGAAGCCGTGGGGGACCGGGTCGAGGTGCTCTGCGGCGGCATCGCCCAGGTGCCGGCCCACCTGATGATGGGCGGCCACGGCTACATGAGCTCCCAGGCCAACCTGGCCCCGCGCCTCAGCCAGGCGGTCGTCGACCACTTCGTCGCCGGCGACCTGCCCGCCATGAGCGCCGCCTTCACCACCGTCCTGAAGCTGCTGGCGGCCGACTCGTCGTACGGCAACACCCGCGGCCTGAAGGAGGCGCTGCGTCAGCTCGGCCTGCCCGGCGGCCACGTCCGGCCGCCCCGCCGGCCGCTGCCCGACAACCTCAAGGCCGACGTGGCCAGGATGCTGGACGACCTGCAGATCCGCCGGCACGAAGGGCTGGCCGACTGACAGGACCGTCGCGGACGGTCGGTCGCCTGATGGAGGCCGCCTGATGGAGGCCGCCTGATGGAGGCCGGCGGCCAACGGGCGGCCGGCGGGCAACGGGCGGCCGAGGCCCGTTCAGCCCGCCCCGCCCTCCAGCGCCTGCCGGATCCCGAGGGCCAGGTCCTCCGCCGCCGGCTCCAGCATCGGCTCCATCAGCACCTCCAGCATCGGCGCCATCGGACCGCCGGGGGTGACCGCCAGCCGGAACGTCAGCCGGGAACCGACCGCCGGCGATCCGGTGGTCACCGGCGCCGACCGGGCTGGTGCCGCCGGCCCCTCCGGCCGGCCGGTCCCCGCGCCGCCGGTCCGGGCCGACCGTCGGCGCATCCGCCGCAGCAGGGACCGGGCCATGGCCAGTCGAAAACGGTAGAACAGCCCTCGCCGAGCCGGCGCCGGTGCCGGGCCGCCGCCGGCCGTGGGGCCGGCCGCACCGTCGGCGCCGGGGTCCCCGCCGACCTCCTCGAGCAGGAACGAGCCGCTGCCCTCCAGCCGCTCGGTGAGCCCCTGGACGACGAAGGCGACGCGGTGGAGGGGGTCCCACTCGGTGATGTCCACCTGGACGTCCACCTCCCGGGACAGGATGCCGACGTCGCCGCGCAGCGTCCACACGGACTGCCGGTCCGTGACGATGCGCAGCTTCTGGTAGCCGATCATCAGGTGGGCCCAGTTGTCGAAGTCCTCGACGTACTGCCACACCTCGTCGGCGGGACGGGCGATCTCGGTGGTGTAGCTGACCTCAGGCACGGGAGGGACCTCCGGGTCGGGGGAGGACGACGGGCTGCTGCAGCATGTTCCAGGGGAACGCCATGGCGATGGCGTCTTCGGGGCACTCCAGACGGCAGACGTCGCAGTGGCAGCACTCGTCGGGGTACCGGACCAGCCGATCGACACCGCCGTCGGTGTGGAGGATGTCGCCGGGGCACGCGTCCTCACAGGCACCGCACAGGGTGCAACGGTCCCGGTCGATACGGGGAGGCATCAGGCCCGACCGCCCGTCGGCGATCCGCCCTGGCCGGAGCCGGCAGCCGCCGCCCCGCCGGCACCGGTGCGGCTGGCGAGGGCGGCCAGTTGCCGCTCCCGCCAGGAGGGGGTGGGGACCGTGCGCCCGGCCAGAGGGGCCCGGCCGTCGTGGGTGACGGTGACGGCCACGCCGGCCCAGGCGGCGTCGTCGGCCTGCGGGCGGTCGGTGCGGTAGTGGCCCATCAGGAAGCTGAACCGGGTCTCGTCCCGCTCGGCCGCCGCCGCCGTCATCATCTGGTCGAACAGGCACAGGTCCAGCGCCTCGTGGGCGCGGACCAGCTCGTGGCCGTCGGCGGCGCGGATCTCTCCGGCGGCGTCGGCGTACCGGGCCAGGTACCCGGCGGCCTGCCGCAGGCCGACGGCGTTGCGGGCCATGCCGACGTACTGGGTCATCACCTCCTGCAGCTCCCGCTCGAACGACCGCCAGCCGATGCCGGTGGTCCGGCCGAGCGGGGCCAGCACGCGGGCCCGTTCGGCGTCGGCCACCTCGGGGTCGAGGGCCGGGGGTGCGGACTCGGCGGCGACGCGGGCGGCGGCGGCGCCCTCGACGTAGCCGGTGGCCAGTGACCCGGCCAAGGCGTAGGCCGGGGTGGCCAGGTCGCCGGCCACGAACAGCCCCGGCACCGCCGACTGGCCGTCCGGCCCGACCACGACGCCCTTCGGCGACCCGGTGGCCGACCAGGCGCCGTTGAACAGCTCGAACTCCACCGGGTTGCGCCGGAGGTCGATGCCGGACGCCTCCAGGAACTCCCCGAACAGCGGGGCGTCGTACGACAGGTTGGACGCCAGCGCCTCGAAGGCCGCCGGGCCGAGGTGGGTGCAGTCGATGTACAGCGGGCCGCGGCCGGCCAGCGCCTCGGCGGCGGCCTTGCCGACGATGCCGTAGCCGAACCGCCGGTCGCCGGGAAGGTCCGGCAGCTCGGCCACCAGGTCCCCGTTGCCGTTCACCAGTCGCCCGCCCGCTTCCAGCAGGTTGCCCATCGCCCCGGTGGCGAAGCCGCGGGGGAACAGGAAGGTGCCGAGGAACTCGATGTTGGCGGCGGTGGCACCGGCCCGGGCGGCCAGGGCGAAGCCGGTGGCCCCGTGGTACGGGCGGTGGTAGGTGTTGAACGGGTCGCGCCGGGGGGAGTTGAAGACGACCCGCTCGGCGTTGCCGGCGGCGAGCACCACCGCCCCGGCCCGGAAGGTGGTCACCTCACAGGACCGGATGTCGAAGCCGGTGGCCCCGACCGCCCGGCCGGCGGCGTCCCGGTGGACGGCGGTGACGTGGGTGCCCCCGACGAAGGTGACGCCCGGCGTGGCCAGCGCCCGTTCGGCCAGCCGTGGCTTGAGGTCGGCACCGTCGAACTTGACCACGATGGGCCCCGGCGCCCACATCCGCTGGAGCCGGTTGTACCCGCCGTCGGCGTCCGTCAGGGAGAGGCCGGTCTGCTCCAGGTACCGGCAGACCGCCGGCATCGGCTCCACCGCCAGCGGCCACGCCACCGCCATGTCGACCAGGCCGAGGGCGATGTCGCAGTACCAGTCGGCGAACGCCTCCGGGGTGTCCCATTCCTCACCGAGGTCGAGGTAGGTGGTCAGGAACGCCAGCCCCCGCCCGGCGTCCCCGGACCGCCGCACCGACCGGGCCTTGTCCACGAGCACCACCGAGGCGCCGTGCTCGGCGGCCCGGGCGGCGGCGACGCAGCCGGCGACCCCGCCGCCCACCACCAGCACGTCGCAGTCGACGGCCCGCGTCGTCACGAACTACTCAGCCCACGGTCTATTCTTGGGGTGTACTGTCATCAGTACACATACTATTCGTATCGTCGGACCCGGGGAAGTGCTCCGGGCAGGGAGGGGGACCGAACGTTGGCACAGGCCGACCCGGAGGCCGACCCCCGGCTGGAGCGACTGTACGCCGACTTCGCCGCCGGCGACCTGGCTCCGCTGTGGACGGTCCGGGACGACCTGATGCCCTCGGAGCCGAAACCGCGGGCGGTGCCCCACCTGTGGCGGTGGCAGCAGTTGCTGCCGCTCGCCGAGCGGGCCGGCCGGCTGGTCCCGGTCGGTCGTGGCGGGGAACGGCGGGCCATCGCCCTGGCCAATCCCGGCCTGCGTCCGGAACCGTACGCCACCGCCACGCTGTGGGCGGCGATCCAGTACCTCGGCCCGCTGGAGACGGCGCCCACCCACCGGCACAGCCAGAGCGCCTTCCGCTTCGTGGTGGAGGGCGAAGGGGTGTGGACGGTGGTCGACGGCGACCCGGTCGCCATGCGGCGGGGCGACGTCCTGCTCACCCCCGGGCGGGCCTTCCATGGTCACCACAACGTTCGGTCGGCACCGATGTGCTGGCTCGACGGCCTCGACATCCCGCTGTTGTCGACGCTCGACGCCACGTTCTTCGAGCTCGGGGACGACGGGGTCGCCGAGCGGGCCATCCCGGCCCGGTCCCGGTCGGAACGCCTCTGGGGCCGACCCGGGCTGCGCCCCCTCGGGGTCGACACCACCCGGCCGGCGTCGACCCTCGTCGCCTACCGGTGGGAGCACACCGACGCCGCCCTGGCCGAGCAGCTCGCCGTCGGGAACGAAAGCGACGTCGGGCCGGTGGGCCCGGGCCACGCCGCCGTCCGGTTCACCGACGTCCGCACCGGCGCGGACGCCCTGGCCACCATCCGCCTGGAGATGCACCGGATGGTGGCCGGGTCGGACATCCGCCCGGAACGGCGGGTGGGCTCGTCGGTCTGGCAGGTGTTCGACGGCGAGGGGGTCGTGTCGCTCGACGGCGACGACCGGGCGGTCGGGCGGGGCGACGTGTTCGTGGTGCCGTCGTGGTGCCCGATGGCGGTCCGTCCGACCACCGACATGGACCTCTTCACGTTCTCGGACGCCCCGGTGATGGAGAAGCTGGGGCTGGACCGCCGTCCGGCGCAGGGACCCCGATGACCGCCCCGCAGGCCGGCCGGCCGGCCGGGGAGGGTGGGCCGCCGGCCGCCAAGGGCGGTGACCTGGAGCTGGTCCGGCGCCGGGTGGGCTGGATGCGGGCCGGCACCGCCGCCTTCTGGGACGCCGCCGGACGGCTGACGGCAGACCGGGCCACCGAGCCCAGCGGGCTGCCGGGGTGGTCCAACGCCCACGTCCTGGCCCACGTGGCCCGGAACGCCGACGGGCTCTGCAATCTGCTGGCCTGGGCGCGGACGGGGGTCCCGACGCCCATGTACGCCGGGCCGGCGCAGCGCGACGCCGACATCGCCGCCGGGTCGGCGCTGCCATTGGACCGGTTGCTGGCCGAGCTCGAGTCGTCGTCCGCTCGGCTGGACGACGCCGTGGCGGCCCTGCCGGCCGAGGCCTGGGGAGCCACGGTGACGAGCGGCCGGGGCCGGCAGGTCGCCGCCGCCGAGATCCCGTGGATCCGCTGCCGTGAGGTCTGGGTGCACGCCGTCGACCTGGGCACCGGCCCCACCTTCGGCGACGTCCCGCCCGACATGGCGGCGGCGCTGCTCACCGAGCTGGCGGCCTGGGCGGCGGTGGGAAGGGACGCCGGCTTCGAGATCGTGCCGACGGACGGCCGGGGCCCGCTGGCGGTCGGGCCCGTCGGCAACTCCCGGGTCGGCGGCACCCAGGTGGGCGGCCCCCGGGTGGGCGGCACCGTCGCCGGCCTGGCGGCGTGGTTGAGCGGCCGGAGCGGCGGCGCCGGCCTGACGGTGTCCCCCGCCGGCCCGCTCCCGGCGCTGCGACCGTGGCTGTGACGGCCCGGCCGTCGGCCGGCCGTCGGGAGCCGGCGCGGTGACCGCCGCGCCCGTCGACCTGGAAGGTGGGTTCGTCGTCGTCGGCGGCGGGATCGGCGGCCTGTCGGCGGCGCTGGGGCTGGCCCGCGGCGGCCATCAGGTGACCGTGCTGGAGAGCGCCCCCCAGTTCGGCGAGATCGGCGCCGGGCTGCAGTTGGCGCCGAACGCCACCCGGATCCTGCGGCGGTGGGGCCTGCTCGACGCCGTCATGGACGCCGGGGTCCGGCCGCGCCGGCTGGTCCTGTCGGACGCCATGACCGGGCGGGAGCTCACGTCGATGGAGCTCGGCCGGGCCTTCCTGGAACGGTACGGGGCCCCCTACGTGGTCCTCCACCGCAAGGACCTGCACGACGTCGTCCTCGACGCCTGCCGGGCCGAGGGGGTGGCGCTGGTCAACGACGGCCACGCCGTCGCCGTCCGGGAGGACGCCGGGGGCGCGGAGGTCGACTGCCTCGACGGCCGGTCGTTCCGGGCCGCCGCCGTGGTGGTCGCCGACGGCCTCAACTCGACGCTCCGGACGTTCTTCGTCGACGACGAGCCGATCCCGTGCGGCTACGTCGCCTACCGCGGGGCCCTCCCCATCGAGGCCGTGGACAGCCACGCCGACCTCCGCGACGTGCAGGTCTACGTGGGCACCGGCATGCACCTGGTGCAGTACGCCCTGCGGGGCGGCCGGATGTACAACCAGGTGGCCGTGTTCCGCAGCGAACGGTTCTTCGGCGGCCAGGCCGACTGGGGGACGCCGGAGGAGCTGCAGGACCGGTTCGGCGCCGCCTGCTCGTCCGTCCGCCAGGCGCTGCCGTCGCTGTGGCTCGACCAGCGGTGGCCGATGTACGACCGGGAGCCCATCGACCGGTGGGCCACCGGCCGGATCGCCCTGCTCGGTGACGCCGCCCATCCCATGCTGCAGTACCTGGCCCAGGGTGCCTGCCAGGCGTTCGAGGACGCCGACTGCCTCGGCCGGGCCGTCGCCGACCACGTCGTCGGCAACGTCGCCGCCGGCGGCCTGCCGGCCGGCGAGCTGGCGCGAGCGCTCGACGAGTACCAGCGGACCCGGGTGCCACGGGCCTCGCGGGTGCAGCGGAACGCCCGAACGTGGGGCGAGATCTGGCACACCGACGGGGTGGCGGTGCTGCTGCGGAACGAGCTGTTCGCCCGCCGGTCACCGACGGACTACCAGGAGGCCGACTGGCTCTACGGCGACACACCGGCCGTCGCCGTCCGGGGCAGCCGGGACCGGTCGGGCCGGGGAGCCACGTGACGGCGTCCCGGACCGGCGCCATGATGGGCGGCGTGCCCGCCGCCGACCTCCGCTCCCGGCAGTGGTCGATGCTGGTCGGCGGCGAGCTCCGGCCCGCCGGCGACCGGGCCACCTGCGCCGTCCGGGCCCCGGCCACCGGAGAGCTGCTGGCCGAGGTGCCCGACGCGACGACCGACGACGTCGACGCCGCGGTGGCTGCGGCCGACCGGGCGGCGGCGGAGTGGCGGGCGGTGCCGGTGCGCCAGCGGGCCGCCGCCCTGCGGTCGGTCGCCGCGCTGCTCCGGCGGCACCGTGACGAGCTCGGCTGGCTCGACGCCCTCGACACCGGCAACCCGGTGACCGCCATGCGGGGGGACGTGGACCTGGCGGTCGACCTCATCGAGCACTACGCCGACTGGAGCCTGGCCCTGTCCGGCTCCAGCCTCCCGGGGGACGGGGACCACCTGCACTACACCGTCCGGCAGCCGTTCGGCGTCGTCGGCCGCATCGTGCCGTACAACCATCCCCTCATGTTCTCGGCCTCCCGGCTGGCGGCACCGTTGCTGGCCGGGAACACGGTGGTGATGAAGGCGCCGGACCAGGCCCCGCTGTCCGCGCTGCGACTGGGCGAGCTGGTCGGCGAGGCGTTGCCGCCCGGCACCGTGTCGTTCCTGTCCGGCGCCGGGTCCCGGGTGGGCCCGGCCCTGGTCGGCCACCCGTCGGTCCGCCGGGTGGCGTTCACCGGGAGCGTGGGGACCGGGCAGGCGGTGCTGCAGGCGGCCGCGGCGGCCGGGATCAAGACCGTCACCCTGGAGCTCGGCGGGAAGAACCCGATGCTGGTGCTGCCCGACGCCACACCGGCGGAGGCGGCCGCCGGGGCGGTCGTGGGGATGAACTTCCACTGGACCGGCGGCCAGTCCTGCGGGTCCACCTCCCGGCTGCTGGTCCACCGCCGCCTGGTCGACGAGGTGGTGGAGGCGGTCGTCGACGGCGCCCGGCGGGTGGTGGTCGGGGACCCGCTGGAGGCGGCCACGGAGATGGGGAGCATGATCACCCCCGAGCACCGGGACCGGGTGCTCGGGTACATCGACCACGGCCGAGCCGAGGGCCTGCGGCTGGCGACCGGCGGCGGCGTGCCGGCCGGCGTGCCGGCAGCCGGCGCCTTCGTGGAGCCGACCGTGTTCGTCGGCGTGCCGCCCACCTCCCGGCTGTGGCGGAAGGAGATCTTCGGGCCCGTCCTGGTGGTGACGCCGTTCGACGACGACGACCTGGCCGTCCGCATGATCAACGACGGCCGGCTCGGCCTGACCGCCAGCATCTGGACGAACGACCTCTCGCGGGCCCACCGACTGGCCGCCGCCGTGGAGGCCGGCTACGTCTGGGTGAACACCGCGTCCCGCCACTTCGTCGGGATGCCGTTCGGCGGGGTGAAGGACTCCGGGATGGGCCGCGAGGAGAGCGTCGAAGAGGTGTGGTCGTTCACCGAGACCAAGGCGGTGACGGTCCGCCTGGGCCCCGCGGCGCCGTGACCGGGGCGACGGTGCGGACCGTGCCGGGACGGAGGGAGGCGGCAGATGGCTGAACCAGGGCGGGTGGACGAGTACGACGGCGTCATCATCGGCGCCGGCCACCACGGCCTCATCCTCGGCGGCTACCTCGCCCGGGCGGGCCTGCGGGTGCTGCTGGTCGAGCGGCGGCTGCAGTACGGCGGCGGGCTGTCCACCGAGGAACGGACGCTGCCGGGCTTTTACCACAACCTTCACTCCGTCAACCACTTCGACCTGACCGCCACCCCCTGGTACCGGGACCTGGAGCTGTCGGACCGCGTCCGGTACGTGACGCCCCGCTACGAGTTCGCCCAGCCCCACGAGGACGGCTCGGCGCTGGTGTTCTCCCGGGAGCTCGACGAGACCCTGGCCAGCATCTCCCGGTTCTCCGCCAAGGACGCGGCGACGTTCTCGGAGTGGAACGGCCGGGCCGAGGAGATGACCCGCCGGATCTTCTTGAAGGAGCGGTTCAGCCAGCCGCTCCCGCAGCCGGAGCGGGAGGCCCTGCTGGAGCGCAGCGAGCTGGGGCGTGACTTCCTGGCCCTCACCCGGATGCAGCCGGGCGACGTGGTGGAGTCCCTGTTCGAGGACGAGCGGGTACGGGTGCTGTTCCTGTTCAAGCTGTCGCTGTTCGGCACCGTGCTGCACGAGACCCTGGGCACGTCGAGCCCGCTGGGATCACTGGTCCGCGCCTTCGACCTGAGCACCGGCTACCAGCTCTGCGCCGGCGGTAGCTGGAACCTGGCGCGGGGACTGATGGAGTCGTTCGTGGCCGCCGGCGGCCGGTTCCTCAACCAGACGGCCGTCGACCGGATCGTGGTCGACGGGGGCCGGGCCACCGGGGTGGAGCTGGCCGGCGGCCGGGTGGTGCGGGCACGGCGGTTCGTGGCCAGCACCGTCGACGTCCACCAGACGTTCGAGCAGATGGTGGGCCGCGACCAGATGGACGCCGACTTCCTGGCCCGGCTGGACCGGTTCCACTACACCACCTGGACCCTGTTCGGCGTCCACCTGGCCCTGGCCGAGCCGCCGGCGTACCGGTCGGCGGCCTTCGATCCCAACGTCGACCGGGCGCTCAAGTACAACATCGGGTCGGAGACCATCGCCGGCCTGACGCAGGCCCACCACGAGGTGGAGGCGGGGCACCTGCCGAGGAACGTCCAGTTCGGGGCCGGCGCCCTGTCGGTGCTCGACCCCAGCCAGGCGCCGCCGGGTCGGCACACCGCCTACGCCTGGCACGTGGTGCCGTACGCCCCCGAAGGCGACCACGAGAACCTCCGGAGCGCCGAAGGCCCGATGACCGAGGCGATCCTGGAGAAGTGGCGGCGCTACGCCCCCAACATGGGTGGCGCCAACGTGCTCGGCACCTACACCTACACCGCCTACGAGTACGCCCGGGAGCTGACCAACATGCGCCACGGCGACATCTTCATGGGCGCCCTCAGCATGGACCAGGTCATGTACAACCACTTCGGTTACCGCACCCCCATCGAGGGCCTCTACCTGGCCGGGTCGGCCACCCACCCCAACGGGGCCGTCACCGGCGGTGCCGGCTACGTCGTCGCCGGCCTCATCGCCGGCGACCTCGGCGTCCGGCCGTGGTGGCGCCCCGTCGACGCACGGGCCGAGCTGGCGGGGCTGGCCGATGGCTGACCGTGGGGCCGTGCCGGACGGCGCAGGGCCGGGGGGCCGACCGCCGGCCGCCGGGCGGCTGGCCGGTCGGGTGGCCCTGGTGACCGGCGCCGGCCAGGGGCTGGGGGCGGCGTTCGCCGGCCGGCTGGCCGACGAGGGTGCCGCGGTGGTGGTGGCCGACCTCGACGGCGCCCGGGCGGCCGCGGTGGCCGCCGATCTCGGCGGCGACCGGGCGGTGGCCGTCCAGGTCGACGTGGCCGATCCGGCGTCCGTCGACCGGATGGCGCGGGAGGCCGCCGTGGCCTGGGGGACCGTCGACGTCCTCGTCAACAACGCCTCGGTGTTCTCCACCCTGGCCATGCGACCGTTCGAGGAGATCCCGGTCGACGAGTGGGACCGGGTGATGGCGGTGAACGTCCGGGGGACCTTCCTGTGCACCCGGGCCGTCGTCCCCGGCATGCGGCGGCTCGGCCGAGGGAAGATCGTCAACATCTCCTCCGCCACCGTCTTCATCGGCCGGGTGCACTACCTGCACTACGTGACGTCCAAGGCGGCCGTCGTCGGCATGACGAGGGCGTTGGCGAAGGAGCTGGGGGCGGACGGCATCACCGTCAACGCCGTCACCCCCGGATCGGTCGACACCGGCATCGTCCGGCCCAGCGTCACCGACGCCCAGGTGCAGGCGATCATCGACGGCCAGGCCGTCAAGCGGCGCCAGGTCCCGGCCGACGTGGTGGGGACCGTGGCGTTCCTGGCGTCGCCGGACAGCGACTTCATCACCGGCCAGACCGTCAACGTCGACGGCGGGGCGGCGTTCCACTGATGCCGTCGGCCCTGCGCCTGAGCCTGGCCTGCTGGGACTACGACCGTACCCGGGCGCTGCGGGAGGGCCTGGTCGGTACGCCCGGCATCGACCTCGTCCACCTGACCCTGCCGGTGGAGGAGACGTTCTTCCGGATGCTCCGGTTCCGGGAGTTCGACGTCGCCGAGATGTCGCTGTCGTCGTACGTCCTGTCCCTCTTCGACCCGGACCGGCCGTTCGTGGCCATCCCGGTGTTCCCGTCCCGGCTGTTCCGCCACAACGGCATCTACGTCCGGGCCGACGGGCCGGTGCGGGAACCCGCCGACCTGGTCGGCCGGGTCGTCGGGGTCCCCGAGTACCAGATCACGGCGGCGGTGTGGATCAGGGGCATCCTCGAAGACGACCACGGGGTGCCGGTCGACCGCGTGGCCTACCGGACCGGGGGGCTGCACGACGCCGGGAGGACCGAGAAGCTGGGCCTCGACCTCCCGGAACGGATCGACGTCCGGCCGATCCCGGCCGACCGCACCCTCGACGGCATGCTGGTGGCGGGGGACATCGACGCGCTGTACAGCGCCCGGGCGCCGGCGTCGTTCCGGGCCGACGATCCGGCGTGCCCGGTCCGGCGGCTGTTCGCCGACTACGTCGCGGTGGAGGCCGACTACTTCCGCCGGACCGGCATCTTCCCGATCATGCACACCGTCGTCATCCGTCGCGACGTGTACGAGGCCAACCGCTGGATCGCCCGGTCGCTGCTCGACGCGTTCGCCGAGGCCAAGGCCCGCACCTACGCCGACCTGGCCGAGGTGACCGCCCTCAAGACGTCCCTGCCGTGGGGCCTGGCCGCGCTGGAGGACACGGTGCGGCTGATGGGCGCCGACTACTGGCCCTACGGCCTGGAGGCGAACCGCACCACCCTCGACACGTTCCTCCGGTACTCCCACGGCCAGGGACTGGCCCGGGGACGGTTGGCCCCCGAGGACCTGTTCGCGCCGGAGACCCTGGCCGAGACCCTGGTGTGAGGTGGGAGCCGTGGGGCTGGCGACGGTCGGTCGCCGACGGGTCGCCGGCCGAGTCGTTGGTATGCTGATCAAATCGAGCGGCATGCCGATCTGAAGGGCATGCGGGATGGGGGACCATCGTGGACACCCGCAGTCGTGAACAGGCGGTCCGGCCGGGGACCGTGCCCATCGACGACAAGGACCGGGTCTTCTCGGAGCTGGCCCTCCCGGAGGCCGACTGCCACATCGACACCGACCGGTACTTCTCTCCGGAGTTCCTGAAGCGGGAGATCGACCGGCTGTGGCTCCGCTGCTGGCACACCGCGTGCCGGGACGACGACCTCCCCGAGGCCGGCTCGTGGCGCGAGCACCGGGTCGGCGACCGGTCGTTCGTCCTGGTCCGCGGCAACGACGGCCGTGTCCGGTGCTTCCGGAACGCCTGCCTGCACCGCGGCAACCTGCTGTGCCAGGGCGAAGGGCGGTCCGGATCGCTCCGTTGCCCCTACCACGCCTGGACGTGGCGGCTCGAGGGCACACTCGCCCGGGTGACCGACCGGCAGTTCTTCAACGAGATCGACGACGACCGGTACCGGCTGCCGGAGGTCGGCTGCCAGGTGTGGGGCGGGTTCGTGATGGTGAACCCGACGCCGGACGGCACCGTGCCGTTCGACGAGTTCATCGGGCCGGTGGCCGGGCCGCTGGCGCGGTACGACCTGGCCAACCACGTGGCGGTGGGCCTCAACGTCGAGATCGACGTCGCCAGCAACTGGAAGACGCTGCAGGACGCCTTCTTGGAGACCTACCACCTGCCGTTCCTGCACTCGCAGTTGATCAAGTTCACCAACGAGATGCGGACCCGGCTCGCCGTCATGGGACGGCACTCGCTGATGGTCACCCCGTTCGCCGAGGCCAGCGAGCGGGGACCGAAGGTGTCCGAGCAGGACGTCTACGACGCCTACATGGGCCAGATGCCCGTCGCCGCCCGCATCCTCATGAACGCCGGCACCGGGTCGCCGGCCGGCACCGGGTCGCCGGGCACCGGGTCGCCGGCCGGCAACGGGCACGGTGGTGGCGGGGACGGTGGTGGCGGGGACGGCAACGAGCGGTGGACCCCGTCGGCCGCCCCCGACGGGCCGTCGGCCAAGGTCATGGTGGCCCAGGTGCTGCGGGAGGCCACCGAGGCCACCGGGTTCGACACCGGCCGCTTCGCCGACGACGAGGTGGCCGACGTCTGGCAGTACTTCGTGTTCCCGAACCTGCTCCTGAGCAGCCACCCCGGCCACGTCTTCTGTAGCTGGGTGCTCCCGCACCCCGACGACCCGAACCGGTGCACCCTGCGGATCGAGAACCTCCGGTGGACCAGGCCGGAGCAGCGGGCGTCCGTCAGGGCGCCGCTGGGGAAGATGACAGGGTCGAACCTGTCCGAGAAGGACGGCCGCCGCCTCGGCAAGGCGGTGGAGCAGGACCTGGTCAACCTCCCGCGGCAGCAGGACGGCCTGCGGATGGGGGGGTTGCAGCAGCAGACGCTGTCGCGTCACGAGCTGCGCCTGGCCCACTTCCACCGGACCATCGACGAGTTCCTCGCCGACGGCTGAGCCGTGCCGCGGCGGCCTGCGGCGGGCACGGGCTCGCCGTAACCCGGATGCAATGAACCCTTGACAAAAATACTCTGTAGACGTATCATTTTTGGAACGGCGAGAGGGGGTTCTGTGTTTCGTTCAAGAATTCGGCGGTCCTGTGCTGTCGTCGGTGCGACGCTGGCGGTGGGGGCGGTGGGGGCCACCCTGCCGATGCCGGCGGGAGCGGCATCGAAGGCACCGATAAAGATCGGCTATCTCTGGCAGATCCAGGGCGAGAGCGCGGTCGGCATCAGCGACTACAACGACGGTGCCAACCTTGCGGTGCAGCAGTTGAACGCCAAGGGCGGGATCACAGGGCACAAGATCGTGACCTTCCGGGTGCCCCTCAACATCCTGACACTGCAGGCGACGGTGGCCACATTCCTGCGGGCCGCCAACCAGAACCCGAACGCCATGGTGGGCATCGTCGCCCCGACAGCGTCGGCGGCGCTGGCGTCGGACATCACCAAGGAGAAGATCCCGGTCCTGGCCACCGACGTCGCCGACCCGTTCGA
This sequence comes from Acidimicrobiales bacterium, assembly GCA_035547695.1. GTDB lineage: Bacteria > Actinomycetota > Acidimicrobiia > Acidimicrobiales > RAAP-2 > DASZUK01. The sequence goes on from DASZUK010000031.1 coordinate 71,326, forward strand.
CGTGAAGGGGGCGAAGGAGGGCAGCGCCTACCAGTGGTTCGCCGGCAGCTACGACCCGACACTGGTGTCGTCCGGCATCAACTACATGGTGAAGACACTGCACCTGTCGAAGATCGCCGTCACCGGCGGCAGCGACAACTACGGCAAGATCGGCACCAGCGCCGCCACGTCGGCCCTGGCGGGCAACAAGCTGAAGCCGTTCACCACCCAGTCGTACAGCGAGACGGCCACAAACCTGAGCTCCGTCGTCCTGGCCACCCAGGGCGCCGACGGGGTGTTTAGCTGGGGGTACCCGAACCCGCTGGCGGTGCAGCAGAAGGAGATGGCCCAGAGCAACCAGTTGGTGCCGTTCCTGTCGAACGTCGGTGCCGAGCAGACCGCCAGCGGCGGCCTGGTGCCGCCGGAGCAACTGAAGAACCTGCTCATCACCGCCCCGTGCAACCCGGGCAACCCGACATACTCCACGTCGGTGGCGGCCTACGCCAAGGCCTACAAGGCGAAGTACGGGACAGCGCCCCGGATCAACTCGGCATGGGCCTACGACGGGGTGATGGCGATCGCCAAGGCGGTGAAGGCGTCCGGCGGGAAGATCACATCGGCGGCCATCCAGAAGGGGTTGGCGAAGGTCAGCTTCAGCGGGGCCTGCGGCGTCCTCAAGGCGGATGCGAAGAACGTCCTCAACCACCAGGGCGTCATCATCCGCTACACGGCGACAGGCACACCGAAGAACGCCAAGGTGTTCCTGACCCACCCGAAGTACTAGGCGGCTCGCCGGGTAGGCGCGGCGGTCCAACAGCGGCGGTGCCGACCAGTCGACGTTCCGGGGCTCATGGCCGATCTCGATATTGACGGGATCTTCGGGGCCGCCACCGGAGACGTCGACTGGCCGGCGCTGGGCCGCGTCCGGGACGCCTGCCCGGTGGCCCACCTGTCCGACGGGCTCCTCATGCTCACCCGCCACGGGGACGTGTCCGACGGGTTCCGCAGCGCCGGCGCTGCGGGGGGGTTCTCCCACGAGGGCGGGATGCGGCCGCCCGGTGTCAAGGTGCACGACGACGAACGGCTGATGAGCGAGATGGACGGGCCGTGGCATGCGGCGATCCGGAAGCTGGTCATGACGGCGCTGCACCCACGGCTGGTGAACGCCGCGGAGCCGTTCGTCCGGCGGACCGCCGGGGAGCTGCTGGACGCCCTGGTCGACGCCGGGGGCGGCGACGTGGTGGCCGACTTCGCCGTGCCCATCCCGTCGCAGGTGCTGGCGCACCTGGTCGGGCTGCCACGGGCCGACTACCCGCGCTTCAAGGCCTGGTCCGACCGGGTGGTCTGGGACGTGAAGGCGGCGCCGGCTCCGCGCCCCGACGGGTACCTGCCACGGTTCGAGGAGAGCCACCCCGAGTTCGCCGCCTACCTGGACGACGCCATGGACGACCGGCAACGGCACCCGCGGGACGACCTGGTGTCCCGGTTGCTGTCCGCCGAGGCCGACGGGGTGCGCCTGTCCCGGCGGCAGATCCGGGTCCTCGTCATGCACCTGGTGATCGCCGGCAACGAGACCACCGCCCATCTCATCGCCAACCTGTTGGGGCGCCTGATCGCCGACCCGGCGCTCTACCGGGCGGTCCGGGCGGACCGGTCCCTGCTGGCCGCCGCCGTGGAGGAGTCGCTGCGGCTGGACCCGCCGGTGCTGGGGCGGCCGCTGATGTGCACCCGGCCGCGGAAGCTGCACGGCCAAGAGCTCCGGCCCGGCACCCGGGTGATGATGGCCATCGCCGGGGCCAACCGGGACGGCCGGGCGTTCGCCGACCCCGACCGCTTCCGGCTGGACCGCCCGGCCAGCCCCCAGCACGTGGCCTTCGGCGGCGGCCCCCACTTCTGTCCCGGCGCCCAGTTGGCCCGGCTGGAGGCCCGGGTGGCGGTGGACGTCTTCTGCGACCGCGTGTCGTCGGCGCGGGTGGCGCCGGGCTGGAAGCGGCAGAAGGTGGCGGTACTATGGGCCAACGGCCCGGAGGACCTTCCGGTGTCGCTGCTGGGAGGAGCCCCCGACGGGGCCGGCGGGGGAGAAGGGTAGGGGGATGTCCTCGTTGCTCGAAGCGAGCGGGATCTCCGTCTCCTTCGGTGGGGTCCGGGCGGTGAGCGAGGTCGACCTGCGGCTGGACGACGGCCAGTGCGTGGGCATCATCGGGCCGAACGGCTCCGGCAAGACCACGTTCCTGAACGCGGTCTGCGGCATCGTGCCGGCGAGCGGCCGGCTGCTCGTCGAGGGCCGGCCCATCCGGCTGGGCCGTCCGAAGCAGGCCCGGTGGGCCGGCATCCTCCGGGTGTTCCAGGCGCCGCAGATCTACGACAACCTGACGTGCATCGAGAACGTCATGCTCGCCACCGACGACCGGCGGGGCACCGGGCTGTTCGGGGGGGTGCTGGGACGGCGGTCGATGATCCGACGGGAGCGCGCCCGGGTGGAGGTCGGCGTGGAGGCGTTGCGCGGCGTCGGCCTGCTGCCGATGGCCGAGCAGTCGGCGGCCCGGCTGTCCTACGGCCAACGGCGCCTGCTGGAGATCGCCCGGGCGCTGTCGGCGGACCCGAAGATCCTCCTGCTCGACGAGCCGAGCGCCGGCCTGAACGACGCCGAGACCCGTTCGCTGGGCGACCTGCTGGAGCGGCTGCAGGGCGAAGGGCAGGCGATGGTGCTGGTCGACCACAAGGTGGACTTCGTGGACCGGATATGCCCGAGGATCATGGCGATGGAGCTGGGGGAGAAGATCGCCGAAGGGGTGCCGGCAGAGGTGTGGACGAACCCGCGGGTGGCCGACGCCTACCTCGGGGCGGTCGGCGATGCTTGAGGTCGAGGCCCTCACCGTCCGCTACGGCCAGGCGACGGCCGTCGACGCCCTCGACATCCGGGTCGGCGAGGGCGAGATCGTGGCCCTGCTGGGCCCCAACGGCGCCGGCAAGACGTCGACCCTCCGGGCCCTGTCACGCCTGGTCGCCCACGACGGCGAGGTCCGGTTCGACGGGGTCCAGTTGGCCGGGATGACCCCCGACAACGTGTCGCGGCTCGGGCTGGTGCACGTCCCGGAGGGCCGCCACGTGTTCCCCACCCTGACGGTGGAGGAGAACCTGCAGATGGGCCTGATCGCCCTCAACGGCCGGTCCGGGTACTCCATCGACGACGTCTACCAGTTGTTCCCCGCCCTGGTGCCGTTGCGCCGCCGGCTCGGGTACGCCCTGTCCGGCGGCGAGCAGCAGATGGTGGCCATCGGGCGCGGCCTGGTGGGCGCCCCCCGGCTGCTGCTGCTCGACGAGCCGTCGTTGGGGCTGTCGCCGCTGCTGGCCAACATGGTGTTCGACGCCCTCGACGTCATCCGGAGCCAGACGGCCATCTTGGTGGTCGAGCAGAACACCCACCTGGCCCTGAAGGTCTGCGACCGGGCCGTCGTCATCAGCGGCGGCAAGTGCGTGCTGAGGGGGGAGGCGGCCGACCTGCGGGACCGGACCCGGCTGCTGGCCTCCTACCTCGGCGAAGTCGGGCCCGGCGGCGTGCTCGCCGACGCGGTGGAGCACGCGTCCGCCGACGGCCGACCGTCCGCCGCCGGTGCCGGTGACGCCGCCCGTTGACGCGCGGTAACTTGTCAACTACAAGTACCATGGGGCGAGGGGGAGAGGCGAGGGGGAGACGGTGCCCGACGAGTTGGACGAATTGCGGCGGCAGGTGGACCTGTTGTCCAGCCAGAGGGAGATCGAGCAGATGATCTTCCAGGTCGGCCACGCCCTGGAAGCCGGCGACTTCCAGCGGGTGGGGGACATCATGGGCGACGCCACCATGGGCGCCGACATGATCGGCCGGAAGGCCTTCAAGGGCACCGACGAGATCCGGGACCAGTACGACCGGACGAACATCGTCTACCCCGACCGGGGCCGGGCCAGCAAGGAGCTGTACACCAACATCGTGTTCGACTTCGACCTGGACAACACACGGGCGACGTCGGTGACGAGCTACACCGTCGCCCACCAGCCCCCGGACGAGGTGTTCGAGCTGATCGTGTCGGGACGCTACGAGGACGAGTGGCGGCGGGTGGATGGGAAGTGGACGTGGGTGGACCGGTACATCGTGGTCCAGTACAAGAACTCGCTGGACCGGCACATGCACTCGGGTAGCCAGCCCTACAACTAGCGGCGATGGGCAGCGACGTGGCCGACCTCGAGCGTCGCCTGGCGGCGTTGGAGGACGAACGGGGTGTCCTGGACCTCCTGTACCGGTACGGGCAGGCGATCGACTACGGGCTGGAGGAGGAGTGGGCGGACTGCTTCGCCCCCGACGGCGTGTTCGAGATGCGGCACCGCAAGGGCGCCGACGGCGTGACGTCGACCAGCGGGCGGTGGGACGCCACCGACCGCCGCTTCGACGGCCACGCGGCACTGCTCGACTTCGTCCGGCACCACACCCGGGCGCCGGCGGTGTACCACAAGCATGTCGTGGTCGAACCGCGCATCACGGTGACCGGCGACCGGGCCACGGTGGCCAGCTACTTCATGTTCGTCCACGAGTCCGACGGCGAGCCCCGGGTGGGTTCGTTCGGCCGGTACCTCGACCGGGTGGTCCGTGGCGCGGACGACCGCTGGCGGTTCGCCGAGCGGGTGGCCGAGATCGAGGTCAGCTGACTACCGGCAGCGGTCGGAAGGAGCCGGACCAGGCGGTCATGCCGCCGTCGACGGCGATCACCTGGCCGGTGATGAACGACGCCTCCGGGCTGACCAACAGGCGGGACACCCCGACGATCTCCTCCGGCTGCCCGATCCGGCCGAGGGGCACCGGGGCGGCCAACTGTTCGGCCACCACCGGGTCGTGCATCGCCCCGCCGCCGGCCTCCGTCTCGATCGGCCCCGGGCAGATGGCGTTGACGGTGATGCCGTGCGGTGCCAGCCGGATGGCCGCCTGCTTGACCATGTTGATGATGCCCGCCTTGGCCGCGGCGTACGGCACCCCCGACCACGGCGAACCGGTGACGCCGGCCACCGACGCCGTCGCCACGATGCGGCCGCCGGCCGGCTGCATGGCCAGCGCGGCTTCGCGCATGGTGATGAAGCAGCCGACCAGGTTCAGGTCGACCAGCCGGCGGAACCGGTCGACGGTGACGTCGACGAAGTGGTCGGCGCCGCCGGACACCCCGGCGTTGGCGAAGCACCCCCACGGCGGGGCGCCGAAGTGCTCCCCGGACCGCCGGAACGCCTCGTGGACGGCCGCCTCGTCGGTGACGTCGCACCGGACCACCAGGCGGCGGTCGGTCGCCGGCCGGTCGGTGATCGGGCGGACGTCCAGCAGCACGGTGGGCCAACCGTGGCGCTCCAGGTCGTCGGCGATGGCCCGGCCGATGCCGGAGCCGGCGCCGGTGACGACGCAGGGCCGCCGGCCGGACGGCTCGACCGGCCCGCCGGCGCCGGTGCGGCTGTCGTCGCTGGACACGTGGGCCATGGGGGCTCTCCTGGGCGGGCCGGTCGGCCGGACGCCCACCGATGGGACGGAGCAAATGGAAAGTATACTGAGCATTCTGGTGGGCGGGCGCGGCGTGTCGGTGGCCGGGCACCGGGAGGGCCGATGACGCCGGCGGCCCCGATCGACGGGCGGACCCTGTGGGAGGTGCTGGCCCGCCGGGTGGACGCCACGCCGGACCTGGAGATGGCGTGCGACCAGGACGGCAACCGGGTGACGTTCGCCGAGACGGCCCGCCGGGCCGAGGCCGTCGCCGCCTCCATGGCCGCCCGCGGCGTGCGTGAGGGCACGGTGGTGTCGTGGACCCTGCCGACGTCGATCGACGCCATCGCCGTGGCCGTCGGGCTGGCCCGCCTGGGGGCCGTCCAGAACCCGATCGTCCCCATCTACCGCGAGCGGGAGGTCGGGTTCTGCACCGCCCAGGCCGGGACGGAGCTGCTCGTCGTCCCCGACCGGTGGCGCGGCTTCGACTACGCCGGCATGGCCCGGTCGGTGGCCGAGCGCAACGGCCGCATCGAGGTGGTGGTGGCCGGCCCCGACGGCCTCTTCGACGGGGACCCCGACGCCGCGCCGGTGCCGGTGGTGCCGCCGGAGCGCCCCGAGGACGGTCCGGTCCGGTGGCTGATGTACACCTCGGGGACCACCGCCGACCCGAAGGGGGCCCGCCACGTCGACAACGCCATGCGGGTCATCGCCCAGGGCATCGCCGACCGCTACGAGGTCGAGCTCGGCGACCGGTGCTCGCTGACGTTCCCCATCACCCACATCGGCGGCATCACCTGGCTCTACGTGTCCTGCCAGCGCGGCACCGCCCTGCTGCTGGAGGAGGCGTTCCACCCGCGACGGACCCCGGCCTTCCTGGCCCGGGAGGGCTGCACCCATGCCGGGTCGGCCACGCCGTTCCACCAGGCCTACCTGGCCGCCCAGCGCGAGCGCCCGGACGTGCCGCTGTTCCCGAACCTGAAGGCCTGCCCCGGCGGTGGCGCCCCGAAGCCGCCGGAGCTGCACTACGAGGTGAAGCGGGAGCTCGGCGGTGCCGGCATCGTGTCGGGCTGGGGGCTCACCGAGGCACCCATCCTGACCACCGCCTTCTTCTCCGACGACGACGAGCGGCTGGCCCGCACCGAGGGGGCGCCGCTGCCGGGGGTGGAGGTCGTCGTGGTGAAGGCCGACGGCTCCCGGGCGGCGGTGGGCGAGGAGGGCGAGCTGCGGGCCAAGGGCCCGCAACTGATGCGGGGCTACGTCGACGCCTCCCTGGACGCCGACGCCTTCGACGCCGACGGCTACTTCCGCACCGGCGACCTCGGCTACCTGGACGAGCTGGGCTACGTGGTCGTGTCGGGCCGGCTGAAGGACGTGATCATCCGCAACGGCGAGAACGTCGCCGCCAAGGAGGTCGAGGACCTGCTGTACACGGCCCCCGGGGTGGCCGACGTGGCCGTCGTCGGCCTCCCGGACCCCCGGACCGGCGAGCGGGTCTGCGCCGTCGTCGTGGCCGACGAGCCGGCCGACCCGGTGTCCCTGGAGGACCTGGTGGCGTTCCTCCGCCGGCAGGGCGTCCGGAACCAGGCGCTGCCCGAGCAGTTGGAGCTGGTGGACGAGCTGCCGCGGAACGCCACCGGCAAGGTGAAGAAGAACGAGCTCCGCGACCGGTTCGGGGTGGCGGCGGCCGGTCGATGAGCGACGGGACCCTTGACGGCCGGCGCCGGTTCGGCGAGAGTAGTGTCTTCGTCAGTAGGCGGAGTATCGAGGGGGGTTGGCATCGGATGACGCTCGGTGGGACGCGCTCCGGGGCGGGCGGCAGGGACGGACGGTGACCCGCTTCGTCACCCTCCTGGCCGCCGGGATCACCTACGCCGCCGTGCTGTCGCTGGTGGCCCTGGGCTTCCTGGTCCTCTACAAGGCGACCGCCGTCCTCAACTTCGCCCACGGCGCCCTGGTGACCTTCGGCGGCTACGTGGCCCTGTGGGCCATCGTCACCCTGGGCCTGCCCATCGTGGCCGGGTACGTCCTCGCCATCGTCCTGCTGTTCCTCATCGGGGTGGCCGTCGAACGGGTGGCGTACGCCCCCCTGCGGGCCCGGCCACCGTTGGTGGTGGTGATCGCCACCCTGGCGGCGGCCATCATGCTGCAGGGGATCGCCGCCGTGTGGCAGGGGGCGTACCCGAAGTCGCTGCCCACCCCGGTCACAGGCACCGTGACCATCGCCGGGGCGGCGATCCCGAAGCAGGACATCCTGGTCGTCGCGGTCTCCGCCGTGGTCGTCACCGGCGTCCTGCTGCTGTTCCAGAAGACGTCGTTCGGCCGCCAGGTGCGGGCGGTGGCCGCCGACCCGGACACCGCCCTGCTCTGCGGCGTCCGTACCCGCATGCTGTCCATGGTCGCCTTCGGCATGTCGGCGGCGCTGGCCTGCCTGGCCGGTGTGCTCGTCGTCCCGTTGACCGCCCTGAACCTGACATTCGGCTTCACCCTCATGATCGACGCCTTCGCCGCCGCCGTCCTCGGCGGCTTCGGCAGCCTCGGCGGCGTCGTCCTCGGGGCCATCATCGTCGCCCTGGTCCAGCAGTTGCTGGGTGGTTACGTGCTGACCGGCTACGCGGACTCCCTGCCCTTCGTGGTCATGGTGGTGGCCCTGGCCATCCGGCCGCAGGGCCTGATCGTCTTCCGGACGAGCCGGCTGTAGTCGTGGCCGTCCGAGAGGACCTCTCCGCCGGCACCGGCCGGAACACCTGGACGCCCTTCCGGGCCGGGTGGCGGCAGGCGCCGGACCTGCCCTGGGCGCCGGCCTACCGCCGGCACCAGTACCTGGTGATCGTCGGCTTCGTCGCCCTGGCGGCGCTGGTCCTGCCGCAGGCCATCTCCGGGACGGCCAACCAGCAGTTGCTGGACCTGTGGATCGTCTACTCGGTTGCCGTCATCGGCTTCTACTGGGTGTTCGGGCTCGCCGGCCGGTTCGCCTTCTGCCAGACGTTCATGATGCTGTTCGGCGGCTACGTCGCCGCCTGGGTGACCCGCACCCTCGGTCCGGCGTGGTTCCTGCTCGGGTTGGTGGCCGCCATGGCCGCGGCCGCCGCCGCGGCGGCGGTCATCGGCCTGGTCACCGCCCGCGCCCAGGACATCTACTTCGCCATCGGCACCATCGCCGTCACCGAGATCGGGCTGGTGGTGTTCCCGCACTTCACACAGTTCACCGGGCCCGGCGGCACCCAGATCGACATTCCCCCGCCCCAGATCGGGGGGCTGGTGTTCTCCACCCAGAAGGACATCTTCTGGCTCTACCTCGTCATCATGGCGCTGACCCTGGTGGTCGGCGCCTTCATCGAGCGGTCACCGGTCATGCGCGAGGCCATCGCCTCCCGGGACAACCGGATCACGTCCACCACGCTGGGGATCCCGGTGGGGCGGATCCAACTGGTCCTGTTCGTGCTCGGCTCCGCCTTCGGCGGCCTGGCCGGCGCCATGGCCGGCAACCTCACGGGCTCGGTCGGCACCACGTCGTTCGGGATCCAACTGGCCATCGGCATCTTCCTGATGCTGATCCTCGGCGGGTCCAACTCGATGTGGGGGCCGGTGCTCGGGGCGGCGTTCTACGTCGTCGTCCCCCAGTTGCTGCAGTCGTTCTCCAGCTACGAGAGCATCGTGTACGGCGGGCTGCTGCTGGTGGTCATCATCCTGCTGCCCGAGGGGCTCCTCGGGCTGGCCAACCGGGTGTGGCGGCGGATGGGCGGCCGGGGCGAGCACCGGGTGGTGCCGCCCCACTGGGACCCGCTGGCGACGTTCCGCCGCCGGGACCAGCCCGAATCGCCGGCGGACGGCGGCCGCCCGATCGGCGGCGACGAACCGGCCTGATCCGGCAGCGGCGCAATCCGGGCCGCTGCTGCTCAGCTCGGCAGGAGGGGCTCAGCTCGCCAGGAGGTCAGGCCGGCAGCGGCTGCAGCGGCGGGTGCCGGACCACCAGCGATCCGGCCGGGCCCAGGGTCATGTGGGTCCGCTGGACCCTCCGGCCGAACAGCTCCAGGAACCGTAGGTCGTCGCCCGGCCCCGCCTCGGCCACGGCCCCGAGGAGGGCGTCGTTGGCGTCGACGCCGTCGGCGAAGGTGGTGCCGAGGAACGCCCCCACATCGGCCAGGTCGTCGGCCTCCAGTTGCGGCCCGATCTGGTCGACCCGGAGCAGGTGCCGGGCCAGCCGGTAGTTGCAGCGGTTCCGCCACCCGGTGTAGTCCTCGCCGACGTCCGCCGCCGGAGCGGCGCCGTTGCCGGCGATGCCGAACCGGACCAGGTTGCTCGGCCGCTCGCGCGACGCCGCCCGGCGAAGCGCTGTCACCAGGTGCTGCTGGGCCTTGGCGTGGGGGGACCGCCGCGGTTCCGGGACCGGGACGGTCTCGACGGTGGCGCCGTGGAGCTCGCCCAGGATGTCCAGGGCGTACCAGGTGCTGTCGGTGTACCAGGTCATGTGGGACACCAGGTCGGTCTCGGGGTCCGGCTCGGTCAGGGTGCAGTACGCCAGCATCATCGACGCGGTCAACTGGGAGATCTCGAAGTAGCGGAGGACCGCCGTGTCGATGGGGGCGCCGGTGCGCGCCGCGAACCGGTCGTAGGCGTTGCGGAGGTCGCCGAGCGGCTCGATGGAGTCCCTGGTCCGCAGCGGGGCCAGGTCCATGTAGGGATCGCCGACGTGGGCCAGCTCGAAGTCGATCAGGGCGGTGATCTGGCCGCCCTGGTGCAAGAACTGGGCCGAGTCCCACGTGACGAACGCCGCCCGGTCCCTGCCCTCCGGCAGGTTCCGCCGCAGCCAGCCCCGGAAGAACTCGATGGCCGGGTCGAGCTGGTGGTGGCGGGAGAGGTAGATCTTCTCGATGGTGCTGATGGCACCGCTCATCACGATGCCGAGCTCGTCGGTGGGCACCGCCAGGCCTCGGTCGGCGACCTCGGCCAGGTCGAGCCCGTGCATGTCCACCATCCAGTCGACGCAGCGGAGCAGCAGCGACCGGCGCTCCTCGTCGTCGGCGGCGAAGGCCAGGCCCTGGCGGCCGGGCACCCGGTCCATCACCAGGCTCCTGATGGGGCCCTCCACGATGCCGTAGGTGTGGGGGACCGGGAAGCCGTGGGCTTCCAGGAGCTGGTGGACCACCTGCTCGTGGTCCAGGGAGAACGGGGCCGGGAAGTCCGGTCCGCGGTCCCCGCGGGCGTAGAGCGGCACGATCTCCCCGTCGCGTTCCAGGTCGAGCCGCCAGGACGGCCGCCACCGGGCCAGCCGCTCGACGGCGACCACCTTGCCGCCGAGGTGCTCCTCCACCCAGGCCACGACGTGGCCGGCGTCCACCTCCGCCGCGGCCTGGGCGACGTCGGCGGTGTGCGGTCCTGCAGCAGCAGATGACGAGGGCATGGCGATAATTGTACTGTACAGATTGATGGTCGGCACTCGACGGTCGGCGGTCGGCGGAGGGCCCGGTCCGGTCGGCGGCCGGGCCGGCGGCCACTGGGGAGAGGGGTGGGGCGATGGAGTTCGGATGGGACGTTCCCAACGTGCACCACGGGTTCGGGCTCGAGGAGTACGCCATGGGCGACCGGTACACCCAGACGGTGGCGGTGAACGTGGACACGTTCGACCGGGTGTCGGCGAGGGCCCAGGAGATCGGGTTCCACGCCATCTGGGTGGCCGACCACCTGGTGTTCCCCGACGTGTCCGAGGTCCCGCACCCGTTCGGGTACGTGTCCAACAGCGGGCGTGACAACGCTGCCGACGAGCACCAGGTGCGGTCCGACGACCCGGTCTACGAGGCCATCACCACGATGACCTACCTGGCCGCCCGTACCACCACCTGCCGTATCGGGGTCGGGGTGCTGGTCATCCCCTACCGGAACCCCATCCTGGCGGCCAAGATGCTGTCGACCCTCGACGTGCTGTCCGGCGGCCGGGTGATCCTGGCGGCCGGCGTCGGGTGGCTCAAGAACGCCTTCGACGTCCTCGGCGCCGACTACGAGCACCGCGGGGCGGTCACCAACGAGTACCTCGACGTGATGCGGCTCATCTGGAAGGACCGGCACCCGCAGTTCGAGGGCGAGTTCTTCACCCTGCCGCCGGGGCTGCAGTTCAACCCCAAACCGGTGCAGCAGCCGGGCATCCCGGTGTGGGTCGGCGGCGTGTCGAAGCCGGCGCTGCGCCGGGCGGCCACCCGCGGGGACGGGTGGCTGGGGGTGTACCAGACCGTCGAGGACACGGTGGCCATGCACGACACCATCCGCCGGCAGGCCGCCGACGCCGGCCGGGACCCCGGCGAGCTCACCTTCGCCCACCGGCTCCGCTTCCAGGTCACCGACGAGGGCGGCGGCGACCAGCCGTGCATCGGGTCGCCGCAGGCCATCGCCGACGCCATCTGGCGGTACCACGACGCCGGCGTGCAGCACCTCCTCCTCGCCCCGCCGCCGGGCCCCACCACCGACTACCTGGTGGAGCAGGTGGACCGGTTCGAGGCCGAGGTGAAGCCGCTGGTGGAGGACCTCTGGGACTGACGCGGCCATTGCAGCGCTCCGCCGCGCCGGACTACAGTCCGTATGCTGATCAAATCGGCACCGGGCCGGATCCGGCCTGGGGCCAAAGTTGGCCAGCGATCGAATTGGCAAGGGTGCAGGGAAGGTGGGGGCCGTGATCCATCTGGTGTCGTTCGTCAAGGCCAAGCCGGGGATGAGCCGGGAGGCGTTCCGGGAGCACTGGCGTGAGCGCCACGCCCCGCTGCTCCTGTCGATCCCCGAGGACCGCCGGCACACCGCCTACTACGGCCAGTACACCCGGGTGGACAGCGACTACGACCGCCCGGGGTCGCCGGGGTACGACGGGGTGGCCGTCCAGTCGTTCGAGTCCATGGAGGACGTCGAGGCGTTCATCGCCGAGCTGCAGAAGGTGGGGACGGACGCCCCGGAGTTCATGGACCTGACCGACAGCCCGTGGATCCTGACCTCCGACCCGCTGGTCGTCGTCGGGGAGCGGCCCTGATGAAGTTCTACCTTCCGCTGGCCTGGACCCAGCCGGAGGACATGCTCACCCTGGCCCGGGCCGCCGAGGGGGCCGGGTTCACCGGCGTCGCCTTCTCCGACCACGTCATCTTCCCCGAGCAGCTCACCTCCCGGTACCCGTACGCCGACAACGGCAAGCCGCACTGGCTGCCGACCACCCCGTACCCGGACTGCTGGGTGTCCATGGGCCACGTCGCCGCCGTCACCACCCGCCTGCGGTTCGTCACCAACGTGTTCGTGCTGCCCAGCCGGGAGCCGTTCACCGTGGCCAAGGCGGTGGGCACCGCCGCGGTGCTGTCCGGCAACCGGGTGGCCGTCGGGGTGGGCATCGGGTGGATGAAGGAGGAGTTCGACGTCCAGGGGCAGGACTTCCACAACCGCGGCCGCCGGGCCGAGGAGATGGTCGCCGTGCTCCGGAAGCTGTGGACCGGCGAGATGGTGTCCCACCACGGCGAGTTCTACGACTTCCCGGCCCTGCAGATGTCGCCGATGCCGACCGAGGTCCCGCCGGTGTACATGGGCGGCTTCGCCCCGGCGGCCCTGGAGCGGACCGCCCGGGTGGCCGACGGCTGGATCTCCACCCGGACCGACTACGACCAGTTGGCCGCCGACGGCGAGGTGATGGACGGGCTGCGGGCGAAGTACGGCCGGCGGGACGAGCCGTTCGAGTACTTCGCCCTGTGCCCGTCCCTCGACCTCGACGAGTACCGCCGGCGCGAAGCCGTCGGCGTCACCTCCATCCAGACCCAGCCGTGGCACCTCTACGCCGCCGACGAGTCGAGGCGCGACCGCCTGAGCTGGCCCAGCGACGCCACCACGGTGGAGGCCAGGGTGGCCGCCATCACGCAGTTCGGCGACGACGTGATCGCCCCGCTGCAGGCGGGCAGTGCCGGATAGGGGAGCCGTCCGCCGCGCCGAGACGGCAACGCCACCGGCCGCGGCGCCGTTGCCGGTGGGCACGGTCGTGCTCCGCAACCGGCTGATGATGACCCCGCACCTCGGACGGCTCGATCCGACGGCGTTCCTCCGCTACCTCGACGAGCGGATGGTCGGCGGTCCCGGCCTGGTGGTCACCCCCGCCGGCCAGCCGGTCTACGGGGCGACCACCTACCCGCCGCCGGTGGGCGGTGACGACGGGGCGGCCTGGCGCGCCGCCGTGCCGTTCCTCACCCGGCAGGCCGAGATCGTGCACGCCCACGGCGCGGTGCTGGTGGGGCAGATCCACCACCCCGGGGCGGAGCGGAGCTGGGACGGGTTCGACCCGCCGGTGGCGCCGTCCGCCGTGCCCGCGGAGGGGCCGGCCCAGATGCCCCACGCCCTGGCCGCCGACGAGATCGACCAGTTGCTGGAGCGCTACGTCCGCAACGCCGCCTGGATCATGGAGGCCGGGTTCGACGGGGTGGAGGTCCACGCCGCCCACGGGTACCTGCTGAACCGGTTCCTGTCACCGGCGTACAACCGCCGCCGCGACCGGTTCGGCGGGACCGGCGGGTGGTCGCTCCTCGCCGAGCTGCTGGGTCGGGTGCGCCGGGTCGTCGGTCCGGCGGCCCTGCTCGGGGTCCGGCTGCCGGCCTACGAGGAGGTGCCCGGTGGGCTGACGGTCGACCAGGTGGCCGACGGGGCGGCCACCTGTGCGGCCAGCCTGGACTTCGTCGACCTGTCCTTCGGCAACCACGACGGCAGGATCGGCGGCCGACCGGCCACCGCGTACACCACGCCGTGGCTGTGGCCGCGCCCGGACCTGCTGCCGGCGTGCGGCGCCGTCCGGGCGGCCACCGGCCTGCCGGTCGCCCTCACCGGCGGGATCGTCTCCGCCGGCCAGGTGGAGGCGGCGCTGGCCAGCGGCCAGGCCGACCTGGTCGGCATCGCCCGCGCCGCCATCGCCGATCCGCGGTTCGCGGCCAAGGTCCTGGCCGGGCACGGCGACCGGGTCGCCGAGTGCATCGGTTGCAACGAGTGCGTGCTGGTCCCGTTCTCCTGCCCGGTCAACCCGGCAGCCGGCCGGGAGGCCGAGTTGGACCCCGTCCCGGCCAGCCGGGCCGGCGGGCTGGACCCCGGCCCGACCGCCCGGGCCGGCGGACGGCCCAGGGTGCTGGTGATCGGCGGTGGCCCGGCGGGCCTCACGGCCGGCCTGGCCATGGCCGACCGGGGCCACGCCGTCACGGTGGTGGAGCGCCAGGCCCTGCTGGGCGGGGCACTGCGCAGCATCGTCGCCGACCCGGCCCGGGCGCGGTGGGGCGGCCTGCTGGACCGCCTGGTGGGGTCGGCCGGCGACCGCGTCGACGTCCGGGCGGGGACGGCGGCGGACGCGGCGACCGTCGCGGCGGTCGACCCGGACCTGGTGGTGGTGGCCACCGGGTCCCGGCCCCGCGGCCCGTCGTTCGCCGCCGACGGGTCCGTGGACGTCTTCAGCAGCGTCGACCTGCTGGCCGGCCGCCGGCCGGCGGCGGACGGGACCACCGTGGTGGTGGCCGGCGACGAGCCCCATCTCGACCCGTTGCTGGCGGCCCGCCTGCTGGCGGCGGAGGGACGGTCGGTGCGGCTGGTGGTGGCCGCCGCCGCCCCGGGCACCGGGGTGGAGCCGCGGACCCTCGGCGCGGTGCTGCGGTCGCTGTACGCCGGTGGGGTGGCGATCACCTGCGGCGTGGACGTGGCGGCGGTGGACGGCGGCACCGTGTGGCTGGAGCGGCTGTTCGGCGGCCCGCCGGAGGGGGTGCCGGCGGCGGCCGTGGTGCTGGCCCACGGCCGGCTGGCCGACGACCTGGCCGACCGGCTCGGGCCGGGGGGGCCGCCGCGGTATGTCATCGGCGACGCGCTGGCGCCGCGGCGGCTGGCCCACGCCGTGCTGGAGGGGGCCCGGTTCGGGGCCCGGCTGGTGGCGTGACGGCCGGCGGCCGGCAGGGCGCCGTGAGCACGAGGGAGGACTGACATGCCCGAGTACGACCGCCTGTTCATCGGCGGGGAGTGGGTGCCGCCGGCCGTGCCGGGCACGGTCACCGTACGCTCCCCGGCCGACGGCACCACGGTGGGGACCATCCCGGAAGCCACCGAGGCGGACGCCGACCGGGCGGTGGCGGCGGCTCGACGGGCCTTCGACGAGGGCCCGTGGCCGACCACCCCGCTGGCGGACCGGCTGGCGGTGCTGCGGCGGATGCGCGACCACCTGGCCGGCCGGGTGGACGACCTGGACCAGCTCGGTCCCCGGGAGAACGGCGTCCCGGTGGTGGTCCGGGCCGGGCGACGCGGGCTGGAGCTGTTCGACTTCACCCTGGCGGCGGCCGAGGAGTACCCGTTCGAGAGCGAGCGCACCGGCATGATGGGGCGGCACGGCACCATCGTCCGGGAGCCCGGCGGCGTGGTCGCCGCCATCGTCGCCGGCAACGGGCCCCTGCTGCAGTCGGTCGGCAAGGTGGCCCCCGCCCTCGTCTGCGGCTGCACCGCGGTGCTGAAGCCACCACCGGAGACGCCGTTCCTGGCGTTGGCCCTGGCCCACGCCGCCGAGGAGGCCGGGCTGCCGGCCGGGGTCCTCAACGTGGTGCCGGGCGGCGTGGCGGTGGGCCGCCACCTGGTGGCCCATCCCGGGGTGGACGTGGTCACGTTCACCGGCAGCGCCGCCGCCGGGCGGGACATCGGCCAGGTCTGCGGCGCCCAGTTGAAACGGCTGACGCTGGAGCTCGGCGGGAAGTCGGCCGCCGTCGTCCTCGACGACGCCGACCGGGACACCACCGCCCGGGCGGTGGCCATGGACTGCATGGCCTTCGCCGGCCAGCGCTGCGCCGCGCTCAGCCGGGTCCTGGTGCCGGCGTCGCGTTACGACGAGATGGTGGACGCCCTGGCCGGCGTGGTGGCCGGCCTGGCCGTCGGCGACCCCCTCGACCCGTCGACGTACGTCGGGCCGCTGCTGACCGACCGGCAGGTGGAGCGGGCACGCGCCTACGTCGAGTCGGCCGTCGCCGGCGGTGCCCGGGTGGTGTCGGGCGGCAACCCGATGGCCGGGCCGGACGGCTCCCACTTCTTCGAGCCCACCGTCCTCGCCGACGTCACCAACGACATGCCGGTGGCCCGGGAGGAGATCTTCGGCCCGGTGCTGGTGGTGATCCCGTACGGCACCGAGGAGCAGGCGGTCGCCCTGGCCAACGACAGCCAGTACGGGCTGAGCGGGGCGGTGTTCTCGTCCGACCCGGTGCGGGCGGACCGGGTGGCGAGGTCCATCCGGGCCGGGTCCGTCGGCATCAACGCCACCCCCGGCCAGCTCGGGCTGCCGTTCGGCGGCTACAAGGCGTCCGGGTTCGGCCGCGAGTACAGCCTGGAGGCCTTCGACTCGTTCACCGAGGTGAAGGCCATCTCGTGACGGCCGGCCGCACCGGGCACCGGGCGCCCGGTGCCGGTCAGGCCGGCGGTGGGAACGACCCCTGCCGCCAGTCGGCGTCGACGCTGCGGGCGGTGATCTTCCAGGTGCCGTCGATCCGCTGCACGGTGTCGTGGTAGCGGACCCCCATGACGAGGTTGCCGTCACCGTCGCTGCCGGCCGGCTCGGCCTTCCAGTGGTAGGCGATGGCGTAGGTCTCGACGGTGCCGGTGTCGCCGTCGACGTCCACCAACTGGTTGCCCATGAAGTGCATGGTGGCCGGGAAGTACTCCACGCCGGACCGCAGGTCCGGCAGGTACTCGTCGAGGTCGGCGACCTTCCGGGACCCGTGCACCTTGGCGTCGTCGGAGAAGCACGACCGCACCAGGTCCCAGTCGCGGCGGTCGATCCCCCGGGCGTACAGCCGGGCCAGGCGGGCGATGTCGTCACGGTCCTTCATCTCGCGGGCCAGTGGTTCGGACGGTTCCATCGACGGTGCCTCCCTCGCTCGGCGGGCCGGTGCGCCCGCCCGACAGTGAGTTGTACTCTACAACCAAGTTGGCGGGACCGACGTGGTCGGCGGGCCGGGCGTGGCCGGCGGCCCGGGCGGGGCCGGTGGTCCCACCGCGGTGGCGCCGGTGCCGGGAGACGGGCGCCGTCGCCCGCACGGAGACGGACGGACCGGACGTAGGGGAGGACGGATGCCGGAGTGGGACTACATCGTGGTCGGTGCCGGATCGGCGGGCTGCGTGCTGGCCAACCGGCTGAGCGAGGACGGGTCGGCCAACGTCCTGCTGCTGGAGGCCGGCGGCGAGCCGTGGCATCCGACCATGCGGGTGCCGGTGGGCACGCTGCGGTTGCCGCGGCGGTTCAACTGGGCGTACGAGGGAGAGCCCGACCCGTCCCGGCAGGGGGCCAGGGACATGTGGTCCGCCGGCCGGGTGGTCGGGGGGACCAGCGCCATCAACGGCATGCTGTGGGTGCGCGGCAACCGGGCGGACTTCGACCACTGGGCGGCGCTGGGCTGCACCGGGTGGGCGTACCGGGACGTGCTGCCGTACTTCCGGCGTGGGGAGACCTACGAGGAGGGGGAGAACCCGCTGCGCGGCGGGCAGGGACCGCTGCACGTGTCCCACGTCCACGTCCGCCATCCGTCCCGGGCCATGTTCGCCTCCGCCGCCGTGGCCGCCGGGTTCGACTACGTCGACGACTACAACGGGTCGGTCCAGGACGGGGCGACGTACCCGCAGGTGTCCCAGCGCAGGGGCCGGCGGCACAGCGCGGCGCGGGCCTACCTCGCCCCGGCCCGCCGCCGGCCGAACCTGACCGTGCGCACCCACGCCGTCGCCACCGGCGTGCTCTTCGACGGCGGCCGGGCCGCCGGCGTCCGCTACCGGGCGGGCCGGTCGGTCGACGAGGTGCGCTGCCGCCGCGAGGTGGTCCTGTCGACCGGGTCCATCGGGACGCCGAAGCTGCTGCTCCTGTCCGGGGTCGGCCCGGGCGCCGACCTGCAGGCCCTCGGCATCCCGGTGGTCGCCGACCGGCCGGCCGTGGGGGCCAACCTGCAGGAGCACCTGTACACGATGATGACCCACCGGATGGACCTGGCGAACCTCAACGCCGAGCTGACGGTTACCGGGGTGGTCAGGCACGCCGTCGACTTCGTGGTCCGCGGCCGTGGGGCGGCGACGTCCACGTTCGGGTCGGTGTTCCTGTTCGGCCGCGTCCGGCCGGAGGCGCCGTGGCCGGAGCTCCAGGTCATCTTCAGCCCGATCGCCCTGGGCGGCAGCGAGCACACGGCGCTGGTGACCAGCGGCCGGGCGGCGGTGACCCACGACGTCCACGCCATGACCCTCGGCCGCCGGAACGTCTTCACCACCCTCGCCTGCGTCCTCCACCCCCGGGCCCGGGGCCAGGTCTCGCTGCGGACCGCCGACCCGGCCGCCGGCCCGGTGATCGCCCACCAGATGGCCGGGCGGATGGAGGACGTCGACGACCTGGCGTTCGCCTGCCGCCGGGTCCGCGACGTCTTCCGCTGCGAGCCGCTCTCCGGCCACCATCCCGAGGAGCAGACCCCCGGCCCCGGGGTGCAGACGGACGACGACTGGCGGGCGTTCCTCGTCGGCGCCACCTTCGGCGGCTCCCATCCCGTCGGCACCTGCCGGATGGGGGGCGACGACGGCTCGGTGGTCGACCCGCAGCTCCGGGTCCGGGGGGTGGACGGCCTCCGGGTGGTGGACGCCTCGGTGATGCCCACCCTCACGTCCGGCAACACGAACGCCCCCACCATGATGATCGCCGAGCGGGCGTCCGACCTGATCCGGGCGGCCGCCCGGTGAGGTTCGCCTACGGGTTGCCGTACCTGACCGCCCCACCGGACCCGGAGCTCTGCACCGCCGACGGGCTCACCGCCCTGGCCCGGGCGGCGGAGGCCGCCGGCTTCGCCGCCGTCCACCTCTCCGAGCACCCCGCTCCGGCACGGTCGTGGCGGGAGGCCGGTGGCCACGACGCCATGGACCCGTTCGTCACCCTCGGCCTGGTCGCCGGCGTGACGTCCCGGCTCCGGTTGATGACCGGGCTGACGGTGGTGCCGTACCGCAACCCGTTCCTGCTGGCCAAGGCCGTGGCCACCCTCGACCGGCTCTCCGGCGGCCGGGTGGAGCTCGGGATGGGCACCGGCTACCACCGGGCCGAGTTCGCCGCCCTCGGCGTCGACTTCGACGAGCGCAACGCCCTGTTCGACGAGGCGGTGGACGTGCTGGTCCGGGCGTTCACCGGCGAACCGGTCACCTACGAGGGACGGCACTTCACCGCCCGGGACAACACGGTGCTGCCGGCCCCGGTACAGCAGCCGCACCCCCCGTTCTGGTTCGGCGGCAACAGCCGGCTGACGCTGCGACGGGTGGCCGCCCACGGCGGCGGCTGGCTGGCCCTGCCGGCGTCGCCGGACCAGGCCAGGCACCTCCGTTCGGCACCGCTGGCCGACCTGGACCAGTTGGCCGCCAACGTCGCCACCGTCCGCCACCTGGCCGCCGGGGCCGGACGGACGGGGCCGGTGGACGTCATGTACCCGTTGTCCGGCCCGGCGACGAGGGACCAGGTGGACGAGCTGGCCGACCGAGGGGTCACGTGGGTGGTGGTGAACGGCGAGGGGGACGGCCTGGCCGGCGCCCTGGCGTTCCTCGAGGACGTGGCCGGACGCCTCCTGTAGGCGACCGTGGCCGCGGAGTGGGCCACCGTGGGCCACCGTGGCCCACCCCAGGTTCGGCATGGCCAGGCCAGGTTTGACCGCTGCAGACTTTGCTGTATAGTACAGATAATCCGGTGCTGTACACATCGGGGGCGCGGGCGGGAGGCGCTCCGCGGGCGGGAGGCGCGAAGGCGCTCGGCGCACTGAGCGCCGAGCGGCCGGGTCAGGGCGCCGAGCGGTCGGGGGAGCGCTGGCTGGAGGGGAGAATCGGGCAGCCATGGCGAGCGGTGACACTGATTACGACATCAACCTCTTCGACTACCGGCAGTCCCATGCCATGTGGGACCAGATGGCGGAGATGCGCGAGCGGTGCCCGGTGGCCCGGCTGCAGGACGGCCTCAAGTACACCGCCCGGTACACCGACGTCCAGCGGGTGTTCCGCGACTCGCAGCACTTCGTGACCAAGGGCGGTTTCCGGGCGCCGGGGGTGGAGATCCCCGAGGACGAGCTGCTGATGGCCGAGATGGACCCGCCGGGCCACCCGCCGCTCCGCAAGGCCCTGCTGGGGGCCTTCAACATCGCGGTGGCCCGCTCCGCCGAGGAGTTCGCCCGGCAGTTCGTGGAGGGCCGGCTGGCCGGCATCGACGCCGCCGGCCGCGGCGACCTGGTGGCCGAGATCTCGGTGCCGCTGCCCATCGCCGTCACCACCCACGTGCTCGGCGTCCCCACCGACGACATCCAGCAGATCGCCGACTGGGTGTTCGCCCTGCTGCACACCGACTGGCCCGCCTACGGCGTCCGCGACCACACCAGGCCGGAGGAGCACCAGGGCCTTTCCGGCTCCGCCCCGGAGCTGTGCAGCTACTTCGACGCCATGATCGCCGACCGGGTCGACAACGACCGCCAGGACCTGATCTCGGAGATGCTCCGCATCGAGGTCGACGGGGAGAAGCTGCGGCACCAGCGGGTACGGACGCTGGCCCTCAACTTCATCACCGGCGGCATCTCCACGACGATGCTGATCAGCAACCTGCTGCACCGGCTGCTGACCGACGATTCGCTGGCCGACACGCTCCGCCGGCAGCCCGACCTCATCCCGGTGGCCGTGGAGGAGTCCCTGCGGGTGGAGCCGCCGGTGCTGTTCCTCTGCCGTACGGCCACCCAGACGACCGAGATCGGCGGGGTCACCATCGAGGCCGGCGACCGGGTGGTGGCGGGGATCGCCTCGGCCAACCGCGACGAGACCGTCTACCCGGACGCGGCCACGTTCTCGCTGGACCGCGACCACCCACCGACGCACCTCGCCTTCGGCGGCGGTGCCCACCTGTGCCTCGGCAACAAGATGGCCCGGATGGAGGCCGCCGTCGTCATCGAGACGGTCTTCGCCCACTACCGGCCCGGTGAGCTCCGGCTGGCGCCGGACTTCCACTACGAGCTGATGCCCCACTTCATCGAGTTCGGCCCGGAGCGGCTGGACGTCGTCGTCGACCGCTGACCGACGCGAGGACCACGGAGGACCGCCGTGCCGAAACTGAAGATCGATCTCGACGCCTGCATCGGGTCCGGGAGCTGCGTGTACGAAGCCCCCGACGTCTTCACCCTGGACGACGACGGCATGCCGGAGGGGCCCGACGAGGTCGCCGAGGTGACCCCGCAGTTGCAGGCGGCGATCGACATCTGTCCGACCAAAGCCATCTCGGTCGTCGACTGACCGGGCGGCACCCCACAACACAAAGGAGACCCATGTCACGCAAGGTTGCCTTCATCACCGGTGCCAGCCGGGGTATCGGGAAGGCCTGCGCCGTCGACCTGGCCCGCCACGGCTACGACGTGGCGGTCACCGCCCGGACGGTGACCGAGGGGGAGAAGCGGAACCACTCGTCCACCCTGAAGGCCGTCGACGACTCACCGCTGCCGGGCAGCCTGAACGAGACGGTGGCGGCCATCGAGGCGGCCGGCGGCCGGGCCATGGCGGTCGCCGGCGACCTGCTCGACCGGGCGTCCCTCGGCGCGGCGGTGGCCACCGTCCAGGAGCGGTGGGGCGGGATCGACCTGGTGCTGCACAACGGCCGGTACATCGGCCCCGGCCACATGGACCGGTTCATGGACACCCCCATCGAGCTGATCGAGAAGCAGATCGCCGCCAACGTCATCGCCCCGCTCGTCATCGACAAGATGGTCATTCCGGGCATGATCGAGCGTGGCGGCGGCATCATCGTGAACATCTCGTCGGCGGCCGCCTACGGCGACCCCACCAAGCCGGCCGGCACCGGCGGCTGGGGGATGGGCTACGGCGTGTCGAAGGGGGCGTTCCACCGCATCGCCGGGTTCTTGGACGTCGAGCTGCGTGACCAGGGCATCCTCACCTTCAGCGTGCAGCCCGGCCTCATCGCCACCGAACGGATCGGCCAGGACATGGCCAAGTTCGGCATCGAGAACAACGGCGCCCCCATGGACGTCGTGGCCAAGGTGGTGTCCTGGCTGGTCACCGACCCGGAGGGCCCGAGCTACAGCGGCAAGAACGTCGAGGCGCAATACTTCTGCCACGAGCGCGGCCTCCTGCCGGGCTGGGGTGGGCCGACGTGGAACGAGAACAACATCCGCTACGACCAGTCCGGGGCGACCCTCAAGGCGTACGAAGAGTCGCTGCCGCGGCCGTAGCAGCCGGCGCCGTCCGTCGCGTCATGCCCACCGTCGAAGAGCTGGCGGCCGAGTTGGCCGAGGTCCGGGCGCTGGTCGACCGGCAGGGCAGCGTGCTGGCCATCATGGACCTGAAGGCCCGGTACGGGGAGCTGGTCGACCAGCGGTTCGCCGGTGGCCGCCTGGTGGACCCGGAGCGCCTGGCCGACGTCACCGCCCAGGTGGCGTCGCTGTTCGTCGAGGACGCCACCTGGGACGGTGGGCCGCAGCTCGGCGTGGCCACCGGCCGGGAGGCCATCGCCGGCGTCCTGCGGAACCCCTCGGTGGCGTTCGCCCGGCACTATTTCGTCAAACCGCAGATCCAGGTCGACGGCGACCGGGCGTCGGCGAGGTGGGACGTCTTCTCCCCGTACCGGCGGCCGAACGGCAAGGTGTACATGATGGGAGGCGTAGAGGACGACGAGTACGTCCGTCGTGACGGCACCTGGCTCCATACCGCCATGAAGATGACCACGCTTTTCATGGTCCAACTGGACGACAACCTCAAGGTTTTTGGATGACAACGGGGAGGCACCGCGATGGGTGATGTACAGCGGAACGAGGTCGAGGAGGCCTTCGCCAGGTACTGGTCGGTCGGCTGCGTGGGAGAGAACTGGCGGGCCTGGGCCGACATGTTCGTCCCGGACGTCTGGTACGTCGACTACTTCTGGGGCGAGATGCACCGCCGCGACGAGGTGATCCCGTGGATCGACGCCGTCATGAAGGGCGTGCCGGAGATCTACACCATCTTGGACTGGTACCGGATCGACGGGGACACGGTCACGTTCCACTGCCAGAACCGCCGCGACAACCCCGACGACGAGGGCCCGGCGTACTGGGACTTCCCCGGCCTGTCGGTCATCCGGTACGCCGGCGACGGCCAGTGGGCGTCGGAGGAGGACTACTGGGACGTGAAGGGTGCCCGGCGGACCAGCCAGGAGTACGCCGAAGCGTGCCGGCGGGCGGGCACACCGACGCCGGAGCAGCGGATGACCCGCCGCCACTGGCCCACCGACGGGCCGGACTGGAACCGCACCGACCAGCCGCCGAACCCGTCGTGGGTGGGCAGCGAGTACCCCCCGATCACCAAGCCGTGGCAGTTCCGCCAGCTCCTCGGCCGCGAGCCGGCCTGAGCCACCGGGCGCTACCCGACCAGCTTCAGCAGTCGGGCCGGGTTCTCGCACACCATCCGGCGGAGCGCCCCCTCGGCGACGCCGGCCGCCCAGAGGGCGTCGACGTAGGACTGGAGCCCGGCCGCCGGCCGGGGCAGCTTGTCGGTCCATCCGTAGTCGGTGGACAGCACCACCATCTCCGGGCCCACCTTGCCGATGGCCTCGGCCACGTCGGCCACCGAGGGGCCGTCGGACCCCATGCAGGTGGCCGCCGACAGCTCGATGTGGGCACCCCGGGCGGCCAGCTCGGCGCACTCGTCGGGGCTCAGGTGCGGCCCCGGCCCCGGGTTCATGGCGTGGGTGACCACCAGCCGGCCGCGCCGGGCGAACCGGTCGGCCAGGGCGTAGTGCTCGGCCCGGGACGTGTGGCCGGTGGCGGCCACGGCGTCGTGCTCGGCCACCAGGTCCAGGATCTCGTGCACCTCCGGCCGCAGCCGGCCGGCGTCGTCCAGCAGCCGGATGCCGGGGCCGGTAAGGCGCATGACGGCGGCGATGCCGTTGTCGATGTCCTGCTGGCTGGAGATGGTGGGCAGCCACACCACGGCGGCGCCGTCGCGCAGGGCGACCTCCACCGCTTCGGGGTTGAGGCCGCCGATGCAGAAGTCGCAGCAGACCGAGCCGTAGACGCGGACCCCGGGCACCGCCCGCCCGACGGTGTAGGCCACCGCGTTGGACGGGAAGTCGTGGGACTTGAGCACGATGGCGCCGAAGCCGACGGCGGCGGCGTCGGTGGCGGCCTCCATGGCGTCCACCGAATGGGGGGCGCCGATGGCCGGGGTGACGATGGACTCGGGCCCGTAATGGCAGTGGAGGTCGATGGCGCCGTCGAGCACGATATTTCCCATGTTCACCTCCGTGGCGGGGACTGAATCCACCCTACCCAGCCGGCGCCGGTGCTGTAGCCTGAAATCCGTTCATCGACGCGGCATCGGGGGAGTGGATATGGCGAAAAAGGTGGCCCTGGTGACCGGGGCCAGCCGGGGAATCGGCAAGGCGTCCGCCGTGGAGCTGGCCAGGCGGGGCTACGACGTGGCGGTCACCGCCCGGACGGTGGCGGACGGCGAGGGCCGCGACCACTCCGGGACGGTCAAGCAGGTGGACGACTCCCCGTTGCCCGGCAGCCTGGCCGCCACCGTCGACGAGATCGAACGGGCGGGCGGGGCGGCGCTGGCGGTGCCCGCCGACCTGCTGGACCGGGCGTCGCTCGGGGCGGCGGTGGCGACGGTGCTGGAGCGGTGGGGCCGCGTCGACGTGGTGGTCCACAGCGGCCGGTATGTCGGGCCCGGCGACATGGACCGGTTCCTCGACACCCCCATCGACACCATCGAACGGCAGATCGAGGCGAACGTCGTGGCGCCGCTGGTCATCGACAAGCTGGTGATCCCGGGGATGATCGAACGGGGCTGGGGGATGATCGTGGACATCACCTCCGCGGCCGGCTACGCCGATCCCACCACGGCCGCGGACGGCTACGGGCTCGGCTACGGCATGGGGTACGGGGTGTCCAAGGGCGGGTTCCACCGGGTGGCCGGCTTCTTGGACGTCGAACTGCGCGACCAGGGGATCTACAGCTTCAACGTCCATCCCGGGCTGGTGCGGATCGAGCGGATCGCCCAGTTGATGGCCGACATGGGGTTCGACGACGTCGGCGCGTCCCCGGAGGTCATCGCCGCGGTCGTCGGCTGGCTGGCCACCAGCGACGAGGCGCCGGCGCTCAGCGGGACCACCATCGAAGCGCAGTACTTCTGCCACCAGCGCGGGCTGATGCCCGGCTGGGGAGGGCCGACGTTCAACGACAACCACATCGCCTACGACCAGTCCGGCGCGGTCCTGGCCCGCTACGAGGCCGCCCTGCCGCGGCCGTGAGGCGCCGGCACCCGGCGCAGCCCGGCAATGCTTGTATAGTCAAATAAACGGGAGGTGGGGATGATGGGGGAGTACCGGGTACCCGACGGCAGCCTCCTCGGCGCCTGATGCGGTTCGGCATCTACTCGGACATGCGGAACCCGCCGCAGTGGCGGCGGCCGTGGCCGGACGTCTACCGGCGGGGGATCGAGGTGGCGGTGAACGCCGAGGCGGCCGGGGCGGATGTCTTCTGGCTCAGCGAGCACCACTTCTTCGAGGACGGGTACCTGTCGCAACCGCTGACGTTCGCCGCCGCGGTGGCCTCCCGGACGAGCCGCATCCGGCTGGGCACCGCGGTGCTGCTGGCGCCGCTGCGACGGGCCCTGCAGATCGCCGAGGAGGCCGCCGTCGTCGACCTGGTCAGCGACGGCCGGATGGAGCTGGGACTGGGCGCCGGGTACCGGCTGCCGGAGTTCGAGGCCTTCGGGGCGGACATGGGCCGCCGGTTCGCCGACACCGACGAGCGGGCGGTGGAGATCCGGCGGCTGTACGCCGACGGGGTGGTCAGCCCGCCACCGGTGCAGGACCCGATGCCCATCTGGCTCGGCTACGCCAGCCCGGCCGGGGCGCGCCGTGCCGGGCGGCTCGGCTTCGGCCTCCTGGCGATGAGCCCGGAGCTGGCAGCGGCGTACCTGGAGGGGCTCGACGCGGGCGGCCACGACCGGTCCTCTGCCAGGATGGCCGGGAACCTGAACTTCTTCCTGGCCGACGATCCCGAGGCGGCCTGGGCGCGCATCAAGGACCACCTCGGCTACCAGGTGTCCAGCTACCAGCGCTACGCCGTGGAGGGCACCGGGGCGCCGGTGCCCGAGCCGGTCGACCCCGAGACCATCCGCACCGGCGAAGGGGCCGGGCAGCTCACCCCGCGGTTCCACGTGCTCACCGTCGACCAGGCCGAGGCGCACGTCCGCCGGGCGGTGGGGACGCTGCCGGTCACCGACATCTTCGTGTGGTCGAGCATCGCCGGCCTCGACGACGACCTCGTCGACCGGCACGTCGAGCTGGTGTCCCGCGACCTGAGGCAGCGGTTCGCGTAGGGGGGGCCGCCCGCGCCGGGCCGCCGTGCCGCTCCAGGGGACCAGGCTAGGCTGCCGCCGATATGGCCCGGCCAGCCGCGGCGGGGGTGTGGTGGTGCGGCCTGCTCGGCGTCGCCGGCTCGGTGGCGGTGGTGGCCGGCGCCGCCCGGCCGGGATCGCCCTTCGGCACCCAGCTCCCGGGCGCCTGGTACTTCGGGACCGCCGCCGGGGCCGGCGGCAGCCAGTGGCTGGGGGTCCTGCTGGTCTGGGGTGGGGTGCTGGCCATGGTGGCCGCCTGGTACTGCCTGGCCCGGTTCTGGGCGGCCGGCCAGCGGCCCGCCCGGCTGTGGGCGGTGCTGGCGGCCTGGACCGTGCCGTTGGCGGTGGGGCCGCCGTTGTTCAGCCGGGACGTGTTCGCCTACGCCGCCTACGGCCGGTTGGTGGCCGGCGGCGCCAGCCCGTACGGCCACGCCCCGCAGGCGTTGGGGCCGTCCCCGCTGCTGACCCTGGTGGACCCGCTGTGGCGGGGCAGCCACGCCCCGTACGGCCCGCTGTTCATGGACCTGGCCGGGGTGGCCAGCGGTCGGAGCATCCCGGCCACCGTCGTCGGGTTCCGTGTCCTGGCCGTCGCCGGGGTCGTCCTGGTGGCCGCCGGGGTGGGCCCGCTGGCCCGGTCGGTGGGCGGCGACCCCGGCCGGGCGTTCGCACTGGCCGCCTGCAACCCGCTGGTCCTGCTCTACCTGGTCGGCGGGGCCCACAACGACGCCCTGATGCTCGGCCTGCTGGTGGCCGGGGTGGCCGTCGGCCGCCGGTACCCGGTGGCGGGGGTCCTGCTGTGCGCCCTGGCCGCCGCCGTCAAGGTGCCGGCGTTCCTGGGGGTGCTGTACGTCGGCTGGGCCGGCCCGGCCGCCCGCCGGTGGGTGCGGCTGGCCGGCGCGGTCGGGCTGGGGGCGGCCGCGCTGGTGACGGTGTCGGCCGCCTCCGGGCTGGGATGGGGCTGGCTCACCGACCTGTCCACCCCCGGCGCGGTGGTGTCCTGGTTGGACCCCGCCACTGCCGCCGGCCGGGCCGTCGGCGACGTGACCGCCGCCCGGGACCTGTTCCTGGCCCTGGCCGGCCTGCTGGCCGTGGTGCTGCTGGTCCGGTCCGACCGCATCGGGGCCCCGGCCGCCATCGGCTGGTCCCTGCTGGCCTTCGCCCTGGCCGGCCCGGTGGTGTGGCCGTGGTACGAGACCTGGGGGCTGGTGTTCCTGGCGGTGGCCGGCACCGCCGGGCACACCGCCGCCCGCCGGGTGGTGCTGGTGCTGTCCGCGGTGGGCTGCTTCGCCACCGTGCCGGCCGCACTGCACCTCAGCCTGGCCGGCGGGCTGGCCGTGGCCGGCGGGCTCGCCGCCGTAGCAACCGGGCTGGCGGTGGTGGTGGCCGGACAGCGTAGGCTCGCCGGATGCCCACGTTCGTCCTGGTCCACGGGGCCGTCCACGGTGGATGGGGCCGCCGTGACGTCCGCCGGCGGCTGACCGCCCTTCCGGTGGCCCGGTGACCTTCGACCGGGCCCGGTGGGCGGCGGTCGGCACCAGCCTGCCGGTGTCCGGCGACGCCACCGCGGTGGCCACCGCCGTCGGCATCCCGGTGGACGAGGTCACCGAGGTGTACCGGCCGCTGGCCGCGCTGCTGGCCGTCCTGGCGGCCTCCCGGGCCGACGAGCGCCGCCGCATCGCCGACCTGGTCGGCCTCGACCACCCCCCCGGGCCGCTGATGGTCGGGCTGACCGGCGGGGTGGCCGTCGGCAAGAGCACCACCGCCCGGGTGCTGCGGGGGCTGCTGCCCGGCACGGTGGAGGTGGTCACCACCGACAGCTTCCTGTACCCCAACGCCGTCCTGGAGGAGCGGGGCCTGGCCGGCCGCAAGGGGTTCCCGGAGACCTTCGACCGCGACAAGCTACTGGACGTCCTGGCCGCCATCCGGTGGGGGGCGCCGGAGGTGGCGGTGCCGGTGTACACACACGGCACCTACGACATCGTCCCCGGCGCCGCCCACGTCCTGCGGCAACCGTCGGTGGTCATCGTGGAGGGGCTCAACGTGCTGCAGTGGCCCGGCATGCAGCCCGCCGCCGTCGAGGTGCGGCCCGGCCCCGACGGCCTGGAGGTGGCCGACCTGCTGGACTGGTCGGTGTACGTGGACGCCGACGAAGCCGACATGGCCCGGTGGTTCACCGACCGGGTGCTGCGGCTGCGGGCCCAGGCCGCCCCGGGGACCTACTTCCACCAGTTCGTGGCCGTCCCCGAGGATGAGGTGGTGGCCATCGCCGCCCGGGTGTGGGCGGACGTCAACCTGGTCAACCTCCGCCAGAACGTCGCCCCCACCCGGCCACGGGCGGACGTGGTGCTGACGAAGGGCGCCGACCAGCGGGTCCACCGGGTGCTGCTGCGGGGGAGCTGACCGGTGTGCCTGCTGGTGGTGGCCTCCGGGGTGGTCGACGGATGGCCGCTGGTGGTGGCCGCCAACCGCGACGAGTGGCTGGACCGTCCGGCCGCCCCGGTGCAGCAACTGGCCCCCGGCGTCGTCGGCGGCCGTGACCTGCTGGCCGGCGGCACCTGGCTGGCCGCCGGGGCGGTGGTGGCCGGGCTGACCAACCAGCCGTCGCCGGCTGGCCGCGACCCGGCCAAGCGGTCCCGGGGGGAGATCCCGCTGGCGCTGGCCGCCGCCACCGACGCCGGTGCCGCCGTCGCGGCCTTCCGGGCCACCTACCGGCCGGGCACCTACAACCCCTGCTGGGTGCTGGTCGGCGACCGCCACGGCCTGTGGTACCTGGACCTCACCGACCCGGACCGGCTGGGGGTGGCCGCGTTGGCGCCGGGGGTGCACGTGCTGGAGAACCGGCCCCTGGGACAGGCCAGCCCCAAGGTGGACCGGGTGCGGGAACTGTTGGAGGCCGCCGGTGGCCCGGCCGGCGACCCGGCCCGGTGGACGCCGCAGGCCCTGCAGCCGGTGCTGGCCGACCACACCGTCACCGACCCCGGCGCAGCCGATCCCCGGCGGCGGCTGGCGTCGGCCTGCTGCGTGCACGCCGACGGCTACGGCACCCGGTCGGCCATGGTGGTCCGGGTGCCGGCCGCCGGGCCGGCGGAGGTGTGGGCGGCCGACGGCCCGCCGTGCACCACCCCGCTGGCCCCCGTCGACCCGTAGCGACCGGAGCCGGCCGGTCAGCGGGCGGCGTCCCCCATGCGGTAGTCGTGGGTCAGGTCGTCCAGCCGCCGCTTCAGGTCCGGGGCCATCGGCAGGTCCACGGCGGCCAGGGTGGCGTCGAGCTGGTCGGGCCGGCTGGCCCCGACGATGGGGGCGGTGACGGCCGGGTTGGCCAACACCCAGGCCATGGCCAGGGTGGCCAGGGTGGTGCCGGCCTCCTCGGCGACGGCGACCAGTTCGGCGACGGTGCCGAACTGGCGGTCGTGCCAGTACCGGTCCTGGTACAGGGTGCTGGCGGTGCCCAGGGTGAACCGGGTGCCCTCCGTCGGGGCCGCCGCCCCGCGGTGCTTGCCGGTCAGCAGGCCGCCGGCCAGCGGGTTGTACGGGATCACCCCGACGCCGTCCTCCAGGCAGAACGGCAGCATCTCCCGCTCGATCTGCCGGAACAGCAGGTTGTACCGCGGCTGCACCGACTCGAACCGGGCCAGCCGCAGGGTCTCGCTGCGGCCCACCGCCCGGACAAGCTGGTAGGTGAGGAAGTTGGAGCAGCCCACGTACCGGACCTTGCCGGACCGCACCAGGTCGTCCAGCGCCGACAGGGTCTCGTCGATGGGGGTGTGCCGGTCGTACTGGTGCAACTGGTACAGGTCGACGTAGTCGGTCTGCAGCCGCCGCAGCGACCCCTCCACCGCCGACAGGATGTGCTTGCGGGAATTGCCGCCGTCGAACGGGGCCGGGCCCATGGACCCGAAGCACTTGGTGGCCACCACGTACCGGTCCCGCCGGCCGGCCAGCCAGCGGCCCACGATCTCCTCGGTGCGGCCCACCGTCGCCGCGGTGCCGCCCAGGGGGTAGACGTCGGCGGTGTCCAGGAAGTCGACCCCGCCGTCCGCGGCGCGGTCCATGATGGCCACCGAGGTGGCCTCGTCGGCCTGCAGACCGAACGTCATGGTGCCCAGGCACAGCCGGGACACCTGCAGGCCGGTGCGGCCCAGTCGTACATGGTCCATGGACGGCAACCTACCCTGGGGCCATGTCCCACGACGTCGCCTTCACCAAGGGTTCACCGGACACCGTGCTGCCCGATCCGGACCCCGAAGCCGCCGCGGCGCTGGCCGCGGCCGAGCAGCGCCCGGTGGGGGACCGCCGGGAGGCGGTGGCCGCGGTGGCGGCCCGCTGGCCCCGGTTCCTGGACGCCTGGGCCACCCTGGCCGAGCTGGCCCCGGCACCGGTGGACCGGTACGCCTTCGCCCGGGTCGGCTACCACCGTGGCCTCGACGCCCTCCGGGCCGCCGGGTGGCGCGGTTCGGGCCACGTCCGGTGGGCGGCGCCGTCCAACCGCGGGTTCCTGCGGTCCCTGGACGCCCTCCGGGCCGCCGCCGAGGCCATCGGGGAGGACGACGAGGAGGCGCGGTGCGCCCTGTTCCTCCGCCAGCTCGACCCGGCCTGGCCGCCGGCCGCATCATGAGCCCGCCCGGGGCCCCGACCCCAGGCTCCTCCGCTGCGGTGGGGCCCCAGCCCCACCGCCGGCCGTCCTAGTTGGCTGTGACGGTGACCAGGCTGCCCAGGTAGGTGTACTGCCAGATGTTGGCGGCCGGCCCGATGGGGATCTCGATGCACCCCAGGCTCTGCGGGTAGCCGTAGGTGCCCCGCGGCATGTAGTGGATGGCGTCGCCCTGGGTGAAGTACGACACGTACTGCACCGGGTCGGCGTAGGGGCTGCCGTCCGGGTTGGTGCCAGTCATGATCTGGTTGCGGTACCGGATGTACACCGGGTAGGTGCCCAGCGCGGTCGGTGTGGACGCGATGCCGGTGTTGGCGTTGGTGGTCTGGATGACGGCCCCTGTGTGCCACACGGTGAGGGTCTCCGGTGTGGGCCGGCCCTTGTGCTCCTGGGCCAGCGAGTAGGTGTACCCGTTCGGGTTCTGGTGGCTGGCCGGGCTGTTGGCCGCGGTCAGCAGCGCCCCGATCTCCTGGCTGGAGATCTGCCCGTTCTGCGGGATGCCGGCCACCGCCTGGAAGGCCCAGATGGCCCCTTTCAGGATGGTGTTGTACTGCCCTGTCTGCCACAGGGCGGTCAACTGCGGCGGGTTGTTGGCCCACTTCCACTGGAACCCCAGCGGGGACCAGTTGAGCGGCAGGTAGTTCAGGCCGGCCAGCAACTGCTCCTGGCCGAGCGGGGTGGACCAGTCGGCGGTCTGCCCGAAGGCGATCCAGTACCCGCCGGGCCGGGCGGCCATGCCGACGGCCGGCGCGGTCAGCGAACCGCCGACCCCGGAGCCGGCGAACCCGGCGTCGCCGAAGGCGAAGATGCCGCCGTCGGCGGCCACCATCCAGTACCCCTGCCCGTCGGTGGTGGCCGCCATGGCCACCACCGGCTTCACCAGCGTCAGGTTGCCGGTGGACCCGAAGAACGGGGCGTCACCGAAGCTGAAGATGCCGCCGTCGGCGGCCACCAGCCAGTAGCCGGCGCCGTCCGGGGTGGCCGCCATGCCGTCCACCGGCTTGTTCAGGGCCATCCCCCCGGTGGAGCCGTAGAACGGGGCGGTGCCGAAGCTGAAGATGCCGCCGTCGGAGGCCACCAGCCAGTACCCGCCGCCCTTCGGGAAGGCGGCCATGCCGACCACCGGCTTGTTCAGGGTCATCCCCCCGGTGGAGCCGTAGAAGGTGGCGTCACCGAAGCTGAAGATGCCGCCGTCGCCGCCGACCAGCCAGTACCCGCCCCCGTCGGCCGTCGACGCGATCCCGAGGATGGGGGAGTTCAACTGCAGGGAGCCGGGCAGCGACCCGTAGTTGACCGCGTCACCCTCCGCGGTGACCTGCCCGGCGGCGGTGGTGACCCAGTAGCCGTTGCCGTCCGGGGTGGCCGCGATGCCGGTGACCGGGCCGGGGAGGGCGGTGGTGCTGCCGGCACCGGGGACGCCGGCGGCGCTGCCGAAGGCCTGGACCGAGTTGGGTCCCGGGGGGGCTGTGGACGCACCGGCCGGCGCAGCGGCGGTGGTCAGGGTGGCGGCCAGGGCCAGGGCGGCGGCGGCGAGCGCGGGGCGGCGCCAG
This sequence comes from Acidimicrobiales bacterium, assembly GCA_035547695.1. GTDB lineage: Bacteria > Actinomycetota > Acidimicrobiia > Acidimicrobiales > RAAP-2 > DASZUK01. The sequence goes on from DASZUK010000031.1 coordinate 104,378, forward strand.
TTACCAGCGGACATGCAAACTCCCGAGAAGCGTGTACAGGGGGGCCGGCAGGCCACCGGTCCACTGGAACGATAGCTCAGGCCGCCGTCGTACCCCGGTCAGCGCTATGTCACACCCAGGCGCTCGTTGTAGCTGGCCAGTGTGCTGTTGACGGTCCGGGTCAGGGCGGCCAGGGCCTTGGCGGGGGACATCCCGTTTGTGTACATGTCCTTCTCCGCGGTCAGCTCGTCGGTGCGCACTGTCGGGAACGGCCCGATCACCGCCCCGGCGGTGGCCGGGGTGGTGGCGCCGCCGACCAACTGCTGGTAGGCCACCTTGAACCCGGGGTTCGTGGCCCACAGCTTCTGGATGGTGGCGGTCTTGGCGGAGGCCTTCCGGATGGGGATGTACCCGGTGCCGGCCGCCCAGGTGGCCTGGGAGGCGGGGGTGTCCAGGAAGGTCACGTACTGCCAGGCCGCCGCCTGCTGGGCGGCGGGGACCCGGTTGGAGATGTACAGGCCGGACCCGCCGGGCTCCACCCCGCCCTTGCTCTTGGTTGTCAGCACCGGGAAGCTGCCGACGCCGAGGGTGACGTTGGGGTACTGGCCGTTGTTGAGCAACGTGGCGATGGTGCCGAGGGCGGCGGAGGTGTCGATGGTCATGGCGTACTTGCCGCTGCCGATGCCGAGGAGGTTGTCGTACGCGTCGGTGCCGGTGGCCGGGTTGGTGGTGGCGTCGCCGGAGGTCACCAACTGGTCCAGGTCGGTGAAGATCTTGAGGGCGTTCTTGCCGGCGAACGCCGCCTTGGTGGCCCGGGCCTTCCGGCCGTTGGCGTTGTTGACGAACAAGGTGTTCGCGGTGGCCAGCCAGGTCTCCAGGTGCCAGGCGTCCAGCTTCAGGCCGACGCCGCTGCCGTGGGCCTTCAGCGCGGCGGCGTCGGACAGGAACTGGCCGAGTGTGGCCGGCGGCGCTGTCGGTGTGAGGCCGGCGGCGGTGAAGGCCTGCTTGTTGTAGTACAGGATGGGGTTGGACACGGCGAACGGCATGGCCTGCTGGATGCCGTCGGCCTTCCAGTAGGCCAGCGCCCGGGGGATGAAGTCGGACGTCTTGTACTTGGTGGCGTTGATGCAGGACTGCGCCGGCAGGATGGACTGGGTGTCGATGGCCCCCTGCAGGTTGATGTCCTGCAGTTGAGCCACCGCCGGAAGCTGCCCGTTGGACAGGCCGGCCTGGTACTTGGCCCAGGTTGTTGTGTAGCTGTTCTGGTCCACCAGGGTGACGTGCACCTTGGTCTGGGAGGCGTTGAACTGGTCGGTCAGCTTGGCCAGGGTGACCCCGTTTGTCCGGTTCATGGACTCCCAGAACGAGATGTCGACGGTCCCCTTGGCCTTGGCCAGCGCCGCCGTCGGGCACTTCGGCAGGGAGGCCGCCCCGGCGGACGGCAGGGCCGGTGCGGCGGCCATCACCCCGGCCAGCGAGCTGCCGAGGGCGGCGACGGCCAGGGCGGCGGCGAGGGTCCGGGAACGGGTCATGGCGACAGCCTGCCACCTGGGCGCCGACCCCGGCAGGTCATGCGGCAGTCACGTGGCCGGACGGTGAACGGCTGGTTACTTGACCGCGCCGGCGGTCAGGCTGCGGACCAACTGCTTCTGGAACACCACCAACAGGATGAACAGCGGCACCACCGCGATGACGGTGCCGGCCAGGGTGACGTCGAAGTCCTGTAGCTGGCTGCCCTGCAGTTGTTTCAGCCCGATCTGGACGGTGCGGATGGCGTTGTTGTCCCCGGTCACCACCAGTGGCCACAGGTACTGGTTCCAGGCCGCCAGGAACGAGAACACCGCCAGGGCGGCCAGCGCCGGCCGGGCTAGGGGGACGGCCACCCGGGTCATGAACCGCCAGTGGCCGTACCCGTCCAGGGCGGCCGCTTCTTGGAGGTCCTTCGGGATCTGCAGGAAGGCCTGCCGGAGCAGGAACACCCCGAACCCGGTGGCCAGGAACGGCACCGTCAGCCCCTGGAAGGTGTTGTACCAGCCGAAGCTGCTGATGGTGTCCAGGTTGGTGATCAGGGTGACCTCGAACGGGATCATCAGGGTGGCCAGGAACACCACGAACAGGGTGCGCTTCAACGGGAACCGCAGGAAGGCGAAGGCGTAGGCCGCCAGCACCGACGTGACCAGTTGGCCGGCCACGATGATGACGGTCTGGATGGCCGAGTTGCGGAGGTAGGTGCCCATGTTGCCGGCGGTCCACGCCGTCGGGTACGTGCTCCAGTCCGGGTGCACCGGGAAGAACAGCGGCGGCTGCCGGTCCAGGTCGTTGGCGTGCAGCAGCGAGTTCACCACCGTCATGTACACCGGGAACAGGATCAGCACGGCGCAGATCGTCAGCAGCAGGTACCGCGCCGCCAGCCGCCAGGCCCGTCGGTGGCGCCGGGCCCCAGGCGGGTCAACGGGCACGGCCGGCGTGGGGCTGGGGCCCCACGCTTCGGAGGAGCCTGGGGTTGGGGCCCCAGGCGGGTCAACGGGCATAGTGCACCCGCCTCTCGAGGAAGCGGAGCTGCAGCAGGGTGAGCAGCAGGGTGAGCAGGAACAGGGCGATGGACATGACGGCGGCCCGGCCGGGGTTCCCGCCGTAGGTCAGGGTGGTGTAGACGTTGTAGATCAGCACGTTGACGTGCTCGTAGGCCGCGTTCTGGTAGCCGACCAGAATGTCGATCTGGCCGAAGGTCTGGAAGGCGTAGATGGTGGCCACCACCACCCCGAAGAACAGGGTGGGGGACAGCAGGGGGACGGTGACCCGCCAGAACACGGTCCAGTTGGACGCCCCGTCCACCCGGGCGGCCTCCAGCACCTCCTCCGGCACCGACTGGAGGCCGGCGGACATGATGATGAAGGACAGCCCGATGAACTGCCAGACCGCCATCAGGGCCACCGACGGCAGGGCCCAGGTGGTGCTCTGCAGGGCGGACGGGTGCGGGTTGATGCCCAGCCACGGCAGCAGGCCGACCACCGGGTTCATGAGGGAGTAGAACACCAGCGCGGACACCGCCACCGAGGTGACCACGGTGGACGAGAAGATGATCCGGTAGACGGCCAGGCCGCGGAGCTGCCGCTGGGCGGCCACCGCCAGGAACAGCCCGATGAGCAGCCCGGCCGGCACCACCAGGACCACGAACAGCAGGGTGGTGAGCAGCGACTCCAAGAAGTTGCTCGAGCTCAGCACCTGGCCGACCTGGTGCAGCCCGACGTAGTGGCTGGGCAGGTTGGGGTACGGCGGCGTCTGGTACAGGGCCAGCTTGAAGTTGCGGGCGAACGGATAGAAGACGAACAGGGCGAACAGGAACAGGGCCGGCAGGACCAGCAGGTAGCCCAGCAGCGCCTCGCGGACCCGGCGGCGGCCGATCACAGCCGGGCGCCGCCGTCGGCGTCGAACAGGTGCACGGCGGCCGGGTCCACGGCGATGCGGACGGCGTCGCCGAAGCCGGGGCTGGGCCGGGCGGCGTCCTGGCGGACCACCACCCGGGTGCCGGGGCCCTGAGCATCGGGGCTGAGGGTGCAGATGACGTGGGCCTCGGCGCCGAGCTGCTCGACGATGACCACCGACCCGGCCAGGGTGCCGGCGGGGTCCAGCCGCAACGACTCCGGGCGGACCCCGGCCACCACCGACCGGCCGACCGGGGCGAGGGGCAGCAGCACGTCGTTCAGCGGCACCGACCCGCCGGCGACGGCCACCGCGTCCTCGGTGGCCACCCCCGGCAGCAGGTTCATGCCGGGGCTGCCCAGGAACCGGGCCACGAAGGTGTTGGCCGGCTCGGCGTACAGGGCCTGGGGAGCGGCCACCTGCTGCAGCACCCCGCCGTCCATGACGGCGATGCGGTGCCCCATGGTCATGGCCTCGACCTGGTCGTGGGTGACGTACAGGGTGGTGGTGCCCAGCCGCTCCTGCAGGGCCACGATGTCCGCCCGGGTCTGCACCCGGAGGGCGGCGTCCAGGTTGGACAGCGGCTCGTCCATCAAGAAGGCCTGCGGGCTGCGCACGATGGCCCGGGCCAGGGCCACCCGCTGGCGCTGGCCGCCGGACAGTTGGCCGGGCTTGCGGCCGAGGTACGGGGTCAGCCCGAGGGTGGCCGCCACCTCGTCGACCTTCCGCTTCCGTTCGGCCCGGTCCACGCCGCGCTGGCGGAGGGGGAACTCGATGTTGCGCTCCACCGTCAGGTGCGGGTACAGGGCGTAGCTCTGGAACACCATGGCCACGTCGCGGTCCTTGGCCTCCAGGTCGTTGACCACCCGGTCCCCGATGGTGACGGCGCCGCCGTCCAGCTCCTCGAGGCCGGCCACCATGCGCAGGGCGGTGGTCTTGCCGCAGCCGGACGGGCCCAGCAGCACCAGCAGCTCGCCGTCGGCCACGGTCAGGTCGAGGCGGTCGACGGCGACGACGTCGCCGAACCGCTTGGTGACCCCGTCGAACACGACCTGGCCCATAGGCCGTCAAGCTAGCCTGCCGCCATGGCGAGAATCGTGGTGGGTGTGGACGGGTCCGAGCCGTCGAAGGCGGCACTGGCGTGGGCCGTCGCGGAGGGCCGGCTGAGGAACGCGACGGTGGAGGCGGTGTGCTCGTACTCGATGCCGTCTGCCTGGCTGGGCATGGGGGACGCCATGGGGGTGGTGGTGCCCACAGCGATCACCGAGACCGACATCGCCGGGTTCGCCGACGAGGCCGTCACCGCGGCCCTGGACGGCATCGACCACGACGGGGTGGAGGTGGTCACCACGACGGTGTCCGGCCACCCCGCCGACTGCCTCGTGGAAGCGTCGAAGGACGCCGACCTCCTGGTGGTCGGCAGCCGCGGCCACGGCGACTTCGGCAGCATCCTGCTGGGGTCCACCGGCATGCACTGCGTCCACCACGCCGCCTGCCCGGTGGTGGTGGTCCGCGGTCCCGGCGAGGAGCCGCAGGGCCGGCGGCACAAGCACCGGCACTAGATGGCCACCTGGGTGGTGGACCTGGACGGGGTGGTGTGGCTGACCGGTGAGGGCATCCCGGGCAGCGCCGCCGCGGTGGACCGGCTGCGCCGGGCCGGCCACCGGGTGGTGTTCGCCACCAACAACTCCGCGTTGACCGTCGCCGAGCTGGCGGCCCGGCTGGAGCGGGTGGGCATCCCGACCGATCCGGCCGACGTGGTGTCGTCGGCCCACGCCGCCGCCGGCCTGGTCCACCCCGGGGCCGTGGTCCTGGCGGTGGCCGACCCCGGGGTGGTGGAGGCCCTGGAGGAGCGGGGGGCCACCGTCGTCGACGACGGCCCGGCCGACGCGGTGGTGGTCGGGTGGACCCGGCGGTTCGACTTCGACCGCCTCACCGCGGCCACCCGTGCCGTCTACGGCGGGGCCCGGCTGATCGGCACCAACGACGACCCCACCCACCCCACCCCGGCCGGCCTCATCCCCGGCGGCGGGGCCCTGCTGGCCGCGGTGGCCACCGCCACCGGCACCGTCCCGGAGGTGGCCGGCAAGCCGCACCAGCCGATGGCGGACCTGATCCTGGACCGGACCGGCCCGGTGGCCATGGTGGTCGGGGACCGGCCGGCGACCGACGGGCTGCTGGCCGAGCGGCTGGGGGCGCCGTTCGGGCTGGTGCTGTCCGGGGTGACCGCCTCCGCCGACGGGGTGGCCGCGGCGGTCGTCGCCGACGACCTGGCCCACCTCGTCGACGCCCTACCCGAAACAATCGCAAATAAACGCTAGCAAAAGCAAGCATCCCAGCGGTAGGGTGGTGGTATGGCAACCAACGATGGGTTCAAGAAGTACGTGGAGGCCGGGGCGGTGCTGGCCCAGATCACCCGGGCCCGGGCCGAGGAGATCGTCCGGGACCTGGTCAACGCCGGCCAGGTGCAGGGCGGCCAGGCCCAGGCCTGGGTGGACGACCTGGTGGAGCGCAGCCGGAAGGCCAGTGAGGACCTGATGGCCCTGGTCCGGACCGAGGTGACCGCACAGTTGTCCGCCCTGGGGCTGGACCCCCAGGAGCTGGCCAAGCAGGTGGCGGACATCCTCAAGCAGTCCGCCGACGCCGGCCGGGGGGCCGTGCAGAAGGCGGCCGGCCGGGCCAAGAAGGGCACCACCAAGAAGGCAGCCACCAAGAAGGCGGCGGCCACCAAGAAGGCGGCGGCCAAGAAGGCAGCGGCCAGGCGGCCGTCAGCCGGCAAGGCGGCCGCTGGCAAGAAGGCCGCCGGCAAGGCCACGACGACGAAGAAGAAGGCCACCTGACCCGGGCCCGGCTGGACGTCGAGGTGGTCCGCCGCGGCCTGTTGCCCAACCGGCAGCAGGCCCAGGCGGCCATCGCCGCCGGCCGGGTGCTGGTGGGCGGGGCGGTGGCGGACAAGCCGGCCCGGCTGGTGTCGGCGGCGGAGCCGGTGGTGGTGCAGGGGGACGGCCCCCGGTTCGTCAGCCGTGGGGGCGACAAGCTGGCCGCCGCCCTGGACCGGTTCCCGGTCACCGTCGGCGGGGCCGTGGCCCTGGACGCCGGGGCGTCCACCGGGGGGTTCACCGACTGCCTGCTGCAGCACGGTGCGGCCCGGGTGGTGGCGGTGGACGTCGGCTACGGGCAGCTTGACAGCCGGCTGCGGGCGGACCGGCGGGTGGTGGTGATGGAGCGGACCAACCTGCGGGCGCTGGCCGCCGCCGACGTCGCCGCGGCCGCGGGCGGCCCGGTGGACCTGGTGACGGCGGACCTGTCGTTCATCTCGCTGACCGTGGTGGCCCCCGCGTTGGCCGGCCGGCTGGTCCGTCCCGGCGGCCACCTGGTGCTGCTGGTGAAGCCCCAGTTCGAGGCCGGCCGGGCCGAGGTGTCCCGGGGCAGGGGGGTCATCCGGGACCCGGCGGTGTGGGCGGAGGCGCTGCGGTCGGTGGCATCGTCCCTCGCCGCCGCCGGAGCCGCCATCATGGGGGCCATGCGTTCCCCGGTGCTGGGCCCGGCCGGCAACACCGAGTTCCTGCTGCACGCCGTGGCCGGCGGTCCCCAGGAGGCCGACGTGGCCGCGGTGGTGGACGCCGCGGTGGCCGAGGCCGTCGGTCGGGAGGGCTGACGTGGCCACGGTGGCGGTGCTGGTGAACGGGGCCCGGCCGCAGGCCCGGGAGCTGGCCGACGAGGTGGTGCCGTGGCTGGCCGCCCGCGGCCACCAGGGCCGGGTGCTGCAGCTCGGGGACGCCGACCGGGCGGCCGGCCAGGTGGCCGCGGGGGACCTGTCCGGTGCCGACCTGTCCGGGGCCGACCTGGCGGTGAGCCTGGGCGGTGACGGCACCTTCCTCCGGCTGGTCCCGTTGGCCTACGCCGCCGGGGTGCCGGTGCTGGGGGTCAACTTCGGCCGGCTGGGCTACCTGCTGGAGGTGGAGCCGGCCCGGCTGTGGGAGGCGCTGACCCGGGCGCTGGAGGGGCGGGTGACCCTGGAGCGGCGGACGGTGCTGGCCGTGACCGTCGACGGGGAGCTCACCGCGGCGGCCGGCGACGACCGTTCCCTGGTCGGAGACGACGGCCGGCGGTGGTGGGTGGCGCTGAACGAGATGGTGACCGAGAAGACGGTGCCGGGGCACATGGTGCAACTGTCCACCGCCATCGACGGGGAGCGGTACCTGTCGTACAAGGCCGACGGGGTGCTGGTGGCCACCCCGACCGGGTCCACCGCCTACAACCTGTCGGCCGGCGGCCCGGTGGTGTCGCCGGCGATGCAGGGGATGGTGCTGACCCCGGTGGCCCCGCACCTGTCCATCGACCGCAGCCTGGTGCTGCCGCCGGAGCAGGTGGTGACGGTGACGGTGGAGCCGCCGCGGCCGGCGGTGCTGGTGGTGGACGGCCGGGAGGTCGGCCGGTTGTCGCCGGGGGCCGAGGTGGTGTGCCGGGTGGCCCCGGAGCCGGTCCGGTTCGTGTCACTGGGGGAGCGCGGCTTCGCCGGGCTGTTGCGGGCCACCCTGGCTCCGGGATGCTGATCGAGCTGCGGGTCCGCAACCTGGGGGTCATCGAGGACCTGACCCTGCAGGTCGGGCCGGGGATGACCGCGCTGACCGGGGAGACCGGGGCCGGCAAGACGCTGCTGGTGGAGGCCCTGCAGTTGGTGCTGGGCGGCCGGGCCGCGCCGGGGCTGGTGCGGGCCGGGGCCGACGAGGCACTGGTGGAGGCCCGGTTCGCCACCGGCCGCGACGTCGACCGCGAGGGCGACGCCGACCGCGACGACGACGAGGTGGTGCTGGCCCGGGCGGTGCCGACCGGCGGCCGGTCCCGGGCGTGGGTGGACGGCCGGATGGCCCCGGTGGCCACCCTGTCGGAGCTGGGGGACGGCCTGGTGGAGATCCACGGCCAGCACGACCAGCAGTCCCTGCTGTCGGCCGCGGCCCAACGGCGCGCCCTGGACGGGTTCGCCGGCGCCGACGTCGAACCGCTGGCCGCGGCCCGGCGGGCGCTGGCCGAGGTGGAGCGACGGCTGGCCGGCATCGGCGGGGACGAGCACCGCCGGGCCCGCGACGCCGAGGTGCTGCGGCACCAACTGGACGAGATCGACCGGGCGGCGCTGGCCGGGCCGGACGAGGACGCGGCACTGGCGGCCGAGGAGGAGCGGCTGGCCGACCTGGCGGCCCACCGGGACGCGGCGGCCCGGGCCCTGGGGGCGCTGGACGGGGACGAGCTGCTGGGGGAGGCGGTGGGGGCGCTGGCCGGCCGGGCGCCGTTCGCGGCGGCCGAGGCCCGGCTGCGGGCCGTGGTGGCCGAGGTGGGCGACGTGGCCGCGGACCTGCGGACCGCGGTGGACACCTGGGAGGACGACCCGGCCCGGCTGGCCGAGGTGCAGGCCCGCCGGCGGCTACTGGCCGACCTGCGGCGGAAGTACGGGGACGACGTGGCGGGGTACGCCGAGGACGCCCGGCGGCAACTGGCCGAGCTGGACGGGACGGCGGCCGCCGCGGCGGAGCTGGAGGAACGGCGGGGGCAGGCCCGGGCGGAGGTGGCGGCGGCGGAGGCCGCCCTGCGGAAGGTCCGGGAGGACGCGGCCCCGCGGCTGGCCGCGGCGGCCGGGAACCGGCTACGGGCCCTGGCCATGCCGGACGCCCGGTTCGAGGTGGCGGTGGACGACCAGGGGGCCCGGTTCCTGCTGACCGCCAACCGGGGGGAGCCGCCGCAACCGCTGGCCAAGGTGGCGTCGGGCGGGGAGCTGGCCCGGGCGATGCTGGCGCTGCGGCTGGTGGCGTCCGGCGGGCCGGGCACCATGCTGTTCGACGAGGTCGACGCCGGGGTGGGGGGATCGGCGGCGCTGGCGCTGGGGTCCGCCCTGCACGAGGTGGCCGGGGACCGGCAGGTGCTGGTGGTCACCCACCTGGCCCAGGTGGCCGCGTTCGCCGACCGGCAGGTGGCGGTCCGCAAGGAGGTCCGGGACGGCCGGACGGTGACGACGGCGACGGCGCTGTCCCACGACGACCGGGTGGTGGAGCTGTCCCGGATGCTGTCCGGCCACCCGGACAGCCCCACGGCGCGGGCCCACGCCGAGGAATTGCTGGGCCGGTCCACCGCGGTCGCGGGGTCGGCCGAGTAGCGTGTCAGGGTGCGCTGCGTAATTCTCCCGGCTGGGCACCCCAACCCAGCCTCCTCCCTCCGGCGGGGACCCCACCCCCGCCCGGGCCGTCGTCTCCCGGCTGGGCGCCGATGAGCAAGTTCGTGTTCGTCACCGGCGGGGTGTCCAGCTCCCTCGGCAAGGGGCTGACCGCGTCGTCGCTGGGCCGGCTGCTCAAGTGCCGGGGCCTGCGGGTGACCATGTGCAAGCTGGACCCGTACATCAACGTGGACCCCGGCACCATGAACCCGGGGGAGCACGGCGAGGTGTTCGTCACCGAGGACGGCGGCGAGACCGACCTGGACCTGGGCCACTACGAGCGGTTCATCGACGAGAACCTGAACCGGAACTCCAACACCACCACCGGGTCGATCTACTCGTCGGTGATCGCCAAGGAGCGCCGCGGGGACTACCTGGGCAAGACGGTGCAGGTCATCCCGCACGTCACCGACGAGATCAAGGAGCGGATCAAGCGGCTGGCCAGCGACGACGTCGACGTGGTCATCGTCGAGATCGGTGGCACCGTCGGGGACATCGAGATCGTGCCGTTCGTGGAGGCCATCCGGCAGTTCCGCCGGGACGTCGGCCGGGACAACGTCTGCTACGTCCACCTCACCCTGGTGCCGTACCTGGCGCCGTCGGGGGAGCAGAAGACCAAGCCCACCCAGCACTCGGTGACCGAGCTGCGCAGCCGCGGCATCCAGCCGGACGTGATCGTGTGCCGCAGCGACAAGGACATCTCGGACGGTCTGAAGCGGAAGATCTCGCTGCTGTGCGACGTCCCCATCGAGGCGGTGGTGTCCGCGGTGGATGCCAGCAGCATCTACGAGATCCCGCTGGTGCTACACGAGGAGGGGCTGGACACCGTGGTGTGCCGCACCCTGGGCATCGACCCGGTGGAGCACCCGGTGGCGCTGGGCGACTGGGAGCGGTTGGTGGACCGGGTGGAGCACGCCGACCGGCCGGTCCGGATCGGGATCGTCGGCAAGTACGTCAACCTGCCCGACGCCTACCTGTCGGTGGTGGAGGCCCTGCGGCACGCCGGGTTCCAGCACGGGGTCCAGGTGGTGCTGGACTGGATCGACGCCGAGCTGGTGCCGGGGCTGCTGGAGCGGTTCCACGACCTGGACGGGGTGGTCATCCCGGGCGGGTTCGGGGAACGGGGGGTGGAGGGCATGGTGGCCGCCGCCGGGTACACCCGGGAGCACGGCATCCCGCTGCTGGGGCTGTGCCTGGGGCTGCAGGTGATGGTGATCGACGCCGCCCGGAACCTGGCCGGCCTGGACGGGGCCAACTCGGGGGAGTTCGACTCGCTGAGCCCGTACCCGGTGATCGACCTGATGCCGGAGCAGCTAGAGGTGGTGGACAAGGGCGGCACCATGCGGCTGGGGGCCTACCCGGCCATGCTGGCCCCGGGTTCCCTGGTGGCCGGCATCTACGGGGTCGAGGCGGTGACCGAGCGGCACCGGCACCGCTACGAGGTCAACAGCCGGTACCGCGGCAAGCTGGAGGCGGCCGGGCTGTCCTGCTCGGGCACCTCGCCGGACGGGCGGCTGGTGGAGTTCATCGAACTGCCCGGGCACCCGTTCTGGGTGGGCACCCAGGCACACCCGGAGTTCAAGAGCCGGCCGGACCGGCCGCACCCGTTGTTCAGCGCCCTGGTGGCCGCCGCCCTGGACCGGGCGGAGGGCCGGGAGCCACGGCTCATTGCCGTCCGCTGAGTTCCGCCGGCTGGCCGACGAACGGCGGTTCCAGAGCCGGGTGTTCGCGGTCGACACCGTCCGGCTGCAGGACCCGGACGGGCAGCCGTTCGAGCGGGACCTGGTCCGCCATCCCGGCGCGGTGGCGGTGGTCCCGTTGCACGACGACGGCACCGTGACCCTGGTGCGGCAGTTCCGGGCATCGGTGATGGCCGAGATCCTGGAGGCGCCGGCCGGGACCTGCGACGCCGAGGGGGAGTCCCTGGAGGACACCGCCCTCCGGGAGCTGGCCGAGGAGGCCGGCCTGGCGGCGGGGCGGCTGCGGAAGCTGGCCGCCGTGCGGAACTCGCCGGGGTTCTGCGACCAGCTCACCACCATCTTCCTGGCCACCGACCTGTCGGCGGTGCCGGTGGCCCGGGACGGGGTGGAGGAGCAGTGGATGTCGGTGGTGCGGCTGCCGTTGGCCGAGGTGGCCGCCATGGTGGCCGACGGCCGGGTGGTGGACGAGACCACCGCCCTCGGGGTGCTGCTGATCTCGTGAGCCCGGCGGACCTGTCCACCCCAGCGGAGGAGTACCTGTCCTGGCTGGCGGTGGAGCGGGGGCGGGCCCGCAACACCCTGCAGTCCTACCGGCGGGACCTGGCCGGCTACGAAGCCGCGCTGGCCGCCCGGGGGCGGTCCCCGGCGGACGCCGACCAGGACGACGTGGCGGCCTGGCTGGACGGGCTCCGGCAGGGGAGGAGCCAGGCGTCGGTGGCCCGGGCGGTGTCGGTGGTGCGGGGGCTGCACCGGTTCATGGCGGACGAGGGGTTGGCGTCCACCGACCCGACCGCCACGGTGGAAGCCGGCCGGCTGCCGCAACGGCTGCCGAAGGCGCTGTCGGAGGACCAGGTGGCCCGGCTGCTGGACGCGGTCGCCGGCGCCGACCCGCTGGCCCACCGGGACCGGGCCCTACTGGAGCTGCTGTACGGCACCGGCGGCCGGGTGTCGGAGATCGTGGGGTTGGACCTGTCCGACCTCCACGGGGGGCTGTTGCGGCTGTACGGCAAGGGGTCCAAGGAGCGGCTGGTGCCGGTGGGCCGGTACGCCGCCGACGCCCTGGACGGCTGGCTGGCGGTCCGGGGCCGGCTGGTGGGCCAGCGGCGGACCGAGGCGGTGTTCGTCAACGGCCGTGGCAATCGGCTGACCAGGCAGGGGGCCTACGACGTGCTGCGCCGGCGGGCCGTCGGCACCGGGGTGCCGGTCAGCCCGCACGTGCTGCGGCACTCCTGCGCCACCCACATGCTGGCCCGGGGTGCCGACATCCGGGTGGTCCAGGAGCTGCTGGGCCATGCCTCCATCAGCACCACCCAGCTCTACACCAAGGTCACCGCCGAGCACCTGCGGGTTGCCTACGAGGCGGCCCATCCCCGAGCAGGGCAACAGGTAGGCTGGTGAGATGGCGACCACCACCGACTATCTCGATCTGCTCCAGACCGAGCGAGCCGACCTGCGGCGCCAGTTGGCCGAACTGGGCTTCGGGGACGCGGGCGGGCTGAGCTACGACTCCAACTTCGCCGATTCCAGCCAGGTGACCGCTGAGCGGGGTGAGGCCGAGGCGCTGGCGGCGCCCCTCAACGACGCACTGGCGGAGGTGGAGGCGGCCATCGCCCGGCTGGCCGACGGCACCTACGGGCTGTGCCGGCGGTGCGGGCAGCCCATCGCCCCGGACCGGCTGGAGGCCATGCCGGCGACCCAGTACTGCATTGCCTGCGCCTCCCGGCACTGACCCCATGACAGCCGGGTGGCAGTACATCCCTCCCGGCCAGCCGCCGCCACGGTCGGCCAGCCGTCGGCGGCCGTCACAGAAGTCGGTCATCTGGATCATCGCGGTAGTGGCCGTGGTGGTCATCCTGTTGCGGGCCCACCGGATCAACCAGACAGAGGTCATCTGGTTCTGCGTCCTGATCCCGTCGCTGATCCTGCACGAGATCTCTCACGGCTGGGTGGCCCTGGCCTTCGGTGACGACACCGCCAAGCGGGCCGGCCGGCTCAGCCTGAACCCGATCCGGCACGTCGACCCGATCGGCACCCTGCTGGTGCCGGCCATCATGATGCTGAGCGGCTGGGGGTTCTTCGGCTGGGCCAAGCCGGTGCCGGTCACACTGCGCCGGCTGCGCAGCCCCCGCAACCAGGGGGTGCTGGTGTCGCTGGCCGGCCCGTTCACCAACATCGTGCTGGCCGCATTGTCGGGACTGTTGTTCTGGTTGCTGTACGTCCGTGGCGGCCCCCATGGCGGCACACTTGGGCTGGTCGCCACCGTCATCTTCTACGCCGGCATGGTGAACCTGTGGGTAGCCTTCTTCAACCTCATCCCCATCCCGCCGCTTGACGGGTCGGCGGTGCTGGAACGCCTGCTGCCGCGATCGTGGTGGTCCGGTTACCTGCGCGTCCGATCGTATGGGTTGGTCGTCATCTTTGGCGGCCTCCTGCTACTGGGAATGGTCCACGTCTACCCGCTGTCGCCCATCTTCCAGCACATCGAACGGTGGTGGGCGACACTGCTCCACGTCCAGCTCGTCTAGTCCGGCCCCACCCAGTTCCCCCGGACCATCCGGAACCCGTACAGGGTCTTCTGGCGGTGGTGGTGGGTGCAGAGGAGCTGGATATTGGCCAGCTCGGTCGGTCCCCCTCGGGCGAACGCCCAGTCGTGGTCGATCTGGAGGT
>DASZUK010000032.1:0-60239 GCA_035547695.1 Acidimicrobiales bacterium
GGTGTTCCTCCTGATATCTGCGCATTTCACCGCTACACCAGGAATTCCATGGTCCCCTACCGGACTCTAGTCACGACAGTATCGAGTGGCGGCCCCAGGTTGAGCCTGGGGGTTTCACACCCGACTTATCGAACCGCCTACGAGCCCTTTACGCCCAATGAATCCGGACAACGCTCGCACCCTACGTATCACCGCGGCTGCTGGCACGTAGTTGGCCGGTGCTTCTTCTGCAGGTACCGTCATAATCGTCCCTGCTGAAAGGAGTTTACAACTCAGAAAGCCTTCGTCCTCCACGCGGCGTTGCTGCGTCAGGCTTTCGCCCATTGCGCAAGATTCCCTACTGCTGCCTCCCGTAGGAGTCTGGGCCGTGTCTCAGTCCCAGTGTGGCTGGTCGTCCTCTCAGACCAGCTACCCGTCGAAGCCTTGGTGAGCCGTTACCTCACCAACAAGCTGATAGGCCGCGAGCCCCTCCCGAAGCGGAATCCATTTCCTCACCAGACCATGCGGTCCGGTGGGGGTATCCGGTATTAGCACCGGTTTCCCGGTGTTATCCCAGTCTTCGGGGCAGGTTGCTCACGTGCTACTCACCCGTTCGCCACTAGGTCTTCACCAGTGTTGCCACCGGATGGACCTCGTTCGACTTGCATGTATTAAGCACGCCGCCAGCGTTCGTCCTGAGCCAGGATCAAACTCTCCATCGAGACTCCAGCACCGACCACATGGATCGATGCAAAGAATCAGAGAGCCGATGGGATGGACTCTCATCCACATCGACGGCAGGCGCCAAGGACCCCGAAGGGTCCATGAGTGCCTGCCTTGCTTCATTCTTGACGTACGACTCCGGGACGCCGAAGCGTCCAGAGCCGCCCGCACTGGCTTTTGGCTCTCGCTCTTCCGTTTTCAAGGAGCGACCGGGCACTCGCCACAGGGGCGTCGATGCCGGGTGCTCGAGCAGGCCGCCGTACGGCTCGTGCCGCCGATCTGCTTGCTCGCCCTGCCGCTGAGCCTCACTTGGAGGCCAGTTCGGCGGGAACGCCATGGTAACAGGACTTCGAACGGGCGTCAACCGTCGGGGCCGCGTTCGTCCCCCCATCGGCCCCGAACCCGCTCGTCCCCAGGTCGGCGCCCTGTCCGGTCCACCGGGGACCGGTCGATCCGGGACCGGTCCGTCCGGGACCGGGCGACCGTGGCTTTCCTGGCCACTGCCGCACCGGCCGCCACACCGACCGCCGTATCGGCCGCCACACCGGTCCCGCCGACCGGATCGGCGGCACCGCCCGTGGTCGACGCTACCGGCCGGGCCCGGGAGACGTGCGGATCCCCCGGCACCCACCACCGCCAGGGCCGGTCGGCGGCCGCGGTGACCCCCACCCGTACCCCCTGGGCCGGCCGGTCCGGCGGCGGGGTGCCGTCGGTGAGCAGCCGCACCGGCCCGGCCGGCCGGGCCAGCAGGTCGGCGCCGTTGCAGGCCCCGGTGATGCCGAGGGCCTGGCACAGCTTGGCCGGCCCGCTGCCGAGGTCGGACTCCCGACGGGCGGCCGGCCGGGCGGCCCACATGGCGTCCACGCCGGCCACCGGGGCGACGGCGCGCAGCAGGACGGCCATGGCGGTGCCGTCGGCGCCGCAGACCACGTTGGCGCACCAGTGCATGCCGTAGGTGAAGTACACGTACAGGAACCCGGCCGGGCCGAACATGACGGCGTTCCGGGGACTGGGCCCCCGGAAGGCGTGAGAAGCGGGGTCGTCGGCGCCCCGGTAGGCCTCCACCTCCACGATGCGGCCGACCCGGTCGCCGACGGCCAGCAGCTTGTTGAGGAGGAACGGGGCGGCCTCCAGGGAGTCGACGGCCAGGGCGGCCCGGCTGACCGGCCGGCGCCGGGTCGCCTGGCGCCGGACCGGTTGGCGACCGGCCCCGGTCACCCCTCTTCGGGCAGCGATCCGGCGGCGGACCCCCCGGTGGCCCCGCCGGGACGGTGGGCGGCCAGCCGGGACCGGTCGACGTCCAGGCGTCGGGCGAACCGGCCGAGCTGCTCGGCCACCGGGACCGGGCCGGCCCCGCCGGGGGTGGTGCGGCGGGTGACGGCCACCCCGGGCTCCAGCAGGGCGGCTCCGGCGTCGCCCAGGTCGGGGTGGGCCTGGACCAGTTCCAGCAGCGGCACGTGCCGCTCCAGGGAGTCCCGGACCAGGCCGGCCACCAGGGCGTGGGCCTGGCGGAACGGCATGCCCCCGACCACCAGCAGCTCGGCCAGGTCGACGGCGGCCGATGCCGACCCGTCGGCGGCGGCCTGCATCCGGCCGGTGTCCCAGGTGACGGTGGCGTACAGGCCGGCCATGGCCCGCAGGGTCATCTGGACCTGGTCGACGGCGTCGAGCAGGGGCTCCTTGTCCTCCTGCAGGTCCCGGTTGTAGGCCAGCGGCAGCCCCTGCAGGGTGGCCAGCAGGCCGGCCAGATGGCCGATCAGCCGGCCGGCCTTGCCACGGGCCAGCTCGGCGACGTCCGGGTTCTTCTTCTGCGGCAGCATCGAGCTGCCGGTGGCGTAGGCGTCGTCGAGGATGCAGAACCCGAACTCGTCGGTGGACCACAGCACCATCTCCTGGCCCATCCGGGACAGGTGGACGCCGAGCAGGGCCAGGTCGAACAGGGCCTCGGCCACGAAGTCCCGGTCGGAGACGGCGTCGAGCGAGTTCTCGAACCGGGCGGAGAACCCCAGTTGGTCGGCCACGTAGTCCGGGTCCAGCGGCAGCGACGACCCGGCCAGGGCGCCGGCCCCCAGCGGGGACACGTCCAGCCGGTCCACCGTGGCCAGCAGGCGGTCCAGGTCACGGGCCAGGGCCCAGCCGTGGGCCAGGAGGTGGTGGGCCAGCAGGACCGGCTGGGCCCGCTGCAGGTGGGTGTACCCCGGCAGGTAGGCGTCGCCGGCGTCGTCGGCCCGCTGGGCCAGCACCTCCTGGAGGGCCAGCACGTCGGCGGCCACCTCCCGCAACGACCGGCGGGTCCACAGCCGGAGGTCGGTGGCCACCTGGTCGTTGCGGCTGCGGCCGGTGTGCAGCTTGGCGCCGGTGTCCCCGGCCAGCTCGGTCACCCGCCGCTCCACCGCGGTGTGCACGTCCTCGTCGTCGGGGGCGAAGGCGAAGGAGCCGTCGGCCAGCTCCCGGCCGACGGTGTCCAGGGCGGCCAGCAGGGTGGCCACCTCGTCGTCGGTCAGGATGCCGGCCTTGCCCAGGCCGCGCACGTGGGCCCGGGAGCCGGCCAGGTCGTCCTCGGCCAGCGCCCGGTCGAACGGCAGGCTGACGGTGAACCGGGCCACCTCGTCGGCCATGCCGTCCCCGAGCCGGCCCTGCCAGAGCGTCACGTTGACTCAGCCTGTCCAGCCGGCCGGCCGCCGTCAACCCCTCGCCCCTGCCGGGCGGCCCAGGTGGCCACCCCCAGCCCCCACAGCCGGACGAACCCTTCGGCGTCCTGGTGCCGGAAGGTGTCGGTGGCGTCGTAGGTGGCCAGGCCGTGGTCGTACAGGGCGACCGGGCTGCGGCGGCCGGCCACCGCACCGGTGCCGGGAGCCTCGAACCGCAGCCGGACCTCCCCGGTGACGTGACGCTGGGACTCCACCATGAAGGCGTCCAGGGCCTGCTTCAGAGGGGAGAACCACAGGCCGTCGTAGACCAGCTCGGCCCACCGCGGCTCCAGCCGGGCCTTCTCGTGGTGCAGGTCCCGCTCCAGGGTCAGGTCCTCCAGGTCGGCGTGGGCCAGCAGCAGGGCCAGGGCGGCCGGGCACTCGTAGATCTCCCGGCTCTTGATGCCGACGCGGCGGTTCTCGACCATGTCCAGCCGGCCGAACCCGGTGGAGCCGGCCAGCCGGCCGATCTCGCCGATCAGTTGGTCGGCCGGAAGGGCGCGGCCGTTCAGGGACACCGGCACCCCGGACTCGAACCCGACCACGACCTCCACCGGTTCGGCGGCGGTGACGTCGGTCAGGGTGTAGACGTCCCCGGGCGGGTCGGCCCAGGGGTCCTCGATGACGCCGCACTCGATGGCCTTGCCCCACAGGTTCTCGTCGATGGAGTACAGCTTCTCCTTGGTGACCACGATGGGGATGTCCCACTTGGCGGCGTACTCCACGCACTGCTCCCGGGAGAACCCCCACATCCGGGCCGGGGCCAGCACCTCCAGGTCGGGTGTCAGGGCCCGGGTGCCGACCTCGAACCGGACCTGGTCGTTGCCCTTGCCGGTGCAGCCGTGGGCGACGGCGTCGGCGCCGTGCCGCCGGGCGGCGTCGACCAGGTGGCGGACGATGACCGGCCGGGACAGGGCGGACACGAGCGGGTACTTCCCCTCGTACTTGGCGTTGGCCAGGATGGCCGGGACGCAGAAGTCCTCGGCCATCTCCCGGCGGGCGTCGACGACCTCGGCCTCCACGGCCCCGGCGGCCAGGGCCCGGGTCCGGATGGCCTCCCAGTCCTCGCCGGCCGCGCTGGCGGCCTGGCCGACGTCCACGGCCACGGCCACCACCTCCACCTTGTGGTGCTCCATCAGCCACCGCACCGCCACCGACGTGTCCAGGCCGCCGCTGTAGGCCAGTACCACCCGCTTCGCCATGTTCTCCTCCAACCCTTCCTGCTGCCGGCCCGGGTCGCCACCCACCGGCGCGTCGTCGTGTTCCTCAGATGGTGTCGGCCGGCGGCCGCAGCCCGGCCAGGGCGGCCAGGTGATCGGCCACGTTCTGCCCGCCGTGGGCCTCGGCCACCACCGCCAGGACGGTGTCGTCACCGGCCACGGTGCCCAGCAGGCCGTCCAGGCCGCTGCGGTCCAGGGCGGATCCTACGACGTGGGCGCACCCCGGCGGGGTCCGCAGCACCACCAGGTTGCCGGAGCTGGTCACCTCCACGGCCCACTCCCCCAGCACCCGCCGCAGGTGGTCCACCGGGGCGATCTGCTGGGCCGGCAGCTCCGGCAGGGCGTAGGCGGTGTCGCCGCCGGGCAGCCGCACCTTGACGGCCCCCAGCTCCTCCAGGTCCCGGGACACCGTGGTCTGGGTGGCCTCGATCCCCTCGGCGGCCAGCAGGTCCACAAGCTGGGCCTGGCTGCCCACCGCCCGGACCTCCAGCAGCTTGGTGATCCGGTGCTGCCGCTGGTGCTTGGTGACCTTCACTGTGCCGTTTCCCCGCCCGGGGCCCCAACCCCGGGCTCCTCCGAACCGTGGGGCCCCTGCCCCACGGCGGCCGTGGTCACCCCGCCGAGGAGCCAGGCGAACAGGCCGCGCATGGCGGTCATCCGGTGGGCGGCCTGGGTCCAGACGACGCTGCGGGGCCCGTCGACGACGGCGGCGGTGATCTCCTCGGCCCGGTGGGCGGGCAGGCAGTGCAGGACGACGGCGTCGGAGGCGGCGGCGGCCAGGAGGGCGGCGTCGACGGTGAACCCGGCGAAGGCGGCCCGGCGGCGGGCGGCGTCGTCCTCCTGGCCCATGGAGGTCCAGACGTCGGTGTACAGGGCGTCGGCCCCGGCCACCGCCTCCGGGGGCTGCGAGGTGGTGGTGACCGAGCCGCCGCGGCCGGACCGGTCGGCCAGGGCGGCCAGTTGGTCCAGGTCGGCGGCGGCCAGGGCGTAGCCCTCGGGGGAGGCCACCCGGACCTGCATGCCGGCCATCACCCCGGCCTTGGCCAGGGACCGGCAGACGTTGTTGGCGTCGCCGACGTAGGCGACGGACCGGCCGGCGAGGTCGGCGGGGGCCCCGCCGGGACCGGCCAGGACCTGGCGGAGGGTGAGCAGGTCGGCGACGGCCTGGCAGGGGTGGGCGAGGTCGGACAGCAGGTTGACCACCGGCACCGGCACCCCGGCGGCGTCGAGGGCGTCGGCCATCTCGACCAGGGTGCGGTGGTCGCGGACCCGGGCGCAGAGGATGCGGTGGTAGCAGGCCAGGGTCCGGGCGACGTCGGCGGCGGGTTCCCGGGTGTCGATGCCGACCTCGTGGTCCTGGATGTAGACGGCGTGGCCGCCCAGGGTGAACGTGGCCATCTCGGTGGAGTTGCGGGTCCGGTTGGACGGCTTCTCGAACACCATGGCCACCCCCTGGCCGGCCAGCACCGGCGGCAGGTCGGCCCGGTCGGCCAGGGCCAGGACGGCGTCGAGCTCGGCGACGGACAGGTCGTCGACGTCGAGGAAGTGCCGGGTGGCGGCGGTCATGGCGCCACCCCCTCCAGGGCGGTGGCCAGGATGTCCAGGGCCCGGTCCAGCTCGTCGTCGGACACCAGCAGGGAGGGGGCCAGCCGGACGGCGTCGGGGCGGACCGCGTTGACCAGCAGGCCGGCGGCCAGGCAGGCGGCGGCCACGTCGGCGGCCCGGTCGGCCTGGAGCTGGGCGGCCAGCAGCAGCCCGGCCCCACGGACGGACACCACCCCGGGCAGGGCGGCGAGCTGGTCGGTGAGATGGGTCCCGGCCCGGCGGGCCCGGCCGCAGACGTCCTCCTGCTCCATCACCGCCAGGGTGGCCCGGGCCGCGGCCATGGCCAGGGGCTGGCCGCCGAAGGTGGTGGCGTGGTCTCCGGGCCCGAAGGCGGCGGCCACCTCGGCGGTGGCCCAGCAGGCGCCGACCGGCATGCCGTTGCCGAGGGCCTTGGCCATGGTGACCACGTCGGGCCGGAGATGGCGGGCGTGGAAGGCGAACCACTCCCCGGTCCGGCCCAGGCCGGTCTGCACCTCGTCCAGCATCAGCAGCACCCCGTGGCGGGAGCACAGGTCGCGGACCCCGGCCAGGTAGTCGGAGGACGGCGCCACCACGCCGCCCTCCCCCTGCAGCGGCTCCAGCAGCACCCCGGCCACCGAGGCCCCGTCCGTGACGCCAGTGACCGCGTCGGCCAGGGCGTCGAGGTCGTCGTAGGGGACGTGCACGAACCCCTCCGGCAGCGGCCGGAACGGCTCGTGCTTGGCCGGCTGCCCGGTGGCGGTCAGGGTGGCCAGGGTGCGGCCGTGGAACGAGTTCCAGGCCGACACCACCACGTACCGGCCCGGCCCGGCCCACCGCCGGGCCAGCTTCAGGGCGCACTCGTTGGCCTCGGCGCCGGAGTTGCAGAAGAACACCTGCCCGCCGGCCCGTTCGGTGCCGCCGCCGATCAGCCGGTCGAGGGTGACGGCCACCTCCGGGCCGACGACGTTGCCGTACAGGTTGGACACGTGGCTCAGCGTCCGGGCCTGCTCGGCCACGGCCTCGGCCACCACCGGGTGGGCGTGCCCCAACGACGTCACCGCCAACCCGCTGACGAAGTCCAGGTACCGGCCGCCGTCGGTGTCGAACAGCCAGCTACCGTCCCCGCGGACGAACGTCACCGGCGGCTCCGCGTACGTCCGCATCAGCGCTGACCTGTCGGTCATGGGACCACCATGGTGCCGACGCCGCGGTCGGTGAACAGCTCCAGCAGGAGGGCGTGGGGGACCCGGCCGTCGAGGATGTGGGCCTGGCCGACCCCGCCGAGGACGGCCCGGAGGCAGGCCTCCGCCTTGGGGACCATGCCGCCGACCACCCCGCCGTCCTCCACCAACTGCTGCAGGGCGGCCGAGGTGGCCTGCCGGATGAAGGTGGCCGGATCGGTCGGGTCGGCCCGGAGGCCCTCGATGTCGGTGAGGAACACCAGCTTCTCGGCGGCCAGCGCCTCGGCAATGACGCCGGCGACGGTGTCGGCGTTGATGTTGTAGGCCTGCCCGCCGGTGTCGGCCCCGATGGTGGCCAACACCGGGATCAGCCCTTCGGCGAGCAGCCGCTGCAGGATGGTGGGGTCCACCTCGACGACGTCGCCGACGTACCCCAGCTCGACCGCCCGCTGGCCGGCGGTGATGAGGTTGGCGTCCTCGCCGGAGAGGCCGACGGCCAGGGGGCCGTGGACGTTGATGGCGGACACGATGTCCCGGTTGACCTTGCCGACCAGCACCATCCGGGCGATGTCCAGGGTCTCGGCGTCGGTGACCCGCAGCCCGTCGCGGAACTCGGTCTGCTTGCCCAGCCGGGCCAGCAGGTCCCCGATCTGCGGTCCGCCGCCGTGGACCACCACCGGCAGCAGGCCGACCGACCGCAGCAGCACCACGTCCTCGGCCAGCGACGCCAGGGCGGCCGCCTCGTCGGAGCCGGCCAGGGCGTTGCCGCCGTACTTGACCACCACCACCTTGCCGGCGAACCTCCGGATGTACGGCAGCGCCTCCACCAGCAGCGCCGCGGTGGCTGTGCTCCTACGCCCGCTTGGGGCCCCAACCCCAAGCTCCTCCGAAGTGCGGGGCCCCAGCCCCGCACCGGCCGTGCTCCTACGCCCGCTTGGGGCCCCGACCCCAAGCTCCTCCGTGGCGTGGGGCCCCTGCCCCGCACCGGCTGTGCCCTTCGGGTCGGGCGCCGCGGTCACGAGGTGGTCCGGTTCTCGTCGATGTAGCCGTAGCCCAGGTCGGTGCACAGGGCGGCCCCGGACCCGGTGCCGAGGCCGAGGTCGCAGTGGATGCGGATGTGCCGGCCGGCCATGTGGGCGGCCACGGCCGCGGTGTCGTGGTCGGCGGCCACCCCGGCGGCGCAGACCACGACGTCGCCGTAGGCCACGCTGACCCGGTCCAGGTCGAAGGGCACCCCGGCGGACCCGAGCTCGCTGACCACCCGGCCCCAGTACGGGTCCTCACCGTTCAGGGAGCACTTGACCAACAGGGAGTCGGCCACCTTGCGGGCGGCGGCGTGGGCGTCGGCGTCGGAGGTGGCCCCGGCGACGGTGACGTGGCCGACCTTGGTGGCCCCCTCGGCGTCGTCGGCCATCTGCTCCGCCAGGGCCGTGCACACCTCGGTCACCGCCGCCTGGAGGGCGTCCGGGGCCACCGGCCCGGCCCGGCCGGAGGCCAGCAGCAGCACGGTGTCGTTGGTGGACGTGCAGCCGTCCACCGACAGGGTGTTGAACGACGGCCCCACCGCCGCCCGGAGCACCTGTTGCAGGGTGTCGGCGTCCGCGGCGGCGTCGGTGGTGACCACGGCCAGCATGGTGGCCATGTCGGGGGCCAGCATGGCCGCGCCCTTGGCCATGCCGCCGACCGTGAACCGGCCGCCGTCCGTGGTGGGGCCGGTGGCGACGGCCTCCTTGCGGACGGTGTCGGTGGTCATGATGGCTTCGGCCGCGGCCACCCCGGCGGCCTCGGTGCCGGCCCGGCCGGCCACCACCGCGGCCACCCCCGACTCCACCTGGGCCAGGGGGAACGGCACCCCGATCAGGCCGGTCTGACACACCAGCACCTGCTCGGCCGCGGTGCCCAGGCCGCCGGCCACCAACTGGCACAGCCGCTCGGCCGCGTCCAGGCCGGGCCGTCCGGTGGCCGCGTTGGCGTTGCCCGACGTCAGCACCACCCCCGCCGCCGACCCGCCGGTCGCCGCCAGGTGGGCCCGGCTGACCTGCACCGGTGCCGCCGTGGCCAGGTTGGCCGTGAACACCCCGGCAGCCGGCACCGGCTGGCCGTCCTCGGTGGCCACCACCGCCAGGTCGGCGGCGCCGCCGGCCTTGATCCCGACGGACCCGCCGGCCGCCACGAACCCCTCCGCCGCGGTGACGCTCATCTTCCCTCCCCGGCCGGGGCCCCAACCCCGGCCTCCTCCGATGCGTGGGGCCCCAACCCCACGCCGGCCGTCGCCGCCTCCCCGGCCGTCATGGGTACAGCCCGACGAGGGGCAGGCCCGTGGTCTCCGGCAGGCCCAGGGCCAGGTTGGCGCACTGCACCGCCTGCCCGGCGGCCCCCTTCACCAGGTTGTCCAGGGCCGACAGGGCCACCACCCATCCGGTGCGCGGATCGACCCGGACGGTGAGGTGGGCGCAGTTGGACCCGGCGGTGGCCTTGGTGGACGGCGACCCGTCCACCACCACCACGAACGGCTCCCCGGCGTAGGCGTCCCGCAGCAGGGCCAGCAGGTCCCCGGTGGTGGCCGGCCCGGTCGGCCGGGCATAACAGGTGGCCAGGATGCCCCGGACCATGGGGGCCAGGTGCGGGGTGAACAGCAGTTGGCCGCCGATGGCCTGCTCCATCTCCGGGGTGTGCCGGTGGGACAGCAGGCCGTAGGCGGTGAAGTCCTCGTCGACCGCCCCGAAGTGCAGCCGGTCGCTCAGCCCCCGGCCGGCCCCGGACACCCCGCTGGCCGCGTCCACCACCATGCCGGTGGGCTGCACCGCCCCGGCCCGCACCAGCGGGGCCAGCGCCAGGGCGGCCGCCGTCGGATAGCAACCGGGTGCGGCCACCAGGGACGCCCCGGCCAGGCCATCTCCGAGCAGCTCCGCCCGGAACAGCTCCGGCAGGCCGTAGCCGAACCGGTCCAGCAGCTCCGGCGCCGCGTGGTCTTCGCCGTACCAGGTCGGGTACAGCGCCGGGTCCTTCAACCGGAAGTCCGCGGCCAGGTCCACGATGGCCCCGACCCGGCCCAGGAGGGCCGGGACCAGCTTCTGGGACTCCCCGTGCGGCAGGGCCAGGAACACCAGGTCCAGCCCGTCCAGCACGTCGGGGTCGGTGGGGTCGAACACCAGCGACGGGTACGCCGCGGCCAGCGACGGGGTGTGGGTGGCCACCGGCTGGCCGGCGTTGCTGCCCGCCGCCGCCACCGCCACCTGCAGGTCCGGGTGTCCCGCGCACAGCCGCAGCAGCTCCACCCCGGCGTACCCCGACGCCCCGACCACGCCCACCTTCATGGGTGGAAGTCTATACATACTCCTGCATACTCATGCAAGCCCTATCCGAGGCCGGACAGGTCGCCGGGGATCGGGGACCCCTGGACGCCGGCGATCTGGGCATTGACCAGGAGGGTGTGCCCGCAGCCGAGGCAGGTGACCGGGAACACGAACCGGCCCATTCCGGGCACCGGGCCCATGCCCTGCCGGCCCTCCTCGTCCTCGCCCTGCATGACCCGCTGCATGAAGAACAGCCGGCCCTCCGCCCGCCAGTCGTTGTCGTTGCAGACCGCGCAGGGGTTGTCCTTCCAGAACCCCTCCATCCAGGCCTGCAGTTGCTGCGCGAACGGCAGGGTGTCGGCCTCGTCTGTCACTCGCCAGGGCATGTCTTCCCCCTCGATCCGGCGACGCCCGGTGCGGCGCTCGCGGCAACCCGGAGGATGGCACGGCGTACGGACAACGGCAAGGCGCTGTTTGGGGCGAGCTCGGCGAACCCCTAGTGAGGCACAATACGCAGGTGACGACAATTGCGGAGCAGTCATCTGCCTTCAATCGACGCAAGTACTAGACGATGCGGGAAGTCCTACAACGAATACTCGATCTCTAACCGGTCTGGACGAGTACCAACTCTCCCGAGATGGTCGAGAGGGGAACGCTCGTTCGGCGAACAGGCCCTTCGTGGCTCCGAGGGCACGTCTACCAGCTCGCCGCGGCGCTCGACGTCCCTCCAGTCGAAGTTGGATTCGAAGGACGGGACGGGACCGGTCCGAAAGCCGAACTTCCCTGGTTCCGATTTCATAACCCCAGGCTGTCACCAGATGCGACCACAGGTTGGTACTGCGTATACCTATTCGATACCGACGGTGCGGTTGCCTACCTCAGCCTCTGCAGGGGTGCCACCGAATGGGTAGGCACAAACTTCAAACCCCGCCCTCCCGACGAGCTCCGATCTTTGGCTGCCTGGGCCAGAGATTCCCTCAGCTCTCTGACCCGTGACCGAGTGGACCTGGTGGACGCGATCTCACTTCGGGCCCGAAGGAGTCCACTCGGCCCTGCCTACGAAGCGGGGACCGTGCTGGCGAAGCCATATCGGAGAGATTCGATACCCGGCGAATCGGGGCTCCTTGAGGACGCCATCTACATGGGACGGCTGTTAGGGCATCTCTACAAGATCGAGGAGCGACAGCCCACGCCGGGGGCCAGAGCCCCTGAAGTAGTGGATGCTCTCGACTCAGCAGCCCGAACCTCTGGTCGAAGACAACTACGGCGCAGCGGCTTTCGACTATCCGCTGCCCAGCGCGTCGCCATCGAAACCCGCGCGATGGTCGTTGCAAGGAACTTTCTGAGCGCCCAAGGGTGGACCACGGTAAAAGATGTCAGCAAGAAGAGCTCTTTCGATTATCATTGCATTGATGGCAGCCGTGAACTCTATGTGGAGGTGAAAGGAACCACCTCTTCGGGTACCGAAGTGATCCTTACGAAAAACGAGGTCCAGCTACATCGAGACCGATACCCCGATACTGCGCTCATAGTTGTCTATGAAATATCTCTGGATATCGAACAAGAAGAACTGAAAGCAACCGGAGGCTCCCTCCGGATCCTCAGTCCCTGGATGCCCATCAACGACCGGCTCGAGTCCATCTCATTCATCTACACCCTCCCAGAAGGGTGAACGACGGAAGCACGCCTATGCGAGCCGCTTCTGCCACTCTCACTGGGTCCCGGCCACCACGCGGCCGAGGGCGTCGTTGACGGCGATCATCGGGTCGTTCTGTCGGGCGTTCCAGGTGGCCACCGAGGTGGCCGGCCAGGCGTCGGCCAGCTGGTTGGCTACCTTCATTCAGCAGCCCCAGCCGGTGGCCGCGGTGTCGGACAGCACCAGGGTGTCCCACTAGTAGGCCGTTCCGGCTGCGCCTTCGGGACGGCGAACCCCACCGCCCGGCCGCTGTCCCGGTGGACGGCGGCGGCCACCACCGACCGGGTGCCGGCGCTGCGCCGGCGGTGGCCCGGAGGCACCTCCACGACGGCCTCGACCAGTTGTCGGTCTCGGGGATCTCGGCCCGGGCCACCCCGACCACCGATCCGCCGTCGACGGCCGCCAGCAGCACCGTCCGGACCAGCCGGACCGGTCGACGGCCTGAGCCCGGACCTCCTCCAGCGACCACCCCGGCTCCCCCGGCTACCGGGACCGGTGGCCGGCGTCGAACGCCGCGAACCAGCTCCTCAGGGCCGGGTCGTCGGTGGGCGAGCCATCAGAGCACAGCGCCGTCGCTGCGGCGGCTGGACGGCTGCGGGAGGCACGGGGCGCGACGGCCGGCCGATGTCGCACTCGGCACGCCGGCGGCCGAATTTAGGCATATACGCGCAAAGTCGACCGCCCGTGACGAAAAAAATAGAAGGGGACGCCCTCCGACCACCCGCCCTCCGGCCACCCGGCACCCGGCACCCGGCACCCGGCACCCGGGCGACCGCACACCTGGGCGCCGGCGATCCAACCGGCCGCCTCAGCGGAGCTCGGCCCCGACGGCCTCGGCGGCCTTGATGCAGGCCAGCCGCAGCTCCCCCACCTCCTGGTCGGTGAGGGTGCGGTCGGCGGCGCAGAACCGCAGCCGGAACGCCAGGCTGCGCCGGCCGGCGGGGACCCCGTCGCCTCGGTAGACGTCGAACAGCGCCACCGACTCCAGCAGATCGCCGCCGGCGTCGGCCAGGGCGCCCTCCACCCGGTCGACTGGCACCCCGTCGTCCACCACCAGGGCCAGGTCGACGTCGGACGACGGGAACCGGCTGACCGCCCGGGCCGCCACCGGCCGCCGCGGGGCGGTGGCCACCAGGCCCAGGTCCACCTCCAGCCAACCCACCCGGCCCAGCCCGAACCGGGCGGCCAGGTCCGGGTCCACCTCCCCCACCGCCCCCAGGACCGTGCCCGGCGACCCGCCGGCCACCAGGAGGGCGGTGCGGGTGGGATGCAGCCCGGGGACCGAGCCGGCGGCCATCAACCGGACGTCGGCGAGGCCGACGGCGTCGGCCAGCACCCGCCAGGCCTGCACCGCCGTGCGGGCGTCGTCGCCACCGGCGGCCAGCACCACCGACACCAGCTCCCGCTCGCCGGGCAGCACGGTCCGGCTGGCGCCGCCGGCGCCGCTGCGCTCGACCACCCGGCCGCCCCCGTTGCCGGGCTCGTCGGGGTGGGAGAACACGGTGCCGACCTCGAACAGCCGCAGGTCGCCCTGGCGGCGGTCGGCGTTGTAGGCCAGGGCGCGCAGCAGGCCGGGCAGCATGGACCGGCGCAGCCAGGCCTCCTCGCTGGCCAGCGGGTTGGTGACCCGGACGGCGGGGCCGGACAGCCCCATGAGGGCGTGGTCGTCGTCGGCCACGAAGGTCGGCGTCCAGCCCTCCAGGCCGCCGAGGCCGACCAGGACGTCGCGGACCAGGCGGCGTTGCCGCTGCCGGGCGGTCAGCCGGCCGGGTTCGGGCCAGGTGGGCTGGCGGCGGGGCAGCCGGGAGTACCCGTAGATGCGGCCGACCTCCTCGATGACGTCGTCGACGCCGAACGGGGCCGGCCGCACGTCCGGGCGGTTGGTGGGGACGGTGACGGTGAGCACGGTGCCGCCGGCCGCCGCTCCGGGGCCGCCGGCGACCTCGCAGCCAAACCCGATCGGCTCCAGCAGGGACGCCACGGCGTCGCCGTCGAAGGTGGTGCCCAGCACCCCGTTGACCCGGTCCACCGGCACCGGCAGGGTGAGGGGCCGGGGGACGTCGCCCCGGACGTCCAGGGACCCGGCCGCGACGGGGAAGCCGAGCAGCTCGCAGAACCGGTCGGCGGCCCGGTCGATGCCCCAGGGGTCGCAGCCCCGCTCGAACCGGGCCGAAGCCTCGGTGCGCAGGGCCAGCCGCTTCGACGTCCGGGCGATGGCCATCGGGGTGAAGTAGGCGGTCTCCAGCAGCACCCGGGTGGTGCCGTCGCCGATCTCGGAGGACTCGCCGCCCATGATGCCGCCGATGCCCACCGGGGTGCCCTCCGCGTCGCAGATGACGCAGTCCTCGCCGGTGTCCCCGAGCCCCCGGCCGGGGGTGCCCAGCCGGCGTTCCACCCCGTCCAGGGTGACCACGGCCTCCCCCGGCCGGGCCCGCCGGACCCGCAGGCCGCCGCCGCCGAGGCGGTCCAGGTCGTAGGGGTGGGTGGGCTGCCCGAGCTCCAGCATGACGTAGTTGGAGGCGTCCACCACGTTGTTGATGGGCCGCATCCCGGCCAGCACCAGCCGGCGGGCCAGCCACCGCGGGGACGGCCCGACGGCCACCTCCGGCAGCACCCGGACGGTCATCCGCGGGCACAGGTCCAGGTCCTCGATGACCAGGGTGGCCAGCTCGGCCACCGGCACCGGGGCCGCCCCGCCGGCCGGGGCCGGGGCCGGAGCCGGGGCGGGGGTGGGCAGGGTGAACGGCAACTGCAACCGGGCGGCCAGGTCGCGGGCGATGCCGGCGATGCACCAGGCGTCGGGCCGGTTGCCCTCGACGGTGATGTCGAAGACCACGTCGGGCTCGATGCCGAGCAGCTCGGCCACCCCCAACCCGGGCCGGGCCCCGTCCACCTGGGTCAGGATGAGCAGGCCGTCGTGGTCGTCGGACAGCCCCAGCTCGCGGCCGGAGCACAGCATGCCGTTGGACAGCACCCCGCGCATCTTGCGGCGGGCGATCTCGAAGCCGCCGGGCAGGACGGCGCCGACCGGGGCCAGCGGCACCAGGTCGCCGACGGCGAAGTTGGTGGCGCCGCACACGATCTCGACGGGGCCGTCGCCGGCGTCGGCGGTGACCAGCCGGATGCGGTCGGCGCCCTCGATGGCGGCGATCTGGTCCACCCGGGCCACCACCACCGACTCCAGGCCCTCCCCGACCCGGTCGACGGCCTCGACCACCAGCCCCAGGTCGTCCAGGACGGCGGCCAGCTCGGCGGGGTCGTGGTCGAACGGCGCGAAGTCTCGTAGCCAGCTCAGCGGGGTCTTCATCAGAACTGCCTCATGAACCGGGCGTCGTTGTCGACGAGGGCCCGCATGTCGGCGATGCCGTGCCGCATCTGGGCGCAGCGGTCGATGCCGAAGCCGAAGGCGAACCCGGACCACTCGGCCGGGTCGATGCCGACGGCGGCGAACACCGCCGGGTCGACCATGCCGCAGCCGCCCAGCTCGATCCAGCCGGTGCCCGAGCAGGTCCGGCAACCGTCCCCGCGGCAGATGGTGCAGGTGATCTCGAACTCGGCGGACGGCTCGGTGAACGGGAAGTAGGCCGGCCGCAGCCGGGAGTGGATGTCGGCGCCGAAGTAGGCCGCGGTGAACGTCTCGATGGTGCCGGCCAGGTCCCCGAAGGTGACGCCCCGATCGACCACCAGGCCCTCGATCTGGTGGAACACCGGCAGGTGCCGGGCGTCGGGGGTGTCCCGCCGGAAGCACCGGCCGGGCATGACGGCGTGGATGGGCAGCCGGCGGTCCTCCATCAGGTGGATCTGCACCGGGGAGGTGTGGGTGCGCAGCACCACCGTCTCCGGCTCACCGAGGTCCAGGTAGAAGGTGTCCCACATACCCCGGGCGGGGTGGGCCGGGGGGATGTTGAGGGCCTCGAAGTTGTACCAGTCGCTCTCCGCCTCCGGGCCCTCGGCCACCTCGAACCCCATGCCGACGAACACGTCCTCCAGCTCGTCCCGGGTCTGGGTGACCAGGTGCAGGCGGCCCCGGGACACCCCGCCGGGCAGCACCTCGGTGAGGTCCAGGCGGTCCGCCTCCAGCATGGCGGCCCGCTCCGCCGCGGCCAATTGCCGGCGGCGTTCGGCGGCCGCCGCCTCCAACCGCTGCCGGGTGTCGTGCAGCACCCGGCCGGCCTCCCGCCGGCGGTCCGCGTCCATCTGCCCCAGCTCCCGGTGGGCCAGGGCCAGCGGCCCACGCTTACCGAGCAGCTCCGACTCGATCCGGGCCAGGTCGTCGGTGGACGTGGCGGCGGCCATGGCGGCCTCGGCCTCCCGCTCCAGCTCGTCCACGTTCATCGGGGCATCGTAGGCCGCCGGCCCGGCCCGGTCCGCCGTTGCCGGAGTGCCTCGAAGCAGAGCACGGCGCAGGCCATGCCGACGTTGAGGGACTCGGCACGGCCGGCCATGGGGATGCCGACGGTGCCGTCGAGGGGGAGGCCGTCGGGCAGGCCGGCGGCCTCGTTGCCGAGGACCAGGGCGGTGGGCACGGTCCAGTCCACCGCGGCGTAGTCGTCGCCGCCGCGGACCGCGGTGCCCAGGCGGCGGAACCCGGCCCGGCCGAGCCGGTCGAGGGTGTCGTCGGGGGAGCCGGCGACGACCAGGGGGACGTGGAACAGGGAGCCGGCGGACGACCGGACGGTCTTGGGGTTGTAGGGGTCGACGGTGCCCCCGCAGCACACCACGGCGGCGGCGCCGGCGGCGTCGGCGGTGCGCAGCACGGTGCCGGCGTTGCCGGGATCGCGGACGTCGACCATGACGACCACGAGGCCGGCGGTGCCGCCGGGCTGCCGCGCCGCCACGGCGTCGAGGTCGCGGTGCAGCATGGGGAACACCGCCAGCACCGGCTGGGGGGTGACGGTGTCGGCCACCCGGTCCACCACGCCGGGGGCCAGCTCGTAGAGGCGGAGGCCGCGGTCGGCGACGGCGGCGGCGAGGTCGGCCACTGCGGGGTCGGCGGCGGCGTCGGCGGCCACGTAGACGGTGTCGGGCACCGCCCCGGCGGCCAGGGCGGTGCGGGCCAGCTCGACCCCCTCGGCCACGAAGGCCTGCTCGGCCCAGCGGGTGCTGCGTTTGGCCAGCAGCCGGCGGAGCCGGCGGACCCGCTGGTGCGAGTAGGCCAGCCTCAGGAGGCGGCCTCGACCGGCTGGGCGGCGGCTGCGGCGGCCGGCGCAGCGCCGAGGGCGCCCT
The DNA here is from genome assembly GCA_035547695.1 of Acidimicrobiales bacterium. Taxonomy (GTDB): domain Bacteria; phylum Actinomycetota; class Acidimicrobiia; order Acidimicrobiales; family RAAP-2; genus DASZUK01. The sequence goes on from DASZUK010000032.1 coordinate 17,578, forward strand.
GGGCGACGGCGACGAGGGCGGCGAAGGCGGCGGCGTCGGACACGGCCAGGTCGGCCAGCACCTTGCGGTCCACCTCCACCCCGGCCTGGTGGAGGCCGGCGATGAACCGGCTGTAGCTCATGCCGTTGAGGCGGGCGGCCGCGTTGATGCGCTGGATCCACAGCTTGCGGAACTCGCCCTTGCGGGCCCGACGGTCCCGGTAGGCGTACTGCAGGGAGTGCATGACCTGCTCGTTGGCGGCCCGGTAGGTGCGGCTCTTGTTGCCGTAGTAGCCCTTGGCCTGCTCCAGGACGGCGCGATGGTGCTTGCGGCCGTGGACGGCGCGCTTCACTCGGGCCATTGCGGTTCCTCCTCTGGTCTGGTGGTGGTCTGGTGGCGGCCCCGCCGCGGCGGGACCGGCGGGCGGGTCAGAGCCCGAGCATCCTCTTGGTCCGCTGCTCGTCCCCCTTGGAGAAGTCGGTCTCGCTGGCCAGCCGGCGCTTGCGGACGCTGGACTTCTTCTCCAGGATGTGGGACCGGTTCTGCTTCCGCCGGCGGAGCCGGCCGGTGCCGGTCACCTTGACCCGCTTGGCCGCGCCCTTGTCGGTCTTCATCTTCGGCATCGGTTCACCCTTCCTCGGCGGCCGTCGCCGCCTGGCCCGCCGCGTTCCCATTCGTGTCGTTGCCGCCGGCAGCGTCGCCGGCGCCGTCGCCGGCGGCCGAACCGTTGCTGGTGGCCCCGTTGACCTCCTCGGCCCGCTGCCTGGAGGCCGCGGACTGCTTGGCCCGCTTGTCGGGGGCCAGCACCATGACCATGTTGCGGCCGTCCAGCCGGGGCTCGGCCTCCACCTTGGCCGAGCCGTCCACCTGCTCGGCGATGCGGTCGAGTATCCGCTTGCCCAGCTCGGGGTGGAACACCTCGCGGCCCCGGAACATGATCGTGATCTTGACCTTGTGCCCTTCGTCCAGGAACTTGCCGACCTGTCGGGTCTTGGTGTCGAAGTCGCCGGGGCCGATCTTGGGCCGGTACTTCATCTCCTTGATCCCCACGTGGACGGCCTTGCGCCGGCTCTCCTTGGCCCGCTGGGCCTCGTCGAACTTGAACTTCCCGTAGTCCATGATCCGGCACACCGGCGGGTTGGCCATAGGGGCCACCTCGACCAGGTCCAGGTCGAGGCCGCGGGCGATGGAGAGGGCTTCGGGGAGCGGCTTGATCCCAAGCTGCTGGCCGTCCGGGTCGACGAGCCGCACCTCGCGGGCGCGGATGCGGTCGTTGATCCGGTGTTCAGGGTCGGTGGCTATGCGGCATCATCCTCTCCATCGGGCCGGCGGTCCTTCCGCGACCATTCGGAGAAGCGGAGCTGTGCCCACCCGAGAGGGGCCGCTGCCACATCGACCCGGCGCACCTCGAGTGGCCGGGTGGAGGCGCACCGTACGGCGACCCCGCTTCCTGGTTCCCCTAGGCTACCAGGATGAGCTTGTGGACTCCTTCAGGCGAGCATCCGGTGGACCGGCAGGCCCCTCCGGGCGGCCCCGACGGCGGCCCCGGGCCCGGTGGCGGGGGCGGCCCGGCCGGCGGCCAGCCGGGCGGCCAGCAGACCGTGCCGCCCGGCCAGCAGACAGTGGAGGAGCTGCGGCGCCAGTTGGTGGAGGCCCCGCCGGAGGTGGTGGTGGCCAACCACTGCTACGGCCTGTTCGAGCTGGCGGCGGTGTACCTGTCGCAGTCGCCGCCGCTGTTGGGGCAGGCCCAACTGGCCATCGACGCCCTGGGCTGCCTGGTCGACGGGCTGGGGGACCGCCTGGGGGAAGCGGCCGGCAGCCTGCGGGAAGGGCTGGCGCAACTGCGGCTGGCGTTCGTGCAGGTCGACGCGGCGGAGCAGGCCCGGCAGGCCTCCGGCAACGGAGCCGGGTAGGGATCTCAGACCGGGACGAGGCCGCGGGCCTCTGTCCGGCCGAGGTGGCCGGGGAACGTCACGAAGCTGACCCGGGTGCCGGGGTCGATCATCCGGGAGCCGTCGGCGATGGCGGTGCAGTGGAACGGCAGGGTCCGGCCGTCGTCGGCGGCCACGGTGCCGAGCCCACGGTCGGCGTCGAAGTCGGCCACCCGGCCGGTGCCCGGTCGGCGGGGGTCGGGCATCAGTGGACGATCTTGGACAGGGCCAGCTCCAGGATGTCGGTGGCCCCCTGGTCCTTCAACGCCGGGATCAGGGTGTTGATGTCGGCCTTCTGCACCACGGTCTCCAGGGCGAACCCGCCGCCGCCGGACAGCTCGGAGATGGTGGGGGCCCGCAGGGACGGCAGCACCCCGATGACCGCGTCCAGCCGATCGGCGGGCACGTTCAGCTTCACCAGCACCTTCTCCCGGGCCTCCAGGGTGCCCTGCAACAGGGTCAGCAGTTGCTCCATGGCGTGCCGCTTGGCCGGGTCGGCGGCGGCGGCCGGGTTGGCGATGAGCTCGGTGTGGGACACCAGCAGGGTGTCCACGATGCGCAGGCCGGCCGCCCGCAGGGCCCGGCCGGTCTCGGTGATCTCGACCACGCAGTCCGCGATGTCCGGCACCTTGGCCTCGGTGGCGCCGTAGGACAGGGAGATGTCGGCGTCGACGCCGTGGGTGGCCAGGGCCCGGCGGGTCAGCTCGGGGTACTCGGTGGACACCCGGACGCGCTGGCCGGCCAGGTCGGCCAGGGTCTTGAACGGGGACTGGTCGGCCACGGCCAGCACCACCCGGATGGGGTTGGCGGTGGCCTTGGAGTACTGGAGCTGGCCCAGCGACGCCACCTCGACGCCGCGCTCTTCGATCCAGTCCCGGCCGGTGATGCCGAGGTCGAACAGGCCGTCGGCGACGTACACCGGGATCTCCTGGGGCCGCAGGATGCGGACCTCGGACACCCGGGGGTCGGCGATGGCGGCCCGGTAGTCCACCTCCGAGGACCGGGACACCGCCAGGTCGGCGGCCGCGAACAGTTCCAGGGTGGCCTTCTCCAGTGACCCCTTGGGCAGGACGAGCTTCAACATGGTGGTCAGATCATGGCCGATCGGAGCAACCGGACCATCTCCACCGCGGTGGCCGCCGACTCACGGCCCTTGTTGGTGTGGTCCGGCAGGGACCGCTCCAGGGCCTGGTCGACGGTGTCGGTGGTCAGCACCCCGAACACCACCGGCAGGCCGGTGTCGAGCTGCACCCGCTGCAGCCCTGCCGCGCACTGGCCGGCGACGAAGTCGTAGTGGCCGGTGTCGCCGCGGATGACGGCCCCGAGGCAGATGACCGCGTCGACGGCCCCGCCGGTGGCCAGCGCCCGGGCCACCAGGGGCAGCTCGAAGGCTCCGGGGGCCCAGGCCACCTTGACGTCGGCCCGGTCCACCCCGCAGTCGGCCAGGCCGGCCAGGGCGCCGTCGAGCAGCCGCCAGGTGATGCCGCCGTTGAACAGGCCGCAGGCCACCGCCACCCGGAGGCCCTGGCCGTGGTGGTCGCCCCGCAGCACCGTCCCCACCCGGCTGCCGAGGCCGTCGATGGCCCCGTCGGGCAGCGCGGTCCGGTCAGAGGACGTCATCGAGCCCCTCCAGGAGGTGGCCCATCCGCTCGCGCTTGGTCCGGAGGTACTGGATGTTCTCCGGGTTCGGCGACGGCTCCAGGGGGACCCGCTCGGTGATGTCCAGCCCGAACCCCTCCAGGCCGCCGTACTTGACCGGGTTGTTGGTCAGCAGCCGCATGGTGGTGACCCCGAGGTCCACCAGCATCTGGGCCCCGATGCCGTACTCCCGGCTGTCCACCGGCAACCCCTGCTCCAGGTTGGCGTCGACGGTGTCCCGGCCCTGCTCCTGCAGGTGGTAGGCCCGGATCTTGTGGCCGAGGCCGATGCCGCGGCCCTCGTGGCCGCGGAGGTACACGACGATGCCGCGGCCCTCCTGCTCGATGAGGGCCATGGCCTTGTGCAGTTGCGGGCCGCAGTCGCAGCGCAGCGACCCGAACACGTCGCCGGTCAGGCACTCGGAGTGGACCCGGACCAGCACGTTGTGCTGCCCGGCCACCTCACCCTTGACCAGCGCCAGGTGCTGCTCGCCGTCGATCACGGACTCGTAGACGTAGGCGGTGTGGTCGCCGGCCGCGGTGGGGATGCGGGCCTCGGACACCCGGCGCACCAGCATCTCGGTGCGGCGGCGGTACCGGATGAGGTCGGCGATGGAGATGAGGGGCAGGCCGTGGCGCTCGGCGAACGCCTCCAGCTCCGGCAGCCGGGCCATGGAGGACTTGTCGTCGGTGACGATCTCGCAGAGCACCCCGGCCGCGCTGAGCCCGGCGGCCCGGGCCAGGTCGACGGTGGCCTCGGTGTGGCCGGCCCGCTTCAGCACCCCGCCCGGCCGGTACCGGAGGGGGAAGATGTGGCCGGGCCGGTTCAGGTCGGCCGGCCGGGTCCGCGGGTCGATCAGGGCGGCGATGGTGGCGGCGCGGTCGGCGGCGGAGATGCCGGTGGTGGTGCCGTTGCGGGCGTCCACGGTGACGGTGAAGGCGGTCCGCTGGGCCTCGGTGTTGTCGGCCACCATCAGCGGCAGGTCCAGGTGGTCGGCCCGCTCCGGCAGGATCGGCACGCAGATGACCCCGGAGGTGTGGGCCAGGAAGAACGCGATGTTCTCCGGGGTGGCCGCCTCGGCGGCCATCACCAGGTCCCCTTCGTTCTCGCGGTCCTCGTCGTCGACCACCACCGCCATGCCGCCGCGCCGGATGGCGGCCACGGCGTCTTCGACCCGGGAGAACGGCATCAGGCGGCCAGCTCCAGCCGCAGGTCGGCGCCCAACTGGGCCACCGACACCAACCGGCCCCGCCACAGCCCGTCCATGGTGGGGGCGCCGGGGCCGGCGAACAACGGCCGGCCGTCGTCCCCGCCGAACAGGGCCGGGGCCAGGTACAGCACGTACCGGTCCACCAGTTGGCGGGCGTGGAACTCCTGGGCCACCGTGGCACCTCCTTCGACCAGCACCTGCAAGACCCCCCGACGACCCAGCTCGACCAGGACGGCGTCCAGGTCCCCGGACAGCTCGACGGCCGGGTGCACCCTGGCCCCGGCCGGGGCCTGGCCCAGCACCACCCGCAGGGGTTGGCGGGCCGGCGGCGGGTCGGTGCGGGCGGTCAGCTCGGGGTCGTCGGCCCGGACGGTGCCGGCGCCGACCAGGACGGCGTCGGACCGGGACCGCAACCGGTGGACGTCCCGGCGGGCGGCCTCCCCGGTGATCCACCGGCTGGACCCGTCCGGCGCGGCGGTCCGGCCGTCCATGGTGGCGGCCAGCTTCAGCACCACCCACGGCCGGCCGGTCCGGCGGTGCTTCAGGTACGGGGCCAGTTGCTCGGTGACGGCGTCGGCGCCGACGCCGACGTCCACCGCGACGCCGGCCTCGCGCAGCAACGCCACCCCGCGGCCGGACACGTTGGGGTCCGGGTCCAGCACCCCCACCACCACCCGGGCGACCCCGGCGTCGGCGACGGCGTCGGCGCAGGGCCCGGTCCGCCCGACGTGGGCACAGGGCTCCAGGGTGGTGTACAGGGTGCCGCCCCGGGCCAGTTGGCCGGCGGCGCGGAGGGCGGTGACCTCGGCGTGGGGGCCGCCGGGCGGCGCGGTGGCCCCCTCGAACCGGTCGCCGGCGGCGGTGACCACCACGCAGCCCACCCAGGGGTTGGGGGCGGTGGCGCCGTGCACCGAGCCGGCCAGGGCGACGGCCCGGGCCATGTGGGCCTCGTCGTCGCGGGCCCGGTCACCGGTCGTCGGCTCAGCCACCATCAGCTCCTTCCGTCCCCCTATTCTAGAACACGTTCTACTTTTTGTCGACGCCGGAGGTCGGAGGCGAAATCCTAGTTGCCGGCCTACCGGCCGACGGCCGGACGGGTCCCGAGGGCGGCCCGGCGGATGGCCTCGGTGGCCTCCCACGGCCGGTCCGTCCCGAACACCGCGGAGCCGGCCACGAACACGTTGGCTCCGGCCTCCGCGGCCCGGGGGGCGGTGGCCTCGTCGATGCCGCCGTCCACCTCCACGTCCACCCGGCCGGCCAGGCCCCGCCGCTCCACGGCCTGGCGGACCTGGCGGACCTTGGGCAGCACCCCGGCCATGAACGCCTGCCCACCGAACCCGGGGAACACCGTCATGCACAGCACCAGGTCCACCGCGTCCAGGTACGGCTCCACCGCCTCGAACGGGGTGTCCGGGTTGGCCGCCAGCCCCACCCGGAGGCCGAGGTCGCGCATCTCGGCCAGCAGTCCGGCGGTGCCGCCGACCTCGACGTGCACCGTGCAGCCGTCGGCGCCGGCGTCCCGGAACGCCTCCAGGTAGTCCCCGGGGTCGGTCATCATGAGGTGGCAGTCCAGGTACAGGCCGGTGTGCTTGCGCAGGGACGCCACCACCGGCGGCCCGATGGTCAGGTTGGGGACGAAGTGGCCGTCCATGACGTCGACGTGCAGCCAGTCCGCCGCCGTGGCCACCTCCCCCACCGCCTCGGCCAGGCTGCCGAAGTCGGCCGACAGCACTGACGGGGCCATCTTGACGGCACCGGGGGTGCCGGGATCGGGGGACATGAGGCCAGCCTACGGGCCTAGCCGAACCGGGCCCAGCAGAGGATGCGGGGGAACGCGTAGAAGTACGGCCGGTGGTCCCCCAGGCCGGCCACCAGCCGGTCCCGGTAGCGGTCGACGAAGGCGTCGTAGGTCTCGGCCGCCAGGCGCTGCCGGTACGGGGTGAGCAGCGTCCCGCCCACCCACTCGACCACCGCGGCGGTGTCCTCCAGCAGGTGGCCGTACACCTGCAGCCCGGCCAACTGCTCGTCGGCCCCCAGGTCGTAAAGGATCTCGGCGTACCTGGCCGGGGCCAGCACCGCCCCGCCCCGGTCCGGCGGCGGGCCACCGGCGGCGGCCAGGGCGGCGGCAAAGGGGGCCTCGGCCGCCACCTCCCGGGCCAGCAGGTGTGAGGGGTGGTCGAAGTTGGCCGGCACCTGGAAGGCCAATTGCCCACCGGGGCGCAGGGCGGACCGCAGCCGGGCCAGGAGGCCGGGGTGGTCGTCCACCCAGTGCAGGGAGGCGTTGGCGAACACCACGTCCACCGGTGGCCCGTCCCAGGCGGCCAGGTCGGCCAGCCGGAACGACAACCCCGGCAGGTCCCGCGGGGCCGCGGCCAGCATGGCCTCCGACGAGTCGATCCCCACCGTCGTCCCGGCCTCCAGGGCCCGGTGCAGGTCGGAGGTCAGCCGGCCTGTGCCGCAGCCCAGGTCGGCCACCGCACCCCCGGGCACCGGCCGGCAGTGGGCCAGCAGGTCGTCGAACGGCTGCCGGCGCTCGGCGGCGAACCGCCCGTACCGGGCCGGGTCCCAGGCCCCGGTGGGGGTCACCGCCACACCGCCGGGCCGACGGCGACGGCCACCGGGGCGGCCAGCACCACGACGGCGGCGGCCGCGGCCAGCAGGCCGGTGGCCCGGCCGCCGTCCGGCGGGGCCAGCAGCCGGCGGACCCGCTGCTCCACGGCGTACCCGGCGGCGCCGAACGCGCAGGGCGGCACCTGGCCGCCGCCGGCCGCGGCCAGCCGGACCAGGGCGGCGGCCACCGTCCGGCGGTGGTGGGACCTGGTGGCGAAGTCGTCGGCGGCCATCTCGAGCAGCAGGCCCACCTGGCCGGGGGCCAGCCGGGCGTACGGCAGCCAGTGCAGCAGGTCCACCATGGACGACAGCGGCAGCATCACCAGGTCGTGCCGGGCCTGGGCGTGGCCGCGCTCGTGGGCCACCACCGCCGCCACCTCCGCCGGCCCCAGTGCGCCGAGGGCGCCGGCGCTGAGGACGATCCGGGGCCGGAGGCCGGGCAGGCAGTAGGCCACCGCGCCGGGGTGGTCCAGCAACACCGCGCCGTCCAGCCGGTCGGTGCGCCGGCACACCAGGTCCAGCAGCCGGCGGTGCCGGGCGCGGTGCCGGACGGTGCGCACCGCGGTGGCCACCAGGCCGGCGACCAGCACGAGGCCGACGTCGGTGGCGATGGTCAGCCCGAGGGCCTCGTTCAGGCCCAGCCCGGCCAGCGGGTGCCCGCCCAGGGCCTGGTCGGCCAGCCGCCGGACCCCGTCGGGCAGGGTGCCGTGCAGGGGGGCCACCGCCACCGCCAGGCCGGCCCCGACGGCGGTGAGGCTGCCGGCCACCCCGACGGCCTGCCACAACGCCACCGCCGCCCGCGGCGCCCGGGCCACCCAGCCGGCCCGGGCCAGCAGCACCGGCACCGGCCAGAACAGGGCCACCGACAGCCCGGCCAGCACGGCGGCCAGGGTCACTCGTCCACCGCCTCCAGCGCCCGCCGCAGGGTGGCCGCCTCGGCCGGGGACACCGACTCGGCGAACCGCACCAGCACCGCGTCCCGGTCGGCGGCGGCCCCCAGGGCCTCGCGCATGAGGTCGGCGGTGTACTCCTCCCGGCTGCTGGCCGCGGCGTACCGGAACGCCCGGCCGTCCTTGGTCCGGGTGACCAGGCCCTTGTTGCGCAGCCGGTCCAACACGGTCAGGACGGTGGTGTAGGCGTACCCGGGCATCTGCGCGGCCACCTCCCGGACGGTGGCGTCGGCGCCGGGGTCGGCCCACAACACCTCCATCACCCTCCGCTCCAGGTCACCCAGCCTGGCCATGCCCACCACGCTCCACGGCCCCCAGTCTACCGACTTGTGGATCATCTACTACGAGCTGTAGAACTACGTTCCGTAGGAGGTGGTGGCGATGGGCAGGAAGCGGACCGGCTGGCGGCTGCTGGCCACGGCGGGGTTGCTGGCGGTGGGGTTGGCGGCCTGCTCGTCGGCCCCGGCCCCTCCGGACGGGTCGGCCGGGTCGGTGGCCGACCGGCCGGTGCCGGCGGCCATCCGCCACCTCCCCCTCACCGACCAGGCCGGCCGGCGGGTGACCCTGGCGTCGTGGCCGGGCCGGACGGTGGTGGTCGTGCCGTTCCTGACCCTCTGCGCCGACATCTGCCCGATGACCACCGGCAACCTGGTGCAGGTGCAGCGGGCGCTCCGGGCCGACGGCGCCGCCTCCGCGGTGGTCCTGGTGGAGGTCACCGTGGACCCCGGACGGGACACCCCGGGGCGGCTGGCCGCCTACGCCCGGCTGACCGGCGCCCGGTGGCCGCTGGTCACCGAGTCCCCGGCGGTGCTGCGACGGCTGGCCGGGTTCTTCGGGTTCGACTACCGGAAGGTTCCCGAAGGGCAGCCGCCGGACGTCGACTGGCTGACCCACCGGCCGCTCACCTACGACGTGGACCACTCCGACGGGTTCGTGGTCATCGACCCGTCCGGGGTGGAGCGGTTCGTGACCGGCGGGGCCCCGGCGTTCCACGGCACCCTGCCGGCCGCCCTGCACCGGTTCCTGTCCCCCGTCGGCCGCCGGCACCTGGACCACCCGGCCCGGCCCAGTTGGACCCCGACCGACCTGCTGGACGCGGTCGGCTGGTCGATGGGCCGGGCGTTGCCGGCCGCCCCGGCCGGCGGGGGGTCCTGACATGGGCCCGCTGTTGCTGGCCGACGACGACATGCCGCCGGTGCTGAACTGGCATCACTTCGGGGCGTTCCAGATCGACTTCGCCTCCGTGCTCATCGTCGGGGCCGCAGTGCTGTACGCCGCCGGGGTGTGGCGGGTCAACCGGGCCCAGCCGGACCGGAAGTGGTCCGGGAAGCGGTGCCTGGCGTTCGCCGGCGGCCTGGTGGTCACCTTCCTGGCCGTGGAGGGGTTCGTCGGGGTGTACGACGACGTGCTGTTCTACGACCACATGGTCCAGCACCTGATGCTGATCATGGTGGCCGCCCCGCTGTTCGCCATGGGGGCCCCGGTGGAGCTGCTGCAACGTGCCTGCACCGGCACCGGCCGGGTGGGGGACCTGGTGGACCGGAGCCTCGGGTCCCGGCTGGCCGACCTGGTGGCCCACCCGGTGGTGGACTTCCTGCTGTACGCCGTCCTGATCCCGGTGTGCCACCTGACCAGCTTCTACAACTTCACCCTCACCCACGAGCAGGCCCACGACAGCGAGCACCTGCTGTTCCTGGTGATCGGCTACCTGTTCTGGCGGCACGTCGTGGCCGTCGAGCCCAGCCGGCACCCGCTGCACCCGGCGGTCCGGCTGCTGTACCTGGCCCTGGCGGTGCCGGTGGACACCTTCACCGGGCTGGCCCTGGCGTCGTCCTCCCACGAGCTGTTCCCGGCCTACGACGCCCTGCGGCGGCCGTGGGGGCCGACCCGGCTCGCCGACCTGCACATCGGCGGGGTCATCATGTGGGTCTGCGGCGACTCCCTGATGCTGCTGGCCATGGTCCCGGTGGCCCTGCAGTGGATGCGCCAGGACGAGCGGGACGCGTCCGACCACGACCGGCAATTGACGGCAGACTCTGGGTGATGGACCTCCTGTCGTCCGGTGCCGTCCTGGCCGACGGCGGCATCGAGACCGCGGTGGTGTACGGCACCGACTACCCGCTGCCGGCGCTGCAGACCGTCGGCATGCTGGACGACCCGGCCGGCCGCCGGGTGCTGGCCGACCTGTGGACCGGGTACCTGCAGGTGGCCGCCCGGCACCGGCTGCCCGCGGTCGTCGGCACCCCCACCTGGCGCGGCGGCCCCGACCGGCTCCGGGACGCCGGCCGGCCGGCGGCGGACGTCGACCGCCTCAACCGGGCCGGGGTGGCGTTCCAGCGGGAGCTGGTGGACCGGCTGGCCCTGGACGTCCCGGTGTGGGTGGCCGGGGTGCTGGCCCCCCGGGGGGACGGCTACGACCCCGCCGGGGCCCCCACCGCCGACCACGCCGCCCAGGCCGACGCCCTGGCTGACGCCGACCTCCTGTTCGCCGTCCCGCTGCCCGCCGCCGAGGAGGCAGTCGGGCTGTGCCGGGCCATGGCGGCCACCGGCACCCCCTACGTGCCCAGCTTCCTGGTCGATCCGGCCGGCCGGCTGCCCGACGGCACGCCGCTGTCCGACGTGATCGTCCGCATCGACGCCGACGTGGACCCGGCCCCGCTGTACTTCTCGATCAGTTGCGTCCACCCCTCCGTGGCCGTCGCCGCCGGCCGGGCCGCCGGCGGTGGGTGGGCACGGGTGAAGGAGCTGAAGGCCAACGGGTCCTCCACCTGGTGTACGACCCCCCGGAACAGTGGGCCGACGCCATGGTGGCCGCCCGGGACCTGGGCTGCTGCGGCACCGACCCCACCCACCTCGACGCCTTGGCCGGCCTGCTGGCTGGGTAGCCAGACGGCCAGCCTGCTGGCTGGCTAGCCCAGCCGCTCCCCCGGCCGGAGGCGGGCGCCGCGCAGCCAGTCCGCGGCGGCCATCGGGCCCCTGCCCTCCGGCTGCACCTCCACCAGCTCCAGGCCGCCGTCCCCGGCGGCCACCACCGCCCCCTGGAGGGTGCCCGGCGGGCCGACCGGACCGGTGGCCAGCGGCCGGGCCCGCAGCACCCGCAGCCGGCGGTCCCGGAACGTGGTCCAGGCCCGGCCCAGCCGCACCACCCGGTCCAGCGCCACCGCCGGGCGGTCCCAGCGCAGCTCCAGCTCGGCCGGGTCGATCTTGTCGGCGTACGTCGGCTCCCCCTCCTGGGGCTGCGGCTCCGGCAGCGGGCCGGACAGGGCCTGCACCAGCAACCGGCTGCCGATGCCCACCAGGCGGTCCCGGAGGGTGGCCAGGTCGTCGTCGGCACCGATGGAGGCCTCCTCGCGGAGGTACACCGGGCCGGTGTCGAGGCCTTCCTCCACCTTCATCACGCACACCCCCGTCACCCGGTCCCCGGCCAGGAGGGCCCGTTCCACCGGCGCCGCCCCCCGCCACCGGGGCAGCAGGGAGAAGTGCAGGTTCACCATCGGCACCGCCGCCAGCAGGTCGGCCGGGATGATGCGGCCGTAGGCCACCACCACCCCCAGGTCCACCCCGGCCTCCGCCAGTTCCCGGTGGTCGTGCACCACCGGGATCCCCAGCCGCTCCGCGGCCTCCTTCACCGGGCTGGCCGACGTCCCCCCACCCCTCCCCCGCCGGCGGTCCGGCCGGGTCACCACCACCGCCACCTCGTGGCCGGCGTCCACCAACGCCTCCAGCGGCGGCACCGCCAGCGCCGGGGTGCCCAGGTAGGCCAGTCGGCGCGGCGGAGGCATCGGCACACCGTAGGTCGATGTCACAGCCGTCGGGCACCATGCGGCATGGCGTCGCTGGACATCGCCCGACAGGCCACCGGCCTCCTCCAGAGGGTGCTGGCCGCGGCCGTCCCGGAGGACCTGTCCGGCGACGACGCCGCCGCCCTGGCCGAGGCGTTCGCCGCGGCCGAGCGGGTGGCCGCGGCCGGCAAGGCCCTGTACGCCGCCAGGGTGAAGGCCACCGACGGCCACCGGGCGGCCGGTTGCCGGGACGCGGCCAGTTGGTTGGCCGGCATCTCCGGGGACCCGGTCGGCCGGGCCCGGGCGATCCTGGACACCACCGACGCGCTGCTGGGCAGCCCCGCGGCGCGGGACGCGCTGGTCGACGGCGAGCTGTCGTCGGCCCAGGCCCAGGTGATCGGCTCTGCCGCCGCCGTCGACCCGTCCTGCGGCCCGGACCTGGTGGACCTGGCCCGGCGGGCGTCGTACCGGGAGCTCCGCGACGGGGCCTCACGGGCCAAGCGGCGGGCCCGGTCCGAAGCCGACGAGGTGGCCAGGGAGCGCCGGGTGCACCAACGCCGGTACTGCCGCATCACCGAGCCCGACGCCGGCGGCCTGCGGATCGACGCCTGGGTCACCAAGGCCGACGGCGCACGGCTGCTGGCCCGGTTGCAGGCCGACGCCGACGCGCTGTTCAAGGAGGCCTGGGCGGCCGGCCGGCAGGAGCCCCGGGAGCGCCACCTGGCCGACGCCCTGGTCGGGTTGGCCGATGCCGGCGGGGCAGGCGGGAACCGGCCGGTGCCGCACGTGGTGGTCCGCGTGGACGCCGCCGCCCTTCGCCGTGGGGCGGTGGCGGGCGACGAGGTGTGCGAGATCCCCGGCGTCGGGCCGGTCCCGGTGGCTACCGCCCGGGCCGCGCTGGGCGACGGGTTCTTCACCCTGCTGGTCACCGACGGCGCCGACATCCGGACGGTCACCTCCACCACCCGGACCGTCCCCCGGCGCCTCCGGGTGGCCCTGGCCGAGCGGGACCGGTGCTGCGTGGTGCCCGGCTGCTCCGTGGCCGACCATCTGGACATCGACCACTGGCGGGTGGACTTCGCCAAGGGTGGCTTGACCTGCCTGGACAACCTGGCCCGGCTGTGCGGGCCGCACCACGCCCTGAAGACCAACGCCGGCTGGCGGCTGGCCGGGGGGCCCGGCCGTTGGCGGTGGGTGCCGCCTACCCGCGGAGGCGGGCCAACCCGTCCGGGTCGGCCGACACGGTCCGGGACCGCAAGATCTTGAGGGCCTCCCTGCGCTGGGCGTCGTCCAGGCGCTCCACCAGCAGGACCCCGTCCAGGTGGTCCAGCTCGTGCTGGAACACCCGGCCCTCCAGGGTGTCGGCCTCGATGGACAGCTCGTTGCCGTCCAGGTCCCGGCCGACCAGGTGGACCTGGTTGGGCCGCACGATTGTCCAGCTAAGCCCGGGCACCGACAGGCAGCCCTCCTCGTAGGTCCACTCCCCCGACGACTCCACGATCCGCGGGTTGATGACCACCCGGGGGCCGTCGCCGACGTCGTAGACGAACAGCCGACGCTGCACCCCCACCTGGTTCGCCGCCAGGCCGGAGCCGGGGGCGGCGTACATGGTGTCGAACATCTCGTCCACCAGCCTGGCCACGGCCCCGTCGATGTCCTCCACCTCGCGGGTGCGCTGCTTCAGCACCGGGTCGCCGTACTGCCGGATGGGGAACATGCCGGGAATCCTACCGGCGCCTACACGTCGGTCGGGTCGACGGCCACCCGCAGCGTCCCCGGCGGCCTGGGGGCGTCGGCCAGGGCGTCGCACAGCGTCCGGTGGTCCGGCGCCCGTACCAGCCAGCGGCCGTCACCGAGGTCGGCGGCCGTGATCACCGGCCCGGCCGCGGCCAGGGCTGCGCCGTAGGCCGCGGCGGCGTCGCCGGACAGGGTGGCCAGGGCGGCGTACGGCGGCAGGTCCAACTGCCGGCGGAGGGGCAGCTCGTCCAGGGGGTCGCCGGCCACCGCAGCGGCCAGCACCGGGTGGTCCGGCAGCCGGGTCTGCACCAGCACCGGGCCCAACCGGCCGGCCCGGGCCAGCAGGGCCAGCGCGTCCTCGGCCGCGGTGAACCGGGCCGCCAGCAGGTGCTGGTCGAAGTCCAAGAACGCCACCGCCGCCGCCCGGCGGACCCGGTGCAGCACCGCCTCGGTGCCCACCAGCACCGCGGTGTCCGGCACCGCCGCCACCGGCCCGGCCACCTCCCCGACCGGGGTCCCCAGCAACGCCTCCAGCTCGTCTCGGACCCGGGACACCCCCGGCCGCAGCACCTTCAACCGGGTGGCCCCGCAGGCCGCGCACACCACCGGCCGGGCCTGGCCGCAGCTCCGGCAGGCCAGCCGGTCGTCCACCTGCTCCACCGGCCGGCCGCAGCCGTGGCAGCGGGCCAGCTCCCCGCAGGCCGCACAGGCCAGCAGCTTGGCCCGGCCGGTGCGGTTGAGCACGCACACCAGTGGTTGGCCGGCCGGCAGCACCCGGTCGGCCAGCCGGACCAGCTCCTCCGACAACAGCCCGGTCCGCGGATCGGCCGCCCGGCGGTCCACCACCGACACCGCCGGCCACCCCGACCGGTCGTCGGCCACCACCGGGTACCGGGCCACCTGCACCGCGGTCGGGCACGCCGACACCAGCCGGCACCGCACCCCCTGCCGGGCGGCCCGTTCGGCCACCACCTCCACCGCGTCGTACCGGTCCCGGTAGGCCTCGTCGTGGGCGTCCAGCACCACCGCGGCGGCCAGCCGGGGCACCGGCGCCCACGCCGTCGTCCGCGACCCCACCACCACCGGCCACCCGGCCGCCGCCTCCGCCCAACTGCCCGCCACCGCCAGCCCCCGGCGGCGCAGCCGGTCCGCCAACCGGTCCGCCCAGCCCAGGTTGGGCACCAGCACCACCACCGTCCCCGGCCCGGCCGCGTCGACCACCTCCAGGACCACCGGCAGCGGGTCGGTGGCCGGGCCCAGCCGGTAGATCTCGGTGGAGCCCACCGCCGGCGGGGGCAGGCGCGGCGTAGGGCAGGCCGGCAGAGCCCACACGTTGCGGTCCGGCGACCCCACCCGGAGCACCGTGGCCACCGGCATGGCCCAACGCCAGGCCGCCCAGACGGCCAGGTCCATCACCTCCGGCGGCGGTCCCAGCCCGGAGTACCCGGTGATGGGCTGCAGGTCCACCCCGGCCGGCGGGGACGGGTCCACCGCGGTCACCCAGCCCCCCACCGGGCGGTTGTGCAATCGGATCCGCACCCGGCACCCCACCTGCATGCGGCCCGCCCAGCGGTCCGGGACGGCGTAGTCGAACTGCCGGCCCACCGCCGGCACGTCCGGCTGGACCCGGACGGTGCTCACTCTCCCGGTCGGGGCCCCAACCCCGACCTCCTCCGATGCGTGGGGCCCCAGCCCCACGCCGGCCGTCGTGCTCAGAGGCCGAGGGCCCGGCGGAGGTCGTCGACCCGCGGGGTGGCCTCCCAGGTGAACTCCTTGTCGTTGCGGCCGAAGTGGCCGTAGGCGGCGGTGCGGCGGTAGATGGGCCGGCGCAGGTCCAGGTCGCGGGTGATGGCGGCCGGCCGCAGGTCGAACAGGTCGCGGACGGCGGCGGCGATGGCGGCGGGGTCGACGGCCTCGGTGCCGAAGGTCTCCACCAGCAGCGACACCGGCTGGGCCACTCCGATGGCGTAGGCCACCTGCACCTCGCAGCGCCGGGCGGCGCCGGCCGCCACGACGTGCTTGGCCACCCACCGGGCGGCGTAGGCCGCGGAACGGTCCACCTTGGACGGGTCCTTGCCGGAGAACGCCCCGCCGCCGTGCCGGGCCATGCCGCCGTAGGTGTCCACGATGATCTTCCGGCCGGTCAGCCCGGTGTCGGCGTGGGGGCCGCCCAGCTCGAACTGCCCGGTGGGGTTGGCCAGCACCCGAAGGTTGTCGGTGTCCAGGTCGGTGGGCAGCAGGGGGTGGATGACGTGCTCGCGGAGGTCCGGCAGCAGCAGGGTCTCCAGGTCGATGCCGGGCTGGTGCTGGGTGGAGATCAAGATGGTGTCGATGGACACCGGCCGGCCGTCGTCGTAGACCACGCTGACCTGGGTCTTGCCGTCCGGCCGCAGGTACGGCAGCACCCCCACCCGGCGGACCTGGGCCAGCCGCTGGGCCAGCCGGTGGGCCAGCCAGATGGGCAGCGGCATCAGGTCCGGGGTCTCGTCGCAGGCGTACCCGAACATCATCCCCTGGTCCCCGGCGCCCTGGGCGTTCAACTGGTCCTCGCCGCCGGTGCCGCTGCGCAGCTCGAAGGCGGCGTCCACCCCCTGGGCGATGTCCGGGGACTGGCCGTCCAGGGTGACCATGACGCCGCAGGTGCGGCCGTTGAACCCGTAGGCGTCGTTGTCGTAGCCGATGTCGCAGATGACCTCGCGGACCAGGGTGGGGATGTCCACGTAGGTCTGGGTGGTGATCTCGCCGGCCACCACCACCAGGCCGGTGGTCAGCAGGGTCTCGCAGGCCACCCTGCTGTACGGGTCGTCGGCCAGCAGGGCGTCCAGGACGGCGTCGGAGATCTGGTCGGCCATCTTGTCCGGGTGGCCCTCGGTCACCGACTCCGACGTGAACGTGGTTCTCACGGCATCTCCTTTTCGTCCGCCGGAGCGCCCAGCAGGTCGATCACCCTATCCAAGATGGCGGTGGCCACCGCCTGCTTGCTGGTCAGCGGCACCTCCGCGGCGCCGCCGGCGGCGTCCAGGATGGTGACGGCGTTGGTGTCGTGGTCGAACCCGGCCCCGGGGGCGGTGACGTCGTTGACCACCAGCAGGTCCACCCCCTTGCGGCGGAGCTTCCGCCGGCCCCGCTCCACGGCGTCGCCGGTCTCGGCGGCGAACCCCACCAGCACCTGCCCGGGACGGCGGTTGGCGGCCAGGCCGGCCAGGATGTCCGGGGTCTGCTCCAGCAGCACCTCCGGCACCCCGTCCTCCTTGGCCAGCTTCCGGGCCGCCGGCGCCTTCGGCCGGTAGTCGGCCACCGCGGCCGCCATGACCACCACGTCGGCGTCGGCGGCCACCGCGGTGAGGGCGGCCTCCATGTCGGCGGCGGACTCCACCGGCACCACCGTCACCGACGGCGCCTCCACCGGCAGCGACGACGCGGTCACCAGGGTGACCGCCGCCCCGCGGCGTGCCGCGGCCTCGGCCACGGCGTGGCCCTGCTTGCCGGACGATCGGTTGGTCAGCACCCGGACCGGGTCCAGGGCCTCCCGGGTGCCGCCGGCGCTGACCACCACGTGCCGGCCGGCCAGGTCACCGGGGCCGAGCAGCTCGAGGACCCGGCCGACGATGGTGGCCGGGTCGGCCAACCGGCCGGCGCCGACGTCGCCGCCGGCCAACCTGCCCTCCTCGGGGGGCACCACCACCACCCCCCGGCGGGCCAGGGTGGCCAGGTTGTCGGCCACCGCGGGGTGCTCCCACATCTCGGTGTGCATGGCCGGGCACACCACCACCGGCGCCCGGGTGGCCAGCAGGGTGGCCGTCAGCAGGTCGTCGGCCAGGCCGGCGGCGTAGCGGGCCAGCAGGTCGGCGGTGGCCGGGGCCACCAGCACCAGGTCGGCGGTCTGCCCCAGGGCGGTGTGCGGGATGGTGCTGTCCCACAGGCTGTCCCGCACCGGCTCCGAGGCCAGCGCCGAGAACGTGGTCTTCCCTACGAACCGGGTGGCCGCCTCGGTGAGCACGGGGACTACGTGCACCCCGGCGTCCACCAGCCGGCGGCACACCTCGACGGCCTTGTAGGCGGCGATGCCGCCGGCCACCCCGAGGACGACTCGTCGCCGGTCAGCCGGCGTCCTGGTCACCCTCCGCCGCCTCCACCGCCTCGACCTCGGGCTCCGCGTTCGGGTCCGGGCGGGTGTAGGTGGCCTTGCCGGCGGCCACCTCCTCGAAGGCGATGGACAGCGGCTTGCCCGACACCGACGTCACCTGCGGCGGCACCACCCGGCCCAGCCCCTCACCGAGGCTGTTGTAGTAGGCGTTCACCTGCCGGGCCCGGGCGGAACCGAGGGCGACCAGGGTGAACTTGGAGTCCACCTTGTCCAGCAGGTCCTCGATCGGCGGGTCCATCAGGGTGTTTCGGCCTTGGGCCATGGGTGATCCTCTCGTCGGGTTCGTTGGATTATACCGGCAACCTCGGCGACGGCCCGGTCCACCTGGTCGTTCACCACCTGGTACCGGGCCAGCCGACGGCCCTCGGCGACCTCTTCACGGCCCTTGTCCAGCCGGCGCCGCACGTGCTCGTCGGAGTCCCCGCGGCCGACCAGCCGCTGCCGCTGCACCTCCTCCGACGGCGGCAGCAGCAGGATCACCACCGCGTCCGGCCGCCGGGCCACCACCTGGCGGGCCCCCTGCAGGTCGATCTCCAGCAGCACGTCCCGCCCCGGCGGCGGGTCCGGCACCGGGGTGCCGTACAGGTTGCCCAGGAACTCCGCCCACTCCAGGAAGCCGCCGGCGTCCGCCCGGGCCATGAACCGGCACCGGTCGGTGAACACGTAGGCGTCGTCGGGCTCCCCGTCCCTCTGGGGCCGGGTGGTCCAGGACCGACTGAGCCACAGGTCCGGGTCCCGGGTGGTCAGCCGCGCCGCAACAGTCCCCTTGCCGGCCCCGCCGGGGCCGATCAGCACGAAGACCCGGCCGGCCACCCCGGCCGGCGACGGATCAGCGGGCGGCAGTCTCTTTGAGGAGGTCGGCCCGCTGCTTGGCCCCAAGGCCCTGCAGCCGCCGGCTCTCGCTGATGCCCACCGTCTCCATCAGACGGCGGGCCTTCACCTTGCCCAGGCCCGGCAACGACTCCAGGACGGAGACCACCTTCATCTTGCCGACGGTCTCGTCCTGCTCGGCCTGGTCCAGGAGCTCGGCCAGGCTCATGGAGCCCAGCTTCAGCTTCTCCTTCACCTCGGCCCGCTCGCGGCGAACCTTGGCAGCCTTCTCCAGTGCAGCCTGTCGCTGCTCGGGCGTAAGTGCGGGAGGTTGCGGCATGCGGTGATGGTAGCGCCTCCGGAGCCCCAGGTCACAACCATTTCTGCCGGTGGCCGGCCAGGTCAGCGGCCGAGGGCCGCCCCCAACTGGTCCCGGGCGGCCACCGCGGCCTGCCGGAGGGCCGCCACCGAGGGCCCGGCGGCCAGCACCGACCGGGAGGTGTTGGGCACCACGGTGCCGGCCGGGCACCGCCCGAACAGGGCCGCCACGTTCTCCACGGTGCCCCCCTGGGCGCCCACCCCGGGGGCCAGCACCGGCCCGCCGAGCCGCTCCAGTGGGAACGCCGACGGGGCCAGGGTGGCCCCGACCACGGCCCCGACGGAGCCGACCGTGCTGCCGGGCCGGCCGGCCAGCTCGGCCCGGTTCATCTCCGCGATGGCGGCCAGCAGGCCGTCCTCCACCGACTGCCCGGCACCGGGCCCGGGCCAGGCCCCGGCGGGCTCGATCGGCTGTTGCAGCACCGCCTGCTGCAGCGGCCGCCCCTCCGGGTTGGAGCTGCGGACCACCACCACCACCCCGCGGCCGGTGGCCCGGGCGGCGGCGAACAGCGGGTCCAGGGCGCCGAGGCCGAGGTAGGCGACGGCGGTGACCGCGTCGGCGGCCAGCGGGCTGGACGGCCCCAGCCAGGCGTCGGCGTAGGCGGCGGCAGTGCTGTCGATGTCGCCGCGCTTGGCGTCGGCGATGACCAGCAGCCCAGCGGACCGGGCGTCGGCGATGAGCCGCTCCAGGACCGCCAGGCCGGCGGCGCCGTGCCGCTCGAAGAAGGCCACCTGCGGCTTCACCACCGGGACCACCCCGGCGAAGGCCTCGACGCAGGCGCCGGCGAAGGCGCGGAGGCCCCCGGCGTCGTCGGCCAGTCCCCAGGCCCCCAACAGGGCGGCCGACGGGTCGACGCCGGCGCAGATGGGCCCGGTCCGGGCCACCGCCGCCGCCAGCCGGTCCCCGAAGGTCAGGTCGTCCACGGGCTCCTCCGATCCACCATCAGGCCTGGGCCTGCCCGACCAGGTCGGCCACCGCGGCGACCCGGTGCCGGCGGCACCACCGCCGCAGCCCGTCCAGCACCTTCCACGGGGCCCGCGGGTCCCGGAACGTGGCGGTGCCCACCTGGACGGCGTCGGCGCCGGCCAGAAGCAGCTCCACCGCGTCCTGCGGCCCGAACACCCCGCCGACCCCCACGATGCCGGCGTCGGGGAACGCCCGGCGGCAGTCCCACACCGCCCGGACCGCCACCGGGTGCACCGCCGGCCCCGACAGGCCGCCCCCGCCGGCCCCCAGCGCCGGCCGCCGGCTGTCCAGGTCCACCGCCAGCCCCAGCAAGGTGTTGACCAGGGTCAACGCCTCGGCACCGGCCGACAGGGCGGCCCCGGCGATCTCGGTGACGTCGGCCACGTTGGGGCTGAGCTTCGCCCACCGGGCCAGCCCGGCCGCGCCGGCGGCGTCCACCGCCTCCGCCGTGGCCGACGGCGAGTGGGCGAACATCCGGGACCGGTCCTCCACGTTGGGGCAGCTCACGTTGACCTCCACGGCCACCAGGCCACCACCCCCGCCGGCCTTGCCGGCGCCAGCCCGGCCGGTCCCGGCTCCGCCGCCGGCGCCAGCCCGGGGCGCGTCGGCCAGCAGGGCGGCGGCGGCGGCGTAGTCGTCGACGGTGCGGCCCCAGATGCTGACCACCACCCGGGCGCCGGCGGCCACCAGGTCGGGCAGGTCGTGGTCCAGCCAGGCCGGCAGCCCCGGCCCCTGCAGGCCGACGCTGTTCAACATGCCGGCGGCCACCTCGCGGACCCGGGGGGCCGGGTTGCCGTCCCACGGCCTGGCGGACAGCGACTTGACCACCACCGCCCCCAGCCGGTCCAGGGGGCCGAACGCCCCCAGCTCGGCCCCGTGCCCGGCGGTGCCGGACGCCGTCATGACTGGGTTGGGCAGCGACACCGACCCCACCCGGGTGGCCAGGTCAGGGACCACGTCTACCCTGGGGCGCCGTCGGCGCGGTGTCCGCCGGGGGCGCCGTCGGCGCCGTGTCCACCTAGGGCGCCGTCGGCGCCGTGGAGGTCCTGCAGGGGCCGCACCGCCAGCGGGTGGACGACGCCGTCGGCGATGCCGGCGGCGGCGGCCCGGGCGGCGGCCAGGGTGGTGAGGCAGGGGACGTGGTGGACGACGGCGGCCACCCGGATGTGGTCGCCGTCGGCCCGGGCGCCGCGGTCCCGGGGGGTGTTGACCACGAGCTGGACCTTGCCGCCGGCCAGCAGCTCGACGGCGTCGGCCCCCAGCCCGTCCTCCCCCACCTTGGCCACCAGGGTGTCGACGGCGACGCCGTGGTCGCGGAGGTAGCCGGTGGTGCCGAGGGTGGCGGCCAGGGAGAAGCCGAGGTCGGCGAACTGCCGGGCGACGGCCAGGCCGGCCGGCTTGTCGCGGTCGGCCAGGGACAGGAACACGGTGCCGGACCGCGGCAGCCGGGTGCCGGCGGCCAACTGGCTCTTGGCGAAGGCCAGGGCGAAGGTGGTGTCCACCCCCATGACCTCCCCGGTGGACCGCATCTCGGGGCCGAGGAGGGTGTCGACGCCGGGGAACCGGTCGAACGGCAGCACGGCCTCCTTGACGCTGACGTGGTCCAGAGTGCGGACCTGGCCGACGGCGTCGGCGGGGACCAGCCCCTCGTCCCGGAGGGCCCCGAGGGTGTCGCCGACCATCACCCGGGCGGCCACCATGGCGACGGGGACGCCGGTGGCCTTGGCGACGAACGGCACCGTGCGGCTGGCCCGGGGGTTGGCCTCCAGGACGAACACCTCGCCGTCCTTGACGGCGTACTGCACGTTGATCAGGCCGCGGACGTCCAGGGCGGAGGCCAGGGCCCGGGTGTGCCGGTCCAGGTGGTCCAGCACCGCGTCCGGCAGCGTCTGCGGCGGCAGGGCGCAGGCGGAGTCGCCGGAGTGCACCCCGGCCTCCTCGACGTGCTCCATGACCCCGCAGACCAGGATCTCGCCGGACCCGTCCCGGACGGCGTCGACGTCGACCTCGATGGCGTCCTCCAGGAACCGGTCCACCAGCACCGGCCGCTCCGCGGTGACCCCGCCTTCGCGGGCCAGGCCACCGGTGAGGGCGGCCATCACCCGGCGGAGGTCGGCGTCGTCGTAGACGATCTCCATGGCCCGGCCGCCGAGGACGTAGCTGGGCCGGACCAGCACCGGGTACCCCACCCGCCGGGCCACCGCCAGGGCCTCGTCGGTGGTGGCGGCGGTGCCGCCGGGGGGCTGGGGGATGCCGAGGTCCTCGCAGAGGGCGTTCCACCGCTCCCGGTCCTCGGCCAGGTCGATGGAGGCCGGGCTGGTCCCCAGCACCAGCTCCGGCGGCAGCGACCCGGCCAGCTTCAGCGGGGTCTGCCCGCCGAGGGCGACGACCACCCCCTTCAGGCGGCCGCCGGCCCGGGCCTCGGCGTCGAGGACGTTGGCCACGTCCTCCGCGGTGAGCGGCTCGAAGTACAGCCGGTCGGAGGTGTCGTAGTCGGTGGACACCGTCTCGGGGTTGCAGTTGACCATCACCGTCTCGTAGCCGGCCGCCCGCAGGGCCATGCTGGCGTGGACGCAGCAGTAGTCGAACTCGATGCCCTGCCCGATCCGGTTGGGGCCGGACCCCAGGATGACCACCCGGTCCCGGTCGGACCGGCGGACCTCCTCCTCGTCCTCGTAGGTGCCGTAGTGGTACGGGGTGAACGCCTCGAACTCGGCGCCGCAGGTGTCCACGGTCTTGAACGTCGGGGCCACCCCGGCGGCCAGCCGGGCGGCCCGGACGGCGGCCTCCGCGTCGGGGCCGGTGCCGACGCCGAGCAGGTAGGCCAACTGAGCGTCGGAGAACCCCAGCCGCTTGGCCCGCCGGAACCGGGCCCGGTCCATGGCCGCCAGTGCGGCCGCACCGTGGTCCCTGGTACCGGGGGCCGCTCCGCCGGCGGCCGCCTCCGCCGCCTGCCGGCCCAGGTCTTCCAGGGCCAGCCGCTCGGCGCTGATCCGCTCGATCTGGCGCAGGAACCAGCGGTCGATGCCAGTGCGGTCCGCCACCACGTCGACGGCCGAGCTGCCGGCACCCTGGCCACCACCGGCGGCGGCGGTCCGGCGGAGCCCTCGCCGCAGGGCGGACTCCACCTGGTACAGCCGGTCCGGGGTGGCCACCGCGGCCCGGTCGAGGACGTCGTCGTCGGACAGGGCGTCCACCTCGGCCTCGGCCGGGTCGCCGTTCAGGCCGGTCCGGCCCTGCTCCAGGGACCGGACGGCCTTCTGGAGGGACTCGCAGAAGGTGCGGCCGATGGCCATGACCTCGCCGACGGACTGCATCCGGGTGCCCAGCCGGGCCTCCGCGCCGGGGAGCTTCTCGAACGCCCACCGGGGGATCTTGGTGACGACGTAGTCGATGGTGGGCTCGAAGCTGGCCGGGGTGGCCCGGGTGATGTCGTTGCTGATCTCGTCCAGCCGGTACCCGACGGCCAGGCGGGCGGCGATCTTGGCGATGGGGAACCCGGTGGCCTTGGAGGCCAGCGCGGAGGACCGGGACACCCGGGGGTTCATCTCGATGACCAGCCGGCGGCCGGTGGCGGGGTCGACGGCGAACTGGACGTTGGACCCCCCGGTCTCCACCCCCACCCGGCGGAGGCAGGCGAAGGCGTCGTCGCGCATGGCCTGGTACTCGACGTCGGTGAGGGTCTGGGCGGGGGCCACCGTGATGGAGTCCCCGGTGTGCACCCCCATGGGGTCAAGGTTCTCGATGGAGCAGACCACGACGCAGTTGTCGGCGTGGTCCCGCATCACCTCCAGCTCGTACTCCTTCCAGCCGGCGATGGACCGCTCGACCAGGATCTCCCCGACCGGGCTGGCGTCCAGGCCCTCGGGGGCCAGGCCGACCCAGTTGCCGTGGCGGTCCCGGCGGGCGAAGTCGTCCGGGGTGCGGGCGATGCCGGTACCCTTGCCGCCCAGGATGAAGCTGGGCCGGACCATCACGGGGTAGCCGACGGACTCGGCGACGGCCACGGCCTCCTCCAGGGAGTGGGCGAAGCCGGACTGGGGCACCTCCAGGCCGATGTCCTGCATGGCGGACTTGAACAGCTCCCGGTCCTCGGCGGTCCGGATGGCGTCGGGACGGGCCCCGATCACCTCCACGCCGTCCAGCGACCCCCGGTCCAGCAGGGCCATGGTGAGGTTGAGGGCGGTCTGCCCGCCCAGGGTGGGCAGCAGGGCGTCCGGCCGCTCCCGGCCGATGATGGCCTCCAGGACCTCGGGGTCGAGGGGCTCCACGTAGGTCCGGTCGGCGGTGGCCGGGTCCGTCATGATGGTGGCCGGGTTGGAGTTGGCCAGCACCACCCGGTAGCCCTCGTCGGCCAGCACCCGGCAGGCCTGGGTGCCGGAGTAGTCGAACTCGCAGGCCTGCCCGATGACGATGGGCCCGGACCCGATGACCAGGATGGTCTCGATGTCGTCTCGTCTCGGCACGCTCTATCTCTCCCCGCCCGGGGCCCCAACCCCGGGCTCCTCCGGTGCACGGGGCCCCTGCCCCGTGCCCGGCCGTGCTCCCTTCCCGCCCGGGGCCGACGACGGGGTGCCCATCAGGAGGCGGAACTCGTCGAACAGGTACCGGGCGTCGTGGGGGCCGGGGCCGGCCTCGGGGTGGTACTGGACGGAGAAGGCGGCGGCGGACCGGCACCGGATGCCCTCGATGACGCCGTCGTTGAGGTTGACGTGGGTGACGTCGGCGTCGGGGACGTCGACGACGGCGTAGTTGTGGTTCTGGCTGGTCACCTCCACCTGGCCGGTGGACCGGCGCTGGACGGGGTGGTTGGAGCCGTGGTGGCCGAACGGCAGCTTGTAGGTGGACCCGCCGAGGGCGGTGCCCAGGAGCTGGTGGCCGAGGCAGATGCCGAAGATGGGGACCCGGCCGACCAGGTCGGCGACCGCGGCGACCGGGCCGGGGAGGGCGGCGGGGTCGCCGGGGCCGTTGGACAGGAAGACGCCGTCGGGTTCCATCGCCAGGACGTCGGCGGCGGCGGTGCCGGCGGGGACGACGGTGACGGTGGCCAGGGCGCCGAGCTGGCGGAGCATGGTCTCCTTGATGCCGAAGTCGTAGGCCACCACCCGGTACGGGCCGTGGCCCCGCAGGTACGGCCGGGCGGTGGTGACCCCGGACACCAGGTCGTGGCCGTCGGTGGGGTCGGCGTCGGCCGCCGCCACCCGCAGCCGGTCCTCGCCGGCGGTGCCGAAGGCGCAGGGCATGGCGCCGCGGTCGCGGAGGTGCCGGGTGAGCCGGCGGGTGTCGATGCCGGTGACGGCCGGCACCCGGTGCCGGACCAGGAACCGCTCCAGGCCCTCGGTGGCCTGCCAGTTGCTGGGCTCGTCGGTCAGGTCGCGGACGACGACCCCGCGGCAGAACGGCCGGGCGGCCTCGTCGTCGCCGGGGTTGGTGCCGTAGTTGCCGATGTGGGGGTAGGTGAAGGCGATGACCTGCCCGGCGTAGGACGGGTCGGTGATGACCTCCTGGTAGCCGGACAGGGCGGTGTTGAACACGATCTCGCCGGTCGACACCGGCTGCACCAGCCCGGCGGCCTCCCCCTCGAACACCTCGCCGTCGGCCAGCACCAGCAGCGCGGGCTGTCGCATCGACCCGCCGGCCCCAAGCTCCTCCGACGCGTGGGGCCCCCGCCCCACGCCGGCCGTCGGGGCGCTCATCGCTGGGCCTCCCCGTCGACCACCACCGGCTCCCCACGGAGCACGGTGTGGCGGACCCGGCCGGTGAAGCGGCGGCCGGCGTAGGGGGTGTTGCGGCTGCGGCTGGCCAGCCGGTCGGCGTCCACGGTCCAGGTGGCGGCGGGGTCCACGACGCACAGGTTGGCGTCGGCACCGGGGGCGATCGGGCCGCCGTGGTGGCCCAACCCGGCGATGGCGGCGGGCTGCCAGCTCATGAGGGCCAGCACCCGGTCGGGGGGCAACGGCAGCTCGGTGAGGGCGATGGCCAGGGCGGTCTCCAGGCCGAGCATGCCGGGGGGAGCCTGGTCGAACGGCCGGTCCTTCATCTCGGGGGCGTGGGGGGCGTGGTCGGTGGCGACGGCGTCGATGGTGCCGTCGACCAGGCCGGCCTTGACGGCGGCGACGTCGTCGTCGGTGCGCAGCGGCGGGTTGACCCTGAAGACGGGGTCGTAGCCGGCCACCAGGGCATCGGTGAGCAGGATGTGGTGTGGGGCGGCCTCGGCGGTGACCGGGAGGCCGTCGGCCCTGGCCTGGCGGACCAGGTGGACGGCGCCGGCGGTGGACAGGTGCAGGAAGTGGACCGGGGCGCCGGTCAACCGGACGAGGGCGATGTCGCGGGCCACCATGGCCTCCTCGGCGGCGGCGGGCATGCCGGGGAGGCCGAGGCGGCTGGACCAGGCGCCCTCGTGCATGCAGCCGCCGCAGGCCAGGGCGTCGTCCTCGCAGTGCTGGGCCAGCACCACCGGGAAGCCGCGGGCCCGGAGGCCGGCGGCGTAGTCCAGGGCGCGGCGCATGAGGCCGCCGTCCTGGACGCCGGCGCCGTCGTCGGTGAACAGCCGGACCCCGAGGGCGGCCAGCTCGGCCAGCGGGGCCAGCCGTTCGCCGGCCCGGTCGACGGTGATGGCGGCGGCCACGGCCACCTCGGCGGTGGCGGTGCGGCCGAGGTCCAGGACCTGCTGGGCGACGGCGGCGCAGTCGATGGCGGGCTCGGTGTTGGGCATGGCGACGACGGCGGTGTAGCCGCCGAGGGCGGCGGCCCGGGCACCGGTCTCGACGGTCTCGGCCTCCTCGCGGCCGGGCTGGCGGAGGTGGGTGTGCAGGTCGACCAGGCCGGGAGCGACCAGGCAGCCGCCGGCGTCGAGGACGGTGGCCCCGGTCGGGACGTCCGCGGCGTCGGCCACGTCCCTGACGACCCCGCCGGCGACCACCACGTCGGCGCGGCGGCTGCCGCCGGCGTCGACGACGGTGCCGCCGCGGATGACCACGTCAACCATTGACGACCTCCTCGGGGGCGTGGGGCCCCTGCCCGAGGCCGGCCGTCTGTGCGTCCAGGCCGAGGGTGCCGGAGCCGAGCAACAAGAACAGGACGGCCATGCGGACGGCCACCCCGTTGGTGACCTGCCGGGTGGCCACCACCGCGGGCAGGTCGGCGACGTCGGAGGCGATCTCCACCCCGCGGACCATCGGGCCGGGGTGGGTGACCAGGGCGTCGGGCTTCAACCGGGCCACCCTGGCCGCGGTGAGGCCCCAGTCGGCGGTGTACTCCCGGAGGGACGGCACGAAGGACCCGCTGCCCCGCTCGGCCTGCAGCCGCAGCAGGGACACCACGTCGGCGTCGCCCAGGGCGGCGTCCAGGTCGGGGGCCACGGTGACCGGCCAGCCGTCCAGCGACGGGGGCAGCAGGCTGCCGGGGGCGGCGACGGTGACGTCGGCGCCCACCGCGGTGTATGCCAGCACCTCGGACCGGGCGACCCGGCTGTGGCGGACGTCGCCGACGATGAGGACGTTGAGGCCGCGGAAGCAGTCGGTGCCGAGCGACGCCGGGTCGCGGCCCTGCCGCTCGGCCAGGACCTGGCGGACGGTGAAGCAGTCCAGCAGGGCCTGGGTGGGGTGCTCGTGCCAGCCGTCGCCGGCGTTGACCACCCGGGCCCGGTCCACCCAGCGGGCCACCTGCTCGGGGGCGCCGGAGGAGGGGTGGCGGACGATGAGGGCGTCGATGCCGAGGGCCTCGACGGTCTCGACGGTGTCCCGGAGGGACTCCCCCTTCTTGACCGACGAGGTGGCCACCGACAGGGACAGCACGTCGGCCGACAGCCGCTTGGCGGCGGTCTCGAAGGACAGCCGGGTGCGGGTGGACTCCTCGAAGAACAGGGTGGCCACCACCCGGCCGCGGAGGGTGGGCACCTTCGGGATGGCCCGGCGCTCCACCTCGGCGAAGGCCTCGGCCACCCGGAGGACCTCGGCGATGCCGTCGGGGCCGAGGTCGGCCACGGAGAGCAGGTGGTTCATCGGGGCATCAAGGTGCCGATGGCCACACCGTCCTCACCGACGTCCACCATCTCCTCCCGCCGGGTCGGCAGGTTCTTGCCGACGTAGTCCGGCCGGATCGGCAGCTCGCGGTGGCCGCGGTCGACCATGACGGCCAACTGCACCGCCCGGGCCCGGCCGAAGTCACCGAGGGCGTTCAGGGCGGCCCGGACGGTGCGGCCGGTGAACAGGACGTCGTCCACCAGCACCACCACCCG
Source organism: Acidimicrobiales bacterium (assembly GCA_035547695.1). Taxonomy (GTDB): domain Bacteria; phylum Actinomycetota; class Acidimicrobiia; order Acidimicrobiales; family RAAP-2; genus DASZUK01. Next base: position 45,956 of record DASZUK010000032.1, read on the forward strand.
GCCGGTCAGGTCCACCGGGATGTCGGTGGCGGCCTCCGGCAGCACCGGCCGCAACCCGATGTCGTCGCGGTAGAACGCGACGTCCAGGGTGCCGACGGGGACCTGCTCGCCCTCGGACTGCGCCAGGGCGGCCGCCATGTGGCGGGCCAGGGCCACCCCGCCGGTCTGCAGGCCGACGATGACCACGTCGTCCAGGCCGCCGTTGCGCTCGGCCACCTCGTGGGCCATCCGGGTGAGGGCCCGCTGCACGTCGGCGGCGGACAGGACCTGGGAGTGGGGAACGAACACGCCACCCAGCGGTCGGGTATGGCTGCGCTCGCGTTCGGCCACCGGTCCTCCTGTCCGTACGGGCCTCACGGGACCCGCTTCACGGTCAGGACTCCACCTTAGCCGGCCCTGCCGGCCGGCTGGCGGTCAGCGGCCGGACCGGACCTCGGCGGCGACGGTGGACAGGATGCCGTTGACGAAGCCGCCGGAATCGTCGGTGGAGTAGGTCTTGGCCAGCTCGACGGCCTCGTCGATGACCACGGCCACCGGCGGCCCGTCGGGGTCCAGCAGCTCGGCCACCGCCAGCCGGAGCACCAGCCGGTCGACCACGGCCATGCGGTCCAGCGGCCAGCCGACGGAGGCGGCGGCGATCAGGTCGTCCGCTCGGCTGCGGCGGGCGGTGGCGGCCTCCACCAGGGAGGCGGCGAACGGGTCCGGGGGGACCGGCAGGGCGGCCACCACCGCCGTCGGCTCCTCCCCTTTCAGCTCGGCCTCGTACAGCAACGACAGCGCCCGCTCTCGGGCCTGGTGCCGGGAAGCGGCGTCCACGACGATGGTCGGCGGCCCGGGTCAGGCCCGGGTGAGGTACTCGCCGGTGCGGGTGTCCACCTTGATGGTCTCGCCGGGGTTGACGAACAGGGGCACCTGGACCACCAGGCCGGTCTGCAGGGTGGCGGGCTTGCGGGCGCCGGACACCCGGTCGCCCTGCACCCCGGGCTCGGTGTCGGTGACCTGCAGCTCCACCGCCGCGGGCAGGTCGACGCCGACGATCTCGCCGTCGTAGAGCTGCAGGATGGCCTCGTCGGTCTCCTTCAGGTACCTGGTGGCGTCCCCCAGGGCGGCCGGGGGCACCTCCATCTGCTCGTAGGTGGAGGTGTCCATGAACACGTAGGCGTCGCCGTCGCGGTACAGGAACTGCATGTCCCGCTTGTCGATGATGGCCTGCTCCAGCTTCTCGTCGGCCCGGTAGGTCCGCTCGAGCTGGGCCCCGGTGCGGACGTTCTTCAGCTTGGTCCGGACGAACGCGCCGCCCTTGCCGGGCTTGACGTGCTGGAACTCGACCACGGTGAACAGCCCGTCGGGGAGGTCCAGGGTCATGCCGTTCTTGAGGTCGTTGGTGGAGACAGCCATAGCCTTCCTTGCTAGCAGAACGGGGCCGCCGGGGTGGACGGCCGGCTACCCGGCGTGGCCGGCCCGGCGGGCCAGCAGGGCGGCGACGGCCTGGACGGCCAGACGGTAGCCGAGGCCGCCGAAGCCGGCCACCAGCCCGTCGGCCACCGGGGCCACCACCGAGGTGTGCCGGAACGGCTCCCGGGCGGCCGGGTTGGACAGGTGCAGCTCCACCACCACCCCGTCGAAGGCGGCCAGGGCGTCGTGGAGGGACCAGGAGGTGTGGGTGAGGGCGCCGGCGTTGACCACCACGGCGGCCGCCCGGCCCTGGGCGCCGTGCACCGCCTCCACCAGGTCGCCCTCGTGGTTGGACTGCACGTGCTCCACGGCCAGTCCCAGCTCGGCGGCGGCGGTGGTGGCGGTGGCCACGTGGTCGTCCAGGGTGTCGGTGCCGTAGACGGCCGGCTCCCGGTCCCCCAGCAGGTTCAGGTTGGGCCCCGACAGCAGCAGGATGAAGTCGGTCATGTGTCCGCCGCCTTGTCGCCCGGGCCTTCGGCCATGTCGACCAGGGTAGCCAGGGCCAGTTCGGGGTCGACGCCGCTGACCGGCTGGACGCCGTCGGGGCCGTCGAGGACGAAGGTGAGGTCGTGCCGGGCCTTCTTGTCCCGGGCCATGTAGCCCAGCAGGGCCTGCGGGTCGGCCCCGGCGGGCAGGTCGTAGGCCAGGTCGAACCCGGCGACCACCCGGCGGTGCAGGTCGACGCGGTCGTCGTCGATGCGGCCCATCCGGCGGGCCAGCAGCGCGGCGTAGACCAGGCCGACGGCGACGGCCTCGCCGTGGCGCAGGTCGTAGCCGGAGGCGGCCTCCAGGGCGTGGGCCAGGGTGTGGCCGTAGTTGAGCACCATCCGGCGGCCGCCCTCGCGCTCGTCGTCGGCCACCACGTCGGCCTTGACGGCCACGCACCGGGCCACCTGCTCGTCGACGGGCAGGGCCAGCAGGGAGGCGTCGGGCCGGCCGGGGCCCAAGAAGGCGTACTTGGCCATCTCCCCGCGGCCGCAGGCCCACTCCCGGGGGGGCAGGGTGGCCAGGGTGGCGGTGTCGCAGAGCACCGCGGCCGGCTGCCAGAAGGCGCCGACCAGGTTCTTGCCCTCCGGCAGGTTGGCCCCGGTCTTGCCGCCGACGGCGGCGTCCACCTGGCCGAGCAGGGAGGTGGCCACGTTCACGTAGGCGGTGCCGCGGTGGTAGGTGGCGGCGGCGAAGCCGGCCAGGTCGGTGACCAGGCCGCCGCCGACGGCGACGACCACGTCGGACCGGGCCAGGCCGCCAGCGGCGAACGCCCGGCAGAGCCGTTCGACGGTGCCCATCGACTTTCCGTCCTCCCCGTCGGGGACCAGGTGGACGTCGAACGGCACCCCGGGGTCCACGTCGGCGAACCAGCCGGCGTCGGCCAGGGCGGCCTGGGTGACCACCGCGGCCCGTCGGGCGGCCGGCAGCCGGTCGGCCACCACGCCGGCCAGCTCCCGGCGGGCGCCGTCACCGATGACGACGTCGTAGCCGCGGCCGTCGGCCAGTGGGACCGGGACGGTGATCACCGCACCGCCGCCAGCACCCGGTCGGCCACCTGGTCCGCGGTCAGGCCGTCGACGTCGACGGTCACCTGGGCCACCTCCTGGTACAGCGGCCGGCGGACCCGGTCCAGGCGGCGCAGGGCCCCGGCGGGGTCCCCGTCCAGCAGCGGCCGGCCGGCGCCGTCCCCGACCCGTCCGGCCAGGGTGGCCGGGTCGGCCCGCAGCCAGACCACCGTGCCGGACCGGGCCAGCAGGTCCCGGTTGGCCGGGTCCAGGACGGCGCCGCCGGCCACGGCGACCACCACGGAGCCGTCGACGGCCACCGCATCGGCCAGGGCGGCGGACTCGGCGGCCCGGAAGGCGGCCTCACCGTGCGCGGCGAAGAGCTCCGGCACCGTCCTGCCGGTGGCGGCCTGCACCTCGTCGTCGGAGTCCAGGTACGGGCAGCCCAGCCGGTCGGCCCGCAGGTGGCCGACGGTGGTCTTGCCGGCCCCCATCATGCCGACCAGCAGGATGCGGGTCACGCGCCGGCCGGCGGGCCCGCCGGCACCTGGCCGGCCGGCGCGGCGGTGGCCGGCGCAGCAGTGGCCGGCGCAGCAGTGGCCGGCACCGGCCCGGACAGGGTGTCGCCGAGGGAGGCGACGAAGCCGTCGCGGTTGCGGACCATCTCGGCCACGGAGTCGCCGCCGAACTTCCGCAGGGCCTCCGACGCCAGCACCAGGGCGGTCATGGTCTCCGCGACCACCCCCATGGCGGGCACGGCGGTGACGTCGGTGCGCTCCTTGAAGCTGACGGTGGACTCCTTGGTGACCACGTCCACGGTCTCCAGCACCGGCCGGTTCAAGGTGGCCAGCGGCTTCATGGCCACCCGGGCGACCACCAGGCCGCCGATGGACATGCCGCCCTCGATGCCGCCGGCCCGGGTGCCGTCGCGGCGGTAGCCGCCGGCGTCGGTGGCCTCCGCGTCGACCTTGATGGCGTCGTGGGCGACGGACCCGCGGCGGCCGGCCACGTCCCAGCCGTCACCGATCTCCACGGCCTTCACCGCCTGGATGCTGACCAGGGCCTGGGCCAGCAGGGCGTCCAGCTTGCGGTCCCAGTGCACGTGGCTGCCCAGCCCCACCGGGACGCCGTAGGCCAGCACCTCGGCCACCCCGCCGAGGGAGTCCCCGTCCTTGGCCGCCGCCTTGATCGCCGCCACCATCTCGGCCTCGGCGTCCGGATCGACGCAGCGCACCTGGGACTCGTCCACCCGGGCCAGGTCGCCGGGGCCGGGCCGCAGACCGGCGGCGGCCCGCACCGGCCCCAACTGGACGACGTGGCTGAGCACGGTCACCCCCAACTGGGCCAGCAGCAGCTTGGCCAGGGTGCCGGCGGCCACCCGGGCGGCGGTCTCCCGGGCCGACGCCCGCTCCAGGACGTCCCGGGCGTCGTCAAACCCGTACTTCTGCATGCCGGCCAGGTCGGCGTGGCCGGGCCGGGGCTGGGTGAGCACCTTGGACGGCCGGCCGGGGGCCGGGGACATGTCCTCGGTCCACTTCCGGTCCCACTCGGAGTTGCCGATGCGGATGGCCACCGGGGACCCCAGGGTACGGCCGTGACGGACGCCGCCGACCAGTGTGACGTCGTCGGCCTCGAACCGCATGCGGGGGCCCCGGCCGTAGCCGAGGCGCCGGCGGCGGAGCTCGTCCTGGACGTCGTCGACGGTGACCGCCAACCCGGCCGGCAGGCCCTCGACGATGACCACCAGGGCGCGGCCGTGGGACTCCCCGGCAGTCAGGTAGCGAAGCACCCCACCAAACTAGTAGTACGGGTTGTCGCCGCCGCCGTGGTCGGTGACGTCCACCACCGACTGCAGCTCGGGCACCTCGTCCTTGAGGGCCACCTCGATGCCCTGGGTGAGGGTCATCCGCGACATGGCGCAGCCCTGGCAGCCGCCGGACAGCCGGAGGTAGGCGACGCCGCCGTCCTCGTCCAGGGCCACCAGGTCGGCCCGGCCGCCGTGGCCGGCGATGGACGGGTTGACGACCTGCTCCAGGACGGTCACCACCCGGGTGGCCAGCGCCCCGGTGATCCCGGCGGCCAGCACCTCGGGCGGCACCCCCGGGGCGGCCTGCTCCGGCGAGGGGGTGTTGGGGTTGACCAGCACCAGGCCGCCGCCGCCGTCCTCGGACCACTCCAGGCGGGCACCCCGCAACTGGTCGACGCTGCCGACCGGCACCACCACGGACAGGTCGTCGTCCTGGCGGACCCAGTCGTCGTCGGCGGCGTCGGTGCGGGGTTGGAAGTACAGGTCGTACTGGAACGCCCCGCCCTGCACCCCGCGGACCTCCAGCCACAGGGCCAGGCGGTCCGGATCGGGCTCCTGGGCCATGGCTTGGAGCACCACCGACCGGGCCTGGTCGGTCAGGGTCACCAGGTCGGCGACCGATCCGTCCAGGGCTGCGTCCACCGAAAGGGCCATGACGGCCATCATACGGGCGCGGGGGCCGGCGGCCGCGCAGTAGGGTGCCGGCCATGGCCACGGCGCCCCCGGCCGACGCCCGAGAGTGGGTCAGCTTCGAGGACCCCGACGAGGAGCGCACCTGGGTGTTCGACGTGTCGTTCCTGGCCAGCAACTGGTCCTGCATCTACGGCCACGGCTGCCAGGGGGTGCTGACCGGCCCGGCGCCGGAGCTGGTGCACGGCTGCTGCTCCTACGGGGCCCACATGGTGGACCGCAAGGACGCCCGCCGGGTGGAGCGGATGGCGGCGTCGCTGTCGCCGGAGGAATGGCAGTTCCACGGCCGCGGCACCAAGAAGGGGGTGCTGAAGGAGAACAAGCACGGCGAGACCGTCACCCGGCTGGTGGAGGGGGCCTGCATCATGCTGAACCGCCCCGGGTTCCCCACCGGGGCGGGCTGCGCCCTGCACCAGGCGGCGGTCCGGCGGGGCAAGAACCCGCTGGAGCTGAAGCCGGAGGTGTGCTGGCAACTGCCCCTGCGCCGGGAGGACCAGGTGGCCGACGACGGCTACGTGACCTCCACCGTGCGGCAGTGGGACCGCCGCCACTGGGGGGCCGGCGGCCAGGAGTTCGCCTGGTGGTGCACCGAGTCCCCCGACGCCTTCGTCGGCGGCAGGCCGGTGTACGTGGAGATGGAGGCCGAGCTGACCGCCATGGTGGGTGCCAAGACCTACCGGATGCTGGCCGCCTACATGCAGGACCGCCAGGACCGGCTGCCGAAGGGCGTCCCCCTCCCCCACCCGGCGGTCCGCAAGCCGGCTCCCGCCGGGTAGCCGCCGCGGCCTCCGGTCCCCGCCTTGGCCCTAGTGGTCCAGGAGGTCAGTCGTCCAGGGGGTCGTGCTCGTCGTGGGAGGACGGGCTGACCGAACCCAGGATGCGGTCATACTGGTCCTCCTCGGCCAGGCACCAGGACGCATGCACGTCCTCGGGCTCAGCGCCGCACTCCGGGCACCGCTGGTCGGCGGTGGCCACCGAGCGCTTCAGGCTTCTGGCTTCTTCAAACCGCCGATGGCGTCCCTTCTTCACGACAACTCCTTGCTGCACGCCGTTCCCGTCCGCTCCGGCCTTGAGATCGCCCGGCTCGAGATGGGGCCCAAGTCGGCGACCGCCGGACGGCGTCCGCCGCCGCCGGCACGAACCCTCCGGTTGCTGGCCGCCCCCGATCGTCTGGTCCAGTGTACTGCTTTGGCGGCCGCGACCTGGTCACACCCTGCCAGGTACCATGGCGGGCGATGGCAGCGTCGTTCGATCCGGAGGCCATGGTGGCCCGGTTCCGGCAGCGGGCCCAGGCGGTCCGGGAACGGGGATTGCCCCCGGTGGAGGGCCCGGAGCGGCAGCGGTTCCGGGAGCAGGCCCAGCAGGACTTCATGGACTTCGCCATGATCGGCGACGCCGACGCCACCCTGGACGACGGCATCCTGACCCTGCGGCTGGACCTGCGGCCGAAGGACCAGCAGGGCTAGCCGCCGTAGCTCATCCGGGTGTCCTCCATCCGGAGCACCTCGGGCAGGTCCCCGTCGGGGCCCCCGGCGGCGACGACCTCGCCGACGAACAGGTGGTGGCTGCCCAGCGGCAGCCGGTGCCGCACCTCGCAGTCCAGCCAGCCGGCCGCCGCGGCCAGGATGGGGGCCCCGGTGGCCTCCTCGACCACCGGGTGGCCGGCCAGGGCGACGGCCCGGCCGGCGCCGTCCACCTCCACCTGGTCGACCGGCTTCACGAACCTGCGGACCACCGCCCGGTCGTCGCGCCGCAGGATGCTGACGGCGAAGCAGCCGCCGGCGTCCACCAGGTCGCAGGTCACCGCGGTGCCGTCCACGGCGACGGCCACCAGCTTGGGCCGGGTGGCCACCTGCACCACCAGGTTGGCGGTCATCAGGTTGCGGCGGACGGTGCCGTCGGGCTGGTCGGCCCGGCTGCCGATCAGGTACAGCCCGGTGGGCATCGCCCACAGCACCCGCCGCCGCAGCCGGTCGTAAGCCCCCCTGTCGGCATCGGGGTCGCCGGCATTGGGGTCGCCGGCAATGGGATGGGGAGGGGTCATCCGAAGATGCTGGCTGTTGTGCCGCCAGGGGACGTGGTGGTGGTCGTGGCCACCGACTTGCCGCTGACCTGGGCCACCCGGGCCAGGGCCTCGACGAACAGCCGCTCCGCCTTGGCCCGGTCCCGGGCCGACCTGGCCAGTCCGGCGGCGTCGTCGGCGCCGGCGTCGTAGCAGAAGTTGCCGGCGTCGTACTCCAGGCCGTAGGCCCGGGCCAGGATCTGGTTGAGCCGGGTGTCCGGCGACGGGAGCTGGGTGTTGCCTGTCTGGGCGTCGACGACCATGACGCCGCAGACGGTGTGGACGGCGGTGGTGCCCTTGTGCTGGTCGAGCACCTTCTGGAGGTGGACACCGTCGTCGTGCAGGGACCCCAGGGTCTGGCCGAGGTGGGCGCCGGCCACCCAGCTATCCATCTGCTGGGCCGGGGTCCCCGACGGGCCGAGGCTGCCGTAGGAGACGAAGGCGATGACCCCGACGGCGGCCACCAGCACGGCGGCGGCGGCGATCCACCAGCGGCCGCTGATGCCGTGGCCCCGCGGCTGGCCCCGCCGGCGGGGGCCGGCCGGCTCGACCGGGGGGGGCGGCGGCCGGACCGAGCCGGCGTCGTCGGGGTTGGGCGGGTCCAGGATGTCGGTCACTCGACCCGGAGCAGGTGGTAGTCGCGGCGTCCCTTGCGCAGCACCACGTACCGGTCGTGCAGCAGGTCGGCCACCTGCAGGGCCCGGTCGACGTCGTCGGCCCGGCGGTTGTTGACGTAGGCGCCGCCCTGGCTGATGGTGCGGCGGGCCTCCCCCTTGGAGCCGGCCAGGCCGGCCCGGACCAGGGCGTCCACCAGGCTGAACCCACCGGTGGCCCCGTCCAGCAGGGCGGCCCGGTCCACGGTGGTGGCCGGGGCGTCGTCGACCACGTCGAGGAGGGTCTTCTCGTCCAGGTCGGCGATGTCCTCGCCGAACAGGGCCGCCGCGGCCCGCTCGGCCCGGTCCACCTCGGCCTGGCCGTGCACCAGGCCGCAGACCTCCCGGGCCAGGGCCCGCTGGGCCTCCCGGGCCTGCGGCCGGTCGGCGGTGGCCTGGTCCAGGGCCAGCAACTGGTCGTGGTCGAGGAAGCTGAAGTACCGCAGGTAGCTGCCGACCATGGCGTCGTCGGTGTTGAAGAAGAACTGGTACAGCCGGTACGGGCTGGTCAGGTCCGGGTCCAGCCACACCGTGCCGGACTCGGTCTTGCCGAACTTGGTGCCGTCGGCCTTCAGCACCAGCGGGGTGGTCAGCCCGTACGCCTCGGTCCGGGCCACCTTGCGGATCAGTTCCACCCCCATGGTGATGTTGCCCCACTGGTCGCTGCCGCCGACCTGCAGGTCGCACCCGTGGTCGAGGTGCAGCCGAAGGAAGTCGTAGGCCTGCAGCAGCATGTAGCTGAACTCGGTGTACGAGATGCCCTGGTCCGGCCGCTCGAACCGGGCCTTCACCGACTCCTTGGCCACCATCTGGTTGACGGTGAAGTGCTTGCCGACGTCCCGGAGGAAGTCGACCACGGACAGGGCGCCGAGCCAGTCGGCGTTGTCCAGCAGCCTGGCCGCGGCCGGGCCGGAGAAGTCCAGGAACCGTTCAAGCTGCGGCCGGATGCCGGCCAGGTTGGCGGCCAGGACGTCGGCGGACAGCAGGTTGCGCTCGGCCGACTTGCCGCCGGGGTCCCCGATCATGCCGGTGCCGCCGCCGGCCAGGGCGATGGGGGGGTGCCCGGCCTGCTGCAGCCGGCGGAGGGTGCAGAGCTGCATCAGGCTGCCGACGTGCAGGCTGGGCGCGGAGGGGTCGAACCCGATGTAGGCCACCACCGATCCCCGGTCCAGCCGGTCCAGCAGGCCGTCGTCGGTGACCTGGTGCAACAGGCCGCGGAACCGCAGGTCGGCGGAGAACGACACCATCTGCTCAGCCTGCCATACCGCCGGCCCGCCGCCCCCATCGGCCGGGGCCGGCGGCCGGCCGTCGGGGGCGTCCGCGGCGGCCGCCGTCAGGGGGCCGGAGGGCCCGGCCCCGCGGCCCGGTCCCGTAAGGTGACGCCGTGGCCAACCCGTACCTGACCGGCAACTTCGCCCCGGTGGCCGAAGAGCTGACCGTGGACCGGCCACTGCCGGTGGACGGGGCCGTCCCGCCGGTGCTGGAGGGGCTGCTGGTCCGCAACGGGCCCAACCCGGTGGCGGTGGACGACCCGGACGGCTACCACTGGTTCAGCGGCGACGGCATGGTGCACGGCGTGGAGCTCCGCGACGGGCAGGCGGTGTCGTACCGCAACCGGTGGGTCCGGACCCGGAAGCTGGCCGCCGAGATCGGGTCCCGGCCGCCGCGGGGGCCGCAGGAGCCGATCGACGGCCCGGCCAACACCCACGTGGTGTGGCACGGCGGCAAGCTGCTGGCCCTGGTGGAGTCCGGGTTCCCCCACCGGCTGACCACCGGGCTGGAGACGGTGTGCGTCGAGGACTTCGACGGGTCGCTGACCTCCGCGATGACCGCCCACCCCCACGTGGACCCCGACACCGGGGCCATGGCGTTCTTCGGCTACGACGTGTTCGGGCCGCCGTTCCTGCGGTACCACGAGCTCGACGCCGCGGGGTCCCTGGTGCACTCCACCGACGTCGACCTGCCACGGGCCACCATGCAGCACGACTTCGCGGTCACCGGCACCCGGGTGGCGTTCCTGGACCTGCCGGTGGTCTTCGACATCGACCTGGCCGCGGCCGGGCAGTCACTGCCGTTCCGGTGGGACCCCGACGCCGGGGCCCGGGTCGGGGTGCTGGACCGGGGAGCGGACGGCACCGGCACCCGCTGGATCGGCACCGACCCCTGCTACGTGTTCCACGTCGTCAACGCCTTCGACGACGGGGCCACAGTGGTGCTGGACGTCTGCCGGTACGACCGGGTGTTCGACGTCCCCCCGCCGGGATTGATCGCCCCGGCCCCGCCCACCCTGGAGCGGTGGCGGGTGGACCCGGTCCTGGGCCGGCTGTCGGCCACCCCGCTGGACGACCGCGGGGTGGAGTTCCCCCGCATCGACGACACCCTGGCCGGGCGGCCGTACCGGTACGCGTACTGCGTCGAGATGTCCCAGACGGCGGACGCCGCGTCGTTCGACGCCCTGGTCCGCTACGACCTGACCCGCGACCTGGCTTCCCGCTGGGACCCCGGGCCGGGCCGGTACCCGGGGGAGCCGGTGTTCGTCCGCGACCCCGACGGCCGGGCCGACGACGAGGGATGGGTGCTGTCGGTGGTCTACGACGCCGGCACCGGCTCGAGCGACCTGGTCATCCTGGACGCGTCGTCGTTCGGCGCCGACCCCGACGCCGTGGTGCACCTGCCGGCCAGGGTGCCGTTCGGGTTCCACGGAAGCTGGGTGCCGGCCGCCCGGTACCGCTGACCCCCCGCCGCGAGCCCGGCCGGGCCGTGCCGGCCGGCACGACGTCATGTCGAGCGGACCCGCCGGGCCCGGCTCCGTTGGTCACATGTCGGCGATGCTGACCATCGGGGCGTGCAGGGGGGACAGGGCCTCGGACCCGTCGTAGACGGCGTCACCGAAGGCGAACACCGCGCCGTTCGCCGCCACCAGCCAGTAGCCGCCGCCGTCGAAGGTGCTGCCGACGCCGACGATCGGCGAGCTCGGCGACATCCCGACACCGGCGCCGAAGAACTGGGCGTCACCGAACGAGTAGACGCCGCCGGTGGAGGTGGCCAGCCAGTAGCCCTTGCCGTCCGGGGTGGGCGCCAGGCCGACGATGGTGCCGGAGACCTGGGTGGCCCCGCCCTCGTACTGGGCGTCGCCGAAGGCGTACACCGACCCGTTCCGGGTCACCTCCCAGTAGCCCTTGCCGTCGTTGGTGGCCACCATGCCCACCACTGGCGACGGGATGGGGCGGGCGCCCTCGGAGCCGTAGAACGGGGCGTCACCGAAGGCGAACAGGCCGCCGTCGGAGGCCACCAGCCAGTAGCCCTTGCCGTCGGGGGTGGGCTCCATGCCGACCACCGGGGCGTTGAGGTGCATGGACCCGGTGGAGCCGTAGAAGACGGCGTCACCGAAGGCGAAGATGCCGCCGTCGGAGGCCACCAGCCAGTACCCGCCGGCGTCGGCGGTCGCGGCGATGCCGACCACCGGCTTGTTCAGCGGGTGCATGGCCATGGAGCCGTAGAACTGGGTGTCACCGAAGGCGAACACTCCCCCGTCGGTGGCCACGGTCCAGTACCCGTGGTTGACCTGCTGGAGGTAGCTGGCCGACGACGGCTGGAAGGCCGCAGCCCCGTGGTAGGCGGCGCCGATGGTCTGTGTCGGGGTCACCGGCAGCGTGGTGGTGCAGGTGGCGACACCGTCGGACAGGGTCGCCGGCGGGCACAGCACCGTCGGCCCTTCGGTGAAGGTGACCGAGCCGACCGGGGTGCCGGCGCCGGCCGCCGGTGCCGACACGGTGGCCGTGAAGGTGACCGTCTTGCCCGGGTTCGACGGGTTGGCCGACGACCGGACCGTGGTCACCGTCGCCGTCGGCCCGACCGTCAACGACACCGGAGCCGAGGTGGCCGGGAGGAAGTTGCCGTCACCGGCGTAGTCCGCCACCACCAGGTCGTCCGTCGACACCGGCAGCGTCGTCGGCCCGGTGGTGCAGGTGCCGCGCCCGGCGGCGAGGGTGACGGTGCACAGGGTGGTGCTGCCGGCCATCACGGCGGCCGTCCCGGTCGGCGTGCCGGAGGTGGCCGCCGTCACCGTCACCGTGAACACCGCCAACTGCTCCTGGCCGTACGGCACCACCGACGGCGACACCGAGACGGAGGCCGCCGCCGCCGCCTTCGTCACCGTCAGGGTGCTCGCGGAGGCCGTGGACGACGGGTTGAAGTTGTCGTCACCGCCGTACACCGCGGTGATCTGCGGGGTGCCGGCCCCGAGGGCCGCGGCCGACGGCGAGCAGGTCCCGGCGGCGCTGTCCAGGGTGACGGTGCAGAGCACGGTCGACCCCGATTGGACCGTGACCGTGCCGGTGGGCACCCCGGCGTAGGCCGGGGCCACGGCCACCGTGAACACCTCGTGCTGCTCGGCCCCGTAGGTCACCGACGCCGGCGACAGGGTCAGCGACGTCGTGGTGTCCGCCCTGGTCACCACCAACGGCTTTGTCGGGGACACCGAGCTGTGGAAGTTGACGTCACCGGCGTAGGTGGCCTTCACCTGGTATGTGCCGGCGTCCAGCAGCAGGGCCGGGCCGGTGCATGTCCCGACCCCGCCGTCGCCGCCGGCCAGCGTGAAGGTGCACAGGGTGGTGGCCCCGGTGCTCACGGTGACCAGGCCGGTCGGTGTGCCACCACCCTGGGGGGTCACCGTCACCGTGTAGTGCACGGCGTCCTCGTCGCCGTAGGGGACGGTGGCCCGTGTGATTGTCAGTGTCGACGACGTGCTGGTGGTGGCCTGGATGACGGTGAGGTTCTGCGACGACGACGTCGAGGCGCCGAAATCGGTGGCGCCCTGGTAGGTGGCCAGCACCGAGTACGGCGACGGCGTCACCGTCAGCGCCGTCGCTGTCGCCCGGCAGGTCCCGGCTCCTGTGACCAGGGTGACGGTGCACAGCGTCGTGCTGCCGGTGCTCACGACCACCTGTCCGGTCGGGGTACCGGTCGTTGTGGACGTCACCGTCGTGGTGAACACCACTGTGTGCTCCAGGCCGTAGACCACCGTGGTGGCCGAGACCGCCAGGGTCGTCCGCGTGGGCGCCGGCCGGACGGTGAGGCTGAGCGGTGTGGAGGTGGACCCGGTGAAGTCGGGGTCCCCGCTGTAGGTGGCGGTGATGCCGGTGCCGGCGCTGTAGGTCGCGGCGTCCAGTGTGCGCGGCCCGGCGTGGCAGGTGGCCACCCCGTCCACCAGCGGCACCGACGCACAGAGCACCGTGGCGCCGCGCTGGACGGTGACCGTGCCGGTCGGGGTTCCGGTGGTCGTCGAGGCCACCGTGGCGGTGTAGACCACGGCGTCCTCGGCCCCGTAGGTGGCCGAGCCCGCGCTGGCGGCCAGCGTGGTGGCCGTGGCGGCCTTGGTCACCGTCAGGCCGGCCGATCCGGTGGCCGACGGGAAGTTGGTGTCCCCGTCGTAGGTGGCCACCAGCGCCGCCCCGCCGGTGTAGCTGCCCGGCACCAGCACCGACGGCGCCAACGCACAGGTGGTGGCCGGCAGGGTGATGGTGCACAGCGTGGTGGCTCCCTGGGCCACCGTCACCGTGCCCGACGGCGTGCCGGCCGGCGAGGTCACCGTCACCGTCGGGACCGCGGTCCCTTCGGCGCCGTAGGCCACCGTCGACGGGGCCACCGTGAAGGACACCGCCGGCGCCGCCGCCTGGACCACCCCCAGGGTCTTGGAGGCGTCGGACGACGGGACGAAGTTCGCCGTGCCGGCGTAGCCGGCCACCAGCGGGTAGGTGCCGGTTGTGAGCTGCCGGGCCGACAGGGTGCAGGTCCCGGCTCCTGTGGCCAGCGTGACGGTGCACAGCGTGACGCCGCCCGAGGTGACGGTCACCGTGCCGACCGGGATGGCCGCGGTGGCCGACGACACCTGCACCGACAGCGTGGTCGCCCCTTCGGTGCCGTACGCCACCGATGGCGACGACAGGCTGAGCGTCGTCACCGTCGCCGCCTGGTCCACCGCGAGGGTGGTGGCCGGCGAGGTGGACGACCCGAAGGTGGTCCCTGTGCCGGCGTAGGTGAAGGCCAGCGAGTAGGTGCCGGCCGGCAGTTGGCTGGCCGACAGGGTGGCCGAGTAGGCCCCGGCGGTCACCGGGACGGCGGC
>DASZUK010000033.1:0-78339 GCA_035547695.1 Acidimicrobiales bacterium
CGCCCGGGGGGGGGGGGGGGGGGGCGGCGGGGCGGCGGGGCGGCGGGGCGGCGGGGCGGCGGGGCGGCGGGGCGGCGGGGCGGCGGGGCGGTCAGGAAGGCTGCAGGGTCATCAGGAAGGGGGTCCGGTAGCCGGTGGGGAGCACCACCGGCTTCTGGTCCACGGTGACCGCGACGACGGTGGGGGCGCCGATGACGATGGTGCTGGTGCCGGTCAGTGTGAGGGTCTTGCTCTGCCCCGGCCCCAGGGTCTGGCTGAAGACGGTGGTGCCGGTGGACGACTTCACTGTCAGCCAGCACTGTCCGGTGGTGGCTGACAGGGTGACGGTGTAGGCGGCGGCGGGCGGCACGTAGGTGGCGGTGGTCGACGTGAAGGTGATGGCGGTGAACGACGGCGGCACCGTGGTCGTCGTGGTGGTGGTCCTGGCCGGCTTCGACGTGGTGGTGGTGCCGTTGCCGCCGGTGGAAGCCCCCCCGGCGGTGGTGGTGGGGTTCGACCGGGGCCCGGTGGTGGTCGTGGAGGACTTGGGGTGCCGGGCGTGGGCGCCGATGAGGATGATGGCCACCAGCACCGCCACCACGACGACGGCCACCAGCGCCGGGGCGCCCCACCGTCGAGGCCGGTGGTTCATGGCCGAGATGGCCCGGTCCTGGGTCCGCCGGTGGCGGCCACCGGGCGCCGGGACTGCGCCCGGGGACCGGGTGGAGGGTTCCTCGAACACCAGGTTCTGGCCGGGCCCGGTGCCCGGGCGCGGGTACCCGGTCCGGCCGGCGGCGGGAGCGCCCGGTCCGGCGGCCGGGCCCGGCTCGTCGGCATCCGGCGGGTCGTCGTCGCGGCCCAGCAGGCGGACGGTGGACGGGGTCCGGGACCGGATGCCCTGCAGGGTGTCCAGGGTGTTGCGGTACCCCTCCACCGAGTGGGTGTCGTCTCCCCCGCGCCGGCGGACCAGCCAGGCGGCACCGGCCGCGACGACCAGCACGACCACGACGACGACCACGATCACCATCGGTCCTATTCAACAAGACCGGGGAGGGTCCGGGAGACCGGCCCGGCAACGGCCGGCCCGAACCCCACGCAATCTAGCCAAGCGCTTGCTAGAATATTGATGTTGGCTGGCGCGGCGGGCGCCTGGGGTTGCGGGAACCCCTCTGGCCGACGGACCAATTGTTTTCCCGCTATCGACGACGTGCGTCGCCACGTGGCGGAGGGAGACGGGATGGTGGTGGAGGCCAGCAAGATCGACGGCCGGCGGGCCCGAGGCATACGCACCCGGGACGCCATCGTGAATGCCCTGATGGATCTGATCGCCGGCGGCGACATCGCCCCGACGGCGCAGCGCATCGCCGACCGGGCGGGGGTGTCGGTCCGGTCGGTGTACCAGCACTTCACCGACGTCGAGGGCCTGTACGCCGACGCCGCCGCCCGCAGCTTCGACTGGGTCCGGTCGGCCTCCCCCGACATCGACCCGGCCTGGCCGCTGGAGCGCCGGGTGGACGAGTTCACCGAGTCCCGGGCCAGCACCCTGGAGATGCTGACCCCGTTCAGCCGGGCCGCCCGCATCATCGAGCCGACGTCGACCACCATCAGCGACAACCGGCTGGCCATGCAGAAGTGGGGCCGCGACCGGGTGGCCAAGGTGTTCGGGCCCGAGCTCGCCCGGGTGGAGGGCGCCGATCGGGCCTGCCTGCTCGGCGCCCTGGACACCCTCAGCAGCGCCGAGGCCTGGGAGCACCTGCGGACCAGCGGGCACAGCGTCAAGTCCGCCCGCCAGGTCATGCGGGCCGGCATCATCGCCCTGCTGGCCAGCGTCAACGGCTGACCGTCGGCCGCTGGCCGCACCGCTCCCCGGCCGTCCAGCGACGGGCCGATCAGCGACGGGGCGGGCGGGGCCGGGCCCCACGGGCCGGGCCGGGCTGGCGCCAGCGGTTCAGGTACGCAGCCCCAGCCGCGGCCGGACGGCCGGCGGCAGGTCCCGGCGGCGCGGGTTGGCCTGGTCCCGGGCCGACAGCACCGGGGACGGCACCCCCCAGTCCGCGCCGACGTCGGCGTCGTCCCAGGCCAGGCCCAACTCGTCGGCGGGGTTGTAGTAGCCGTCGACCAGGTACCACAACAGGAGGTCGGTGAGGGCGGCGAACCCGTGGGCGACCCCCGGCGGGATGAACAGGCCGCGGTCCTCGTCGCCGGACAGCTCCACCACCTCGGTGGCCCCGTCGGTCGGGGACCCTTCCCGCAGGTCGTGCAGCACCACCCGGGCCCGGCCGCGGAGCATGTACCAGTAGTCGGCCTGGTGCAGGTGGTAGTGCAGGCCCACCACCGCCCCGGCCTCCTTCTCGGACCGGTTGGCCTGCACCATCTCCCGGCCCAGCGGCAGCCACTGCCGGCGGTAGGTCTCCACGAACCGGCCGCGCTGGTCGCCGTGGACGTCCGGCTCCACCACGATGACGTCCTGGATGGTTGACGACGGCACGATGTTCGGCACGGGCAGCGAGGGTACACGGCCGGGCGTGGGGGTGGGGGCCCCACGCACCGGAGGAGGTCGGGGTTGGGGCCCCGACCGGGCCCGTTTACACGGCCGGGCGTGGGGGTGGGGCCCCACGCACCGGAGGAGGTCGGGGTTGGGGCCCCGACCGGGCCCGTTTACACCGCGAACCGGCCGAAGCCGCCGCGGTAGAAGAGGAGGGGGCCGCCGTCACCGACGCCGAGGTGCAGCACCCGGCCGGTGACGAGCTCGTGGTCGCCGGCGTCGTGGATGATGCCGAGCTCGCACTCCACCCAGGCCAGCACGCCGTCGAGGATGGGGGTGCCGGCGGCGCCCAGGTGCCAGGGCACACCGGCGAACTTGTCGCCGCCGGACACCGCGAAGTCCCGGCACAGCGCCTCCTGGCGGTCCGCGAGGATGTTGACGGCGAACGCCCCGGCCTGGGCGATGCGGGGCCAACTGGTCGACGACTTGGCCGGCGCCAGGGCCACCAGGGGCGGGTCCAGGGACAGGGAGGTGAACGACTGGCAGGTGAACCCCACCGGGGCCCCGTCCTCCATGGCGGTGACCACGGTAATGCCGGTGGCGAAGTGGCCGAGGACCTCGCGGAAGCGGGCCTGGTCGAACGAGGAGGCGCCGATGTCCTCCAGGTTGTCGCCCCCGGGCAGTGGCTCGGACGTGGTCACGTGGTCATCCTCCCCTCGGTGGCACCGTGGTGGTGCCGTCGTGGCTCCGTCGCTCCGCAGTGGTGCTGTCGTGGCAACGGCGGTCCGGCGGACATGCTGGCAGAGTCCGCGACGGCCCGGGAGCTCAGGACCGGCCGAGGATGACGGTCAGGCCCTCGGTGGCCACCGACACGTCGTCCAGCCGGCGGGCGTCCGGCAGCCGGCGGGCCCGGCTGAGGAGCCGGTCGATGTCCCTGTCGCCGTGGGCCGGGTCGTGGTGGAACAACAACAGGCGCTTGGCCCCGGACTCGGCGGCCACCCGGACGGCGTAGGCCACGGTGGAGTGCCCCCAGTCGGACTTGTCGACGAACTCCTCGTCGGTGTACTGGGCGTCGTGGACCACCAGGTCGGCCCCGTCGCACAGCTCCAGCACGGCGTCGGCCACCTCCTGGCGGTCCAGCGGGGCCTGGTGGTCGGGGACGTAGGCCAGGGAATGGCCGTCGGCGTCCAGCCGGAAGCCGAGGGTGTTGCCCCGATGGGGCACCGCCCGGGCCTTGACCTTGACGGAACCGACGGCGAAGTCTTCGTTGCCGGTGTCGGTGAACCGGACCTCGCCGCGGAAGTCGGTCATGTGCACGGGGAAGAACGGCGGTTTCACCGCACCGGGCAGGGTGTCCTGGAGGGTGCCGCCGTCCTGGTGGGGCCCGTACACCTCCAGGACGGCGCCGGGGTCGTGGAGCGGGCCGAAGAACGGCAGCCCGAGGATGTGGTCGAAGTGCAGGTGGGTGAGCAGGGCGTTGGCCCGCAGCGGTCGGCCCTCGGCGCGGAGCTCGGCGCCGAGGGCGTCACCCAGGGCCCGGATGCCGGTGCCGAGGTCCAGGATCAGGGGGACGTCCCCGTCGACGGTGACCAGCACGCAGGAGGTGTTCCCACCGACCCGGCGGTACCGGTCACCGGAGCACGGGCAGGAGCCCCGGACACCGTAGAAGGTGACCTGCACCCCCTTACCGTATCCCCGGTGCCGGCCGGCCCGTCCCCGGGGGCGGTCCGGACGGTCCGGACGGTCCGGCCGCAGGCGGGCGGGAACCGAAGTACCGTTTTCCCATGGACCCCATCTCGACGGACCCTGCCTCGACGGACTCCACCCCGACGGACGCCGTGGCGATGGAGACCCATTCGGTGGAAGCGAACGGCTTGCGGTTCTCGTACCTGGAGGCCGGCCCGCCGGACGGTCCGCTGGCCCTGTGCCTGCACGGGTTCCCGGACACCGCCCACACCTGGCGGCACCTGTTGCCGGCGTTGGCCGGCGCCGGCTACCACGCGGTGGCCCCGTTCCTCCGCGGCTACGCCCCCACCGACCTGCCGGCCGACGGCCAATACCAGACCGGGGCGTTGTCCCGGGACGTCAACCGGCTCCACGACGCCCTGGGCGGCGACGGGGACGCGGTGGTCATCGGCCATGACTGGGGGGCCCTGGCCACCTACGGGGCGGTGGCGCACCAGCCCGACCGGTGGCGCCGGGTGGTGACCGCCGCGGTGCCGCCGACCCAGGCGGTGATGTCGTCGTTCTTCTCCTACGACCAGTTGCGGCGGAGCTGGTACACCTTCTTCTTCCAGTCCCCCCTGGCCGACATGGCGGTGCCGCTGGACGACTACGTGTTCATCGACCGGCTGTGGGCCGACTGGTCCCCGGGCTACGACGGCCGCTGGGACCTGGCCCGGGTCAAGGAGGCCATCGGCACCCCGGAGCGGACGGCCGCCGCCATCGGGTACTACCGGGCCCTGTACGACGGCAGCGGGCACGACCCGGCGCTGGCCGACGAGCAGGCCGCCGGCCTGGCCCCCACCCCGAAGCCGACGCTGTACCTGCACGGCGCCGACGACGGCTGCTTCGCCTTCGACGTCATCGACGACCCCCTGCGGTTCCTGGCCGACGGCTCCGAGGTGGTCCTGGTGCCCGACGCCGGCCACTTCCTGCAGTTGGAGCAGCCGCAGTTGGTCAACGACCACATCCTGCGGTTCCTGGCCGGCTGACGACCTCCGGCCAACTGACGGCCGGCGTGGGGCCGGGCTCCAGGCGGGTCGATTGCCCTCAGGCCAGGTGTAGCCGGCCGCCGCTCCAGCGGGCCAGGCCGTCGGCCACCAGGGCGTCGGCCACCAGGGCGGACCGGGCCGGGTCGTCCGGCCAGCCGGCGGCGGCGGCCAACCGGTCGGCGGCCACCGGGTCCCGGCGCAGGGCGGCCACCAACCGGCCGCGGCCCTGCCGGTCGGAGCCCTGGAACCGGGACTGCGGCCGGGAGGTGGCCGCCGACCCCACCGCCGGGTCCGGCGTCGCCCAGCCGGTGGCGGCCCAGGCGCACCTGCGGTCCAGGGGGCAGCCGGCGCAGTCGGGGCGGCGGGACCGGCAGTGCCGGGCCCCCAGGTCGAACAGGGACTGGTTGAGCTCCCAGGACCGGCCGGTCGGCACCAGCCGGTCGGCCAGCTCCTGGGCTTCGGCCGGCCGGAGGGGCCGGCCGGCCACCGCCCGGGCCAGCAGCCGGGCCACGTTGGTGTCCACCACCCCGACGTCGGCCTCGAAGGCGAACACCAGCACCGCCCGGGCGGTGTAGGCCCCGATGCCGGGCAGGGCCAGCAGGGCGTCCAGATCGGCCGGGATGCGGCCGTCGTGCCGTTCGACCACCGCGGCGGCGGCCCGGTGCAGGAAGACGGCCCGCCGGTTGTACCCGAGGCCGTCCCAGGCCCGGACCACCTCGGCCGGGCCGGCGGCGGCGCAGGCGGCCGCGGTGGGGAACCGGTCGACGAACCGCCGGTACGGCCCCACCACCCGGTCGGCCTGGGTCTGCTGCAGCATCACCTCGCTGACCAGCACCAGCCACGGGTCACGGGTGGCC
This sequence comes from Acidimicrobiales bacterium, assembly GCA_035547695.1. GTDB lineage: Bacteria > Actinomycetota > Acidimicrobiia > Acidimicrobiales > RAAP-2 > DASZUK01. The sequence goes on from DASZUK010000033.1 coordinate 6,036, forward strand.
CGCCAGGGCAGGTCCCGGCGGTTGGCGGACCCCCACCGGACGACGGCCCGGGCGACGGCGGCCAGCCGGCGGCCGTCGGGGCCCGTTCCGGGTACGGGACCAGGACCGGGACCGGCGACGGTGGGCCCGGTGAGGGTCACGCCGGCAGCCATCGGCCGGGGCCGGTCAGGAGCCCCAGACGTCGTCGGGGTACGGCCGCCGGCGGGCCGGCGCCGACGCGGCCTTCCACACCATGAGCTTGCGGCGGAAGTAGCAGACCTCGTCGCCGCGCTGGTTGAACGCCTTGGTCTCCACGGTGACCACCCCGCGGTCGTCCCGGGAGGTGGAGGCCACCTTGTCCAGCACCCTGGTCTCGGCGTAGATGGTGTCGCCGTGGAAGGTCGGGAACCGGTGGACGAGGGACTCGACCTCCAGGTTGGCGATGGCGGCCCCGCTGACGTCGGGGACGCTCATGCCGAGGGCCAGGGAGTACACCAGGTTGCCGACCACCACGTTCTTGCCGTGCACCGTTTCCTGCTCGGCGAACCAGGCGTTGGTGTGCAACGGATGGTGGTTCATGGTGAGCATGCAGAACAGGTGGTCGTCGGCCTCGGTGATGGTCTTGCCGGGCCAGTGCCGGTAGACGTCGCCGACGGTGAAATCCTCGAAGTGCCGGCCGAACGGGCGGTCGTAGGTGGTCATCGGCGGTCCAGGCTACCGGTGGCGGGCGATCAGGCCGGGGCCGGCGGCGCGGGCGGGCGGGGCCGGGTGGTGAACCCGACGGACGCCCCTGGGAGGGAGTCGCCGTCGATGGTCAGCCGCCAGGCGTACCGGGAGCCGGGGGTGAGGGGGATGGGCCCCAGGTTGATGGCCAGGGCGACGTCGTTGGGCGACCCCTCCGGCACCCCGGGAGGATGGGTGACGGTGAACTCCCCCCGGACCTCCACCGGCTGGGCGCCGTCGGGGGTGTCCACCAGCACCGGCCGGCCGTCGGCGTCCTCCAGGAACAGCTCCCAGTGGTGGGCCACCTCGGCCTCGTGCCAGTCCACGTCGATCTTCAGGGCGACGGCCGACGGCACCGGGTCGGGGCCGGTCATGGACCACCCGCCGCCCAGGATGTACAGCTTCCCGTCGGCCACCTGGGCGGCGTCGCACAACAGCATGGTCACGTTCATTGCCCGGAGGCTACCGGGGCCGGCGGAGGGCCGTGGGAGACTGGCCCCCGTGAGAGCGACCCGGCCGTGAGCACCCTGACGTGAGCACCCTGAAAGGACTGCGGGACGACGTGTACCGGCGGCCGTTGGCCACCGCGCTGGACCGCCTGGGCATCGGCCCCGGCTGGCGGTGCGTGGACGTCGGGGCCGGCGGCGGCGACGTGTCGGTGGCCCTGGCCGAGGTGGTCGGCCACACCGGCCGGGTGTACGCCGTCGACAGCGACCCGCTGGCCCGCGACGAGGCCGCCAAGGCGGCGGCGGCCTACAGCCAGGTGCTGGCCATCACGCAGGACGCCGAGGACCTGACCCTGCCCGAACCGGTGGACCTGGCGTTCTGCCGGTTCCTGTTGCTGCACGTCCTGGACCCGGCGCCGGTGCTGGCCCGGATGGCGGCCTGCGTGCGGCCGGGCGGGTGGGTGGTGGTGCAGGAGCCCATCACGTCCGCCGGCCGGGTCGACGGCATGCCGCTGTCGATGCCGGGCGCCCGGCACCCCGACGTCGGCGCCCTGGCCCCCGCCCTGGTGCGGGACGCTGGGCTGCAGATCGTGGACGCCTGGGCAGAGGCCCCGGCCGGGGTCGGTCCCGGGCCGGTGGCCGACTACCTGGCGTCCCTCACCGAGGTGGACCCCGGCGACGACCCGGTGGTGCTGCCGCCGCTGGTCACCGTGCTCGGCCGGAGGCCGGAGCCGGCCGTGCCGGGTGGGGAGAACCCCGAAGGGGCCGAAGGGTAGGGTCCGACCATGCCGGACACCGCCGCCGACCCGTCGAACCCGCCCGCCCCGGACCTGCCCACCCCGGACCTGCAGGGGGCCGCCGAGGCGGTGGCAGTGGCCGAACAGGTGGTGACCGGGGCCGCCCGGCACCTGGCCGGTACCGGGGGGGTGGACGCCAACCAGGTGGTGGCCTACGACCTGGCCCACGCCGCGGCGGCCACGGCCACGGCCCGGGCCACCCTGGAGTACGGGGCCAAGGGGGACGTGGAGGCCCGGATCGCTTGCGCCTTCGTGGCCGACGCCGTGGCTGACCTGGTGGGCCGGCTGGTGGGCCGGGAGGCGGCCTGGGGGGTGTCGGCCGCCGACCTGGCCCCGGCCGGGCCGTTCGTGAACGCCCACCGGGACCCCGGGGTGCTGGCCGCCCTCTGCGGCGAAGAGGGCCCACGGCACTTGAGCGACGACTTCGAGCTGGCCCGGGACACCTTCCACCGGTTCGCCGAGCACGAGGTGCGGCCGCACGCGGAGCACGTCCACCGGACCAACGGGGACATCCCCGAGGAGCTGATCGCCGGGCTGGCGGCGCTGGGCGGGTTCGGGCTGTCGGTGCCGGAGGAGTACGGCGGGTTCGCCACCGGGGACGAGAGCGACTACATGGGCATGGTGGTGGCCACCGAGGAGCTGAGCTGGGGGTCCCTGGGCATCGGTGGCTCCCTGATCACCCGGCCGGAGATCCTGACCCGGGCGTTGCTGCACGGCGGCACCGAGGAGCAGAAGGCGCAGTGGCTGCCCAAGCTGGCCTCGGCGGAGATCCTGTCCGCGGTGGCCGTCACCGAGCCGGACTACGGGTCCGACGTGGCCAACATCGTGACGTCGGCCACCCGCACCGACGGCGGCTGGCTGGTCAACGGGGTGAAGACCTGGTGCACCTTCGCAGCCCGGGCCGACGTGCTGATGCTGCTGGCCCGGACCGACCCGGACCGGAGCAGGGCCCACCGGGGCATCTCCATGTTCATCGTCGAGAAGGCCCGGGGCGACGGCAAGGGGTTCGTGCTGACCCAGCAGGCCGGGCCGGGGGGGGCACCGGGGGGCGGCACCATGGAGGGCCGGCCGATCGACACCCTGGGGTACCGCGGGATGCACTCCTACGAGGTGGCCTTCGACGGCTGGTTCGTCCCCGACGCCAACCTGGTCGGCGGCGACGGCGGCCTGGGCAAGGGGTTCTACCTGCAGATGCAGGGGTTCGAGAACGGCCGGCTGCAGACCGCGGCGCGGGCCCTCGGGGTCATGCAGGCCGCCTACGAGGCCGCCCTGGCCTATGCCACCGACCGCAGGGTGTTCGGGTCGGCCATCGTCGACTACCAGTTGACCAGGGCCAAGCTGGCCCGGATGGCGGTGGTCATCCAGGCCACCCGGCAGTTCTCGTACCAGGTGGCCCGGATGATGGCCAAGGGCGAAGGGGCACTGGAGGCCTCCATGGTGAAGGCCTACGTCTGCCGGGCCGCCGAGTGGGTCACCCGGGAAGCCATGCAGATCCACGGCGGCATGGGCTACGCCGAGGAGTTCCCGGTCAGCCGGTACTTCGTGGACGCCCGGGTGCTGTCCATCTTCGAGGGCGCCGACGAGACCCTGGCGCTGAAGGTCATCGCCCGCCGCCTGGTGGAGCAGGCCGGGTAATTCCCCCGGCGTTCCCGCGGGACGTTTCCGCGGGAACGCCTCGGGCCGCGTCCTGGGTCAGCCGTCCTTGGCCGACCGGCTGAGGCCGGCGCGCTGGCCGCGGGTGACGAACTTGGTGGCCATCTTGCGGCTGGCCTCGTCGATCATCTCGTCGCCGAACATGACGGCGCCCTTGCGGTCCTCGTCGGTGGCCTTGCGGTAGGCGTCCAGGATGTCCCAGGCCCGGTCGAACTGCTCCTGGGTGGGCGAGTACACCTCGTTCAGGATGGCGGCCTGGTCCGGGGTGAGGGCCCACTTGCCGTCGTAGCCGAGCACCCGGGTGCGCTGGGCGAACTCCCGGAGGCCGTCGCCGTTGCGGACGTAGAGGTAGGGGCCGTCGATGACCTGCAGGCCGTTGGCCCGGCCGGCCATCAGGATCTTGGAGAACACGTAGTGGAAGTGGTCGCCGGGGTACTCGGGGATGGCGACCCCGCCGGTCAGAACCGGCATCTCCATGGAGGCGGCGAAGTCGGCGGGGCCGAAGATGATGGTCTCGAGCCGCGGGGAGGCGGCGCAGATCTCCTCCACGTTGATCAGTCCCCGGGTGGTCTCGATCTGGGCCTCGATGCCGGTGTGGCCGACCGGGAGGCCGCAGTTCTTCTCCACCTGGGTCAGCAGCAGGTCCAGGGCCACCACCTCGGCGGCGGACTGCACCTTGGGCAGCATGACCTCGTCGAGGCGGTCTCCGGCGTTGCCGACCACGTCGATGACGTCGCCGTAGGTCCACTCGGTGTCCCAGGCGTTGACCCGGACGCAGAGCACCCGGTCGTCCCAGTCCAGGTTCTTGACGGCGTCGACCACCTTGGCCCGGGCGGCCACCTTCTCCAGGGGGGCCACGGAGTCCTCCAGGTCCAAGAAGGTCATGTCGGCCGGCACCGTGGGGGCCTTGGCGAGGAACTTCTCGTTGGCTCCGGGGGTGGACAGGCAGGACCGGCGAGGGAGGTCTCGGGAGCGTTGGGACATGTTCCGATGGTAACAAAGGGCCCCGCCGGCGGCCCCGGGCCGGCGGGTGGGGTGGCGGCCGGAGTGGGCGGCCGGGCAGTGCGAACCCGGTGGTCAACGGCCTTTTCGGGGCTCTGATTGGTCGTCGCCGGACGGCTCGGCGCGCTGGCTGTTCATCCCCGCTCCGGCCCGCAGGTGACGCCGTTCACAAACTTTTTATGGTCCGTTGTTACAGCAATAATCGTCGTTGAACAGGTACTTCGTACCTTAAGTAGGATGAATGTCACAGCATTGCAAGGCAGTGATGGTTGCACTGGGGGGCCCTGTCGGCTAAAAATGTTCGGCATTGTGACAGACGTAGAGCGGCCCAACAGCCACTCGACGCTGCGGTCAGGGCGGACTTCTCGGCTACTCCGGCGGGTGTCGTTGCCGGTGATGACCCTGGTCATAGTGTCCTCGTGCACTGTGGTCCCGGTAGCGCGCGCCGGTGCGGACATCGCCACAACAATCTCTTCGGCCAAGGCCAGGGCGACCCAGATCCAGCAGCAGATCGAGAGCACCGGCCAGCAGATCGACGCGCTGGACCAGCAGTACGACGCGGCGGTGGCCAAGAAGGCGTCGCTGGACGCCCAGATCGCCACCACCAAGGGCAAGATCGCCCAGACCCAGCGCACCATCGCCACCGACAAGGCGGTGCTGCAGGAAGCGGCCGTGAACGCCTACGTCAGCAACGGCACCGCCTCGGTGGACCCGCTGTTCGCCGGCAACCAGAGCTCGGCGACGGCCGCCCGGGAGTACAACAACGTCGCCGAGGGCAACCTGGGCACCGCGGTGGCCAACCTCAACACCGCCCAGAACCAGTTGAACGCCCAGGAAGCCATCCTGAGCACACAGGACAACCAGGCCCAGCAGGCCGTGACCGACGCCCAGAACGCCCAGAACCAGGCCAGGTCGCTGCAGGCCCAGCAGCAGCAGGCCCTCAGCCAGGTGAACGGGCAGATCGCCCACCTCATCACAGAGCAGCACCAGCAGCAGTTGCAGGCGGCCGCGGCGGCCGCCCAGGCCAAGCTGGTGGCAGCCGCCCAGGCGGCGAGGGCACAGCAGCAGGCGGCCGCCCAGCACGCCACCGCCGCAGCCTCGTCGGGGGGGACGGTCACCGTCAACATCCCGCCGCCGCCGGCCAACCTCACAGCGGGCGAGAAGGCGGTGTACGAGGCCAAGACGTACCTCACAGTCCCCTACCGGTGGGGCGGCGCCAGCCGGTCCGGGGTGGACTGCTCCGGCCTGACCATGCTGGCGTGGCAGTACGCCGGGGTGTCCCTGCCGCACTACTCCGGGGGCCAGATGGCCGCCAGCGCCCGGGTGCCGCTCTCGAACCTGGAGCCGGGCGACCTGCTGTTCTACGGTCCGGGCGGCAGCGAGCACGTCGCCATGTACATCGGCACAGGCCAGATGATCGAGGCGCCGTACACCGGCGAGCACGTCTGGATCGTGGCCCTGCGGACCGGCACAGGCAGCTTCGCTGGCGCCGGCCGGCCCTAGCCGGCGGGCCCTAGCCGGCGGACGCCGCCCCGGGGACGGTCCGGCCATACTGGACGGGCCCCATGAAGCCCATCCCGGTCGCCTTCCACATCGGCCCGCTGGAGGTCCACACCTACGGCATCGGCCTGGCCGTCACCTTCTGGTTCGCCTACCGGTACTTCGAGCACCGGTTGCGCAGGGCCGGGTTCCGCACCGACTGGCTGGTCGGCATGTTCCTGTGGGTCATCGTGGCCGCCATCGTCGGGGCCCGGCTGCTGCACGTGCTGACCAACATCGGCTACTACGGCCACCACCCGGCCGACGTGCTCGCCATCTGGCACGGCGGGCTGTCGTCGTTCGGCGGCATCCTGTTCGCGGTGCCGACCGGCATCGTGCTGTGCCGGGTGCGCTGCCCGGAGCTGTCCGTCGCCCGGGCCCTGGACCTGGTGGCCCCGGTGCTGATGGCCGCCTGGGCCATGGGCCGGCTGCTGGGCCCGCAGCTCATGGTGGCCGGCGGCGGCCACCCCACCCAGCAGTGGTTCGGCATGTACTACGCCGGGCAGGCCGGCCGGCGGCTGCCGGTGCCGGTGTTCCAGGCCGTGGAGGACTTCGCGGTGTTCCTGGTGCTGCTGTACGTGGAGCACCGCTGCAACCGCTGGCCGGACGGGTCCCGGCGTGCCGGCTACCCCACCGGGGCGGTGCTGGGCACCGGGATGGTGCTGTGGGGCATCGAGCGGGCCCTGGACGAGCACCTGTGGCTGGGCGACGACGGCCACCTCGGGTCGCTGCTGGTCCAGGTGGCCGGGGTGGCCCTGGCCGTCGGGGGGGTGGCGGTGCTGCTGGTGGCCAGGAGCCGGTGGCACGCCTGGCTGGCGGCGGGGGCACCGGGCGGCCGTCCCGCAGCCGACCCCCCGGTGGCTCCTGGCGGCACGACGGCCGGCGGCACGACGGCCGGCGGCACGGCGCCCATCGTCGACGGCGGTACGGACAGCGGAGGTCGTCCGGGACGGCCCCCCGCAACCGTCCCGGACGACCTCTAGCGCCGGGGTCAGCCGTTCGGCTTCTCCCCGGACGCCGCCGCCTGGCGGTACTCCTCCAGCTTGTCGATCAACCCCATCCGCTCCTGGCCGACGGTGGAGTCGAGCCGGGCGGCGATCTGGTCGGGGGTCCAGCGACCCTCGGCGTACATGGCCCGGACCTCCACCGGCTGGTTCCAGACGGCGATCTTGGAGCCCACCACCGTGTACACCTGGCCGGTGACGTGCTTGGCCTTGTCGCTGAGCAGGTAGACCACCATGGGGGCCACGTCCTCGGCGTCGCCCATCTCGGCCAGCTCCATCGGCACGTTGGCGGACATCCGGGTGCGGGCCACCGGGGCGACGGCGTTGGCGGTGATGCCGTACCGGTACAGGCCGGCCGCCGCGGACCGGACCAGGGACACGATGCCGCCCTTGGCCGACGCGTAGTTGGCCTGGGCCACGCTGCCGGCGAACGCCCCGGAGGTGAACCCGATCAGTGCGCCGCCGCCCTCCTGCTTGCGCATCACCGCGGCCGCGGCCCGGAACACGGTGAAGTGCCCCTTCAGGTGGGTGGCCACCACCGCGTCCCACTCGTCCTCGGACATGTTGAACAGCATCCGCTCCCGCAGGATGCCGGCGACGGCGACCACGCCGTCGATGCGGCCGAACCGGTCCACCGCCGTCGACACCAGCCGCTCGCCGGCGGCCATCTGCGAGATGTCGTCGGCCAGCGCCACCGCCTCGCCGCCGGCCTGCTCGATCTCCTTGACGACGGCGTCGGCCACCTCGCTGGTGGGGTCCTCGCCGGCCATGCCGACGCCGTAGTCCGCCACGACCACCTTGGCTCCCTCGGCCGCAGCGGCCAGGCACACCGCCCGACCGATCCCGCCGCCGCCGCCGGTGACCGCCACCACCTTGCCGTCCAGGAACCCTGCCATTGCCGTGCCTGCCCTCCATGGCTCACCGGGCCCGATGGCCCGATTGACGAAAAGTTAGAACCTGTTACAGTTCTACTCCGAACTGGGCGGCGGCGCCACTCCCTTTGGTTGGCCGCCGGCCAGCCCCGACGAAGACCGTAGAGGCGCGGGCACCGCAGAGGGCGGACACCGCCGGACACCGCAGAGGGAGGACCACCATGGGCGATCTCGGATTCTGGGCCCTGGCCCACGAGGACCCCGACCACCTGGCCCTGGTGGCCCCCGACGGCACCGAGCAGACCGCCGGCCAACTGCTGGGCCGGGCCAACCAACTGGTGCACGCCCTCCGCGGCTTCGACCTGCACCCCGGCGACGTCGTGGCCACCCTGCTGCCGAACTGCGCCGAGATGTTCGAGGTCTACCTGGCCTGCCTGCAGGCCGGCTGGTACCTGGTGCCCATCAACCACCACCTGGTCGCCCCGGAGGTGGCCTACATCCTGAAGGACTCGGAGGCCAAGGTGTTCGTGGCCCACGACCGGTTCGCCGACGTCGCCCTGGACGCCGCCGACGAGGCCGAGATCCCGGCGTCCACCTGCCTGGCCGTCGGCGACATCACCGGGTTCACCTCCTACGCCCGGGTCCGTGACGCCCAGCCCACCACCGACCCGGACCACCGGACCATCGGCGACGTCATGAACTACACCTCCGGCACCACCGGCAACCCCAAGGGGGTCCACCGGCCGCTCAGCGGAGCCACCCCGGAGCAGGCGGCGCTGGGGCTGTCCGGCATCCTGTTCCTGTTCGGCATCCAGCCGCAGGACGACAACGTCCACATCGTGGGGTCCCCGCTGTACCACACCGCCGTCCTGCGGTTCGCCGGGGCCTCCATCCACCTGGGGCACACCATCGTCCTCATGGACAAGTGGACCCCGGAGGGCATGCTGGAGCTGATCCAGAAGTACCGGGTCACCACCTCCCACATGGTGCCCACCCAGTTCCACCGGCTGCTCAGCCTGCCCGACGACGTCCGGGCGAAGTACGACGTGTCGTCGCTGCGGCACATGATCCACGCCGCCGCCCCCTGCCCGGTGGACGTCAAGCGGAAGATGATCGACTGGTGGGGCCTGACGGTGGACGAGTACTACGCCGCCTCCGAGGGCGGCGGCACCGCCGTCGGCGCCGCCGAGTGGCTGACCAAGCCGGGCACCGTCGGCAAGGCCTGGCCCATCTCCGAGATCGCCATCTTCGACGACGCCGGCAACCGCATCGAGGAGCCCGGGGTCATCGGCACCGTCTACATGGCCATGCAGACCGGCGACTTCACCTACCACAAGGACGACGAGAAGACCCAGAAGAACCGGATCGGCAAGTTCTTCACCGTCGGCGACGTCGGGTTCCTGGACGAGGACGGGTTCCTGTTCCTCCGCGACCGCAAGATCGACATGATCATCTCCGGCGGCGCCAACATCTACCCGGCCGAGATCGAGAACGTCCTCCTCGGCCACCCCGCCGTGGCCGACGTCGCCGTCTTCGGCATCCCCCACGACGACTGGGGCGAGGAGGTCAAGGCCGTCGTCGAGGTCCAGGACGGCGTCGAGGCCACCCCGGAGCTGGCCGACGACATCCTGGCCTTCTGCGCCGGCAAGCTGGCCAAGTTCAAGACCCCCAAGTCCGTCGACTTCGTCGCCGAGCTCCCCCGGGACCCCAACGGCAAGCTGTACAAGCGCAAGCTCCGCGACCCGTACTGGGAGGGCGTGCAGCGCGCCGTCTGATGCCTGGCCGCCGGGCCGGCTAGGTGGCCGGCGGCCCGTCGACGCCCAGGAGCCGGGCGCCGCGCGCCACCAGTTCCTTTATCTCCGGATCGACGCCCCCGTCGCCGGCCTCGGCGGCGTTGGCGGTGACCACGTCCAGGAACCGCTGCGGGGCCAGCTCGATGAACACCCCCTCGGCCTCGGCGGTCAGCTCCCCGTTGTGGTAGATGCCGCCCCAGGCGAAGATCTTGCGGCCGTCGACGCCGGTCTGCCGGGCCACCAGGTCCAGGTCGGCCAGCAGCGGGGTGGGCCGGCGGTACCGGACGGTCAGGGTGCCGGTCATCCCGGCCCGGCCGGTCGGGATGTTGGCGGCCCCCAGCAGCTCGTCGAAGGTCTGGGCGACCACCCCGCCGTGCACGCAGGTGGGCGGCCCCTCGTAGGCGTACCCGAACCGGGCCCGGCCGCGCAGCTCCGGCCGGCCGTCCTCCCCCCGGACCGTCCAGATGGCCACCGGCGACGCCAGCGGGTTGGCGTAGCCCACCACCGGGCTGGTCGGGAAGAAGTCCTGGGGGTGCCCGCGGTGGTCCGGCATCGTCCGGTGCCGCCGTCCCGGGCCGGCCGCCGCGGCCAGCCGGTCGGCCACCGCGGCCAGGTCGGCGGCCGCCCGGTCCAGGTCGGCGTCGTCGACGGCCCGGCCCACCAGCAGGTCGGCCAGTCGGCGCACCTCGGCCGCCGCCCGGTTCGCGGCCGAGCCGGCCGTGCTCTTAGGCCCGCCTGGGGCCCCACTGCCGTCTACTCCGATGGCAGGCTCCTCCGATGCGTGGGGCCCCTGCCCCACGCCGGCCGTGCTCCTGGGTCCGGGGTCGGTCACCGCTTCTGGAAGTTGGGCTGCCGCTTCTCCGCGAAGGCCCTCGGGCCCTCCTTGGCGTCGTCGCTGGCGAACACCGGCCAGCCGATCTCCAGCTCGCGGGCCAGGCCGTCGATCTCGGACATGCCCTCGGTCTCCTGCACCGACCGCTTGATGGCCTCCACCGCCAGCGGGCCGTTGGCGTTGATGACCTCGGCCACCGCCAGGGCCTCCTGCAGGGCCTGGCCGTCGGGGACCACCCGGCCGATCAGGCCGATGCGCAGGGCCTCCTCCGCCGACACCTCCCGGGCGGTCAGCAGCAGGTCCATGGCCACGGTGTACGGGATCTGCCGGCGCAGCCGGACGGTGGACCCGCCCAGGGGGAACAGGCCACGGCGGGCCTCGAACACCCCGAACTTGGCCCCCTCGGCGGCCACCCGGATGTCGGTGGCCTGCAGGATCTCGGTCCCGCCGGCCACCGCCCAGCCCTCCACCGCGGCGATGAGGGGCTTGCGCAGTTGGTAGTGCCGCAGCAGCGCCTTCCAGTGCAGGTCGGGGTCGTCGGCCATGCGGTGCTGGTACTTCTCGGCGTCCGGGCCGCCCATGGCCTTCAGGTCCATCCCGGCGCAGAAGGTGCCGCCGGCCCCGGTGAGGATGGCGCTGCGGATGTCGTCGTTGCGGTCGATCTCCACCCAGGCGTCGGCCATGCCCACCAGCATGGGCAGGCTGAGGGCATTCTTGGCCTCCGGCCGGTTCATGGTGACGACGGCGGTGTGGCCGACGCGCTCGAAGGTGAGGTGCTCGGTGGAGGTCACAGCCGCTCGATGACGGTACCGGTGGCCAGGGCGCCGCCGCAGCACATGGAGATGAGGCCGACGCCGACGTCCCGGCGCTCCATCTCGTGCAGGATGGTGGTGATCAGCCGGCTGCCGGTGGCCCCGACCGGGTGGCCGAGGGCGATGGCGCCGCCGTTGACGTTGACCTTGTCCCAGTCCACCTGGTGGGCCCGGCCCCAACTGAGCACCACCGAGGCGAAGGCCTCGTTGACCTCGAACAGGTCGACGTCGCCGATGGTCATGCCGGCCTTCTTGAGCACCTTGGCGGTGGCGGCGATGGGGCCGTCCAGGTGGTAGTAGGGGTCCGACCCCACCAGGGTCTGGGCCACGATGCGGGCCCGGGGCTTCAACCCTTCGGCCCTGGCCCGCTCCTCCGACATCCACAGCACCGCGGCGGCCCCGTCGGAGATCTGCGACGACGACCCCGCGGTGTGCCGGCCGTCGGGCACCACCGGCTTCAGCTTGGCCAGCCCCTCCGCGGTGGTGTCCCGGGGGCCCTGGTCCCTGGTGACCGCCAGCCGCTCCCCGGAGTGCTCCCCGCGGGGACCCTCCTCACCGACCACCGGGGCCTCGACCGGCACGATCTCCCGGGCGAACCGGTCCTCGGCCACCGCCACGGCCGCCTTCTGCTGGGACACCAGCCCCAGCCAGTCGGTGTCCTCCCGGCTGATCCCGTGCTTGTCCGCGATCCGCTCGGCGGCCAGGAACTGTGTGGGCATGTCGTACGGCAGGTCCTCCGGGATGGCCCTGCCGACCCCGGCGGCGGCGTTGGCCCCCAGCGGCACCCGGCTCATGGTCTCCACCCCGCAGCCGATGCCGACGTCGATGGCGCCGGCGGCCACCAGGTTGGCCACGAAGTGGTTGGCCTGCTGCGACGATCCGCACTGGCAGTCCACCGTGGTGCCGGCCACCTCGTACGGCAGCCCCTGCAGCAGCCAGGCGGTCCGGGTGACGTTGAACCCCTGCTCCCCGGCCTGGGTGACCACGCCGCCGACCACCTGCTCCACCGACGCCGGGTCGATGCCGGCCCGCTTGACCAGCTCTGCCTGCACGGTGCCGAGCAGGTCGGGGGCACGCAGCCCGGACAGCCAGCCGTTGCGCTTCCCGATGGGCGTGCGCACCGCCTCCACGATTACCGGTTGGGCCATCTGGCACCCCTTTCCCGCCCTGGCCGGGCCAGCAGGCGGCTGTGTCCGGTGGCGGCACCGGTCGGCGTCCGCCCCTCTGTCCGGAATCCGTCCGGAACCGATCCGTCCGGAACCCCATTTGTAGAACCTGTTCTAACCGTACCACCGGCGGCGACGTGACGGTCGGGCCGCCCGGGCTCCCACCGCCCGGTCCTCCGGCGGCGCTGGGGGGGCCGGGGGCGACCTTGACATCCCGCGGCCTAAGGGCAAAGGTATGGATAGCCTTAAAAGTTAGGGTGACCGAATATCCAAGGGAAGAGGGTGCTGCCGACTTTCGTCATCGGGCTCCGCGAGGGCATGGAGGCGGCCTTGATCGTCGGCATCGTGGCCGCCTTCCTCGGCCAGCAGGGCCGCCGGGACGCCCTGCGCCAGGTGTGGATCGGGGTGGCCGTCGCCGTGGCCATCTGCATCGCCATCGGGGTCACCCTGCAGGTCATCTCCCAGGACCTCCCCCAGCGCCAGCAGGAGGGGCTGGAGACCGTGGTGGGGGCCATCGCCGTGGTCATGGTCACCTACATGGTGCTGTGGATGCGCCGGCACTCCCGGGACCTGAAGAAGGACCTGGAGTCGGCGGCCGGTTCGGCCCTGGCCCAGGGCTCGGCCAAGGCCCTGGTGGTCATGGCCTTCCTGGCGGTGCTGCGGGAGGGGTTCGAGACGGTGGTGTTCCTGCTGGCCACCTTCCACGCCAGCGGCAACGCCACCGCCAGTTGGGTGGGCGCCCTGCTGGGCATCCTGCTGGCCGTCGTCCTCGGCTACGGCATCTACAAGGGCGGCGTCCGCATCAACCTGTCCCGGTTCTTCCGGATCACCGGCATCGTCCTGGTGGTGATCGCCGCCGGGCTGGTGATGACGGCGTTCCACACCGCCAACGAGGCCGGCTGGATCAACGTCGGCCAGACACAGGCGGTGAACCTGTCCTGGCTGGTCCGAACAGGCACCCCGCTGTCGTCGTTCGTCACCGGGGTGTTCGGCATCCAGCCGTACCCGACCTGGATCGAGGCCGTCGCCTGGCTGGCCTACCTGGTGCCGATGCTCACCATCATGCTGTGGCCGCAGCGCCGCCCGGCCGGTCGGCCGGCTGGTGAGGTCGAGGGCGATGCGGAGGCCGGGGCGGGCGGCGGCATCCGGGCCGAGGTGGCCGCCGAGCTGGCGACCGAGCTGGCTACCGAGGGGGCGGCACAGGCGATCTCTGCACATCACGGAGAACCATTACCGACACGACAAGGAGCGACCCACGGTGGCACCAGCCCAGCCCGATGACCCGAGACACCGACGCCCGGCCCGGAGGCCGGACGGTGCGCCGAGGCGGAGGGGTTGGGCCCGTTGGCCCGTGGCGCTGACGGTGGCCGGTGCGCTGGCCATTCCGGCCACCGCCGTCGTGGCCGCACCGGCGGGGGCCAAGACAACCACGGTCAACATCGCCCTGACCCCGCAGGGCTGCGCCCCCAAGCCGGCCAAGGTGGCCACCGGGCAGGTGCAGTTCAACGTCAAGAACAAGAACGCCGGGTCGGTGTCCGAGGCGGAGCTGCGGTCCGGGGACATGGCCCACATCCTGGGAGAGCAGGAGAACCTGACCCCGGGGCTGTCCGGCGGGTTCGCCCTGGTGGTGCAGCCCGGCAAGTACGTCATCTACTGCCCCGGCGCGTCCAGGGACCACGCCACGTTCACGGTGACCGGCAAGTCGAAGGCCAAGAACTGGAAGGCCAACTCGGTGCTGTCCAGCGCCGTGTCCCAGTACGCCGCCTACGTCAACCAGAACGCGGCCACACTGGTCAGCTCGACCCAGGCCATGTGCGCGGCCATCGACGCCGGCAACCAGACGCTGGCCGAGCAGCTCTACGCCAAGGCCCGGGTGTACTACGAGCGCATCGAGCCGGTGGCCGAGGTGTGGGGGACCCTGGACGCCGAGATCGACGCCCGGGCCAACGACGTGGCCAAGCCGTCCGACTTCAAGGGGTTCCACAAGCTGGAGGAGCTGATGTGGAGCACAAACACCCTGGACGGCGCCTCGGCGTACTGCACAGAGCTGGTCAAGAACGAGCAGGACCTGGCCCAGCTCGTGACCACCGCCTCCTACGACCCGGTCACCATGGCCAGCGGGGCCACCGACCTGATCAACGAGGCCGCCACCTCCAAGATCACCGGCGAGGAGGAGCGGTACTCCAACACGGACCTGCCCGTCTTCCAGGCCAACGTGGACGGGGCCATGGAGGTGTTCAACCTGCTGAAGCCGTACCTGCAGAAGGTGAACCCGGCCCTGGTGTCCAAGATCCAGCAGCGGTACCAGAAGGTGGAGAGCTCCATCGCCAAGTACAAGGCCACACCGGGCTACGACACAACCGGCTACGTGGAGTACTCCACGGTGCTCACACCGCAGCGTCGGCAACTATCGGCCCAGGTGCAGGCCTTCGCGGAGGCCCTGTCCAAGATGTCCGGCCAGGTGTCGTGAGCCGACGGGGCCCGAGGACCGTAGAGGAGGAGATGACCGGGGAAGGGGGTTGCCCCTTCCCCGGTCACATCTCCCGCCGCCGGCTGCTCGGCGGCCTCGGCCTGGCCGGCGCCGGCGTGGCCCTGGGGGCGGGGGGCGTGGCCCTGGGGGCCGGCGGCATGGCGGGCAGCATGGCCCTGGCCGGGGCCGCCGGGGCGGCCACAGCGGCCGACGGTGGGGTGACCGGATCGGGCGGCGCAGGCGCCAACCGGATGTACCCGTTCTACGACGACCACCAGGCCGGCATCGTCACCCCGGCCCAGGACCGGCTGGCGTTCGCTGCCATGAACGTGCTGCCGGGGACCACCCGCAGTGACGTGCGGACGCTGCTGCGGGACTGGACGGTCGCCGCCGAGCGGATGACCAGGGGGAAGCTGGTCGGAGAGGACACCGACCTCAACGACCCCCCCCTCGACACCGGCGAGGCCATCGGCTCCCCGGTGGGCGGGCTGACCGTCACCATCGGGTACGGCCCCTCCCTCTTCGACGACCGGTTCGGGCTGGCCAAGAAGAAGCCATCCCTGCTGGTGGACCTGCCGCCGCTGCCCAACGAGAACCTGAACCCCACATACACCGGAGGAGACCTCTGCATCCAGGCCTGCTCCGACGATCCCCTGGTGGCCTTCCACGCCGTCCGGAACCTGGCCCGCCTCGGCCTCGGGGTGGTCGACTACAACTGGATGGAGCTCGGGTTCGGCCGCACGTCCACCACCAGCACCACCGAGGCCACGCCGCGGAACCTCCTCGGCTTCAAGGACGGCACCCGCAACATCAAGGCCCAGCAGACCGACCTGCTCGACAAGTACGTGTGGGTGGGCGACGAGACCGACCAGGACTGGCTGAAGGGTGGCAGCTACCTGGTGGCCCGGCGCATCCAGATCTTCATCGAGAACTGGGACCGCGACTACCTGGGTGACCAGCAGAACGTCATCGGCCGGGCCAAGGTCACCGGCGCCCCCCTCACCGGCGGGGGCGAATTCACCACCCCCAAGTTCAAGGAGAAAAACGACCAGGGCGAGCTGGTCATCCCGGCCAACGCCCACATCCGGCTGGCCAGCCACGAGGAGAACGACGGCATCAGGATCCTGCGCCGCGGGTACTCGTTCACCGACGGCATCGACCCGGTCCGGGGCACCCTGATGGGCGGGCTGTTCTTCATCGCCTTCGCGAAGCGGCCGCAGCAGTTCATCGCCCTGCAGCAGAAGCTGGGCACCGGTGACGCCCTGAACGAGTACATCCAGCACATCGGCAGCGGCCTGTTCGCCGTCCAGGGCGGCCTGCGCCGCGGCCAGCACTGGGGGGACGGCCTGTTCGCCTGACCGGGTCGGCTTCGCCGGGCCGGGCCGGCCCGGCCCGGCAGGCAGGTGGGTCAGGTGCCGGCCAGGTGCTCCAGCAGCAGCCGGGTGAGGTCCGGGGCACCCTCTTCGGGGACCCAGTGGCTGACGCCGTCGAGGATCTCGAACCGGTACGGCCCGGTGACCCAGTCCACGGTGGTCTCCGCCGCCCGGCGGCCCAGGGCGGGGTCGTCGGTGGACCACACGTACAGGGTGGGCACCGCCACCGGCCCGACGTCGCCGATGGCCCCCATGGCCCGGTACCAGTTCAGCGCCCCGGTCAGGGCGCCGGGCTGGGTGAGGACGGCCACGTACTCGTCGGTCTGCTCCACCGGCAGCCCGGTACTGGCGAACAGCTCCCGCAGGCCGGACCCGGAGCCGTCATCGCCGAGCAGTTGCCGCTCGGGCTCGTCGGGCTGCTGGAAGAACGCGAGGTAGGCCATCCGGTCGGCCTGGCCGTCCTCCCCGTTGGCGATCACCGCCCCCAGTGCGGCGGGGTGGGGGGTGGACACCGCGGCCAGGCTGCGCACCCGGTCGGGGTGCCGCGCCGCGGTCACCCAGGCCACCATGCCGCCCCAGTCGTGGCCGACCAGGTCGAAGGTGTCGGCGCCGACCGCGTCGGCCAGCCCCAGCACGTCGTCGACCAGGTGGGGCATGCCGTACTGCTCCACCGCCGCCGGCCGGGCCCCGGCCGCGTACCCCCGCTGGTCCGGGGCCACCGCCCGGTAGCCGGCGGCGGCCAGGGCGGGGAGGACGGCCCGCCAGGACCAGGACGACTGCGGGAACCCGTGCAGCAGCAGCACCGGCCGGCCGCCGGCCGGGCCGGCCACCCGGGCCGTGAACGTCAGCCCGTTGGCCTCGATCTCCACCCGGTCGATCGGCTCCGATGCCACCGCTTCCCCCTTCGGCCACGTACCCTCGTGCTCCGGCGCCGGCGGCCTCGCCCCCGGACGGTCCGGCCCGGCCGGTCGGCTCAGGCCGGCTGCGGCTCCCCGGCTCCGGCCAACTCGGCCCAGCCACCGGCGGCCACCGCGTCGGCCACCTGGTCGGGGGTCAGCCGCAGGGTGGCCTCCGGCACCCGGTCCACCAGGGCCCGCTGCACGAAGTAGTCGTGGGACACCGACTGGAAGGCCCGCCGCCGGTCCTCCACCAGGTCGGCCGGGGCGGCGCCCAGGAACCCCCACAGGTTGAGGGCGGCCCTGACGTCGTGGACGCTGGGCGCCCGGCCGAACAGGGCCGAGCGCCGGGAGGCCAGCAGGGCCACCCCGACCACCACGTCGTCGGCGTGCTCCCCGGCGGCCAACTGCAGCCGGTCCTCGAACCGCCGGGCCAGCCGCAGGGCGAACCCCTGGTCCGGACCGGGGGTGCCCATGGTGGGGCCGGCCGGCTGGACCGGCACCCGCAGCTCCGCCGGCCGGTCGGCGGTCCACCGGCCGGGCACCTCTAGGCGGAGGGACGGCCGGACCTGGTCGGCCTCGGTGATCGGGACGAAGCTGGGCTGGGTCATCGCCGCCGAGGTTACTTGGCCAGGTGCAGCAGGGCGAAGACGATGGAGTCGTACAGGGCCTGCCAACTGGCCTCGATGATGTTCTCGGACACCCCGATGGTGGTCCAGGTCCGCCGGTCGTCGGCGGTGTCCACCAGCACCCGGGTGACCGCCCCGGTGCCCCGGCCGGTGTCCAGCACCCGCACCCGGTAGTCGGTCAGCCGCACCCCGGACAGCGCCGGGAAGTGGGGCCCGATGGCCTGGCGCAGGGCGGCGTCCAGGGCGTTGACCGGGCCGTTGCCCTCCGCCGTGGCCACCATCCGGTCGGCGCCGACGTGCACCTTGACGGTGGCCTCGGTCGTCATGTCGGCCGTGCCGGACGTTTCCGCGGAGACGTCCGCGCCGGTCGTTGCCCACCCGGCCCGGTCGGGCCCGGCGCGGTGCGGGAGGTGGTCGGTGATGACCCGGAAGGACTCGACGGTGAAGAAGTCCGGCTCCCAGCCGGTGGCCCGGCGGAGCAGCAGCTCCAGGGAGCCGTCGGCGACCTCGAAGTGGTAGCCGACGTGCTCAAGCTGCTTCAACTGGTCCAGCACCCGGCCGATGACCTCGCCGTCCAGGTCCAGGCCGATCTCGGCGGCCTTCATGGCCAGGGTGGACCGGCCGGCCATCTCGGACACGACCACCCGGGTGCCGTTGCCGACCAGGTCGGGGCTGATGTGCTCGTACAGGTCGCGGCGGCGGGCCACCGCGCTGGCGTGCAGGCCGGCCTTGTGGGCGAACACCGACGACCCCACGTAGGGCTGCTGGGGGTCCGGGGTGACGTTGACCAGCTCGGCGATGTGGTGGGCCACCGGGGTCAGCCGCTCCAGGCGGTCGGCCGGGATGGTGCGGATGTGCAGCTTCAGGGACAGGTTGGGGATGGCGGCGGACAGGTCGGTGTTGCCGGCCCGCTCGCCGTAGCCGTTGATGCACCCCTGCACCTGGGTGACCCCGGCCTCGACGGCCACCAGGGAGTTGGCGACGGCGCAGCCGGTGTCGTTGTGGCAGTGGATGCCGAGGCCGGCGCTGCTGTGCTCCCGGACGTCGGCCACCGCCTGGCCGATCTGGTCCGGCAGGGAGCCGCCGTTGGTGTCGCAGAGCACCAGGGCCTCGGCCCCGGCGGCCTCCGCGGCGTCCAGCACCCGGAGGGAGAAGTCGCGGTGGTGCCGCCAGCCGTCGAAGAAGTGCTCGGCGTCCACGAACACCCGCATGCCGTGGTCCCGGAGGTAGGCCACCGAGTCGCGGACCATGGCGACGCCCTCGTCCAGTGTGGTCCGCAGGGCTTCCTCGACGTGGCGGTCCCAGCTCTTGGCCACGATGCAGGCCACCGGGGCCCCGGAGCGGACCAGGTGGCCGAGGACGGGGTCGCCCTCGGCCTTGCCGCCGGCCCGGCGGGTGGACCCGAAGGCGACCAGGGTGGCGGTGTGCAGCGTCAGCTCGGCGGCGGCCCGGGCGAAGAACTCCTCGTCCTTCGGGTTGGCCCCCGGCCAGCCGCCCTCGATGTAGGCCACCCCCAGGTGGTCGAGCTGCTGGGCCACCCGCAGCTTGTCGTCCACGGTCAGCGACAGCCCCTCCTGCTGGCTGCCGTCCCGCAGGGTGGTGTCGAAGATGTCCACCGCCTCCGGCAAGGTGGGCAGTCGGTAGTCGTGGGCCCCACCTGAGTGGGTGTGGCCGGCGTGGCTGTGCCCGCCGTGGGTGTGGCGGCCGTCAGTCGACATAGTCCAGCCAGTCCTTGTACCGGTCGACCTCGCCGCGGACGGTGGCGAAGTAGGTCTGCTGGATCTCGGTGGTGATGGGGCCGGGCCTGCCGGCGCCGACCGGGCGGTCGTCGACGGACCGGATGGGGACCACCTCGGCGGCGGTGCCGGTGAGGAAGGCCTCGTCGGCCAGGTACAGGTCGGTGCGGATGAGCTGCTCGTGGCGGACCTCGTAGCCGAGGTCGGCGGCGATGGTCTCGACGGTGTCCTGGGTGATGCCGTCGAGGGCCCCGGCGTCGGAGGTGGGCGGGGTGAGCAGAACGCCGTCGCGGACCACGAAGATGTTCTCGCCGGTGCACTCGGACACCCGGCCGTCGGAGGTGAGCAGGATGGCCTCGTCGTAGCCGGCCTTCAACGCCTCCACCTTGGCCAGGGAGGAGTTGACGTACATGCCGGTGCCCTTGGCCGCGGTGGGGACGGCGTTGGGGTCGTGGCGGCGCCAGGAGCTGATCTTCATGGACACCCCGTTGGCCACCCCGTCGTCACCCAGGTAGGTGCCCCACGGCCAGGCCGCGATGGACACGTTGACCGGGCTGGGCAGCGGGTTGAGGCCCATCTCGCCGTAGCCCAGGTAGACCAGCGGGCGCAGGTAGCAGCCGTCGGGGAGGTCGTTGACGCGGACCACCTCCCGTGAGGCCTCGACGATCTGGTCCTCGGTGAACGGGACGTCGATGAGGAAGATGCCGGCGGAGGCGAACAGCCGCCGGATGTGGTCGGCCAGCCGGAACACGGCCACCCCCCGCGGGGTGGGGTAGGCACGGATGCCCTCGAACACCCCGGAGCCGTAGTGCATGGTGTGGGTGAGGACGTGCACGGTGGCGTCGGCCCAGTCCACCAGGTCGCCGTCCATCCAGATCTTCTTGGTCGGGGTGATGGGCATGGCGGTCAGAGCCTTTCTGCGATGGCGTCGCCGACGGCGGCGGTGGACTGGGGTTGACCGGGCCCGGCGTCGATGTAGGCCCGGACGGCCTTGTTGATCCGGGCGGCCGCGTCGGCCTCGCCCAGGTGGTCGAGCATCAGGGAGGCCGACACCACCGCGGCCAGTGGGTTGGCGACGCCCTGGCCGGCGATGTCATGGGCGGCGCCGTGGACCGGCTCGAACAGGGACGGGCCGGTGCGGGCCGGGTTGAGGTTGGCGGAGGCGGCGAACCCGATGCCGCCGGTGACGGCGCCGGCCAGGTCGGTGAGGATGTCGCCGAACAGGTTGTCGGTGACGATCACGTCGTAGCGGGAGGCCCGCTCGACCAGGTAGATGCAGGCGGCGTCGACGTGGTTGTAGTCGTGGGCCACGTCGGGGAACTCCGGGGCCAGGTCGTTGACGGTGCGCTGCCAGAGGTCGCCGGAGAAGGTGAGGACGTTGGTCTTGTGCACCAGGGTCAGCCGGTGGGCCGGACGGCTCTGGGCCAGCTCGAAGGCGAACCGGGCGCACCGCTCGGCGCCCATCCGGGTGTTGACGGACCCCTGGGTGGCCACCTCGAACGGGGTGCCCTTCCGGAGGAAGCCGCCCTCGCCGGCGTAGGTGCCCTCGGTGTTCTCCCGGACGACCACGAAGTCGGCCCCCTCGGCGATGGACCCGGGGACGCCGACGAACGGCCGCAGGTTGACGTACAGGTCCAGCTCGAACCGCATCCGGAGCAGCAGGCCCCGCTCCAGGGTGCCGGGGGGCACGGTGGTGTCGCCGACCGGCGGCCCGACCGCGCCGAGCAGGATGGCGTCGAACCCGCGGAGCTCGTCCAGGACGGCGTCGGGCAGGACGTCGCCGGTGCGGACGTACCGGTCGGCGCCGAGGTCGTAGTCGACGGTGTCCAGGGACACCCCGGCGGCGGCCACCACCTTCAGGGCCTCGGCCAGCACCTCGGGACCGATGCCGTCGCCGCCGATCACCGCCACCCGATGGCCGCTCACCAGTTCACCTGCGCCGTGCGCACTGCTGCTCCTCTCGTGCCGGCCGCCGCGGTGGCGGCCGGTCCCTCCCTGTCGTCCTGTCCCTTGTCGTCCTGTCCCCGGAAATGAAAAACCGCCCACGGTGTGGACGGTCGAAGAGGCACGCACCGGGGGGTGCGGGCCTACGGGATAATGAATACCGGCTTCAGGTCCATCGCCCGTAAGTCTCCCGTACCGGCGGCCCGGCGTCAACCGGTTCGTTGCACGTCCTACCACCTGCCCCGGCCGGTCGGGCCCCTGGCGGCGACCCCTCGCGGCGGGGCGGTGCCCGGCGTGGCGGATGAATGGGGGACCCCCGCAGATCGAATGGCGCGCCGTGGAGGACGGCGCCGGGGAGCCGGTAGCGTGGGAGGCCGTGACCGATCCCCATGCCAACGCCGCCCAGCCGGCCCGGCTGACCCAGGCGACCCACGACCGGCTGCAGGCCGAGCTGGAGGACCTGACCACCCGGGGCCGGGTAGAGATCGCCCAGGCCATCGAGGCGGCCCGGGCGTTGGGGGACCTGTCGGAGAACGGGGACTACCACGCCGCCAAGGACACCCAGGGGAAGATGGAGTCCCGCATCCGGCAGCTCCAGGCCCTGTTGAAGCACGCCCAGATCGTGGAGGGGGGCGGCGACGGCAGCGGCACGGTGGACCACGGGGTGGTGGTCACCATCCGATACGAGGGGGACGACGAGGACGACACCCAGGCCTTCTTCGTGGGGTCCATCGAGGAGCAGCACGGCGACCTGCCGGTGGTGTCCCCCAGCGCCCCGCTGGGGCAGGCCCTGATGGGCAAGGCGGCGGGGGCCACGGTGGAGTACGAGGCCCCCGGCGGGACGCTGCGGGTGGAGATCGTGAAGGTGGGGGCCTGATGGCCGGGAACCCGAGGACGCTGTCGGAGAAGGTGTGGGACGCCCACGTGGTGCACCAGGCCGAGGGTGAGCCGGACCTGCTGTTCATCGACCTGCACCTGGTGCACGAGGTGACGTCGCCGCAGGCGTTCGACGGCCTCCGGATGGCGGGCCGGAAGGTGCGCCGGCCGGACCTGACGGTGGCCACCGCCGACCACAACGTGCCGACCACCGACATCGACAAGCCGGTGGCCGACCCGGTCTCGGCCAAGCAGTTGTCGGTGCTGAACGCCAACTGCGCCGAGTTCGGCATCACCTGCTACCCGATGGGGGACGCCAACCAGGGCATCGTGCACGTCATCGGGCCGGAGCAGGGGCTGACGCAGCCGGGGATGACCATTGTGTGCGGGGACAGCCACACGTCCACCCACGGCGCCTTCGGGGCCCTGGCCTTCGGCATCGGGACCAGCGAGGTGGAGCACGTGCTGGCCACCCAGACCCTGCCGCAGCACCGGCCGGCCACCATGGCGGTGACGGTCGACGGGGAGCTGCCGGCCGGGGTGACCGCCAAGGACGTGGTGCTGGCGGTCATCGGCCGCATCGGCACCGGCGGCGGCATGGGCCACGTCATCGAGTACCGCGGGGCGGCCATCCGGTCGCTGTCCATGGAAGGCCGGATGACGGTGTGCAACATGAGCATCGAGGGCGGCGCCCGGGCCGGGATGGTGGCGCCGGACGACACCACGTTCGAGTACCTGGAGGGCCGGCCGCACGCCCCGAAGGGGACGGCGTGGGACGAGGCGGTGGCGTACTGGAAGGCGCTGCCCACCGACGACGGGGCCACGTTCGACAAGGAGGTGGTGCTGGACGGCGGGCGGCTGGTGCCGTACGTGAGCTGGGGCACCAACCCGGCCCAGGTGGCCCCGATCGACGGGGTCATCCCGGACCCGGGCTCGTTCGCGGACCACCACGACCGCGACTCGGCGGCCCGGGCGCTGGCCTACATGGGGCTGGCCGCGGGGACCCCGCTGCGGGAGGTGCCGGTGGACACGGTGTTCCTGGGGTCGTGCACCAACTCCCGCATCGAGGACCTCCGGGCGGCCGCCGCGGTGCTGGACGGCCGGCAGGTGCGGTCGGGGATGCGGGCGCTGGTGGTGCCGGGGTCGCACCGGGTGAAGGCCCAGGCGGAGGCGGAGGGGCTGGACAAGGTGTTCGTGGCGGCCGGCTTCGACTGGCGGGAGCCGGGCTGCTCGATGTGCCTGGCGATGAACCCGGACAAGCTGTCGCCGGGCGAGCGGTGCGCGTCGACGTCCAACCGGAACTTCGAGGGCCGGCAGGGCCGCGGCGGCCGCACCCACCTGGTGTCCCCCGAGGTGGCCGCGGCCACCGCGGTGGCCGGGCACTTCGCCACCCCGTCCGACCTGGAGGCACGATGAAGCCGGTGACGATCATCACCGCCCGGGCGGTCCCGCTGGACCGCTCCGACGTGGACACCGACCAGATCATCCCGTCGGACTGGTTGAAGCGGGTGGAGCGGACCGGGTTCGGGGCCGGGCTGTTCTCGGAGTGGCGCGACGACCGCGACTTCGTGTTGAACCAGCCCCACCACGTCGGCGCCGGCATCCTGGTGGCCGGCCACAACTTCGGCACCGGGTCGTCCCGGGAGCACGCGGTGTGGGCCCTGTTGGACTACGGGTTCGAGGCGGTGGTGTCGTCGCAGTTCGCGGACATCTTCCGGAACAACTGCACCAAGCAGGGGCTGGTGCCGGTGCAGGTCACCCCGGAGGTGCTGCGGGCGCTGTTCGACGCCATCGACGCCGACCCGTCGGTGGAGCTGACCATCGACGTGGCCCGGGGCACCGTCGAGGCCCCGGCGGCCGGCATCACCGCCACGTTCCCGCTGGACGAGTTCACCCGGGAGCGGCTGCTGAACGGCTGGGACGACATCGGGCTGTCGCTGCGGTACGAGGACGACCTGGAGGCCTACGAGGCCGCCCGGCCGTCCTGGCTGCCGACCACCGCTCCCGCCTGACCCCGGTCGGCTCGACGGAGGGCCAGGGCCAGCTTCGGGCACATGGCGGCCGCCCGGCGGGCTGTGCGGAGCCGGGCGGCGGGGACGTCGCCACTGGCCACCATCGGGTAGCCCCAGTCGTCCAGGGCCACCAGGCCGGGGGCCACCTCCGCGCAGAGGCCGTGGCCGTCACAGCCGATGGGGTCCACCTCCAACCGGTACCGGCCGGAGCCTGCCGGCCTCATGCGGCCCCGCCGGGGGTGGGCAGGACCGCTGGGTGGTCGACACCGGGGCAGGGGCCGTGCCGGCGGTGCCGGTCGACGTGGTCGGCGAAGGCGGCCATGGCGGAGGCGACGAACCGGGCGGCGCCGTCCGGCAGCTTGCAGGCGCCGCGGCCGGCCACCATGGCGGACCACCGCTGCACCTGCCGGACCGCCCCGGGGTCGCCGGCCACCACGCCCCGGAGGGCGGCGGCGACGGCCGGCAGGCCGGCGGCACAGGGGCCGCACTGCCCGGCGGACTGGGCGGCCAGCCACCGGGCCACCCGGGCCACCTCGGCCAGGGGGCAGCAGCCGTCCGGCAGGGTGGCCAGGACGCCGCAGCCGAAGGCCGCGCCGTGCCGGCCCAGCGACGCCCGGGTCCAGGTGGTGCCGGGGACCCGGTCGGCGGACAGCCAGGTGCCGGAGTAGCCGCCGACCAGCACCGGGCCGGCCGGCAGCAGCCCGTCCAGCGGGGTGCCGGGCTCGATCTCGACCACCCAGCGGTTGACGGTGGCCAGCATGGTGCCGGGGTCGTCCGCGGTGCCGGCCTGCCGCCACCAGTCGGCTCCGAACCGGGCCAGCAGGGCCAACTGGGCCAGGGTCTCCACGTTGTCCACCAGGGTGGGCCGCCGGCCGACGCCCCGGGTCGACGGCCGCGGCGGGGTCCGGGTCGGCAGCGGCCGGCCGGTGTCCAACCAGTTGACCAGTGCGGACTCCTCCCCCACCACGTACCGGTCCGGGGCCACCGCCACCGCCATCTCCACCGGCCCGACCCCGGTTCGCCCGGCCCCGGTTCGCTCAGACAGGGCCCGGCGCAGGGTCTCGGCGGCGGCGGGGTCGGTGACGCAGAGGACCGCCCGGTCGGCCCCGACGACGACGGCGGCGGCGGCCATCCCGTCGAGGACCAGGTGCGGGTTGTGCTGCAGCAGGGTGCGGTCCTTGGCGCTGAGCGGCTCCCCTTCGGTGCCGTTGGCCACCACCACCGGCCGCTTCCCGGTGGTCCGGACGGCGGCCAGCACCGCGGCCAGCTTGTCGGCGGTGGGGAACCCGGCGCCGCCGCGGCCGCGGAGGCCGGCCCGGCCGGCCTCGGCCACCAGGTCGGCCGGCAGCCGCAACGGGCCCCACCGGGCCAGGTGGCCGTCCAGGCCGGGGCCGCCGTCGGTACGGGTCAGCCGGGGCGACCCGCCCGGCAACGGGCCCGGGGTGCCGGGCCGGGTCTGCACCATGGTCATGGGACGCTCCTCGGTCGACGGGGAAGGGGGACGGGACGGTTGCCGGCGGCCAGCCGCCAGGCAGCCGCGGCGGCGACCGGGGCGACGCAGCCCAGCACCACCACCAGCCCCCAGCCGGCCCGGCTGTCGGAGCCGGCGCCGAGGCCGTGCAGGACGGCCAGCGGCCACAGCAGCCAGGACGCCCAGTGCACCGCCCGCCAGGTGCCGTAACGGAGGTGCCGGCGGAGGACGCTGGTGGCGGTGACCGCGACGGCCAGGTCGACGGCCACCGCCCCCAGCCCCACCCACAGCGGCCGGTACGGGGACCGGAACGGCACCACCACGTCCAGCCAGCCGAGGCCGACCCAGGAGTCGAGGACGGCGGTGACGACGTGGACGGCGACGAAGCAGACGGCCAGCAGGGCCACGCTGCGGTGCAGGCCGGCGGTGACGGACCGGGGCCACCGCGGCGACCGCCACCGGCGGGCGCCGACGACCCCGAGGAAGACGGCGGCGGACAGCAGGGCCAGGGCCACCAGGCCGCTGCCGCGCATCACGTACCAGTCGATCACGGCCGGGCTCCGTCACCGGCCGCCGGCGGAACCAGGGCAGCGGCCGACGCCGACGACGGTGCCGTCAACGGCGACGAGGCGGGCGCAGAACCCGTGCCGCTGCAGCCACCGCGGGGCGGCCGGTCCCAGCACCACCGCGGCGGTGGACGCGGTGTTGGCCCGGCCGCAGCTCTCGGCGGCCACCGACACGGTCCGCCAGCAGGTGTCCGCCGGCCGGCCGGTGGTGGGGTCCACCAGGTGGTGCAGGGTCCGGTCCCCGCGGGTCCACCGGCGGGCGGTCACCCCGGAGGTGGCCAGGCCGCCACGGCGGATGGCCACCGTCACCGACGGGTCGTCCGGGCCGGCGTCGTGGCGGTCCGCGATGCGGACCGTCCACCCCCCGGCCGGGGGGCGGCCGGCCACCGCCACGTCGCCGCCCAGGCTGACCAGCACCCCGGTGCCGGTGGCCGAGGCCGCCAGCACCGCCGCGGTGTCCGCGCCGCCGGCCTTGGCGGTGGCCCCCAGGTCCACCTGCACCCCCGGCGGCAGGGTCACCGTGCCGGCGTCGCGGTCCACCCGGATGGTCCGCCACCCCGGCACCTGCGCCCGCCGGTACGGCAGCGCCGGCCCCTCCGGGGCGACGGCGGCGAAGTCCCGGTCGTACCCCAGCTCCCGCATGGCCCGGCCCACCGTGGGGTCCACCACCCCGTCGGTGAACCGGGCCGCGGCCAGGGCGTCGTCGACGGCGTCCAGCAGCACGTCGGACACCATCACCGGCCGGCCGGCCGACGCGGCGTGCAGCCGGGCCAGCTCGCTGTCGGCCCGGAACCGGCTGGCGGCGGCGTCCAGGCGGTCGGTGCACCGCCGCACCACCTCCACCGCCTGCACCAGCCGGCCCGGATCGGCCACCGCCACCACCGCCGTGGTGCCCAGGGCCCGGAACGACGTGGTGACCGTCACGACGCCCCCGACGTGGCCGCCGGGACGCTCGATGACGACGTCGGCGCCGTTGTGGCCGTCGATGTGGCTGTGGCTGTGCCCGTCGCTGATGTGGCTGTGGTCGACGCGGCTGTGCCGGCCACCGTGGTGGTGGACCCGGCGGAGCCGGCGGTCCCGGTGGAGGCCAGGTAGGCGAACACGCCGGTGAGGGCCAGCCCCAGCCCGCCGAACAGGGCGGTCAGCGACCGGACCCGGTGCTGTGGTTGGTGTGCCATGCGGCCATGGTGACGGGGCAATGTAGGCACCCCGTAAGGCCCCCCTGTGCGGGTTCTGTGTATTTCATTCCGGCCGGGCATCCAGCCACCTCCCAGCGGGCTCTGATGCGGGGCGGTCACGGTGTGCCCATGAACCTGACCTGGCCGTCCCGGCTCAACGGCCGCCTGGCGGTGTGGGCCCGGTACTGCGCGGTGTCGGCGGTGTCCACGGCCACCGGCCTCACCGTCCTGGGCCTCTTGGTGGGGGTGGCCGGCGTGGGGGCCACGGTGGCCAACGTGGTGGCCACCGCCGTCGGCACGGTGCCGTCGTTCGAGCTGAACCGCCGGTGGGTGTGGGCCCACGACGGCAAGCGGTCGGTGACCCGGCAGGTGCTGCCGTTCGTGGCCCTGTCGTTCACCGGCCTGCTGGTGTCCACCGTGGCCGTCCACCTGGCCGCCGCCCGCACCGCCGGCTGGTCGACCGGCTGGCACACCGCGGCGGTGGAGGCCGCCAACGTGGCCGCCTACGGGGTGCTGTGGGTGGTGCAGTTCTTCCTGCTGGACCGGGTGCTGTTCGCCCACCGCCGGACGGCGGACGGTGTACGACCTGACCTGATTAGCCGACGGCGACGGGGACCAGTTGGAAGGCGGTGACGTCGACCAGGCCGCGGTCGGTGAGGCGGAGGTCGGGGAGGACGGACAGGCCGAGGAAGCTGAGCTGCATGAACGGGGCGTCGAGGGTGGTGCCGAGGTCGCGGACGGCGGCCACCAGGGCGTGCAGGCCGTCGGCCACCTCGGCGGCCGGACGGTCGCTCATGAGGCCGCCGATGGGCAGCCGCAGCTCGGCCAGCACCCGGCCGTGCTGGTCCACGGCCACCTGGCCGCCGCCCATCTCGGCCAGCCGGGCCACGGCGGCGGCCATGGCGGCCGGCCCGTCGGCGTCGGCGGCGCCGACCACCATGCAGTTGTGGGCGTCGTGGCCGACGGTGGAGGCGAAGGCGCCGCGGTCGAGGCCGAACCCGTGGACCCAGCCCAGCCCGATCCGGCCGGTGCGGCGGTGCCGCTCCACCACGGCCAGCCGGGCCACCCCGGCGGCGGGGTCGGAGGGGTCGGTGACCAGGGAGCGGGTGGTGAGGGAGCCGGACTCGATGCCGATGGTGCGGGCCCGGCCGGCGGCGGGCAGGTCGAAGGCGTCGGGCCCCGGCGGCACGTCCAGGTGGACCGACCGGCGCATCCACTCCGGCGCCGGCGCCGCCGGCACCGCACCGGGGACGGCGGCGCCGTCGGCGGCCACCAGCCGGCCGGCCTGCCAGACCCGGGACGGCCGGAAGCCGTCGAGGTGGTCGAAGCAGAGGACGTCGGCCTGGTAGCCGGGGGCCAGGGCGCCCAGGTGGGTGAACCCGTGGTAGTCGGCCGGGTTGGCGGTGGCCAGCACCAGGGCGTCGATCTCGGGCACCCCGGCGGCCACGGCCAGGGCGACGCAGTCGTTCAGGTGGCCCGGGCCGAGGAGGGTGTCGGGCTCGCGGTCGTCGGTGCACAGGGCCACGTGGTCGGTGCCGTGCCGCAGCACCGTGGGGATGAGGGCGTGCAGGTTCTGGCTGGCGGACCCCTGCCGGACGAACACCCACATGCCCTTGCGCCGCTTCTCTTCGGCTTCGTCCAGGGTGGTGCACTCGTGGTCGGACTCCACCCCGGCGGCCAGGTAGGCGTCCAACGCCGGGCCGGACAGGCCGGGGGCGTGGCCGTCCACCCGGCGGTGGCCGGCGGTGGCGATGCGGGCCAGCATCTCCGGGTCGCCGGCGACCACCCCCGGGAAGTTCATGACCTCGGCCACCCCGAGGGCGCCGTGCTCGTCCAGCAACAGCCGGACGTCGTCGGCCCCCAGCTCGGCGCCGGCGCTCTCGAACGGCGACGCCGGGACGCAGCTAGACGCGCAGACCCCGAAGGTGAACGGCAGCGTGGCCGCGGCGTCGGCCAGGGCCACCACCCCGGGGACGCCGAAGACGTTGGCGATCTCGTGCGGATCGGCGGCCACCGCGGTGGTGCCCAGCGGCAGCACGGTGCGGACGAACTCGTCCACCCAGAGCTTGGTGGACTCGAGGTGCATGTGGGCGTCCACGAACCCGGCGGTCAGGGCGGCCCCGGCCACGTCCACCACCTCGGCCGCCTCCCGCGGTCCCCAGCCGGCCACCACCCCGTCGGCGACGGCCAGGTCGGTGGCCACCCACTCCCGGGTGGCCGGCGACAGCACCCGGCCGCCGGTCAGCAACAGGTCGGCCGGCTGGTCACCGCGGGCGACGGCGAGGACACGGGGGGTGGCGGGACGTCGGGCCATGGGCCACCCTACCGGGCTCGGTTGGCGGCGCTGACCACGGCGCTCAGCGAGGCGTCCAGGATGGAGGAGTCCATCCCGACCCCCCACCAGGTGGACCCGTCGGGGCCCTCGGCCTCGACGTAGGCCACCGCGGAGGCCCCGGCGCCCTCGGTGAGGGCGTGCTCGGTGTAGTCCTTCACCCCGAACCGGACCCCCAGCTCGGCCCCGAGGGCAGCCACCATGGCGTCGATGGGGCCGTTGCCCTGGCCGGTCACCGTCCGGTGCTGGCCGTCGACCAGCAACTGGGCGACCACGGTGGTGCGGCCGCCGCCGGTGGTGACCTCGCTGCCGATCAGCCGGATGCCGGCGTCGTCGGGCAGGTAGGTGTCGGTGAACACCTCCCACATCTCGGCCGGCCGGATGACGGTGCCGGAGGCCTCGGTGACCGCCTGGACCTGCTTGGAGAACTCGACCTGCAGCCGCCGCGGCAGGTCGAGGCCGTGCTCGGTGTCCATGACGTAGGCCACCCCGCCCTTGCCGGACTGGCTGTTGACCTGGATGATGGCCTCGTAGGTGCGGCCGGTGTGCTTGGGGTCGATGGGCAGGTACGGCACCTCCCACCGGGCGTAGTCGTCGCCGATGGCGGCCATGCCCTTCTTGATGGCGTCCTGGTGGGAGCCGGAGAAGGCGGTGTAGACGAGGTCGCCGGCGTAGGGGTGCCGGGGGTGCACCGGCATCCGGGTGGCGTGCTCGGCCACCCGGCGGACCTTCTCGATGTCGGAGAAGTCGAGCCCCGGGTCCACCCCCTGGGCGAACAGGTTCATGGCCAGGGTGACCACGTCGACGTTGCCGGTGCGCTCGCCGTTGCCGAACAGGGTGCCCTCCACCCGGTCCACCCCGGCAAGCTGGGCCAGCTCGGCCGCGGCGACGGCGGTGCCGCGGTCGTTGTGGGGGTGGACCGACAGCACGATGCTGTCCCGGTGCTTGATGGTGCGGCCGAACCACTCCAGGACGTCGGCGTAGACGTTGGGGGTGTACATCTCCACGGTGGCCGGCAGGTTGAGGATCATCGGCCGGTCCGGGGTGGGCTCGATGACGTCCATGACGGCTTCGCAGATCTCGACGGCGAAGTCCGGCTCGGTGCCGGTGAAGCTCTCCGGGGAGTACTCGTAGCGGACGTCGGTGCCGGGCAGGGTGGACTCGAACTTCTTGCACAGCCGGGCGGCGTTGACCGCGATGTCGGTGATGCCGGCCCGGTCCAGGCCGAACACCACCCGGCGCTGCAGCTCGGAGGTGGAGTTGTAGAAGTGCACCACCGCCCGCCGGGCGCCCCGCAGGGACTCGAAGGTGCGCTCGATCAGCTCCTCCCGGCACTGCACCAGCACCTGGATCTCGACGTCGTCGGGGATCAGGTCCTCTTCGATGATCTGCCGCTGGAAGTCGTAGTCGGTCTGCGACGCGGACGGGAACCCGACCTCGATCTCCTTGAACCCCACCTCGACCAGGGTGCGGAACAGGGCCAGCTTCCTCGGCGGGTCCATGGGGTCCACCAGGGCCTGGTTGCCGTCGCGCAGGTCGACGCTGGCCCACCGCGGGGCCTTGGTCAACTGCCGGTCCGGCCAGGTGCGGTCGGTCAGCCGCAGGGGCAGGTGGGGCCGGTACAGGTGGAAGGGCATGGGGTCACAGGGCATGGCCACCCGGTCGTCGGTCATCGTTGCTCTCTCCTGCCTCCCCGGTACTGCCGGCCCAACAAAAAACCCCCTGGCCAATCCGGCCAGGAGGTTGTGGGCGAACGCGATGTGGCGTTCGCCGTCAGGTAAGCAGCAGGTCCGAGGTCGGGGCTCCGTACATGGTGCCCCTATGGTGCCAAAGCCGCAGGCTCCCCGTCAAGGGGGTGCCGGCGGTCCAGGGTACGGTGGCGGCATGTTGCGACGGCTGCTGTTCCTGGTGGTGCTGGTCGGCCTGGGGCTGGCGGTGCGCCGGTTCCTGCTCGGCCACCAGGACGCCGCGGTGGGCAGCCCGGACCACTGGCCGGCGGTGCCGAGGAAAGCCCCCCGCGAGGACGCCGCCGCCACCTGAGCCGGGGCCTTACAGGCTGATCCGGTGCAGGTCGGAGATGCCGGGGTCGGCGCGGAGCCGGTCGACGGCGTCGTCGGGGGTGGGCTGGCTGGTGGCCAGCACCATCAGGGCGGTGGTGGCCCCGGCCTCCTCGCTGGGGCCGACGGCCATGGACGAGATGGAGATGCCGGCCTCGCCCAGGACGGTGCCGACCACCCCGATCATGCCGGGGCGGTCGTCGTTGCGGACCACCAGCATGTGGTCGGTGGGGGGGACCTCGACGGTGTGGTCGTCGACCATCACCACCCGGGGCTCCGCCCGGACCCCGGCCCCGGTGAGGGTGCCGGCGACGGCGTGGGTACCGGACCGGAGGGTGACCAGGCTCTTGTAGTTGGGTGAGGTGGCCGTCGACGTCTCCTGGACGTACAGGCCCCGCTGGTCGGCCAACTGGGGGGCGTTGACGTAGGACACCGGCTCCTCGGTGGTGGTGGCGAACAGCCCCTTCAGGATGGACAGGGTGAGGATGCCGGTGGACGCCGCGGCCAGGTCGCCTCGGTACTCGATCTCGAGGCGGTCCGGCAGTCCCTCGTGGAGGCCGGCGAAGAACCGGCCGAGCTGCTCGGCCAACGGCATGAACGGCTTGACGGCCTCGGACACGTCGGTGGCGGCGACGTTGACGGCGTAGGGCACGAAGTCCCCGGCGAGGGCCAGGATGACCTGCTCGGCGATGGTGACGCCGGCCTTGTCCTGGGCCTCCTCGGTGGACGCCCCGAGGTGCGGGGTGGCGACCACCTGGGGCAGGGCCAGCAGCGCGGAGTCCCCGGGGGGCTCCTTGGCGAACACGTCCAGGCCGGCCCCGGCGACGATGCCGTCCCGGATGGCGTCGGCCAGGGCGTCCTCGTCGACGATGCCGCCGCGGGCGGTGTTGATGATGCGGATGCCGGGCTTGGCCTTGGCCAGCAGGTCCCGGCCGACCAGGCCGACGGTCTCCGGGGTCTTCGGGGTGTGGATGGAGATGAAGTCGGACTCCGCGAACAGCTCCTCCACCGACCGCAGCTCGACCCCCATGGCCCGGGCGCGGTCCGCGGAGATGTACGGGTCGAAGGCCAGCAGGTGCATGCCGAAGGCCAGGGCCCGCTGGGCGACCAGGGACCCGGCGCGGCCGAGGCCGAGGATGCCGAGGACCTTGCCGTGCAGCTCCACCCCCTCCCACTTGGACCGCTCCCAGCGGCCGGCCACCAGGGCGGCGTGGGCCTGGGGGATGTTGCGGGCCTGGGCCAGCAGCAGGCCCATGGCCTGCTCGGCCACCGACAGGATGTTGGAGGTGGGGGCGTTGACCACCATGACGCCGCGGTCGGTGGCCACCGGCACGTCGACGTTGTCCAGGCCGACGCCGGCCCGGCCGACCACCACCAGGTCGGCACCGGCCTCCAGCACCTCGGCGGTCACCTGGGTGGCCGACCGGATGATGAGGGCGTGGGCGCCGGGGACCACGGTGAGCAGGTCGTCGGCGCTCAGCCCTTCACGGACGTCCACCTGGTGGCCGGCCTCGGCCAACAGGTCCAGGCCCCGCTGGGCGATCTTCTCGGTTACCAGTACCCGTGCCATCGAGGCCGTCTCCTCACTCGTGCTCTCTGTGGTTCCGCCCCCGGTACTGCTCCCGCCCCCGGTCCCTCTGCCCAGCAGGTCGCCGGGTCCCCGGCCATCAGCCGCGGGCCTCCCCGAACAGGCCGGCCAGCCGGGACACGCCCTCCACCAGGTCGTCGTCACCGAGGGCGTAGGACATCCGGAAGTACCCCGGCGCCCCGAACGCCTCGCCGGGCACCACCGCCACCTTGGCCTCGGCGATGCACAGCTCGGCCAGCTCCTCGCTGGTCTGCGGCCGCCGCCCCCTGATCTCGCGCCCCAGCACCCCCTTGACGGACGGGAAGGCGTAGAACGCCCCCTCGGGCTCCAGGCAGGTGACGCCGTCGATGTCGTTCAGCATCCGGTGGATGGTCTGCCGGCGGCGGTCGAAGGCGTCGCGCATCATGGCGACGGCGGCCAGGTCGCCGGAGACGGCGGCCAGGGCGGCGCGCTGGGACACGTTGGCCACGTTGGAGGTCTCGTGGGACTGGATGTTGTTGGCGGCCGCCACCGCGTCGGCCGGGCCGATCATCCAGCCGACCCGCCAGCCGGTCATGGCGTAGGTCTTGGCCACCCCGTTGACCACCAGGCAACGGTCGGCCAGCTCGGGCACCAGCACCGGCATGGAGTGCTGCTCGGCGGTGCCGTAGACCAGGTGCTCGTAGATCTCGTCGGTGACCACCCAGATGCCGCGGTCGGCCGCCCACCGCCCGATGGCCTCGACGTCGTCGCGGGGGTAGACGGCCCCGGTGGGGTTGGACGGCGACACGAACAGCAGGGCCTTGGTCTGCGGGGTGGTGGCCGCCTCCAACTGGTCCACCGACACCCGGAACCCGGTGGTCTCGTCGGTGGGCACCACCACCGGCCGGCCGCCGGCCAGGGCGATGGACTCGGGGTAGGTGGTCCAGTACGGGGCGGGCACCAGCACCTGGTCGCCGGGGTCGCAGAGGACGGCGAAGGCGTTGGCGACGGCCTGCTTGCCGCCGTTGGTGATGAGCACCTGGGCGGCGGTGACGTCGTAGCCGGAGTCCCGCCTGGTCTTGACGGCCACCGCCTCCCGCAGCTCCGGCAGGCCGCCGGTGGGGGTGTACCGGTGGTTCCTGGGGTCCCGGCAGGCGGCCACGGCGGCCTCGACGATGGGGTCGGGGGTGGGGAAGTCGGGCTCGCCGGCGCCGAACCCGATGACGTGCTCCCCGGCGGCCTGGAGGGCCTTGGCCTTGGCGTCCACGGTCAGGGTGGCCGACGGCGACACGGCGGCGGCGCGGCGCGAGATCCGGCGGGTCTGGTTTTCGACGCTGGTGGACACGGATGCCATGATTCCATACATGCCCGCCATCTCCGACAGCACAGGTCCCGACATCCGCATCCCGGCCGAACTGCTGCCCAAGGACGGCCGGTTCGGGTGCGGCCCCTCCAAGGTCCGTCCGGAGCAGGTGTCCGGGCTGCTGGACGTGGCCACCACCTACCTGGGCACCAGCCACCGGCAGCGGCCGGTGAAGGCGGTGGTCGGCCGCGTCCGGTCCGGCCTGCGCGAGCTGTTCTCGCTCCCCGACGGCTACGAGGTGGCCCTCGGCAACGGGGGTACCACCGCGTTCTGGGACGCGGCCACCTTCGGGCTGATCGAGGCCCAGAGCCAGCACCTGGCCTTCGGGGAGTTCTCGTCCAAGTTCGCCGCCGCCGCCAAGGCGGCGCCGCACCTGAAGGACCCCCAGGTGATCGAGTCGGCCCCCGGCACCCACCCGCTGCCGTCCGCCGACGGCGCGGTGGACCTGTACGCGCTGACCCACAACGAGACGTCCACCGGGGTGGCCATGGACATCCGCCGGCCGGCCGGCGCCGCCCTGCCGGAGGACGGCGGCGGCCTGGTGGCGGTGGACGCCACGTCGGGGGCCGGCGGCCTGCGGGTGGACCCGGCGGAGTTCGACGCCTACTACCTGGCCCCCCAGAAGTGCTTCGCCGCCGACGGCGGGCTGTGGCTGGCCCTGCTGTCGCCGGCCGCCCAGGACCGGATCGAGCGGATCGCGGCCTCCGGCCGGTGGGTGCCGGCGTTCCTGGACCTGAAGATCGCCCTGGACAACGCCAGGCAGGACCAGACCTACAACACCCCCGCGCTGGCCACCCTGTACCTGCTGGCCGAGCAGCTCGACTGGATGCTGGCCGGCGGCGGCCTGGAGTGGACGGCCGGCCGCTGCGACCGGTCAGCCGAGATCCTGTACACCTGGGCCGAACAGTCCGACTTCGCCCGGCCGTTCGTGGACAACCCGGCCGACCGCAGCCACGTGGTGGGCACCATCGACTTCGTCGACGACGTCGACGCGTCGGCGGTGGCCAAGGTGCTGCGGGCCAACGGGGTGGTCGACACCGAGCCCTACCGCAAGCTCGGCCGCAACCAGCTCCGGGTGGCCATGTTCCCCGCCATCGACCCCGACGACGTCGCCGCCCTCTGCGGCTGCATCAACCACGTGGTGGGCGCCCTATCTGATTGACCCGGATGGGGCCCCAACCCCATCCTCCTCCGGCGGGCGGGGCCCCCATCCCCGCCCCCGGCCGTCGGTCTGCCTGACCCGGATGGGGCGGCGATCAGGCGGTGCCGCCAGAAGCGTCCTCCACCCGGGTCTTGCCGGCGGAGATGAACGGCATCATGGCGCGGAGCTCGGCGCCGACCTTCTCGATGGGGTGGGCCTTGCCCTCCTGCTGCAGCCGGTGGTAGTTGGGCAGGCCGGCCTGGTTCTCCGCGATCCACTCGTCGGCGAAGGTGCCGTCCTGGATGTCGGTCAGGATCTGGCGCATCTCCGCACGGACGTGGTCGTCGATGAGGCGGGGACCGCGGGTCATGTCGCCGTACTCGGCGGTGGTGGAGATGGAGTACCGCATGCCGGCGATGCCCTGCTCGTACATCAGGTCGACGATCAGCTTCAGCTCGTGGAGGCACTCGAAGTAGGCCGACTCGGGTTGGTAGCCGGCCTCGACCAGGGTGTCGAACCCGGCCTTGACCAGGGAGGTCATGCCGCCGCAGAGGACGGCCTGCTCGCCGAACAGGTCGGTCTCGGTCTCCTCCTTGAAGGTGGTGTCCAGCACCCCGGCCCGGGTGGCGCCGAGGGCGTGGGCGTAGGACAGGGCCAGGTCGTGGGCCTTGCCGCTGGCGTCCTGCTCGACGGCGATCAGGGACGGCACCCCGCCACCCTCGGTGTAGGTCCGCCGGACCAGGTGGCCGGGGCTCTTGGGGGCGACCATGGCCACGTCGACGCCGGCCGGGGCCACGATCTGGCCGTAGCGGACGTTGAAGCCGTGGGCGAAGAACAGGGCGTCCCCCTCCTTGAGGTTGGGGGCGATGTGCTCGTCGTAGACCGCCTTCTGCTCGGTGTCGGGCAGCAGGATCATGATGACGTCGGCCTCGGCCGCCGCCTCGGGGATGGACAGCACCCGCAGCCCGGCCTCCTCGGCCTTCTTCTTCGAGCTGGACCCCTCCCGCAGGCCCACCCGCACGTCCACCCCGGACTCGGACAGGTTGAGGGCGTGGGCGTGCCCCTGGGAGCCGTAGCCCAGGATGGCCACCTTGCGGCCCTGGATCAGGCCGGGGTCGGCGTCGGACTCGTAGTACAGCGTGGCCATGGTGTCTCCGTTTGTCTCTGGGTCTGGCGTGATCTGATCTACCGGCCGGGTCCCTACCCGGCTCGGACCGGTCGCAGGGCCCGGTTGGGCTGGCGCTCCAGCTTAGGCAGCGCCACCCGGCCGGTCCGTTGGAGCTCCACCACCTGGTAGGTGGCGAGCAGCCCCTCGAAGTCGTCCAGCTTCTCCGGCCGGCCGGCCAGCATCACCGACAGCCGGTCGGAGCCGACGTCGACCACCTCGCCGCCGAACACCCCGACGAGCTGGATGACCTGGGACCGCTCGGTGGGGCCGGCGGCGACGGTGGCGATGAGCAGCTCCCGCTGGACGGCGTCGGCGGGGGCCAACTGGGAGATGGCCACCACGTTGACCAGCTTGTCCAGTTGCTGGATGACCTGCTCCAGGGGGGCCGACTCGACGTCGACCACGATGGTGATCCGGCTGAACCGGCCATCGCCAGGAGAGATGGCTTCGTCGGAGGGGGCGACGGCCAGGGAGTAGATGTTGAACCCCCGCCGGGAGAACAGCCCGGCCACCCGGGCCAGCACCCCGGCCTTGTTCTCGACCAGCACCGACAGGATGTGATGCTGTGCTGATCCGCCCGCCTGGGGCCCCAACCCCAGGCTCCTCCGAGGGGCGGGGACCCCAGCCCCGCCCCGGCCGTCACTGCTCATCGGGGGGCCTCCTGCTGGTCGGGGTGGACGACGATGGCGTCGTTGGACGCCCCGGCGGGCACCATGGGGAACACCTTCTCGAAGGCGTCGGTGCGGAAGTCGACCACGACGGGGCGGTCGTCGACGCTGTTGGCCTTCTCGATGGCCGGGGCCACCTCTTCGGGTGACTCGGCGCGGATGCCGACGCAGCCCATGGCCTCGGCCCACTTGACGTAGTCGGGCAGGTCCGGGGACAGGTACACCTCGGAGTACCGCTCCTCGTAGAACATCTCCTGCCACTGCCGCACCATGCCGAGGTAGGCGTTGTTCAAGATGGCGATCTTCACCGGGATCTTCTCGGCGGTGGCCGTCACCAGCTCCTGGGCGGTCATCTGGAAGCAGCCGTCGCCGTCGATGCCCCACACCGTCCGGTCCGGCCGGCCCACCTTGGCACCGATGGCGGCGGGGACCGAGAACCCCATGGTGCCGGCCCCGCCGGAGTTCACCCAGGTGTACGGGTGGTCGAACCGCCAGTACTGCGACGCCCACATCTGGTGCTGGCCGACCCCGGCCACCACGATGGTGTCGACCGGGGACAGGTCCCGGAGGGTCTCCACCACCATCTGCGGCTTGATCGGGGCCTCGTCGGACGGCTGATAGTGCAGCGGGAACTGCTGCTGCCACCGGTGCAGTTGGTCCCACCACTCGGCCAGGCCGCCGTCGGATGCCGCCGCCGGGGGGCCGGGGGCACCGGCGAGGGCTTCCAGCAACTCCTCGATGACCAGCCGGCAGTCCCCGGCGATGCCGACGTCGGGACGGCGGACCTTGCCGAGCTCGGCCGGGTCGATGTCGACGTGGACCACCTTGGCGTCGGGGGCGAAGGTGGCCACGTTGCCGGTGACCCGGTCGTCGAACCGGGCGCCGAGGGCGATGAGCAGGTCGGACCGCTGCATGGCGGTGACCGCGGTGTAGTTGCCGTGCATCCCCGGCATGCCGAGGCACAGCGGGTGGGAGTCGGGGAAGGCGCCGCGGGCCATGAGGGTGGTGACCACCGGGATGCCGGTGCGCTCGGCCAGGGCCCGCAGGGCGTCGGCCGCCCGGGCCTTCAGGATGCCGCCGCCGGCGTAGATGACCGGCCGCCGGGCGGACCGGATGAGGTCGGCGGCCTGGCGGACGAGGCGGGGGTCGCCCTCGGTGGCCGGGTGGTAGCCGGGCAGGTCGAGGTCGTCCACCGACGTCGGCCAGTACCAGTCCATGGTGGCGTTGGACACGTCCTTGGGGACGTCGATGAGCACCGGGCCGGGCCGGCCGGTGGTGGCGACGTGGAAGGCCGCGGCCACCGTCCGGGGGATGTCGGCGGCGTCCTTGATGAGCCAGTTGTGCTTGGTGATGCCCATGGTGACCCCGGTGATGTCGCACTCCTGGAAGGCGTCGGTGCCGATGGCCCCGGTGGACACCTGGCCGGACACCACCACCAGCGGGGTGGAGTCCATGTAGGCGTTGGACAGCGGGGTGACGATGTTGGTGGCCCCGGGCCCGCTGGTGACCATGGCCACCCCGGGGCGGCCGGTGACCATGGCGTACCCCTCCGCCATATGCCCGGCGCCCTGTTCGTGGCGGACCAGGACGTGCCGGATGGAGGAGTCCAGGATGGGGTCGTACACCGGCAGGATGGCGCCGCCGGGGAGGCCGAACATGACCTCCACCCGCTGCATCTCCAAGCTCTTGATCAGGGCCTGGGCCCCGGTCATCTGCTGTGCGGTCATCGTCGGGCCTTTCGTGAACGTGTGGCGGCGGTGCGGTTCGGGCGGGATTGATCCGGGCGGGAATTGAAACGACCTCCCCGTGGGGAGGTCGGCAGGTAGCACGGCGGGATGTGCCGTGCTACGAGATCAGTACCAGGGTGGTCGGGGTGGTCACGGCCACATTGTGCCACGTCCCGGCCCTGGCCACAACCCCCGCTCCGCCGCCGGACCCCGAAGCGGGACTAGTTATACTTTTCGGTATGACTTCTCGGGTAGGGCCGAAGGGCCAGGTGGTCATCCCCAAGGACATGCGGGATCGGCTGGGTATCCTCCCCGGCGATCCGGTCGACTTCACCCTGGAGGACGGAGCCGTCCGGGTCGAGCCGGCAGCCGACGGGCCCAGCCTGAGAGGGGCCTTTGCCGGTCGGCGGCTCACCGCCCTCCTCGAGGCCGACCGCCGCGCCGAACGCGACCGGTGACCGACTGCCTCGACTCGTGGGCCGTCCTCCGCTGGCTCGAAGGCGTCGAACCGGCCGCCGGCCGGGTGGAGGCGGCCATGGCCGGACGACCGGTCATGAGCTGGATCAACCTGGGTGAGGTCGCCTACGTCCTCGAACGGGCCGAGGGGCCCGATGCCGCCCGGGCGGTGGTCCGGCGACTGCGGCACCGCCTGGCCCTGGAGGTCCCGACCCCGGAACGGGTGCTGGAGGCGGCGGCTATCAAGGCCCGGCACTCCCTGGCCTACGCCGACGCCTTCGCCATCGCCACCGCGATGGGGCACGGTGCCGATCTGTTGACCGGTGACCCGGAGATCCTCGACGGTGACCCGAGCTGGCCCACCGTCGACCTCCGGTAGGCCCCACGCCGGCCGGAGGGCCCTACGCCGACCGGTAGGCACGGCCGGCGGCGTCGGTGGCCACGCAGCTTTCGGCGACGCAGGACACCGACGTCAGCGCGGCCGTCGACACCTTCCGGCCGGTGGACCAGGCGGCGTCGTCCCACCGGTAGGCCCGGCCGTCGGCGCCGACGGCGACACAGGCGGTGGCCGACGGGCAGGACACCGCGGTCAGCCCCTGCCGGGTGGACCCCGGGGTGGACCCGGACCCGGCCATGACGGCCTGCGGC
The DNA here is from genome assembly GCA_035547695.1 of Acidimicrobiales bacterium. GTDB lineage: Bacteria > Actinomycetota > Acidimicrobiia > Acidimicrobiales > RAAP-2 > DASZUK01. The sequence goes on from DASZUK010000033.1 coordinate 46,914, forward strand.
GCGGACCAGGCGGTGCCGTTCCAGGACATGGCGTGGCCGGTGCTGTCGACGGCCATGCAGAAGGTGGCGGCCGGGCAGGCCACGGCGTCGACCTCGCCGGCGGTGTCGGCGCCCTGCGGCTGGGACCAGGACCGGCCGTCCCACACCGACGGGTCCCCCTCGGCGGCCACGCAGAACGTGGGGCTGGCGCAGGAGATGCCGTCGGCCGCCCCCCAGGCACCGGGGCCGCCGGACCAGCGGGCGCCGTCGAACCGGTAGGAGTCGCCGACGCCGTCGATCGTGACGCAGAACGTCGGCCCGGCGCAGCCCACCGCCCCCAGGCCCTGGTTGGCGCTGACGGCCACCGGGGCCGACCAGGCGGTGCCGTTCCAGGCGGCGGCCTGCCCGGACGGGGCCACGGCGACGCACAGGGTGGTGGTGGGGCAGGCCACCGAGGTCGGCCCGGCGCCGGGCCCGAACCCCAGCGCGGTCGGGCCGGACCAGGCGGTGCCGTCCCACCCGTAGGCCGACCCACCGGCCACGGCCACGCAGAACGTGGTGGTGGCGCAGGACACCTGGTCGAGGGCCGTCCCGGCCGCCACGGTGACCGGGGCCGACCAGGCACCTCGGGGCTGCGTGGTGGCGGTGGACCCGCCGGCGGCCGACCCGGCGGACGTGGTGGTCGGCCCGGTCCCCGGGGACCCGCAGCCGGCCAGCACGCCACCGGCCGCCGTCAGGCCGGCCACCGCGACCACCGCGGCCGCCGCCCTGGCCCGCCCGCGCATCAGCGGGCCCGGCCGGAGGAGGGCACCGTCAACGGAGGATCAGGCCGGCCCGGGGCGGTCAGGGCAGGGTGATGGCGCCCTGCTCGGCCCCGGTGACCAGCCGGGCGTACTTGGCGAGGACCCCGGAGGTGTAGGCGGGCTCGAACGGCTTCAGCGCCGCCCGGCGACGGTCCAGCTCGGCGTCGTCGACCAGCAGGTCGATGCGGTGACGGTCGGCGTCGATGACGATGCGGTCGCCGTCGGCCACCAGGGCGATGGGGCCGCCGTCGACGGCCTCGGGGGCGACGTGGCCGACGCAGAACCCGTGGGTGCCGCCGGAGAACCGGCCGTCGGTGACCAGGGCGCAGTCGGCGCCGCGGCCGGCCCCCTTCATGGCGCCGGTGACGGCCAGCATCTCGCGCATGCCGGGGCCGCCCTTGGGGCCCTCGTAGCGGATGACCAGCACGGTGCCGGGCTGGATGGAGCCGGACAGGATGGCCTCCATGGCGGCCGGCTCGCCGTCGAACACCCGGGCGGTGCCGTCGAAGGTGGGCTGGTCGATGCCGGCCACCTTCACCACCGAGCCCTTGGGGGCCAGGGAGCCGGTCAGGATGGCCAGGCCCCCGGTGGCGTGGATGGGGTCGGTGAGGGGGTGCACGACGGTGCCGTCCGGGGCCGGCGGGTCGAGGGCGGCCAGGTTCTGGGCCACGGTCCTGCCGGTGACGGTGAGGCAGTCCCCGTGCAGCAGGCCGGCGTCGAGCAGCTCGCGCATGATGACCGGGATGCCGCCGATGCGGTCGATGTCGACCATGTGGAACCGGCCGTGCGGCTTGGTGTCGGCCAGGTGCGGCACCCGGGCGGCGATGCGGTTGAAGTCGTCCAGCTCCAGCGGCACCCGGGCCTCGTGGGCAATGGCCATCAGGTGGAGGACGGCGTTGGTGGAGCCGCCGGTGGCCATGACGACGGCGATGGCGTTCTCGAAGGCCTCCTTGGTCATGATCTGCCGGGGCCGGATGCCGGCCCGGAGGAGCTCCACCACGGCGTGGCCGGAGGCGTAGGCGTAGTCGTCCCGGCGGCGGTCGACGGCCGGGGCGGCGGAGCTGCCGGGCAGGGACATGCCGAGGGCCTCGGCCACCGACGCCATGGTGTTGGCGGTGAACATGCCGGCGCAGGACCCCTCGGTGGGGCAGGCGTTGTGCTCGATGAGGCGTAGCTCGTCGTCGGTGAGGGCGTCCACGGCGTGGGCGCCGACGGCCTCGAACACGCTGACGATGTCGAGGGCCCGGTCCTGGAGGCGGCCGGGCAGGATGGAGCCGCCGTACAGGAACACCGCGGGCAGGTTCAGCCGGGCGGCGGCCATCAGCATGCCGGGCAGCGACTTGTCGCAACCGGCGAAGGTGACCAGGGCGTCGAACCGTTCGGCGTGCATGACGGTCTCCACGGAGTCGGCGATGACCTCCCGGCTGACCAGGGAGGCCCGCATCCCCTCGTGCCCCATGGAGATGCCGTCGGAGACGGCGATGGTGACGAACTCGAACGGGAACCCGCCGGCGGCCTTCACCCCGTCCTTGGCCCGCTTGGCCAGCCGGTCGAGGGGCAGGTTGCAGGGGGTGACCTCGTTCCAGCTAGAGGCCACCCCGATCTGGGGCTTGTCCCAGTCGTCGTCGGTCATGCCGACCGCCCGGAGCATGGCTCGGGCCGGGGCACGGCCGGGACCTTCGGTGACTTGGTAGCTCCGCGGCTTGATGCCCGGGCGCTCGGCCGCCACGCTGGGCGATGCCGTGTCGCTGGAGGATTCGGTCATGGACGGAGCGTAGCCCCGACCCCGGCCGGTCAGCCGCCCGGTCAGCCGTAGTGCCGGCCCCGGCCGGTCAGCCGCGGAGGCGCTCCAGCTCGGCGGCCACGGCCTTGCCGTTGGCCTTGCCGGCGGTGGCCTTCATGACCTGGCCGGTGAAGAAGCCGCTGAGCTTGGCCTCGCCGTCGCGGAACCGGGCCCACTCGTCCGGGTTGGCGTCGACCACCTGGCGGACGACGTCGGCCAGGGAGTCGTCGGACATGGCCTCGAACCCCCGGTCCCGGGCGATGGCCGCCGGGTCGCCGCCACCGGCGGCCAGCAGTGCGGCGAGGACCTCCTTGGCCTGGGTGGCGGACAGTTGCCCACCGGCCTCCATGGCGAGGAGCCTGGCGAACGCCGCCGGTTCGAGGGCCCGGCCGGCGTCGACGTCGGCGGCCACCTCGTTGGCGGCCCGGGCCAGGGCCAGGGCGGCAGGCGCGCCGGCACCGGCGGCCGCGGCCACGAGGTCGTCCAGCCCCTGGTCGACGGCGGACAGCACCTGCTCGGACTGGGCCGCGGTCGGCTGGCCGCCGAGCAGGTCGACCAGCCGGGCCCGCCGGGCGGCCGGCAACAGGCCGAGGCCGTCGGCCACCCGCCGCCGCCACCCGTCGTCGGGAGCCACCGGCACCAGGTCGGGCTCGGGGAAGTACCGGTAGTCGTAGGCCTCTTCCTTGGACCGCATCGACCGGGTCTGGCCGGCGTCCTCGTCCCAGTGCCGGGTCTCCTGGACGACGGCCTGGCCCCCCTCGATGAGGGCCACCTGCCGGGCGGCCTCGTACTCGATGGCCCGGGCCAGCGACCGCAGGGAGTTGAGGTTCTTGATCTCGCACCGGGTGCCGAACGGGTCGCCGGGCCGGCGGACGGAGACGTTGGCGTCCACCCGCATGGACCCCTCCTCCATCCGGCCGTCGGAGGCCCCGGTGGCCACCAGGACGGCGCGGAGCTCGGCGGCGTAGGCCCGTGCCTGGGCGGCCGACCGCATGTCGGGCTCGCTGACGATCTCGACCAGGGGGACGCCGGACCGGTTGTAGTCGACCAGGGAGTGCTCGGCGGAGTGGATGCGGCCGCCGGCGCCGACGTGGGTGGTCTTGCCGGTGTCCTCCTCCAGGTGGGCCCGGACGATGCCGATGCGGGTGCCGTCGGGCAGGGCGAGGGCGCCACCGACGTTGATGGGCTCGTCGTACTGGCTGATCTGGTAGTCCTTGGGCATGTCCGGATAGAAGTAGTTCTTCCGGTGGAAGCTGGACGGCCGGATGTCGGAGCCCAGGGCGGTGCCGATGCGCATGGCCAGCTCCACCGCCTGCTCGTTGAGGACCGGCAGCGACCCGGGCAGGCCGAGGCAGACCGGGCAGACGTTGGTGTTGGGGTCCTCCCCGAACGCGTTGCGGCAGCCGCAGAACAGCTTGGTCTCGGTCTTCAGCTCGCAGTGCACCTCCAGGCCCACCACAATTTCCCATTCCCCGCCCGGGGCCCCAACCCCGGGCTCCTCCGAAGCGTGGGGCCCCTGCCCCACACCGGCCGTGTCGGTCATCGGGCCGCCTCCCCTCCCCCACCTACCGGCGCGGCCGCCACGGTGCCGCCGGCCGGCGGCGCGGCCGCCTCGATGGCGGCGGCCACCCGGAACAGGGTGGGCTCGGCCAGGGCGGGGGCCAGGACTTGGACGCCGACCGGCAGGCCGTCGTCGCCGGTGCCGAACGGGACGCTGATGGCGGGATGGCCGGCCAGGTTGGACGGGATGGTGCAGACGTCGGACAGGTACATGGCCATGGGGTCGTCGACGCGGTCGCCGAGGGGGAAGGCAGTGGACGGGGCGGTGGCGCCGAGGAGGACGTCGACGTCGGCGTAGGCGCGGTCGAAGGCCCGGATGACCAGGGTGCGGACCCGCTGGGCCTGGCCGTAGTAGGCGTCGTAGTAGCCGGCGGACAGGGCGTAGGTGCCGAGCATGATGCGGCGCTTCACCTCGGGGCCGAACCCGGCGGTGCGGGTGGCGGTGTTCATGGCGGCGACGTCGGCCGCGGGCACCCGGAGGCCGTAGCGGACGCCGTCGTAGCGGGCCAGGTTGGAGGAGGCTTCGGCGGGGGCGAGAAGGTAGTAGGCGGACAGCCCGTAGCGCAGCTCGGGGACCGACAGGTCCTGCACCGAGGCCCCGGCGGCGGCCAGGGCGTCGGCGGCCTGGCGGACCCGCCTGGCGACGTCCGGGGCGACGCCGTCGACCAGCTCGGTGCAGACCCCGACCCGGAGCCCTTCGACGCCACCGTCCTGGGAGCCGCCGTCCAGGAAGCCGCCTGCCGGGGCGGGCCGGTCGAGGGAGGTGCTGTCGCGGGGGTCGTGGCCGCCGATGGCGGCCAGCAGGAGGGCGGCGTCGGCGACGGTGGTGGCGAACGGGCCGATCTGGTCGAGGGAGCTGGCGAAGGCCACCAGGCCGTACCGGGAGACGGTGCCGTAGGTGGGCTTCATGCCGACCACCCCGCACAGGGCGGCGGGCTGGCGGATGGAGCCGCCGGTGTCGGAGCCGAGGGCCAGCGGGACGAAGCCGGCGGCCACCGCGGCGGCAGACCCGCCGGAGGACCCGCCGGGCACCCGGGCGGTGTCGCGGGGGTTCCGGGTGGGGCCGAAGGCGGAGTTCTCGGTGGAGGACCCCATGGCGAACTCGTCCAGGTTGGTCTTGCCGACGACCACCGCCCCGGCGGCCCGGAGGCGGTCCACGACGGTGGCGTCGTACGGCGGCCGCCAGCCGTCGAGGATGCGGGAGCCACAGGTGGTGGGGATGCCGTTGGTGCAGAGGTTGTCCTTCAGGGCGACGGGCACCCCGGCGAGGGGGCCGGGGTCCCGGCCGGCGGCCACCATCTGGTCCACCCGGTCGGCGGCAGCCAGGGCGGCGGCGTCGGTGACCAGCAGGAAGGCGTGGACGTCGCCGTCGCCGGCGGCCACCGCGGCCAGGGCGGCCTCGGCGACGGACCGGGCGGACCGCCGGCCGGACCGGACGTCGTCGGCGATCTGCAGGGCCGACAACCCGGTCACGGGGCCTCCCCGAGGATGCGGGGCACCCGGAACCGGTGGTCCTCCACCTCGGGGGCGGCGGCGAGGGCGTCGTCGCGGGAGAGGGACGGCACCGGCCGGTCGGGCCGGAGCACGTTGCGGACCGGCAGGGGGTGGGCGGTGGGCGGGACGCCGGCCAGGTCGAGGCCGGCGACGTCGGCGGCGTGGTCCAGGACCTGGGCGAGCTGGCCGGTGAACCGGTCCAGCTCGTCGTCGGTCAGGTCCAGCCGGGCCAGCCTGGCGACGTGGGCGACGTCGTCCCGGCCGAGCCCTCCGGGCCCGGTCACGCGTCGGCCCCGGCGGTGGCGAAGGCGACGGTGCGGGCCTCGATCTCGTCGCGGTCGTAGTCCATGGTGGCCACGTGGTAGCTGCGTTCGAGCCACACCCGGTCGCAGGGACCGGCGACGGAGGCGGCGAGGAAGTCGCCGTTGCTGGGGGGCACCACGTGGTCGTCTCGGCTGGAGAACAGCAGCACCGGGCAACTGATGTCGCCGAGCCGGGCGGCGACGTGGTCGACGCCGTCGAACAGGGACAGCAGGGCCGGCAGCGGGGTGCCGTCGTAGCCGAGCTCGACGACGCCGGGTTGGGCGATGTCGGAGCCGATGCTGGGGGCCACCTCGGTGCCGGCGTCGAGGAGCTCCTGGACGGCGGACCGCAGCTCGGCGGCGGGGGGCTCGACGAAGGGGTTGACGAGGACGACGCCGGCGATCTCGGGGTGCCGCTCGGCCAGCCAGCAGGTGAGGGTGCCGCCCATGGAGAGCCCGACCACGGTCACCCGGCTGCACCGGGCGGCCAGGGCCTGGTAGGCGTCGCCGGCGGCGGCGGTCCAGTCGGCCCAGCGGCTGGGGAGGAGGTCGGCGACGGCGGTGCCGTGCCCGGGCAGGAGCGGCAGCTCGACGGTGAGGCCGGCGTCGGCCAGCTTCTCGGCCACCCCCCGCATGGAGGCGGGGCTGCCGGTGAAACCGTGCAGGACCAGGGCGCCGTCGGGGCCGCCGGTGGCGGAGAACGGCTCGGCGCCGGGGAGGAGGGGTGCGGTCACGCCTGGGCATGCTACCGACCCTGGGCATGCCACCGACCGGGTAACGTACCGCCAACATGCCGCACCCCTTCTTGAGCGACCGGTGGATCGAGGAGGCCCACGAGATCCGGGCCGAGTACCGCGGTCGCAGCGCACCCTCCGTGGTGTCGGTCCGGGCCAACCTGGTGATCACCGAGCTGCCGTTCGGGGACGGGACCCTGGACGCCCACCTGGACACGTCGTCGGGGGAGATCGAGCTGGACAAGGGCCACGTGGACCCGGCGGACCTGAAGGTGACGGTGGACTACAGCACCGCCAAGGCCATCCTGGTGGACGGCAACGCCGGGGCCGGGATGCAGGCGTTCATGGCCGGCAAGGTGCGGGTGGAGGGGGACATGGCCAAGCTGCTGGTGCTGCAGGCCTCCCCGGTGGACCCGGCCGCCCAGGAGCTGGCGGCCCGGCTGCGGGCCATCACCGAGTAGCTGGTCACGGGCCGGCGGCGGCCGTGGCGGCCTCTGCCGCCGGGGCCCGGGGGTGGTCCCGGATGAAGAGGGCGCAGGCCACCCCGGCGGCGACCACCACGGCGCCCACCCAGAAGGCGTCGTGGAAGGCCGGCAGCAGGTCGACGCCGTGCCGGCCGCCGGCCCGGCTCTCCTGGACGGTGATGAGGACCTGGATGCCGGCGACCTCACCGACCTGGGTGGCGAGCTGCTGGGCGGCGCTCATGACCCCGAACTCGGACGGGTCGACCTCGTTGGCCTGGGTGGAGGAGGTGGAGGGGCTGGCCACGCCCATGCCGAGGCCGGACAGGCAGAGGGCGAGGACGACGACGGCCATGGACGGGGAGCGGCCGAGGAGGGCGAAGATGACCATGGAGGCCGTCACGGCGACCGCGCCGAAGGTGGCGCTGGCGCGCTCCCCGATGCGGACGGCCAGGTAGCCGGCGACGGGGGCGGAGACGGCGAAGACCAGCGGCCGGGCGATGGAGACGGCGCCGACCTCGGTGATGCCCCAGCCGTAGACCTGTTCCATCAGCAGCGGGAACAGGAAGAAGGCGCCGAAGTAGGCGAACATGACCCCGGCCCGGGTGCCCATGGGGAGGACGAAGTTGCGGCGGCGGAAGTACCGGGGCGGGATCAGGGGGTGGTCGGCGGTGCGCTCCCGGTGGACGAACACGGCCAGGGCGGCCACCGCCAGGACGGCGGCGGCGACCACCGGCCAGGACGACCAGCCGGCGACCGGGCCGACGCTGAGGACCAGCATGACGCCGGTGACGGCGCCGGACAGGGTCCAGCTACCGATCCAGTCCATCCCCCGCCACCGGCTGCCGCCGGCGTCACCGGCCGGCTGGAGGATGCCGGCACCCGGCCGGCCCGGCAGCACCCTGGCGACCACCAGCACGGACGCGGCGAGCAGGCCGAGCTGGACCCAGAACAGGGACCGCCAGCCGAGGTACTCGATGATGGGGGACCCCAGGGTGACCCCGACGACGGGGCCGCCGGCGCCGACCATGGACCACCACCCCATGGCCTTCACCCGGTCGGCCGGCGGGAACATCCGGAGGATGAGGGCCATCGACGCGGTGCCGGTGGCGGCCCCCTGGACACCGTCGAGGGCGCGGGCGAAGAGCAGCACCCAGACGTCGGGGGCCAGGGCGGTGAGGACGGCGGAGACCATGGCGCCGGCCAGGCCCAGGAGGTAGAGGCGGCGGTACCCGAACAGGTCGCCGGCCTTGCCGAAGAGGGGGGCGGCCAGGCCGAAGGCCAGCAGGGGGCCGGTGGACACCCAGGTGAGGACGGAGAAGGTGGTGTGGAGCTGGGCCTTGACGGTGGGCAGGGCCACCACGAAGGAGGTGAAGGTGAAGTTGAGGGCGAACAGCCCGGCCAGGAGGGCGACGAGCACCCACCAGCGCCGGGCCGGCGGGGCCGGCGGGGTCACCCACCCAGCCGGGACATCTCCGATGCCAGCTCGGCCACGGTCCACCGGCCGGGCCGGTCGATGGACTCGGTCATGGTCCAGTTCTGGAAGTTCTGGACGGTGCCGCCCTGGACGAAGAACACCCGCCCGGTGGCCGGGCAGCCGGCGGTGGCCAGGTAGGCGACCAGCGGGGAGACGTTGGCGGGGTCCCAGATGTCGAACCCCTCGCCGGGGGCCCGGACGATGTCGGCCAGGCCGGGGGTGGACTCGGTCATGCGGGTGCGGGCGGCCGGGGCGACGGCGTTGACGCGGATGCCGTAGCGGCCGAGCTCCTGGGCGGCGATGACGGTGAAGGCGGCGATGCCGGCCTTGGCGGCGCCGTAGTTGCTCTGGCCGGGGTTGCCGAGGAGGCCGGAGGTGGAGGAGGTGTTGATGACGGAGGCCTTCACCTCTTCCCCGGCCTTGCTCTTCTGGCGCCAGTAGGCGGCGGCGTGCCGGGTGGGGACGAAGTGGCCCTTCAGGTGGACGTGGATGACGGAGTCCCAGTCCTCCTCGGTCATGTTGACGAGGACCCGGTCGCGGAGGATGCCGGCGTTGTTGACCAGGACGTGGACGTCGCCGAAGGCGTCGACGGCGGCGTCGATCAACCGCTTGCCGCCGTCCCAGTCGGCGACGTCGTCACCGTTGGCGACGGCCTGGCCGCCGGCCGCGGTGATCTCGGCCACGACCTGTTCGGCCGCGGTGGCGTCGCCGCCGGACCCGTCCACGGCACCGCCGAGGTCGTTGACCACCACCTTGGCCCCTTCGGCGGCGAACAACAGGGCGTGCTCGCGCCCGATGCCGCGGCCGGCCCCGGTGATGACGGCCACCCTCCCGTCCAGTGCTCCCATGTCCGCGTCGCTCCTGTCCTGGTTTGGTCGTACAGGGTACTCAGCGGAACCGGCGGGACCACCAGCCGGGGTCGCGGGCGTGGGCATGGAAGTGGTCGGGGATCTGCCGCATCACCCGGTCGAGGGACCAGCCGCCGGGGCCGAACCGGGCGTCGGCGACGTCGGCGAGGAGGGCGACCATGTGGTCGACGGCGTCGGCCGGCGGCTCCGGGCCGTGCTGCTTCCAGACCACCATGGGGACGCCGCAGACCTCGCAGTCGGCCACCCAGCAGACGTCGTCCTCGGCGTGCCAGGGGGTGATGCGGGCGGCCTCGCAGAGGTCGCAGCCACCGGCGGTCATTCGGTGTACAGGTTGACGGCGGTCCCCTTGGGCTCGGGGGTGCCGGCGAGGGGGACGGTGGTGAACACCTTGCCCTTGGGCGGCCCGTACACCTGGCCGACGGTCAGCCCGGCGGCCTGCAGGGCGGCGGTGGCCTTTGTCACTGTCTGCTTGGTGACGTCGGGCACCGGCACGGTCTGGGGGCCCTTGGAGACCACCACGGTGACGGTGGTGCCGAGCTTCTCGGGGGTGCCGATGGGCGGTGTGGTGCCGATGACGGCCCCGGCGGGGACGGTTGTGGAGTACTGCTGGGCCTCGGTGGGGGCCAGGCCGGCGGCCTTGATGGCTGTGGCGGCCTGTGTGTAGGTCTGGCCGGCCACTGTGGGCACCGGCACCGGCTTCTTGCCCTCCGAGACGGCCACCAGGATGGTGGCGCCGTAGGGGGCGGCCTTCACGTCGAGGGTTGTGTCGTACGACCAGTTGATGACCTGGCCCTCGGGGACGGTGCCGGCTGTTGTGTAGGCCAGCAGGGCCGGGCAGGTGGCCTTGAAGTGGGCCTCCTGCAGCAGCCGGGTGGCGGCGTTGCATGTCAACCCGGACAGCGACGGCACCGCCACCGACGGCAGGCCGTTGGAGGGCACCACGTGGATGACCGACCCCTCCTTCAGCCGGGTGCCCGGCTTGGGCGCCTGGCTGATGACCGATGTGGCCGGCACCGTGATGGAGTGCTGGGCGGGGTCGGTGACCAGGGTGAAGTGGTCGGCGGCGGCGGCCTGGCGGGCGGCGGCCACGGTCTTGCCGGCCAGGGTCGGGGTGGGATGGCTGGGGGTGAAGGCGTCGTTGGCCGCGGCCAGTCCGAGGACGACGCCGGCGGCGGCCAGCAGCACGGCGGCGGCGGCCACCACCCACGGCCACCGGCGGCGGCGCTTCTTGCGGACCACCGGCGGGGTCCAGGCGTGCTCCGGCGGCCCGGTGGGCGCGCCCCACCCGCCGGCCTCGGCTCGGGTGGCGGCCTCGGCCCGGGTGGCAGGCCCCGCCCACCCGGCGGCCTCGGCCCGGGTGGCGGTCTCGGCGCGCTCGACGGCCTCGACGTCGAACGGCTGGGCCGGTCGGGCCAGGTCGCCGGCCACCTGGGCCGGCGCCGCGACGGTGGGGGTGCCGGCGACGGCGGTCATGTCGCGGACGTCGGTGGCGGCGGACGGCGTCGGGGTGATGCGCAGTGGCAGCGGGGTCGGCGGCGGCAGGGAGGCGGCGGCGGCCTCCAGCAGGGCGGCCATCCGGGCGGCGTCCAGCCGGTCGAACACGTCGGGGGCGGTGGCCCGGGCCAGGACGTCGTCGAGGGGGCCGAGGGCGGGGTTCCGGGGCAGGGTGGCCCCCACCCGGGCCATCAGGGTGGCGACGGTGGTGTCGGCGACGAAGGGGACCTGGCCGGTGAGGGACTCGTAGAGGACCAGGCCGAGGCCGTAGACGTCGGAGCGGCCGTCGACGTTGCGGCCCTCGGCCTGCTCCGGGGAGGCGTACCGGGCGGTGCCGACCATGGCGCCGGCCGGCTCGGTCCAGGCGGCCTCGGCCAGGGCGCGGGCGACGCCGAAGTCGGCGATGCGGACCCGGCCCTCCTCGTCGAAGAGGAGGTTGGCGGGCTTGATGTCGCGGTGGACCAGGCCGCGGGCGTGGGCGTAGGCCAGGCCCTGGGCGGCCTCGGCGCCGAGCCGGGCGGCCTGGGCGTGGGTGAGCCGGAACTGGCGGTCGAGGACGTCGCGGAGGCTGCCGCCGTGGAGGTACTCCAGGACCAGGTAGGGCTCGTCGGCGTCCTCGCCCCAGTCGAACACCCGGAGGATGTGGGGGTGGTTGAGGCCGGCGACCGACCGGGCCTCGGCCCGGAAGCGCTTCAGGAAGGACTCGTCGCGTGCCAACCCGGGTTGCAGGACCTTGACGGCCACCCGGCGCTGCAGGGAGACGTCCTCGGCCAGGAACACGTGGGCCGACGCGCCGGTGCCCAGTGCGGAGATCAGCCGGTACCGGTTCCCGAGGACCCGGCCGATGGAATCGGTTATCGACGGCATCGAAGCGGCTCCAGGCTACCGAGATACCCCCGCCCTCCGGGGGACAGTAGCTCAGCCAGGGATCTGTCCGGTCTCGAGCAGCTCGCCGAACCGGGCGGCGTCGACGACCGGGATGCCCAGGGCCTCGGCCTTGGAGGTCTTGGCCGCCCCGGGGGCGTCGCCGACGACGACGGCGAAGGTCTTCTTGGACACCGACCCCGGGGACTTGCCGCCACGGTCCACGACGGCCTGCTCGGCCTCCTCACGGGTGTACCCGGGAACGGTCCCGGTGACCACCACGGACTTGCCGGCCAGCACCCCGGCGGGCTCGGCCGGCTCCCCGGTGGCCAGGACGCCGCCCTCGGGGACGCCGGGCTCGGCGGTGTTGACGCCGGCGGCCCGGAGGCGGTCGAGGACGGTGCGGTTGACGGGGCTGGCCAGGAAGGTGACGACGGCGTCGGCGATGACGGGGCCGATGCCGTCGACGGCGGCCAGGGTGGCGGCGTCGGCGCCGAGCAGGGTGTCCAGTGTGCCGACGGCCCGGGCCAGGGCCCGGGCGCCGGTGGGCCCGAGGTGGCGGATGCCGAGGGCCACCAGCAGCCGGTTGAGCGGCTGGACCCTGGAGGCGTCGATGCCGGCCACCAGGTTGGCCGCCGACAGCTCCCCCATCCGCTCCAGCCCGGCCAGCGGGCCGGCCTGCAGCAGGTACAGGTCGGCCGGGTCGGTGGCCAGGCCCTCCCGGATGAGCTGGCGCACCCGCTCCTCCCCCAGCCCCTCGATGTCCATGGCGGACCGGGAGGCGAAGTGGACGATGCGCTGCTCCCGCTGGGCGGGGCAGTCGATGTTGGTGCAGTAGGTGTCGCTCTCCCCCTCCAGCCGGACCAGGGGCTGGCCGCAGGACGGGCAGGCCTTCGGGAACCGCCACGGCGGCCGCCGCTTCTTGGGGGCTTCCGGGCCGGTGGTGACGGGGCCGACCACCTCGGGGATGACGTCGCCGGCCTTGTGGACGATGACGAGGTCGCCGGGGCGGACGTCCTTCAGGCGGACCTGGTCCTCGTTGTGCAGGGTGGCCAGGCCGACGGTGGAGCCGCCGACGAACACCGGCTGGAGGGCGGCGAAGGGGGTGGCCCGGCCGGTGCGGCCGATGGACACCTGGATGTCGAGGAGCCGGGTGGTGCGCTCCTCGGGGGGGAACTTGAAGGCGATGGCCCAGCGGGGCGCCCGGGAGGTGGTGCCGAGCCGGCGCTGCAGGGCCAGGTCGTCGACCTTGACGACGACGCCGTCGATCTCGTAGGGGAGGTCGTGGCGGTGCTCGGCCAGCTCCCGGCAGCGGGCGACGGCGGTGGCCGGGCCGGTGACCAGGCGGGCGTCCGGGCTGACGGGCAGGCCGGCAGCCCGGAGCAGGTCGAGGGCGTCGCTCTGGCTTCTGGCCGGCCATGTGCCGTCGACGTCGCCGACGGAGTAGGCCCAGAAGGCCAGCGGCCGGGTCGCGGTCATGGCCGGGTCCTTCTGGCGCAGGGACCCGGCGGCGGAGTTGCGGGGGTTGACGAACGTCTTGGTGCCGGCGGCCAGGGCCCGCTCGTTGTAGGCGGCGAAGTCGGCGGTGGGCATGTAGATCTCGCCGCGGACCTCCAGGCGGCCGGGGAACGGGGGGTTGAGCTGGTGGGGGACGTCGCGGACGGTGGCGACGTTGGCGGTGACGTCCTCGCCGGTGACCCCGTCGCCGCGGGTGGCGGCCTGGGCGAGGCGGCCGTCGACGTAGGTGACGGACATGGCCACCCCGTCCACCTTGGGCTCGCAGGAGAACGCCAGCCGGTCGACGTCGACGTCGGGCAGCAGCCGTCGCAGCCGGTCCACCCAGGCCGCCAGCTCGGCGTCGTCGAAGGCGTTGTCCAGGCTCATCATCGGGATCCGGTGGCGGACCTCGGCGAACAGCCCGGAGGCCGGGGCCCCGACGGTCTGGGTGGGGGAGTCGGGGGTGACCAGGTCGGGGTGGTCGGCCTCCAGTTGCCGCAGCTCGCGGACCAGGGCGTCGAAGTCGGCGTCGGGGATCTCGGGGGCGTCCAGCTCGTGGTAACGGCGGTTGTGGTAGGCGATCAGGTCCCGCAGCTCGGACGCCCGGGACGCCACCGCCTCTGTGGCCCCGGACGGCTCCGGCCCGGTCACGCGGCGATGCCGGCGCCGACGACGGCGTCGGGGTCGACGGCGTCGTACAGGGCGACGGTCTGGCCGGGGGCGACCGGCCGCTGGGGGACGTCGAAGCGGACCACCGGGCCGGGGCCGACGGTGCAGGCGGCCGGGCGGCCGTGGGCGCTGACCTGGGCGACGGCCCGGCTGCCGGGAGGCAGGGGGTGGTGCACCCAGGTGACGGTGGCCGGGTCCAGGACGACGGCGTCGGTGACGGCGGCGTCGGGGCCGCCGACGACCACCCGGCGGCCGGGGACGTCGACGGCCACCACGTACCGGCGGCGGCCGTCGGTGCCGTGGCCCATGCCGCGGCGCTGGCCGACGGTGACCAGCTCGACGGCGTCGACGGCGCCGACGGTGGCCCCGGACTGGTCGACGACGTCGGCGGGGTGCAGGTCCAGGCGGCGGCCGAGGAAGCCGGCGCGGCCGTCGGCACCGTGGATGAAGCAGACGTCCTGGCTGTCCGGCTTGGCCGCCGTGCGGAGGCCGAGCCGGGCGGCGTGGGCGCGGACGGCGTCCTTGGTCATGGTGCCGACGGGCAGCAGCACCCGGGCCAGATGGTCCTGGCCGAGCATGGACAGGACGTAGGACTGGTCCTTCAGGGGGTCGGCCCCCCGCAGCAGCCGGTAGGGCCCGGCCCTGTCGACTCGGGCATGGTGGCCGGTGGCCAGGGCGTCGAAGCCGAGGCGGACGGCCCGGTGGAGGAGGTGGTCGAACTTGACGTGCCGGTTGCACTCGATGCAGGGGTTGGGGGTGCGGCCGGCGGCGTGGGCGGCGACGTAGGGGTCGACGACGGCGTCGGCGAAGTGGTCGGTCATGTTGAACACGTGGTGGGGGATGCCGAGCTGCTGGGCCACCCGGCGGGCGTCGTCGACGTCGGCGACGGAGCAGCAGCCGGAGTCGGAGGAGCCGCCCCACAGCTTGAGGGTGGCCCCCTCCACGTCGTGGCCGGCCTCGGCCATCAGGGCGGCGGCCACCGACGAGTCCACCCCCCCGGACATGGCCACCAGCACGCGCACGGAAGCGATTCTGCCAGCGTCAGCCGCGGAGGCGGGCCACGGCGGCGGGGACGGCGGCCAGGGCACGGTCGACGTCGGCGTCGGTGGAGGTGTGGCCGAGGGTGAACCGGACGGCGGTCTTGGCGTCGGCCGGCGGCACCCCCATGGCCAGCAGGACGTGGCTGGGCTGCAGGGCGCCGCTGGCGCAGGCGGAGCCGGCGGCGGCGCAGACGCCGTCGCGGTCCAGCAGCACCAGCAGCTCCTCCTGGTCGACGCCGGCGAACCGCAGGTGGCAGTGGCCGGGCAGCACCCGGTCCCGGGGCGCGGACTCGACGGTGCCGGGGACGGCGGCCAGCAGGCCGTCGGCGAGCCGGTCGCGGAGGGCCCGGACGCGGGCGGCGGTGGGGTCCCGTTCGGCGGCGGCCAGGGTGAGGGCGGTGGCCAGGCCGACGGCGCCGGCGACGTCGTGGGTGCCGCTGCGGCGGTCCCGCTCCTGGCCGCCGCCGTGCAGGATCGGGCGCACCGGCACCCGGGCCACCAGGGCGCCGGCGCCCTTGGGGCCGCCGAGCTTGTGGGCGCTGACCGACAGCAGGTCGGCGTCGGCGGCCAGCCGGGCCAGGTCCAGCCAGGGGGCGGCCTGGACGGCGTCGGTGTGCAGCGCGGCCTGCGGGGCGTGCCGGCGGACCAGCCGGGCGACCTGGTCGAAGGGCTGGACGGTGCCGACCTCGTTGTTGGCCAGCATGACCGACACCACGGCGACGTGGGGGCCGAGCAGGTCGGCCAGCCGGTCCAGGTCGACGGCGCCGTCGGCGTCGACGGGGGCCTCCTGGTGGGAGAAGCCGAGCCGGGCGGCGGCCCGGGCGGGCTCCAGGACGGCGGGGTGCTCCACGGACGAGGTGACGATGGTGGCCGGGTGGCCGGGCAGGGTGCCGAGGACGGCCAGGTTGTCGGCCTCGGTGCCGCCGGAGGTGAACACCACGTCGCCGGGGTCGGCGCCGACGGCGGCGGCGACGGCGTCGCGGGCGTCGTCGAGGGCGGTGCGGGCGTCACGGGCCAGCCGGTGGCTACCGGAGGGGTTGCCGAACCGCTCGGAGGCGAACGGGGCCATGGCCGCCACCACCTCCGGGCGGACCGGGGTGGTGGCGGCGTGGTCCAGGTAGGTGGTCAGGCGATCCACACGGCCTTGGCGTTGCAGAACTCTTTGATGCCCAGGGCGGACAGCTCGCGGCCGTAGCCGGACCGCTTGATGCCGCCGAACGGCATCTCCGGGGTGGAGGACACCATGGCGTTGACGAACACCTGGCCGGCCTCGATCCGGTCGACGCAGCGGGCCTGCTCGTCGGGGTCGGTGGTCCAGACGCTGGAGCCCAGGCCGAAGCTGGTGCGGTTGGCCAGGTCGATGGCCTGGTCGACGTCGGCGGCCCGCTCGACCACGGCCACCGGCCCGAACACCTCCTCCTCGAACACCCGCATGGCCGGGGTGACCTCGGACAGGACGGTGGGCGGGTAGTACCAGCCGGGCCCGTCGGGGACGTGGCCGCCGCAGCCGACCACGGCGCCGCGGTCGGCGGCGTCGTCCACCTGGCCGGCCACCTCGTCGCGCTGGGCGGCGGAGTTGAGGGGGCCGACGTCGGTGGCCGGGTCGAAGGGGTCCCCGACGGTGAGGGCGGCCATGCCGTCGGTGAACCGGTCCAGGAACCGGTCGTAGACGTCGGCATGGGCGATGAACCGCTTGGCGGCGATGCAGGACTGGCCGTTGTTCTGCACCCGGGCCTGCACGGCGACGGCGACGGCCCGGTCCAGGTCGGCGGAGGGCAGCACCACGAACGGGTCGGAGCCGCCGAGCTCGAGGACGCACTTCTTCAACACGTCACCGGCCGCGGCGGCCACGGACCGGCCGGCGGCCTCGCTGCCGGTCAGGGTGACGGCCACCACCCGGTCGTCGGCGACGACCTTGGCGACGTCGCCGGAGCCGATCATGAGGGTGGTGAAGGCCCCGTCGGGGTAGCCGGCCCGCCGGAACAGGTCCTCCAGGTACAGGGCGGTCTGGGGGACGTTGGAGGCGTGCTTCAAGAGGCCGACGTTGCCGACCATGAGGGCGGGGGCGGCGAACCGGACGACCTGCCACAGCGGGAAGTTCCAGGGCATGACGGCCAGGACGGGCCCGAGGGGCTGCCAGCGGACCAGGCTGCGGCCGGCGGAGGACTCGATGACCTCGTCGGCCAGCAGCCGCTCGGCGTGGTCGGCGAACCAGCGCATGGCGTTGGCGCACTTGGCGGCCTCCCCCTTGGCGGAGGCGAAGGTCTTGCCCATCTCGGTGGTCAGCACCCGGGCCACGTCGGGGATCTCGCCCTCCAGCAGCTCGGCCGCGGTGGTGAGCAGCCGGGCCCGCTCCGCGAAGGTGGTGCGGCGGAAGTCGGCGAAGGTGGCGGCGGCCCGGGCCAGCAGGGCGTCGACCTGGTCGGGGGTGTGGTCGTCGAAGGTCTGCTCGACCTGGCCGGTGGCGGGGTTGGTGGTGGCGAAGGGCATGGGCCGATTCTTACCCAACCTCACGGCGGATGAGCTTGCCGGTGGCGGTGTGGGGCAGCCGGTCGGCCCGGCGGTAGTCCTTGGGCCGCTTGTACGGGGCCAGCCGCTGGTCGGCGGCGGACCGGACGTCGGCCAGGTCGGCGTCGCCGACCACCACGGCCACCACCCGCTGCCCCCAGTCGTCGTCGGGGACCCCGATCACGGCCACCTCGTCGACGCCGGGGACCTCCATCAGGGCCGCCTCCACCTCGGCCGGGTAGACGTTGACGCCGCCGGTGATGATGAGGTCGTCGCGGCGGCCGGACAGGTACAGGTAGCCGTCGTCGTCCAGGTGGCCGAGGTCGCCGACGGTGAAGGCGTCGCCGCGCCAGGCGGCGGCGGTGGCGGCGGGGTTGCGCCAGTACTCGAACCGGGCGAACGGGGGTGCGTGGCACCAGACGGTGCCGGCCGGCCCGTCGCCGTCGGCAGTGACGGCCAGGCGGCGGCCGGGGCGGGCGCGGCCGACGGTGCCGGGGCGGGCCAGCCACTCGTCGGGGGAGCACGCGGTGAACTGGCCCTCGGTGGACCCGTAGAACTCCCAGACGTGGTCGGACCGCGCCATGGCGGCCCGCTTCAGCACCGGCGGGCAGGGGGACCCGGCGTGGACCAGCAGGCGGAGGGAGCCGAACCGCTCCTGGTCGCCCAGATGCGGCAACGCCAGCAGCCGCTGCAGGTGGGTGGGGGCCATGAAGGTGGTGGTGGGCCGCTGCCGCCGGAGGACGTCCAGGGCGGCGGCGGGGTCGAACCGGTCCAGGATGGCCAGGGAGCCGCCGCGGAGCAGGGTGCCGGCGGCGAACCGGATGGCGACGGTGTGGTACATCGGGGAGCACACCAGGTGGAGGTCGGCGGGGTCGAACCCCCACAGGTCGGCCTCGTCGTCGAAGACCGCGGCCGCGGTGCGGTCGTCCCACAGCCCGGTGGTGACCCCCTTGGGCCGGCCGGTGGTGCCGGAGGTGTAGTGCATCGGCCGGGTCAGCGGCCTCGGGGCCAGGTCCACCGGGGGGCCGTCGGCCAGGGCGGCCAGGGCGGCGGGGTCGAGGACGGACAGGACGGGCTCGGCGTCGTCCAGCAGCAGGTCCCGCTCGGCCGGCAGCAGGGTGGCGTTGAGCAGCACCGGGACGACCCCGGTGCGGGCGGCCCCCAGGACGGCGCAGAGGAGGTCGGCGGAGGACGGCAGGCAGAACGCCACCCGGTCCCCGGGGCGGCAGCCGGCGGCGGCCAGGGCGCCGGCCATCCGGCGCTGCCGGTCGTCGGCCTCCGGCGGGCGCAGCGGTTCCACTGGCCGGCAGCGTAGCGACACCGCGTGGCTACAGGGCCCCGAAGGCGGCCGGCCGCCGGACGACCACCACCAGCAGCACCGCGGCCAGCAGCGCCGCCCCGGCCACGGTGACCTCGCGGACCCCGATGTGGGCACCGACCGCCCCCTGCACCACGGCGCCGACGGGGTAGACGGTGCCGAGGGACAGCATGAACAGGCTGAGCACCCGGCCGCGGGCGTCGGCGGGGGCCCGGAGCTGCACCACGGTGTTCAGGCCGGACAGCACCCCCATGTAGGCGAACCCGACCAGCAGGAACAGGGCGGCGGACAGCCACAGCGCCGGGGCGACGCCGTAGAGGACCAGCAGGACCGGCAGGACGAACAGGGCGGCCACCACCTGCCGGCGGCGGCCGAACCGCTTGGCCAGTCCCGGCAGCATGAGGGCGGCGGCCACCGCGCCGATGCCCTGGGCGGTGACCAGCACCGAGGTGCCGACGCTGCCGCGGTGGCCGGACCCGAGGTGGAGCCCCTGGATGGCCATGGCGGGGACCAGGGCGATGAACGGAGAGGCCAGCAGGGCGACGACGCCGATGAGGAGGATGGCGGCCCGGCAGCCGGGCTCAGCGAAGGCCAGCCTGGCCCCCTCGGCGATCCGGCGGACGATGTGCACGGGCTCGGCCGCCGGCACCACCGCCGGCAGCCGGACCAGCAGGAGGGCCACCACCACGGCGACGAACGACACTGCGTTGCAGGCGAAGGCCAGCGCATAGGACCCGAGGGCCAGCACGATGCCGGCCAGCGCCGGCCCGACCACCCGGCCCAGGTTGTACTGGGCGGACGACAGGGCCACCGCGGCCAGCAGGTCGTCCCGGTCGGCCACCAGGTCCGGCAGCATGGCCTGGTACGCCGGCAGCCCGACCGCGGCGGCCGACCCGCCCAGGAAGGCCACCAGCACCGCCACCGCCGGCGGGGCGTCCCCCACCGCGGACAGCACCGCCAACACGGTGGCGCAGGCCGCCTCGGCCAGGGTGGTGGCCATCAGCCACCGCCGCCGGTCCAGCCGGTCGGCCAGCGCCCCGCCGAACGGGGCCAGCAACCCGTTGGGCAGGAACGCCGCCGCCGCCACCAGCCCGGTCCACAGGGCGTTGTGGGTACGGGCGGTCACCAGGATGCCCAGGGCCACCGCCTGCATCCAGGACCCCACGTTGGACACCAGCGCCGCCGACCACAGCAGGGCGAAGTTGCGCGACCGCAGCGGTCGGAGGGAGGCCGGCGACATCGCCGCCCGGTCTAGTCGCGACGCAACGGGGGCTACGCCGCCGCCGGGCCCGGCCCCGTTAGGCCGCTGGCGGGTCCGGCCCGGCCCGTGCCGCCGGCCCCACCCACCGGGCCCCGTCCGGTCCCCGGACCACCCGGAACCCGTACAGGGTCTTCTGCTTGTGATGGTGGGTACAGAGGAGCTGTAGGTTGGCCAGCTCGGTCGGGCCACCCTTGGCGAACTCCCGGTCGTGGTCGATCTGGAGGTACTTGGTGTTGGGGCACCCCGGCACCACGCAGCGCCCGCCGTCTCGTTGCCACAGGGCGGTGCGCAGCCTGGTGGGGATGGTCCGCATGCGTGACGTGATGGTCCGGACGTCGTCGCCGTCGCGGACGACGAGCCCGGCCCAGCAGTCCCCGAGCAGGTCCTGGGCCACGGCCACCGGGATGGACCCCACCCCTCGGATCTCGCAGACCTCGTCGCCGTCGACCGAGCCACGTTTGAGGGCCGCCAGGTCCACCTGGACATCCACCTGCGCCCTGGGCCGGGTGGCCGGTTCCCCGCAGACCACCCGGACCAGGGCGTCGGCCAGGTAGGCCTCGTCTCTTGTCCGTCGTCCGTCCGTTCGGGCCTCCTTGAAGACCTGCTGGCGTTCTGCGTCCAGGACCGAGGCCACCCGGGCCCCGTCCAGGCGGGTCAGCCGGCCCGAGAGGCGCACCCCGCCGGCCTCTGTGGGGGTGAGCCGCAAGAACCGCTGTTCGTGGGCCCGGCGTTCTTTGGCCAGCTCGGTGGCTTCGCCCAACGCCTGGCGCGTGATCCGAGCGGCGGCCTCCTTGAGCTCTCGGAACGAGGCCTGCTCGGCCCGTTCGATCAGTCGTTCCTGGGAGGACGGATCGAGCGCCCCGGCCCCGGCCACCACCTTGGCCTGGGCCGCCGACAGCTTCCCGTCACCGAACGCCTCGCCCACCAGGGGGGCCTGGGCCAGCTTGTCGGCCAGCGCCAGCACCCCCTTGGCCGCCCCGGTGGACTCCCCGCTCACCCCGGCCAGCCAGCTTGCGGCGTCGTGGTGGCCGGTCGTCTCGTAGGCCCGGGTGTCGGCCACCCGCTTGGCGTAGCGGGCCCGTAGGGCCGCCCCCAGGCGTTCGAGCTCCACCCCCAGCCGCACCAGGACGGCGGCGTCGGGGCCGCTCAGCCGGTCGGGGGACAGCCCGGCCAGGTCGGCCCGTATGGCGGTGACGTGCGCTTGGACGGCGGCGGTCGATCCCACGACGCCATGGTGGCAGGGGGGTGTGTCAGCGGGGCCCATGGACAGGGCCCGACGGCGATCACTGCAAGCCGGCAGCCGCCGATGGAAGGGAGGGAGGCGCCGTCGGCCAGGAGCCTTCACTCGACGTCTACTGGTGCGATGCCCCGAAGAACGTCCGCCCGCCGCCGGCAGGTGGCCGACGAGAGGGCTGGTTCCTCGACGGGTGACCGGCCGTAGCCTGGGGAGCATGGTGCGGCTGCAGCCGGTGGTCTCCGACGCCATCGCCGGGTACGACTACGACCCCGACACCGGGGTGCTGACGGTGGCGTTCCGCACCGGCGGGGTGTACGAGTACGACGACGTCACCCCGGAGCTGGCCGACGAGTTCTCGCAGCCGCACCCCTGGCACCGGGTCCAGGGCGACGTCACCGCCCTCCACTACCGCCGCATCGGCTGACCCCGAGGGCGGCCGCCGAGGGTGCCGCATCAGCCGACCCCCCAGGACGGCACCGCTGCCCGCAGCGCCCGAACCGCCGCCCGAACCCCGCTCCCCTACCCGCCGCCGAACGGCTGGGCGCACTCCACGAAGCGGCACAGGGCGTTGGCGAGCTGGACCTGCCGGGTGGTGCGGCACCGGGGGGCGAGGAGGGCGGGGCTGCAGGCCAGGACGGCCAGCCCACGGGCGCGGGAGACGGCGACGTTGAGGCGGTTGAGGGAGAACAGGAACTCGAAGTCGCGGGGGAGGTCGTCGGCGGTGCTGGTGGCCATGGAGTAGAAGACCACCGGGGCCTCGCGGCCCTGGAACCGGTCGACGGTGCCGGCCTCTACCCCGTCGGGCAGCCGGGCCCGGAGGGCGGCGATGTGGGCGTTGTAGGGGGTGACCACCAGGACGTCGGCGGGGAGGAGCGGCCGGCGGGCACCGGCGGCGTCGGTCCACTGCCGTCCCAGCACGGAACGGACGGCCCGGTCGACGGCGTCGGCCTCGTCGGCCGACGAGGTCCGGTTGCCGTGGTGGGGCACCGCCAGCCACCGCAGCCCGGACCCTTCCCCGTCCACCGCCTGGCGGTCGAGGCCGTCGACGGGGACCAGCTTGCCGTCGTAGGCCACCTCGGACACGAAGGCGCAGACGGCGGGGTGCATCCGGCGGGTCTGGTCCAAGAACAGGCCCAGGTGGTCGGGCATGGTGGGGGCGGGGCCGATGACGTGGCCGAGGGCGGACACGTCGGTGCCGTCGGGGTGGGCGGCCTGCACCGGCTGGTCAAGCTGGGCGGGGTCACCGACCAGGACGGCGTCGGTGGCCGCGGCCATGGAGGCCAGGGCGTTGGCCAGGCTGACCTGTCCGGCCTCGTCGACGACCAGCAGGTCCAGCCGGCCGGCCATCTCCTCCCGGCCCAGCAGCCAGGCGGTGGCGCCGACCACGTCGACCTGGCCACGGTCCAATAGGGCCACCACCTCCCGGTTGGATGCCACGTTGGCCACCCCGGGCACCGCCGGGTCGTCGGGGTCGGCCTTGTGCACCACCCGCAGCTCCGGGGCCTGGGCCACCGCGGCGGCCAGCAGGTGGTCGATGACGCGGTGGCTGTTGGCGGTGACCCCCACCCGCTTGCCGGCCCGGACGGCGTCGACGATCACCCGGGCAGCCGAATAGGTCTTGCCGGAGCCGGGTGGCCCCTGCACCGGCAGGGCGGCCCCGTCCAGCCGGCCGGCCAGGCGCTGCAGGGCGTCGGACCCGTGCTCCCCCGGCCGGGCCAACCGCCCGTCTCCGTCGCCACCGGCCAGCCGGGGCGGCCGGCGCAGCAGCAACTGCCGGCCGGCCCGCCATGTGGGCAGCGCGGAGCCCAGGCCGTGGTCGACCACCCAGCGGGCCATCCGGAGCAGGGCGTACCGGAGGACGTAGTCGGGCACCGGGGCACCGGGGATGAGGGCGTACGGATGCGGCGGGTCGGCGGCCACCCCGCGGCGCAGGGTCAGGGTGCCGCGGCCGGACCGGTCGGCGGCGTGGAGGGCGACCAGGCGGCCCGGGGAACCGCCGGTGGCGGGGTCGGTGGGCCGGTCACCGACCCGGAGGCCGACGTCCTGGGCCGGGAAGGAGTACCGGTGGTCCTGGGACTGCTTGACCCGGGGGCCGGGGCCGTCGTAGCGGAGGCCGGCCACCGCGGCGCGGTCCTCCACCAGGTCGTC
Organism: Acidimicrobiales bacterium; assembly: GCA_035547695.1. GTDB lineage: Bacteria > Actinomycetota > Acidimicrobiia > Acidimicrobiales > RAAP-2 > DASZUK01. Next base: position 70,412 of record DASZUK010000033.1, read on the forward strand.
CACCGGGAGCTCCAGCCGGGCGAACCGGTCCCGCCACTCCGCGGCGGCCTCGCGGTGGTGGAACTTGAGCAGGTGCCCCAGCATGGCCCGGCCGTGCTGGTCGGCGTCCCGGTCCGCCGGGTCGTCGGGCACCCCCTCCCACAGGGCGGCCGCGGCGGCTTCGGCGTCGGCCAGCCAGTCGGCCAGCCGGGTGCCCACCGCCCCGGAACCGTCGGCGCCGGCCTCCCGGCCGGCCCGGGCCGGCTGCCCGTCCCCCTCCGCGAGGCGGCCACCGTCCTCCCCGCCACCGGCGCCGTCGACGCCTGCATCCTCCCCTCCACCGGCGCCACCGCGATCAACGCCACCGGCGCCATCACCAGCGGCGCCATCACCACCGCCGCCGGCGCCGCGGGCTGTGGCCTGCCGGACACCGAGCAGCCAGCCACGGAGGGCCAGGGTGGACCGGCAGTCGACCTCGTTGTAGTCGGCGATGCGCTGCCGGAGGGCGTCGTCCGGTGGGTCGGAGTCCAGCCACTGCTGGTACATGGCCAGGCTGTCGTCGGCGGTGCGGACGTCGCCGGTTCGGCGGAGGCCGTAGAGGGGTTCGAGGTCCTTGATGGAGTAGGACTCGGCCCCGACGACCAGGGAGTGGCGGACCACCTGGTACAGGTCGACGAGGACGCCGTCGCGGAGCAGGTCGGCCACCTGCTCCTCGCGGACGCCGTGGCGGTTGGACAGCCGGGACAGGGCGGACCGCTCGTAGGGGGCGTAGTGGTAGACGTGCAGGCCGGGGTGCCGGCGGCGGCGGTCGGCCAGGTGGTCCATGAACTGCTCGAAGGCCAGCCGTTCGCCGGCGCGGTCGTCGGCGAAGAGGTGGTGGTAGGTGCCGGTGGCGTCGACCCAGCCGAACAGGTACTCCAGGCCGCCGTCGTCGGCGTACGGGAACCCCTCCAGGTCGAAGAACAGGTCGCCGTCGTCCGGCTCGGGCAGGGCGGCCAGGCTGTGCCCCCCGCCGCTGTGTTCCCCGGCGGGCCCCCCGGCGGCGTGCTCCCCGGCGGGCCACCCGGCGGCGGGCAGCAGTTCCCAGGACAGGACGCCGTCGGTGCGGCTGCGGACCTGCTGGGCGGCCTGCCGGTGCAGCCGGCGGAACGGGCCGTCACCGATGGCCGCCCCGGCCGGCGGCTCGGCCGGGGCGGCGGCCAGGGCGGCGACGGTGGCGATGCCGGCCCGCTCCAACCGGTCGACCTGCTGCCGGCGGATGCCGGCGACCAGGGACAGGTGGTCGTCGGCCCGGCGGCGGTCCCGGCAGGCGGGGTCCCAGCGGCAGAGGGCGCAGTGGTCGACCGGGTACGGGTACGGCGGCGGGGCGTCCAGGGCGGCGGTGAACCGGGCCATGGTGGCCCGGAGGTAGGCGGCGACGGCGACGTAGGGGAACCGCCGGTCGGTGCCGTCGCCGAGGGCCAGCACCAACTGGTCGGGGTCGGCCCCCTGCAGGGGGGCCAGGAGGTGGCCGTACAGGGCGACCTGCAGCAGGGCGGTGGCCCGGGCGTGGCGGGCCAGCTTGGTGTCGACGACGTCGTACCGGAACGGCCCCAGGGCGGAGGGGCGGTCGGTGCGGACCAGGAAGTCGGGGTGCCCCAGCCAAGCGCCGTCGAAGAAGGTGCCCTGGTAGACGACGTCGTAGCCGGCCGCCAGGGCGGCCACGGTGCGGGCCTGGGCGTCGAGCAGGCTGTCCCGGCTGCCGACGTCGGGACGGTCCAGCTCGGCCACCCGCCGGCCGGCGTCCCGCAGCCGGGCCAGGTAGGCGGCCTCGTGCCGGTCGCCGTACCGGGCGGACAGCGGTTCGGGCGCCGGAGGCCTGGGCAGCTCGCCGGCCAGCGCCCGGCGGTCGAGGATGGGCAGGTGCCCGCAGGCCAGGAACCCGCTGAGGTCGCTGGCGCTGAAGACCGGGGACCCGTCCAGGAGGAACACGTTCAGCCGGGCGGCCGGGAGCCGGGCACCCCTCCACCGGGCGGCCCCCCACCGGGCACCCCTCCACCGGGCCCCCCACCAGGCGGCGGGGTGCGGACGACCACGACGGGGTGGTCGGGGTCCAGGCGGACGGCGAACGGCTGGTCGCCGTCGTCGGCGTCGCCGCGGTCCCGGACGACGACCACCTCGTCGTCGTTGCGGCCGTACATGGCGTTGGCCAGCCCCAGCATGGCCTGGCCGAGGGCCTGGCCGCCGCTGGACCGGGTGAGACGGCCCAGGGCGGTGACCGGCCGGTCGTCGGGGTAGTCGGGGTCGGTGGCCCGGAGCCAGGCCAGCCACTGGTCGTCGGACCAGTCGTCGGCGTCGGCGGGCGGGTCCCCGAACACCTGCGGCGGCCCCTGGTCGGGCGAGGTCACCGCTCCACGGTACCCGTGACGGGCCGGCGGTAGCATGGGAGGGTGCCGGAGTACCGCATCAGCAGGGCGGCCAAGCTCATGGGGGTGAGCCCGGACACCATGCGGCGGTGGGCCGACGCGGGGCGGGTGAAGACGGTCACCGGGGCCGGCGGGCACCGCTACGTCGAAGGCACCGACCTGGCCAGGCTGGCCGTCGAGGTCGCCGGCGAACGGGACGCGGAGCTCGGGGCCGGGCAGTCGGCTCGGAACCACCTCTCCGGCATCGTCACCAAGGTGACCCGGGACAAGGTGGCCGCGCAGGTCGAGCTGCAGTGCGGCCCGTACCGGCTGGTGTCGCTGATCACCCGGGAGGCGGCCGACGAGCTGGACCTGCAGCCGGGGGTGGCGGCGGACGCCGTGGTGAAGGCCACCAACGTCAGCGTCGAGCTGTCCGGGGAGCGGTAGCCGGGCCGGTCCCGGCAGGCCGGGCCGGATCGGCCCACACGGTGACGGCGGCGCAGGGCAGCTCCACCAGGCAGGGCCCTTCGGCCGGCAGCGCGGCGGCACCGTCGGCCCGAGCCCGGAGGGTGAAGGCCCGCCCGACCGCCACCTCCGCGTCGACGGCGGTGCCGAGGTCGGCCACGTCGACCAGGTCCGCCGCCAGCCGGGTGGCGTCCGCCGGCGAGGACCGCCCGGCGGCGCCGGCGGGGAGCACCGTGACGGACTCCGGCCGGACCCGCCACAGCACGCCGGTGCCGGTGGCCAGGTGGCCGGTGTCGGCCCGGAGGACGACGCCGGCCGCGTCGACCTGCCCGGGCGCACGTACGACGCCGTGCCGGACGTTCTGGATGCCGAGCAGCCGGGCCGCCTCCGGCGACGCGGGCCGGGAGAACACCGCGGCGGTGGCCCCCTCCTGGATGGCCCGGCCGTCGGACAGCACCACGACCTCGTCGGCCAGGAAGGCCGCCTCCTCGGGGTCGTGGGTGACCAGGACGGTGGCCAGGCCGGCCTGGCGCTGCAGGCGGCGCAGCTCCCGGCGCAGCTCGTGGCGGACGGGGGTGTCGAGGGCGGAGAACGGCTCGTCCAGCAGCAGCACCTCGGGGGTCCGCGCCAGGGCCTGGGCCAGGGCCACCCGCTGGCGCTGGCCGCCGGACAGTTGGGAGGGCAACCGGTCCCCGAGGCCGTCCAGGTGGAGGGCGGCCAGCCAGTAGGCGGCGACGGCGGGGTCGGCGCCGGGGGCGAGCATGAGCTGTTCCCACACCCGCAGGTGGGGGAACAGGCCGAAGGCCTGGGCGACGTAGCCGACCCGGCGGCGCTCGACGGGGACCGCTTCGACGCGGCGGTCGCCGTACCACACCGGGCCGGGGCCGGGGCCGTGGAGCCCGGCGAGGCAGCGGAGCAGGGTCGACTTGCCCGAACCGGACGGACCGAGCACGGCCAGGCGCACGGCACCGGCCGGGTGGGCCACCCGGAGCCGGAAGGACGGCACGCGGTGGTCGACGTCGAACCCCACCGGCACCGGGTCCGGCGGGCGCGGGGCCGCCATGACCGGGGGCACCCGGACCGGGCGGCGCCGGCGCCGGCGCACCACCAGGCGACCGACGACGGCCGCGACGGCGGCCACCGCGACGGCCAGCGCCGTCGGCGCCATCGTGCCGGGCAGCCCGGTGGCGCTGAACTGGGTGTAGGTGTACACCGGCAGCGACGTCGGGTGGTAGGCGAGGACCACCGTCGCCCCGTACTCCCCGAACGCCCGCAGCCACGCCAGCACCATGCCGGCCCGGATGCCGGGGCCGGCCACCGGGACGGCCACCCGGGCGAACCGGCCCATCTCGCCGAGGCCGAGGGTGGCGGCCACGTCGGCCAGCGCGGGCTCCACGGTCTCGAAGGCGGACCGGGCCGACACGATGAGGAACGGGGCCGCCACGAACGTCTGGGCGAGGACCAGGCCGGCCAGCGACCCGGTGAGGTGGCCGCCGAAGAGCCGGCCGAGCCAGGTGTAGGGCCCAACGAGGTAGACGAGCAGGATGCCGCCCATCAGCGGGGGGACGGCGAGGGGCACCACGACGACCACGCCGGCCACCGACGCCGCCCAGCCGGACGACCGGGCCAGGAGGTAGGCCAGGGGGACCCCCACCACGGTGATCACCGCGGTCGAGATGGTGGCCGACTGGACCGAGACCCACAGGGCGGGGAACAGGCCGGGATCGCCGAACCCGCGGTCGGGGGTGGCGGCGAGCCGGACGGCGAAGGCCACCAGCGGGATGGCCAGGTACAGGAGGGCCAGGGCCCCCAGCCACGGGAGGGGGCTCCGGGCGGCCCCCCGGGCCACTACCCGACGACCTTCCTCAGGCCCTTGGGCACCGCGGCGCGCGGACCGGTCAGCTCCGGCGGGCTGATCTCGACGACCCCGTCACGCTTCAACAGCTTCTTCGCTTTCGGGCTCAGCATGAAGGCCACGAAGGCCGACGCCCCGGCGCGGTGCGGGGCCTTCGCCACCACCGTGACGGTGTACGTCGCCTGCTCCTTCACCCCCTTCAGCGGGACCGTCGGGATCTTGGCCGCCGACGCCTCGACGGCGTAGAAGAACCCGGCGTCCAACTGGCCGGCCTGGAGACGGCCGACCAAGGTTGTCTCCGGGAAGATCGTTGTGGCCTTTGTGGCCACGGCCGCCAGTGTGGGGTCGCCCACCTTCCCCGCGGTGTCCTTCAACGCGTCCACCGTGAGGACCCCCTTGGGGTCTGTCACCGGGTTGGTCCGGCCGAGCAGGAACCCCGGCTCGGTCACCACCCGGTACCACGGTTTGGTGCGCAGTGTCTTGGCGAACGCGCTCGACGGGTTGTAGCCGAGGACCAGTGGGGACCGGGCGAACGTGAGGTACCACGACACCCAGTTGCCGTTGGCCGCCCCCATCAGTGTCTGGTCCGCCGACGGCGACGCGCTGACGAAGACGTCGGCCTGGTGCACGCCCCCCTTGATCTCCTGGGCCAGCCCGGTGGAACCGCCGGAGATCCCTGTCACCGTGTACCCGGTGGCCTTGGTGAACGCCGGCCCGATGGATGTCTGCATGACGGTCACCAGGGAGCCGGCGTACAGCACGTCGACGGGGCCCTTCGCCGGGGCTGCGCCCGCGTTCCCCCCGGCCCACCCGGCCGCCAGGGGCGTCCCGACGGCGGCCACCACGCCGACGGCCGCCAGGGCGACGCCGGCCAACCCCCGCCACTTCCGATCCCCCACCACGACCGAAATCCTACCAAACGTCCTCTTGAATTTACAGCGAAAACTGGCCGGTGCTGCCGCAGGTGCGACGACGGAACGCCGCGGCTCCGTCAGGTGCGGCCCCGGCCCGACCCGCTGGCGGCGGTGCCTAACCCGCTGGCGGCACTGGCTGGCCCGCCGGCGGCACTGGCGGGCCCACCGTCGGGGCCGTCCGTCCGCTGCCAGGTGCCGGACCGGCCGCCGGACTTGTGCCAGAGGGTGAGGTCGTCGACGGACGCGGCGGGGTCGACGGCGAGGAAGGCCTGGACCAGCACCAGCGCCGCGGTGGCGCAGGCGGTGAGGGCCTCCATCTCGACCCCGGTCCGCTCGGTGATGTCGGCGACCGCGACGACCCGGACGCGGTGGTCGTCGGGCACCAGGTCGACGGTGACGCGGTCGACCAGGAGGGGGTGGCACAGCGGGATGAGCGACGCGGTCTTCTTGGCGGCCAGCACGCCGGCGACACGCGCCGCCTCGATCAGGTCGCCGTCTCCGGGGGGATCGGCCAGGACCCCACGGACGTCGGCGACGGTGTGGACGGTGCACCGGGCCTCGGCCACCCGCCGGGTGACGGCCTTGGCGGACACGTCCACCATCCGTGCCCGGCCGCGGGCGTCGATGTGGGTCAGGCCGCCGTCCGTCCGGTCCTCCGCGGTGGGCGCCACGGCTACCCGCCGATCATGGACATCGATCGGGCCGGCCGCAGGAACCCCGGCTCGTTGATGCCGTGGCCGGGCAGCTTGCCCCACACCGCCCTGCGGAGCAGCAGGGCGAGGTCGTCGTCGGTGCCGCCGCCGCGCAGCAGGTCCCGGGCCGACAGCTCGTCGTCGGAGAACAGGCAGTTGCGGACCGCCCCGTCGGCGGTCAGCCGGAGGCGGTTGCAGGTGCCGCAGAACGGCTGGGTGACGCTGGAGATGAAGCCGACCTCGCCGAGGCCGTCGGCGAAGCGGAACCGGTCGGCCGGGGCCCGGTCGTCGGGGTCGACGGCCACCAGGGGCCAGGCGGCCGAGATGCGCTCGTAGGCCTCACGGCCGGGCACCAGCCGGCGGCGGTCCCACGCCCCCTGGGCGTCCAGGGGCATGAACTCGATGAACCGGACGGCCCGGCCGGTGCGGCGGGCGAAGGCGGCGAAGTCCAGGATCTCGTCGTCGTTGTGCCCGCGGAGCAGCACGACGTTGACCTTGACCGGCGGCAGGCCGGCGGCCTCGGCGGCGTCCATCCCGCGGAGGACGGCGGCCAACGTCCCGCGCCGGCGGATGGCCGCGAACCGGTCCGGCCGCAGGGAGTCGCAACTGACGTTCACCCGCCGCAGGCCGGCGGCGGCGAGCGCCCCGGCCATGGCGTCCAGGCGGTGGCCGTTGGTGGTGAGGGCCAGGTCGGCGAACCCGAGGGCGGCCACCCGGCCGACGAGGGCGGGCAGGCCGCTGCGGACCAGCGGCTCACCGCCGGTGATCCGGACGGAGGTGACGCCGAGGGCACGGGCCACCGAGGCCACCCGGACGATCTCGTCGTCGGCCAACAGCCGGTGGTGGGGCTGGAAGGCGACGCCCTCTTCCGGCATGCAGTAGACGCAGCGGAGGTTGCACCGATCGGTGACGGACAGCCGCAGGTCGTCGTGGACGCGGCCGTACCGGTCGACCAACGGCCCCTCGGTGGGCAGGCCGGCCGACGCCGGCCTGCCCCCCCGAGAGACGATGATCGGTACGGTCGTCACCACGCCATCGGCGGGCGCCGGATCAGCCGCCGATCTGTGTGAAGAAGACGCCGCCGCAGGTCAGGTCCTTGAAGGGCACTGTCCTCTTGGCCTTGGCCGACTCCCGGGCCAGGGTGGCGCAGGGCTGGGCGTTGTACTTGCCGTACGGGTAGGTCTGCTTGGCCACCACGTCGCCCAGGCCGGGGTAGGTCCAGCCGTTGTTCATGAAGTTGACCAGGTTCTCGGCGGTCAGCTTCCCACCCTTGGTGGCGTAGCCCTTCAGGCCCTGGACGGCGAGGTCGGCCTCGACGTAGCCACGGGTGAAGCCCGAGGTGGCCGGGGTCGGCTGGCCGGCCGACTTGGCCGCCTTGTTCACCTGCGTCCAGTACTTGCCGCCGAACGCCGGGTAGCCGAAGCCGGTGGAGGTGGCCATGCACCCTGTGATCTCGGCCGCCACCGTCGGGTTCTTGAGGGCCGCCGATGTGCAGGCGGCCGACACGTTGCCCTTGTACCCGTTCTGCTTCAAGGACCCCATGAGGCGGGCCACCAGGGTGGGGTCGGCGCTGTAGATGCCGATGAGGGTGGGTGTCTTGGAGATGATGTTGGTCACGTACGGCGACAGGTCGGTGATG
>DASZUK010000034.1:0-36472 GCA_035547695.1 Acidimicrobiales bacterium
GGCGGCGAAGGCGGCCTCCAGACCGGCGACGTGCCGTTCGACGGCCCGTTCGATCCCGTCGATGTCGGTCAGGTCGGTGTCGGCCGGCTCCAAGGCCGTTGGTGATCCCACGCCGCCATGGTGGCAGGGGGGTGTGTCAGCGGCCCTACGGGGTCAGCAGGCCCATGGCGTCGGCGGCCCGCCGGTAGGTGGCCCCGGCCACCTCCTCGGCCCGGGCAGCGCCGACGGCCAGGATGTCGCGGACGGCGCCGAGGTCGGCGGACAGCACGGCGTGGCGTTCCCGGACGGGCCGGAGCAGCTCCACCAGGGCCTCGGACAGGTCCTTCTTGAGGTCGCCGTACCGGGAGTACCCGGCGGCGACGTCCTCGGGCCTCCGGTCGGTGGCGGCGGCCAGGAGGTCCAGGAGGTTGGACAGGCCGGGCTTGCCCTCCGGGTCGTACCGGACCTCCCCGTCGGTGTCGGTGACCGCCTTGCGGACCTTGCGGTCCAGCTCCGCCGGGTCCTCCAGCATGGCGACGGTGCCCAACGGGGAGTCGACGGACTTGGACATCTTCCGTTCTGGATGCTGTAGGTCCATCACCCGGGCGCCGACCGCGGGGATGGCGGCCTCGGGCACCACGAAGGTGTCCCCGTACCGGTGGTTGAACCGGAGGGCCAGGTCGCGGGCCAGCTCCAGGTGCTGCCGCTGGTCGTCGCCCACCGGCACCCGGTCGGCGTCGTACAGCAGGATGTCGGCGGCCATCAGCACCGGGTAGGTGTACAGCCCGACCCGGGACGACTCCTGGCCGCGGCCCTTGTCCTTGAACTGCGTCATCCGGTTCAGCTCCCCGGTGGTGGCGGTGCACTCCAGCAGCCAGGTCAGCCGGGGGTGCTCGGGGACGTGGCTCTGGACGAACAGGGTGCACACCTCGGGGTCCAGGCCGGCGGCCAGCAGGTTGACCGCCGCCTCCATGGTCCGGCCCCGCAGCGCGGTGGGGTCGATCTCCAGGGTGAGGGCGTGGAGGTCCACGATGCAGTAGAACGCGTCGTGGTCGTGCTGGTGGGCCACCCACTGCCGCAGGGCGCCCATGTAGTTCCCCAGATGGAAGTCCCCGGAGGGCTGCACGCCCGAAAGCACCCTGGTCATGGGGCCATATGGTACCGACCCGGCTGTGTCTCCCTTCCCGCCTGGGGCCCCGACCCCAGGCTCCTCCGATGCGTGGGGGCCCCAACCCCACGCCGGCCGTGCCCCCCTTCCCGCCTGGGGCCCCAACCCCAGGCTCCTCCGATGCGTGGGGGCCCAGCCCCACGCCGGCTGTGCCTCCCTTCCCGCCTGGGGCCCCAACCCCGGCCCGGGGTGCGCCAACTCGGCAGCCGGGTTCGATAGGGTCCAGCCGTGGCCTACACGGTGACCACCCCTACCTTCGAGGGCCCCATCGACCTGCTGTTGCACCTGGTCAGCAGCCACGAGGTGGACATCTTGGAGGTGCCGCTGGCGCCGGTGGTGGACGGGTTCGTGAAGGTGCTGGTGGAGCAGCGGCAGCAACTGACCATGGACACGCTGTCGGAGTTCTTGCTGGTCGCGGCCATCCTGGTGGAGCTGAAGTCGCAGAAGCTGCTGCCGGGCCCGGACGCGGTGGAGGACGACGAGGAGCTGGTGGGCTGGGAGGAGCGGGACCTGCTGCTGTCCCGGCTGCTGGAGTGCCGGGCCTACGCCGCGGCCGCCGACGTGTTCGTGGCCATGGCGGAGCGGGCGGCCCGGTCGGTGCCCCGGGAAGCGGGCCTGGACGACGGGTTCACGGTGCACGCCCCGGACCTGCTGGCCGGGGTGACCCCGGACAAGCTGGCCCAGGCGTACCTGAAGGCCACCGCGGAGCGCCCGGTCCCCCAGGTGGACCTGTCCCACGTCACGGTGGACACGGTGACGGTGTCGGAGACGGTGCAGGCCCTGGCCGAGGTGTTGCCGGACCGGGGGCCCACCAGCTTCCGGGAGCTCACCGTCGGGCTGACCCGGCGGATCGAGGTCATCGTGCACTTCCTGGCCCTGCTGGAGCTGTGCAAGCTGGGCAAGGTGTCCCTGGGGCAGGGGCAGGTGTTCGGGGACCTGCAGGTCGACTGGATCGCCGAGGACCGGCCGCTGGCCGGCGCGCTGGTCGGCACCGACGAGTACGACGGCTGAACGGACCGGCATGACCGACGAGGAGCTGGCCCGGGCGGTCGAGGCGGTGCTGATGGTGGCGGTGGAGCCGGTGGAGCCACGGCTGCTGGCCGAGCTGCTGGAGGAGCGGGTGGACCGGGTGCAGGCCACCTGCGACGCCCTGGCCGCCGGGTACCTGGAGCAGGGCCGCGGGTTCGTGCTGGCCCGCATCGCCGGCGGCCTGCGGTACCAGACCCACCCGGACCAGGCGGCCTACGTGGAGCGGTTTGCCAACCGGGACGTGTCCCACCGGCTGTCCACCGCGGCGCTGGAGACCCTGGCCATCGTGGCCTACCGCCAGCCGGTGTCCCGGTCCCAGATGGCCGCACTGCGGGGGGTCAACGTGGACGGGGTGGTCCGGCTGCTGGAGCAGCGCGGCTACATCGAGGCGGTCGGCCGGGCCGAGGGGCCGGGGCAGCCGGTGCTGTACGGCACCACCGACCTGTTCCTGGAGCGGCTCGGCCTGGACCGGCTGGACCAGATGCCGCCGGTGGAGGACTTCCTGCCCGGCGCCGAGGTGGTCGGGGAGCTGGAGGCCGGGCTGCGGCCGGCCAACCCGGGATCGGTGGCCGACGGCGACTAGCCCGGGGCCCGTCGGAGGGGAGGCCGCGGGCGACGGCCACCGGCCGGCCGGGGCGGAGGCCACCGGGGAGCGGCTGCAGAAGGTGCTGTCCCGGGCCGGCCTGGGCAGCCGCCGGGCCTGCGAGGACCTGGTCGCCGACGGCCGGGTCACCGTCGACGGGGAGGTGGCCGAGCTGGGCCGCCGGGTGGACCCGTCCCGCCAGCGGATCGCCGTCGACGGCATCCCGGTGGCCGCGGCCCCGGGGCTGGTGCACTACCTGCTGAACAAGCCGGCCGGGGTGGTCACCACGGCGTCGGACCCCCAGGGCCGGCCGACGGTGGTGTCGCTGGTGCCGGACCAGCCACGGGTGTTCCCGGTGGGCCGGCTGGACCGGGCCACCGAAGGGCTGCTGGTGCTCACCAACGACGGCGAGCTGGCCCAGTTGCTGACCCACCCGTCCCACGGGGTGGACAAGGAGTACCTGGCCGAGGTGGAAGGGGTGCCGTCGCCGGGGGCGCTGCGGCGGCTCCGGGAGGGGGTGGAGCTGGACGACGGCGTCACCGCCCCGGCGGTGGTCGGCATGGCCACCCCGGGGGTGATCCGGATCGTGATCCACGAGGGCCGGAACCGGCAGGTCCGCCGGATGTGCCAGGCCGTCGGCCACCCGGTCCGCCGGCTGGTCCGCACCAGGATCGGGCCCGTCACCGACCGGTCGCTGCGGCCCGGAACCTGGCGGGAGCTGACCACCGACGAGGTCCGGGCGCTGTTCGCCGCCGCCGTGGCCGCCCCCGGTGGCGGCGATCCGGCCGGGGGGCGGGCGGGTCGGTAGCTGGCCGGGCCGGTAGCCGGTCAGTCGGGGACGGCGACGTCCAGGCCGGCGTGCCAGCCGTCGTCCCAGGCCGACCGCCAGGCGGCGTCGCCGGCCCGGTCGCGGGCGACGGCGGAGACCCGGTCGACCTCGGCCTGGAGGGTGGCGGCGTACTTGAGGCCGCTGTTGGCACAGAGCCGGGCACCGGCGCCGAGGAGCCGGGCCCCGGCCGCCACGTCGCGGCCTTCCACCAGGAAGCTGTAGCCGAACACGTGGAAGCTGTTGATGACCTCCAGGTAGTCCCCGACGGCCCGCAGGTCCTCCAACGCCTGACGGAGCAGCCGCCGGCCGGCGGCGACGTCCCCGAGGAGCACCCGGGCGAGGCCGACCGCGTTCAGCACGCAGCCGACGCCGCGGCGGTCGCCGACGTCGTCGAACCGGGCCCGGGTGGCCTCCGACTCGGCCAGCATGGCGTCGAGGTCGCCGTGGAAGAACAGCAGGGTGGCCACCGTGAACCCGATCCGGCCGGCTCCCCAGCCGTCGCCGAGGCCGTCCAGGACCTGCTGGCCCCGCCGGAGGCCGCCGATGACCTCCCCCACGGACCCCGGGTCGACCTGGCCGAGGAACAGCTTCCGCATGGCCCGCAGGTGGTCGACGGCCACCTGTCCGGCCTGGTCGCCCAGGCGGGCCACGAGGGCGTCGGCCCGGTCGATCAGCCCGTCCACCAGCGCCTCCCCCCCGGGGCTCTGGCCGCGACGGGCGAAGAGCAGGGCGGCGTTCAGCAGCGCCCGGGCCCGGTCCGGTTCGACGCCGTCGACGCCGTCGGACCGGTCGATGGCCGCCAGCAGCCACCGGCCGCCCTCGTGGAACCGGGCCCGGATGTTCCAGAACCAGGCCAGCGAGTTGGCGAGGTCGAGGAACGACCGGGGGTCGTGGGCGGCGCCGTGGCGAAGGGCGGCGGCCATGTTCTCGGCCTCGTCGTCCAGCCGTGACAGCCACCGCAACTGGTCGTGCCCGCGGATGCCCTGGTCGGCACGGCGGGCCAGGGCGAGGTGGGCGGCGGCGTGGCCGGCGGCGGCCTCGGCGGCCTCCCCCTCGTCCACCAGGGCGCGGAGGGCGAAGGCCTGGGTGGCCGCCATCATGGTGAGCCGGCTCCGGCCGGCGACGTCCTGGCGGTCGAGCAGGGCGGCGTCGAGCAGGGCGACGACGGCCGCCCGGTACCCGGGTGCCAGGACGTCGAGGGCGACGCCGCCCCGGAACACCCCCAGGTGCCGCAGCAGCTTCCGGCTGGAGGGGTCCAGCATCCGGTAGCTCCACCGGACCGAGTCGAGCAGGCTCCGGTGGCGGGCCGGCCGCTCGACGCCACCGTCGTCCAGCTCCTCCAGTGTGGCCCCGAAGGTCGACAGGACCTCCTGGGCGGTGAAGTGCCGCAGGTGCATCGCGGCCAGCTCGATGGCGAGGGGCAGGCCGTCGAGGCGCCGGCACAGCTCGGCGACGTCGCCGAGCCCGGTGGGGTCGACGGTGGCCCCGGCGGCCTCGGCCTGGCGGAGGAACAGCGCCACGGCCGGACTGGCCCGCAGCTCGTCGGCACCGGCGCCGGCGTCGGGGAGGGCGAGTGGCCGGACCCGGAGGACCCGCTCGGCCGCCAACCCCAGCCGGGTCCGGCTGGTCGCCAGCACCTGCACCGACGAGCAGCGGGCCAGGAGCTCGGCGACGACGGCCGACCCGGCCGGCAGCAGGTGCTCCAGGTTGTCGAGGACCAGCAGGGTCCCGGTCCCGTCCAGCGCCGCCGCCACCTCGGCCGTCGGTTCGCGCAGCCCGATCAGCGGGACCCCGACGGCCTGGGAGAGGGCCACCGGGATCTCGTCCGCGGCGGCCACCCCGGACAGGTCCACGAAGGCCACCCGGCCCGGCCCGGCCCGGCGGGCCACCTCCTGGGCCAACCGGGTCTTGCCCACCCCGCCGGGGCCGGTCAGGGTGGCCAGCCGGCAGCCGTCGACCTGCAGCCACTTCTCCACCAGCCCGACGTCGTCGTCGCGGCCGATGATGGCCGCCGACGGGGCCGGCACCGCGGCGACGCGGTCCTCCCGGACGGTCGACCGGCCGTGGCCGGCGATCCGCTCGGCCAGCGCCACCGTCTCGGGCTCCGGCTCCGCGTCGACCTCCTCGGCCAACGTCGCACGGAGCCGGCGGTACTCGTCCAGGGCGGCGTCGGGGTTGCCGGTGCCGGCCAGCACCTGCATCAGGTGGCGGCGGCCGCCCTCGTGCCAGGGCTCCAGGGCCACCAACCGGGACAGCGCGGCCACCGCACCGGTGGCGTCGCCGTCGGCCAGCCGCCGGTCGGCCAGCCCCCGGAGCGCGACCAGGGCCGTCCGGTGGAACCGGTCCCTGGTCCCGGCCACCCACTCCTCGAAGCCCGGGGCCCGGTCCACGAAGAAGCCGTCGAGGAACGGTCCCCGGTAGCGGTCGACGGCGTCCCCCCAACGACCGTCGTCGACCGCGGCGTCGAACGCGGCCACGTCGACCGGCCCGACGAGGGCGGGGTCCAACCAGACCTGCTCCCGGTCGGCCACCACCGCGGCGGCCAGTCGGTCACCGAGCCCCTTGCGGACATCGGTGAGGGCCACCCGCAGGTTCGCCCGGGCCCGAGGCTCCGGGACCTCGCCCCACAGCAGGTCGGCCAGGGTCGTCCGGGCGGCCGGCCGGCCGGTGGTCGCCAGGTAGGCCAGCAGGGCGGCGGACTTGTGCTGGGCGAAGCCGAGCCCGCGACCGTCCGCTTCGATCCGGAGCCCGCCGAAGCACTGGACCGAGAGCTGCATGACCTGGGGCACTTTACCGCTCCGCTGACCTGGACTTAAACGTTTCTCGAACGGCTCACCCCCTACAAGGCGTGCATGACCGGAACCTTGGCGGCACGGATCGCCCGGCCCCGACGGGCCGCGGTGGCGGCACTGGCGGCCCTGGTGGCCCTGGCGGCACTGGCGCTCGCCCAGGTGCCGTCGGTCGGCCAGGGATCGGCGCAGGCCGCGACGTCGACCGGGCTGCAGCCGGTGGCCACATCGCCGTCCGCGGCCCTCACCTGGGTGGAGCGGCACCCCGCGTCGTCGCCGCCGGCCCGGAGCGGGGCGGCCACGGCCTACGACCCGGCCACCGCCGACGTGGTCCTGTTCGGCGGCTCGGGGACCGGCGGCCCGGACGACGACACCTGGGTCTGGAACGGGACCACCTGGGCGGACGTGACGCCGGCGACGAGCCCGTCGGCCCGCACCGGCATGGCGATGGCCGACGACCCGGCCACCGGCGACGTGGTCCTGTTCGGCGGGTACGGCCCCGGACCGCTGGTCTGGACATCGACAAGGACACGCTGGACGGGAGGGACGCCCCAGTTGCTCGGCGACACCTGGGCCTGGAACGGAAGGACCTGGACCGAGCTGGTCCCGACCACATCGGCGACAAGCCCCCAGGGCCGCACCGGCGCGGCCATGGCCGACGACCAGGCCACCGGCGACGTCGTCCTGTTCGGCGGCTACGACGTGGACGGCACGCTCGGCGACACCTGGACCTGGAACGGGACGGCGTGGACCCCGGCGACACCGGCCACAAGCCCACCGGAACGGGGCGCTGCCGCGATGGCCGACGACCCGGCCACCGGCGACGTGGTCCTGTTCGGCGGGTACGACACAGCGCGCGGGGCACTGGGCGACACCTGGACCTGGGACGGGACCACCTGGACCGACCGCACCCCGGCCACACCGACGACAAGCCCGCCGGCCCGCAGCGCCGCCTCGATGGCCGACGACGACCTCGTCCTGTTCGGGGGTGCCGGCTCGTCGGGGCCGCTGGGCGACACCTGGTCGCCGGGCGTGCGGCCGACCGAGCTGGCCGTCGGCACCACGGCCGACCCGACCGCCGGCACGCCGGTCACCGTGACGGTGACGGTGGAGGGCGCGGCCACACAGACCGTGGCCACACTGACCGGCACCGTGCCGGTCACCGTGACCTCGTCCGAGGGTGGGGTCACGCCGACGACCACCACCGTCCACCTGGTGAGCGGGGTCGGCAGCTTCCCGGCCACGTTCACCAGGGCCGGCGGGCAGACCCTGACGGTGACGGCGACAGCCACGGGGACCGCGGTCTCGGGGACGACGTCGGTGGTCGTCGGCCCGGCTGCCGCCTCCACCCTGGTGGTCACCACCTCGACGTCGTCCACCACCACCGGCGACCCGGTCACCGTCGCCGTCACCGCCGATGACGCCTACGGGAACACCGCCACCGGCTACACCGGCACGGTCCACTTCACCTCGACCGACCCCGGGGCGACGCTGCCGGCCGACTACACGTTCACCGCCGGCGACCGCGGCACCCACACCTTCGCCACAGCGGTGACCTTCGCCACGGCCGGTACCGAGAGCGTGACGGCCACCGACACGGCGGCCTCGTCGGTCACCGGCACCTCTCCGGCGGTGTCCGTCACTGGCGTGCCCGGCCCGCCCCAGGAGCTGGCGGCCGGGGCCGGGGTGGCCGCCACCCCCGGCGGCGGCGGGTTCTGGATCAGCCAACCCGACGGGGCGGTGGGCACCTACGGCAACGCCCTGTCCTACGGGTCCATGGCGGGCCGGCCCCTCAACGCCCCGGTGGTCGGCATCGCCGCCACCCCCGACGGCCAGGGGTACTGGGAGGTGGCCGCCGACGGCGGGGTGTTCGCCTTCGGGGACGCCGGGTTCTACGGGTCGGCCGGGGGCACCCCGCTGGACCAGCCGGTGGTCGGCATCGTCGGCACCCCCGACGGCCACGGCTACTGGCTGGTGGCGGCCGACGGCGGGGTGTTCGCCTACGGGGACGCCCGGTTCCACGGCTCCATGGGCGGGGTGGCCCTCAACGAGCCGATCGTGGCCCTGGCCGCCACCCCCGACGGCCAGGGGTACTGGGAGGTGGCCGCCGACGGCGGGGTGTTCGCCTTCGGTGACGCCCGGTTCTTCGGCTCCATGGGCGGCCGGACCCTCAACCAGCCGATCGTCGGGATCGCCGGCACCCCGGACGGCGAGGGCTACTGGCTGGTGGCCAGGGACGGCGGGGTGTTCTGCTTCGGCGACGCCCCCTTCTACGGGTCGACGGCCGGCGGCGGGTCGACGTCGGTGGTGGGGCTGATCGCCACATCGGCCGGGAGGAGCTACACGATCGTGTCGGCCGACGGGACGGCCACTCGCTTCGGAGGGTAGGCACCCGGTCCGGAGGGTGGGCGGGCACGGTCCCGGCGGCCGACGGCCCGGCCGGTAGCATGCACGCCCGATGGCCGTACGAGCGCTCAGGGGCGCCACCACCGTCGAAGAGGACACCACCGACCAGGTGACCGACCGCGTCCAGGAGCTGCTGCGGGAGGTGATGGACCGCAACGGGCTGGTCGAGGACGACGTCATCAGCATCCTGTTCACCGCCACCGCCGACGTGGTGTCCATGTTCCCGGCCACCGCGGCCCGCGGCATCGGGTTCGGGGCGGTCCCGCTGCTGTGCGCCGCCGAGATCCCGGTGCCCGGCGCCATGTCGCACTGCGTCCGGGTGCTGCTGCACGTGGACACCGACCGGCCCCGGCAGGACCTGCGGCACGTGTACCTCCACGGGGCCAAGGGGCTCCGCGATGACCTCCCCGGCTAACCAGGGCCCGGCGGGCAACGGCCGGCGGGCCCTGGTGGTCGGCACCGGGCTCATCGGCGGCTCCGTCGCCCTGGCCCTGCGGGCACGGGGCTGGCACGTCACCGGCGACGACGCCGACCCGGACCGGGCCCGGGCTGCCGTGGCCGCCGGGGTGCTGGACCGCCACGGCGACGACCGTGCCGCCGAGCTGGCGGTGGTGGCCACCCCGGCCGGCGCCGTGGGCGACATCGCCGGCCGGTTGCTGGCCGACCCGCAGCGACGGCCGGACCTGGTGGTGACCGACGTGGCCGGGGTGAAGGGCCCGGTGGTGGCCGCGGTGCGGCACCCCCGGTTCATCGGCGGCCACCCCATGGCCGGGTCCGAGCAGGTCGGCCTGGACGGGGCCGACGAGGACCTGTTCACCGGGGCCACCTGGGTGCTGACCCCGACGGCGGCCACCGACCCCGACGCCTTCGCCCGGCTGCAGACCGTGGTGACCTCGTTGGGGGCCGACGTGGTGGCGCTGGCCCCGGACGACCACGACCGGCTGGTGGCCGTGGTGTCCCACGTGCCGCACCTGGTGGCCGCCACCCTGATGAACGCCGCGGCCAGGGGGGCGGAGCAGCACGCCGCCCTGCTGCGGCTGGCGGCCGGTGGGTTCCGGGACATGACCCGGGTGGCCGCCGGGCACCCCGGGATCTGGCCGGACATCTGCGCCGACAACGCCGACGCCATCGTGGCCGCCCTGGACCAGGTGCTGGCCGACCTCGGGGCCATGCGGCAGCGGGTGGCCGGTGGCGACCGGGCCGGCCTGCTGGACGAGCTGCAGCGGGCCAGCACCGCCCGCCGCAGCCTGCCCGCCCGGGTGCCCCGGCCGGACCGGCTGGCCGAGCTGCGGGTGCCGGTGCCCGACCGCGAAGGGGTGCTGGCCGAGCTCACCACCCTGGCCGGGGACCTGGGGGTCAACATCTTCGACATCGAGATCGCCCACTCCGCCGAGGGCCCCCGGGGGGTGCTGCTGGTGGTGGTCGACGGCGACCAGGCCGGCAAGCTCCGCGAGGCCGTCACCGCCCGCGGCTACCGCTGCACCGTGCAGGCGCTGACATGACCGGGCGGGTGCAGCCGTGACCGCCATCCGGGTCACCGGGGGCGGCCCGCTCCGCGGCACCGTCCGGACGCCGGGGGACAAGTCCATCTCGCACCGGGCCCTGCTGCTCGGGGCGGTGGCCGACGGGGTGTCGGTGGTCCGCGGGCTGTCCGACGGTGACGACGTCGCCCACACCCTGGCCGCCGTCCGGCAGCTCGGGGCCACCGTCACCGTGGACGGGGACACCGTCACCGTCACCGGCGGCCACCTGCACCCCGCCGCCCTGCCGGTGGACTGCGGCAACTCCGGCACCGGCATGCGGCTGCTGGCCGGCCTGGTGGCCGGCCTGGACGGGTCCACCACCCTGTTCGGGGACGCCTCCCTGTCGTCGAGGCCGATGGACCGTATCGCCGTCCCCCTGGCGGCCATGGGGGCGACGGTGGCCGGGCAGGGGGACCGGTGCCGGCCGCCCATCACCGTCACCGGCGGCCACCTGCGGGGCATCGACTGGACGCCGCCGGTGGCCAGCGCCCAGGTGAAGTCGGCCGTCCTGCTGGCCGGGCTGTCGGCGGCCGGCGAGACGGTGGTCCGTGAGGCGGTGCCCACCCGGGCGCACACCGAGGAGCTCCTGGCCGACGCCGGCGCCGACATCACCGTCACCGCCGACGGCGCCGGCGGCCGGGTGGTGCGGCTGCGGCCGTCCGCCCTGAAGCCGCTGGACCTGGTGGTGCCCGGCGACCCGTCCCAGGCGGCGTTCTGGGTGGTGGCCGGCTGCGTGGTGCCGGGCAGCGAGGTGGCGGTGCAGACCGTGTACGCCGGCCCGGAGCGCATCGGGTTCGTCGGGGTCCTCCAGCGCATGGGCGGCCAGGTGGCCCTGGTGGACCGGCAGGGGACCACCGCCACCGTCACCGCCCGGTACGGCCCGCTGCAGGGCACCGTGGTGGACGCGGCCGAGATCCCGTCGCTGGACGAGGTGCCCGTCCTGGCCGTCGCCGCGGCGGTGGCCGACGGGGTGACGGTGTTCCGTGACGTCGGGGAGCTGCGGGTGAAGGAGTCCGACCGGCTGGCCGCCGTGGCCGGCCTGGTGCGGGCGTTCGGGGCCGGGGCCGAGATCACCGGGGACGACCTGGTGGTGCAGGGGGTGCCCCGGCTGGCCCACGGCCGCAGTCGCAGCCTCGGGGACCACCGCATGGCCATGGCCGCCGCGGTGGCCGGCCTGGCGGCCGGGCAGGCCGAGGTGGACGACGTGGACTGCGTGGCCACCAGCTATCCGGCGTTCCTGGACGACCTGGTGGCCCTCGGCGGGTCCTACCAGGAGATCGACGGCCCGGCCGGCGCGGGCACCGTCGTGGCCATCGACGGCCCGGCCGGGTCCGGCAAGTCGACGGTGTCCCGGGCCCTGGCCGACCGGCTGGGCCTGGCCCGGCTGGACACCGGGGCCATGTACCGGTCGGTGGCCTGGGCGGCCCTGCACCGCGGGGTCGACCCGGCCGACGCCGCCGCCGTGGCCGCCCTGGCCCGGGCGGCCGCCATCGACGTCGGGCCGGACGGGGTCCGGATCGACGGGGCCGACGCCACCTCGGCCATCCGGTCCCCGGAGGTCAGCCGGGCGGTGTCGGTGGTGGCGGCCAACCCGGACGTCCGGGCGGTGCTGGTGGCCCGGCAGCGGCAGTGGGCCGCCGACCACGGCGGCGGGGTGGTGGAGGGCCGGGACATCGGCACGGTGGTGTTCCCGGACGCCACCGTCAAGGTGTACCTGGACGCCTCCCCGGAGGAGCGGGCCCGGCGGCGGCACGACGAGCCCGCTGAGGGGGTGGCCCGGCGGGACCGCATCGACGCCACCCGGGCGGCGTCGCCGTTGTACATGGCCGAGGACGCCCGCCACCTGGACACCACCGGCCGCACCGTGGAGCAGGTGGTGGAGGAGATCCTGTCATGGCTGTGAGCCCCGCCCCCGACACCGCCGCCCCCGGCCGGGGGGCGGTGTTCGAGCCGGACCCCCGGCGGACCGTCGGCTACCGCATCTGCCGGGCCGTCTTCGTCACCGTGGTCGGCCTGTGGTTCCGGCCGAAGGTGGTCGGCCGGGACAAGATCCCGGCCACCGGGCCGGTCATCCTGGCCCCGGTGCACCGGTCCTTCGCCGACTTCGGGTTCAGCGCCTTCGTCACCCGTCGCAAGCTGTTCTTCATGGCCAAGGACGGCCTCTGGAAGCACCGGCTCCTGGGCTGGCTGCTGCTGACCCTGGGGGCGTTCCCGGTGCACCGGGAGTCGGCCGACCGGGAGGCCCTGGCCCACGCCGAGGAGGTGCTGCGCCGGGGGCAGGTGCTGGTGCTGTTCCCCGAGGGCACCCGGCAGGAGGGGCCGGAGGTGAAGGAGCTGATGGAGGGGGCCGCCTTCCTGGCCGCCCGCACCGGCGCCCAGATCGTGCCGCTGGGCATCGGCAACTCCGACAACGCCATGCCGAAGGGCCAGACCATCCCGAAGCCGCTCCGCATCACCCTGGTGGTCGGTGACCCGCTGCCGCCGCCGGAGCGGACCGAGGGGGGCCGGGTGGCCCGCAGCAAGGTGCACGCCACCACCGACGCCCTCCGGGCGGCCATCCAGGCCGCCTACGACCAGGCCCGGCCGTAGCCCGTTCAGCGCTCCCGCCACCACGTCGACAGGACGACGGCGGCGTACCGGAGCCCGTACAGCAGGTTGCCGCCCTTCTTGGACCGGCCGGACAGCCGCCGGTGCCACACCGTGGGCCGCTCCGCCACCCGCCAGCCGCGGCTGATGGCGGTGATGAGCAGCTCGGCGGTCTGGTACTGGTCCTGCCGCAGCCGGTGGGCCACGTCGGACAGCATGGCGGCCCGCAGCGCCCGGTAGCCGTTGGAGGTGTCGGTCAGCCGGGCCCCGGTCAGCCGGTTGACCAGCCACGAGAACCACACCACCCCGGCCTGCCGGTACCGGTCCGCGGTGTGGTCCACCCCCAGCCGGCGGCTGCCCACCACGACGTCGGCGGCGTCGTCCACCACCGGGGCCAGCAGGGCGCCCATCTCGGCCGGGTCGTTCTGGCCGTCGGCGTCCAGGGTGACCACGTACCTGGCGCCGTGGTCCAGGCACAGTTGGTAGCCCACCCGCAGCGCCACCCCGTGGCCGAGGTTGACCGGCAGCACGAAGGTGACCGCCCCGCCGTCGATGGCCACCTTGTCGGTGCCGTCGTCCCCACCGTCCACCACCACCAGCGCGGTGACCGGGAGCCCGCAGGCCTCGGCCGGCATGGCCTCCAGCACCCGGCCCAGGTTGTCGGCCTCGTCGTAGGCGCACACCAGGGCCACCACCGGCGTGAAGGCCAGGTCGGGGTACCGGCGGTCGAAGTCGTCGCGGCCCAGGTCGACCACCAGCCGCTGCAGGGCGGCCAGGCGCGCCTTCTGTCCGACGTTCACGAGCGCTGCCCGACGTTCACGAGCGCAGCCGGGCCGTCACAGGCGGTGCGGCTGGCCGAACACCTGCCGGACCAGCGGCTCGAAGTGCTCCAGGGGCTTGGTGGGGTAGTCCGGGTCGAAGCTGGCCTGGTCCCAGTCGTCGGCGAAGGTGACCGCCAGGTCGTACCAGGGCTCGTCCACGTACTGCCGGCGGAGGTCCGGGTCCATGTCCAGGTACCGGTAGTAGTGCCGGCCCTGGAAGTCCTGGTGGGTCTCGACGACGTGGAAGACGTCCTCCCGGACGTACGACCGCAGGATCTCCGCGGCGATCCGCGGGTGGTTCGGCACCGAGACGGCCTTGCCGACGTCGTGGCACAGAGAGGCCACCACCACCTCGGCGTCGGCCCCGGCCTCCTCGGCCCGGGTGGCGGTCTGCAGGCAGTGGGTGAGCTGGTCGACGGCGAACCCGAAGGTCAGGTCGCCCAGCGACCGCAGCAGGCCCAGCACGTGGTCGGCCACCTCCGGCTGGGCCTGGACGGTCTCGGTGAAGATGTCCTGCCACTGCGCCTGCGTCGACCGGTCCATCCGGGTGAACGTCATCGGTTCGCTCCTTTCTCGGCAGGCCGTGGTCAGGAGACCATGGCGGCCAGGACGTCGGCGGCGGACACCTCCCGGTCGCCGGCCGCCGGGTCGACGCCGCCGGCCGGGGCGGCGGCCAGCACCCCCAGCGTGGTGCCCAGGGCCCGCAGCAGCTCGCGCAGCTCGGGCGGCGGCGGGAAGTACTCGTCCTCGACGGTCACCGGCACCACCTCGACCCCGAGCTCGGGGTCCAGCCGGTCCACGACGGCCTGCACCAGGGCCTCCGGCGCGGACGCCCCGGCGGTGATGCCGACGGTGCCGGACAGGTCGTCGGGCAGCTCGGCCACCCCGTTGACCCGGACCACCCTTGGGCAGCCCTGGGCCCGGGCAACCTTCTCCAGGGCCACCGTGTTGGACGAGTTGGCCGAACCGATCACCACCATGGCGTCCACCTTGCCCGCGATGGCCTTCAGGGCGGCCTGCCGGTTGGTGGTGGCGAAGCACAGGTCGCTGCGGCCCGGCATCCACAGGTCCGGGTACCGCTCCTTCGCCGACGCCATCAGCCCGGACCACTCGTCGTGGCTGAGGGTGGTCTGGGCCAGCAGGGCCACCGGGCCCTCGCCGGTCCCCGCCAGGGCGTCCAGATCGGCCTCGGACTCGATCAGCCGGACGGCGTCGGGGGCCACCGCCATGGTGCCGATGGCCTCCTCGTGGCCGGAGTGCCCGATGTACAGGATGGTGAACCCCTTCCGGGACCGCACCTTCACCTCGTGGTGCACCTTGGTCACCAGCGGGCAGACCGCGTCCACGACCACCCCGCCGTGGCCACGGGCCTGGTCGACCACCTCGGGGGCGGTGCCGTGGGCGCTGAGCATCAGCGGGGCCCCGGCCGGCACGTCGGCGACGTCGTCGACGAACACCACCCCCTGGGCCCGGAACTGGTCCACCACGTGCCGGTTGTGGACGATCTCGTGGTAGCAGTACACCGGGGGGTCGAACACCCGGACCATCCAGGCCAGGGCCTTGATGGCCTTCTCCACCCCGGCGCAGAACCCGCGGGGCTCGGCGAGCAGCACGCGGTCGACGGGCACCGTTCCAGGTTACCGGTCGGTCGGCCCGGCCCGGGTAGCCTTGGGGCATGTCGGCACCGAAGGTGACCGTGGTCACCGAAGGGTCGCCGGCCGCCCGGGCCGGGCTCGTGGTGGGGGACGAGCTGGTCTCCCTCAACGGACGGCAGCCGCGCGACGTCATCGAGTACCAGCAGCTCGTGGACACCGAGGACCTGGACGTCATGGTCCGCGGCAACGGGGGTGCCCGGCTGCTGCAGGTCCGCAAGGAGGCCGGGGAGCCGCTCGGCATCGAGGTGTCCTCGGCGGTGTTCGACCGCATCCGGACCTGCGACAACCACTGCTCGTTCTGCTTCATCTACCAGCTCCCCAAGGGGATGCGGCGGAGCCTGTACCTGAAGGACGACGACTACCGGCTGTCGTTCCTGTACGGCAACTTCACCACCCTGACCCGGTTCACCGAGCTGGACGCCGAACGGGTGGTGGACGAGCGGCTGGGGCCGCTGTTCGTGTCCATCCACGCCACCGACCCCGAGGTGCGGGCCCGGCTGCTCCGCAACCCGAAGGGGGCCACCAGCCTGCGGTGGCTGCGGTGGCTGCTGGACGCCGGCATCGAGGTGCACGGCCAACTGGTGATCTGCCCCGGGGTCAACGACGGCCCGGTGCTCACCGACACCCTCACCGGCATCCTGGACCAGTACCCCAGGCTGGCCTCCGTCGGGGCGGTGCCGCTGGGCGTCAGCCGGTTCTCGTCGGAGCCGGACATGCGGCCGCACACCGCCGCCGAGGCCGCCGCGGTGGTGGACGAGGTGGACCGGTGGCAGCAGGTCTACCGGTCCGTGCTGGGCCACCGGCTGGTGTACGCCGCCGACGAGTACTACCTGCTGGCCGGCCGGGAGCCGCCGCCGGCCGACCACTACGACGGGTTCCCGCAGCACGAGAACGGCATCGGCATGATCCGGGCGTTCCAGCGCGCCTTCGGCGGCGACCGGGCCGCGGCGCAGGGGGTCCGCCACGGGTTCTTCGCCTGGGTCGACGGGGCCCCCGCCCAGGGGTACCGCGCCCCCCGGGCCGCGGGGTCCGGTCCGGCGGCGGGATCGGCGGCGGGATCGGCCGGGGACGTTTCCGCGGAGACGTCCGCCCATCCCGACGACACGGCTCCGTTCACGGTGGTCACCGGGACCTACGGCGCCCGGGTGCTGCGGCCCCTGCTGGCCGGCCGGCCGGACGTGGCGGTGCTGGAGGTGGCCAACGACTTCTTTGGCGGCAACGTCGGGGTGGCCGGGCTGCTGACCGGCCAGGACCTGTCCCGGGCGCTGGCCACCCAGCCGGCGGGACGGCGGTACCTGCTGCCGGACGCCTGCCTGTCCGAAGGGCGGTTCCTGGACGGGCTGACCGTCGCCGACCTGCCCCGCCCGGTGGAGGTGGTGGCCACCGACGGGGCCTCCCTGCGGGCCGTGCTGGACGGGACGGCGCCGGTGGTGGCGGGGGCCGGGCCGGTGCCGGTCGCCCTGGGGAGCCGGCGGTGAGCAAGCCGGTGGTGGTGGTGGCCGGGCGTCCCAACGTCGGCAAGTCGTCGTTGGTCAACCGCATCGTCGGCCGCCGGGCGGCGGTGGTGGAGGAGCAGCCCGGGGTGACCCGGGACCGCAAGGCCCTGGACGCCGAGTGGGCCGGGGTGCCGTTCACCGTGGTGGACACCGGCGGGTGGCTGGCCGGCGGGGACGCCCTGGACGCCAAGGTCAGCGCCCAGGCCGAGCGGGCGGTGGCCGACGCCGACGTGGTGCTGCTGGTGGTGGACGTCACCGTCGGGGTCACCGACGAGGACCTGGCCGCGGCCAAGGTGGTCCGCCGGGGCCGCGCCCCGGTGCTGCTGGTGGCCAACAAGGTGGACGACACCGGCCGGGAGGCCGCGGCGTGGGAGTTCGTGTCCCTCGGCGTCGGCGACCCCTGGCCGACCAGCGCCATCCACGGCCGCGGCACCGGGGACCTCCTGGACGAGGTGGTCCGGCTGCTGCCGGCTGCCGGCGACGGCGCCGCCGACATGGTGGCCGGTACGGCGGTGGACGGGAAGGTGGTGGACCGGGCCCCGGAGCTGGGGGAGCTGGTGTCCGAGGACGGCCGGCCCCCCCGGGTGGCCCTGGTCGGCCGGCCCAACGTGGGCAAGTCGACGCTGTTCAACCGGCTCATCGGCGAGGACCGGGCGGTGGTCCACGACATGCCGGGCACCACCCGGGACACCATCGACACCGTGGTGGACACCCCGGAAGGGCCGCTGTGCTTCGTGGACACCGCCGGCATGCGGCGGCGGTCCAGGACCGAGCGTGGGCCGGAGTCGTACTCGGTGCTCCGCGCCCTGGACGCCCTGGAGGAGGCCGACATCGCCCTGCTGGTCGTCGACGCCACCGTCGGGGCCACCCACCAGGACCAGCGGCTGGCCGAGCGCATCGGCGCGTCCGGCTGCCCGGCGGTGGTGGTGCTGAACAAGTGGGACCTGGTGGCCACCGAGGACCGCGAGGACGTGGTGGCCGGGGTGGGGGAGCGGCTGGCCTTCCTGGGGATGGCCCCGGTGCTCCGGGTGTCCGCCAGCTCCGGCCGGGGAGTCCACAAGATCCTGCCGGCCCTGCTGGCCGCCGTCGACGCCTACCACCACCGGGTGTCCACCGGCGCCCTCAACCGGGCGCTACGGGACATCCAGACCGCCCACCCGGCCCCGGGAGCCCGCATCCAGTACGCCGTCCAGGGGGCGGTGGACCCGCCGACGTTCACCCTGTTCGCCACCGGCCGGCTGCCGCAGACCTACCTGCGCTACGTCGAGCGGGGCCTCCGCGAGCACTTCGACCTGGGCCCCACCCCGATCAAGATCCGCGTCCGGGCCGGCGGTGGACGGTGACCGACCAGGCCACCACCCACTGGTGCGACGGCTGCGACGCCCTGGTCGAGGACGACGACCTCTACGAGGACGGCACCTGCCCGCGCTGCGGCACCCAGGTGACCGAGCCGTTGGCCAAGCGGCACGTCCCCTGGTACTTCAAGGTCATGCTGCTCGCCTCCGTCGTCTACCTCGGCTGGCGGGCCTTCCAGGGCATCACATGGATCGCCCACCACGTCTGACCGGCACCCGTAAGGTCTCGGCCATGCCCATCTACCGCCTCGGCGACCAGCGGCCCCGCATCCACCCGGACGCCTACGTCCACCCCGACGCCGTCGTCATCGGCGACGTCACCATCGGCGCCGACTCCTCCGTCTGGCCCGGCGCGGTGCTCCGCGGCGACAACGGCGCCATCGTCGTCGGTGACCGCACCTCCATCCAGGACGGCACCGTCGTCCACACCGGCCACGGCTTCCCCACCGTCATCGGCCACGGTTGCGTCGTCGGCCACGTCGCCCACATGGAGGGCTGCACCATCGAGGACGAGGTCCTCGTCGGGTCCGGCTCCGTCATCCTGCACCACGCCGTCGTCGGCACCGGCGCCACCGTCGGGGCCAACGCGGTGGTGCCCAACAACACCGAGGTGCCCCCCGGCGCCCTGGCCGTCGGGGTCCCGGTGGTCGTCAAGGACGGCCGGTCCAACCTCGACGTCATCCGGACCAGCGCCGACAACTACGTCGCCAACGCCCGCCGGTTCCGCCAGGACCTGGAGCGGCTGGGCTGAGCCCGGCTGGCTGGCTGCAGTCCTCGAAAGACCAGGTTCCGCCCCGACCTGTAGCAGACTGGCGGCATGTACCGTTGGTCAGTCCCCAGGTCCTTCGGGCCCGTCATCGTGGCCGCCGCCTGTGGCGGCGCCTGCGCAGCCGTCCCGGCACCATCGGCGGGAGCCAGCACGCTCGGCCAGCGCATCGTCGCCGATCCGGTGCCGGGGTGGAAGGCGGCGCCCGCCCTGGCCTCGTCGTTCAAGCAGCAGTTCACGCAGGGGTTGACCAGCGAGCTGTCCAGCTCCGGCATCAACGCCACGGTCGCCGCCAAGGCCTGGCAGCCGTCGCCGGGGTCGTCGAAGGAAGTGGGCGTCCTGCTCGTCACGTTCTCTGCGTCGGGGGTGAAGCAGTCCGTGCTGTCCCAGATCCCGCTGGTCGCGGGGAAGGACACGGCGTCGCAGTTCTGCCAGGGGTCCTCGGGGAAGAAGCCGGCCAGGATGACCACGGTCGCCGGCGTTCCCCACTCTCACCTGGCCATCTGCTCGCCGACTGCCGACGGGACTAGGACGGCGGCCGCCACCTTCGCCAAGGGCACCCTGCTCGCCCTGGTGGTGGCCACCGGCTTCAGCACCTCCGGGCTGCGGACGGTCGCCACGACGCAGTACCGGGCGCTCTGACCGGGCGGCCGGCGCCGGCCGCCGGTCGCCGGTCGCCGGTCGACTGTCGGCCCCGGAGGCCCTTCCTCTACTGTCCTCTACTGCCCGCCGATCACGAGGCTGCCCGCCGACCACAAGGCCGCCCGCCGACCACAACCCGCCGACCACAAGGAGTGTCGATGCGTCGTACCCGTCTTGCCGCCGCCGCCTGCGGCCTCGCCGTGCTTCTCGCCGCGGCGGTCCCGTCCGTGGCGTCGGCGTCGCCACCGCCGAAGGCGGCCAACCCGACGGCCACCGCCCGGCCCCTGGTCCACCGGTTCTTCGTCCTCCTGGCCCACCAGAACCGGGCCGGCCTCACACGGTTCCTGGCGCCGGGGTTCCAGATCGAGCGGGCCGACGGCAGCGGCGAGACCAAGTCGACCTACCTGACAGACCTGCCCACCATCACCACCTTCGCCATCTCCGGGCTGACCGCCACCGAGTCCAACGGTGCCCTCGTCGCCCGGTACACCAGCACCGTCACCGGCACCGCCAACGGGA
Source organism: Acidimicrobiales bacterium (assembly GCA_035547695.1). Classification (GTDB taxonomy): domain Bacteria; phylum Actinomycetota; class Acidimicrobiia; order Acidimicrobiales; family RAAP-2; genus DASZUK01. Next base: position 20,147 of record DASZUK010000034.1, read on the forward strand.
AGCCCTACACCCCCGGCCCGGCGCCCCGGCTGTCGGTGTTCACCTGGAACGGCCACCGCTGGCAACTGGCCGCCCACGCCAACTTCAACCCGCTGACCGGCTGACGTCGGCGTCGGCGTCGGCGCCGGACGGCCGGCGCTCGATCGGCTCCCAGGCGGCCGGGCCGTGGCCGTTCAGCTCCCCGGCGACCGTCACCCTCCGGTCGGCGATCCGCCACCCCTCGTCGGTCTTGACGAATCCGTCATGGTACCTGGCCCAGATCTGGAACTCCGGCCGGTCGTCCTCGAAGAAGTGGACGGCGGACACGTAGCTGTCCACCCTGGCCGTCCCGGGGCCGGTGAAGGTGATCTCCAGGTTGGACAGGTGGTGGCTGGTGGCCCGCATCCCGACGAGCGACTGTGCCATGTGGGCGGCCAGGGCGTCCCGGCCGGTCTGGACGGCGTCGTCACCGCGCCGGTACTTCCAGGTGCAGTCGGCGGTGAAGACGGCGGCGGCCTCGTCCGGGCGGTTCTGGTCCACCAGCCGGCAGTAGGCGTGCAGGGCGTCGGCGATGCCCTGCCGATCCCGCCATTCGTCGTCATCAGCCATGCCTATAGGCTATATCACAATGGGGGGATCTACAGTGGAGACCACAGTGAGGGGTCACGTGGGGGGGTCACGTGGGGGGCCACAGCGTGGGCTACCGGTTGAGCAGCCCCATCATGGGGGACGGGTACCGGTCGCCGGCGGCCGACCCCACCGGCGCGGCGGCGTCGATCCGCCGGAGGTCGTCGTCGGTCAGGTCCACCGCCACAGCCCCGACGTTCTCGGCCACGTAGGCGGTCCGCTTGGTGCCGAACAGCGGGACCACGTCGGGTCCCCGGGCCAGCAGCCAGGCCAGGGCCAACTGGCTGGGGGTGACCCCCTTCTCGGCGGCGATGTCGGTGACCCGGTCCACCAACTGCAGGTTGGTGGCCAGGTTGTCCGGCTGGAACCGGGGGGCCACCCGGCGGTAGTCGGTGTCGTCCAGGCCGTCCACGTTGCGGACGGTCCCCGACAGCAGGCCCCGGCCCAGGGGGCTGTAGGCGACGAACCCGATGCCCAGCTCCCGGACGGTGGCCAGGACCCCGTCGTCCTCCACCTCCCGGGTCCACAGCGACCACTCCGACTGCAGGGCGGTCACCGGATGGACGGCGTGGGCCCGGCGGATGGTGTCCGGGGCCGCCTCGCTGATGCCCAGCCGCCGCACCTTCCCGGCGGCCACCAGCTCCGACAGGGCGCCCCAGGTCTCCTCCACCGGCACGTCCGGGTCCACCCGGTGCTGGTAGTACAGGTCCACGTGGTCCACCCCCAGCCGGTCCAGGCTGGCGTCGCAGGCCGCCCGGAGGTAGTCCGGCCGGCCGTCGACGGTCCGGCTGCCGTCGTCCAGGCGCCGGATCCCGAACTTGGTGGCCAGCACCACCTGGTCGCGCCGGCCGGCGATGGCCCGGCCGACCAACCGCTCGTTGTGGTGGGGGCCGTACGAATCGGAGGTGTCGACCAGGGTGATCCCGGCGTCCAGGGCGGCGTGGACGGTGGCGATCGACTCCGCCTCGTCGGCCGGCCCGTAGGCGTGGCTCATGGCCATGCACCCCAGTCCCTCCGCCGACACCGTCAGGGCGGCGGCACCGCTCCCCAGGGTTCGCTGCTCGAGCTCCCGCCGGTCACCCATGCCGACCCCTTCCCTGCTGCGGTACGCCTGGCCGGCATCGATCCGGCGAAGGTGGATATATCATAGCGATCAATGAAGGCGATCGGCGTGACGGAATGGGGAGGGCCGGAGGCCCTCCAGGTGCTGGACCTGCCGGACCCGGTGACCGGGCCCGGGGAGGTCCGGATCCGGGTCCATGCGGCCACGGTGAACCCCACCGACACCGGCCTGCGGGCCGGGGCCCGGGCGGACCAGTTGAAGGAGTGGCCGCCGCCGTACATCCCGGGGATGGAGGTGGCCGGGGTGCTGGAGGAGATCGGGGAGGGAGCGGCCACCGACCTGGCCGTGGGCGACCGGGTGATGGCCATCGTCCTGCCCGTCCGGCCCAAGGGTGGGGGCTACGCCGAACGGGTGGTGGTGCCGGCGGAGTCGGTGGTGGCCGTGCCGGCCGGGGCCTCCGACGCCGAGGCGGCCACCCTGCCGATGAACGGGTTGACCGCCCGGATGGCCCTGGACCTGCTGGAGCTGGCGCCCGGCCAGGTGCTGGGGGTCACCGGTGCCGCCGGGGCGCTGGGCGGGTACGTCGTGCAACTGGGCAAGGCCGAGGGGCTCCGGGTGGTGGCCGACGCATCGGCGGCGGACGAGGCCCTGGTGCGGGACCTGGGGGCCGACGTGGTGGTGCGCCGGGGCGACGACTTCGCCGACCGGGTCCGCGCCGAGGTGCCCGAGGGGGTGGACGGCCTGGTGGACGCGGCCCTGCTCAACCAGTTGGCCGTCGGCGCCGTCCGGGACGGCGGCCGGATCGTGACCGCCCGCGGGTACACCGCGGCGGGGGAGCGGGGGGTCACGTTCCACCCGGTGCTCGTCGCCGGGTACGCCAAGGAGACCGGCAAGCTGGACCGGCTCCGCCAGCAGGCCGAGGACGGGGTGCTGACCCTTCGGGTGGCCGCCACCATGCCGGCCGAGACAGCGGTGGCGGCCCACCGCCAACTGGAGGCCGGCGGGGTGCGGGGCCGGCTGGTCCTGGAATTCTGATCCCGCCGGCCGGCACCGCGGCGCCGGCCGCGCCGGTCAGGTCGAGGCCGGCCACTCCAGCCACGGGACCGGGTCGTGGAGCTGGGCGTCGATCATCTGCATGGGGTGCTCCCGCCTCCGTTCGCCGCGTCCGTGACTATATGATATGTAAACTGAGTGGGCCGGAACATCCGTCCGGTCCGGGCCTGCGGGGAAAGGCGGTCAACAGTGGGGACGACGCTCGACGGCAAGGTAGCCCTGGTCACCGGAGCAGCCCGCGGCCAGGGCCGGGCCGAGGCCCTGATGCTGGCCGAACGGGGCGCCGACGTCATCGCCCTGGACATCTGCGGCCCCATCAAGGGCCGGGAGTCCTTCCCGCCGAGCACCACCGCACAGTTGGACCGACTGGGCGACGACATCCAGGCCCTGGGCCGCCAGGCCCGGACCTTCGCCGTCGACACCCGGGACCTCCCGGCGGTGGAGGACGCCGTCGAGCAGGGTCTGGCCGCCTTCGGGCACCTCGACGTGGTGGTGGCCAACGCCGGCATCGCCGGGTCGCGGGCCCTGGTCCACGAGATCGCCCCGAGCGACTGGCAGGCCACGATCGACGTGAACCTGACCGGGGTGTGGCACACCGTGCGGGCGGCGCTCCCGCCGATGATCGAGGCCGGGAAGGGCGGGTCGATCATCATCACGTCGTCGGCCATCGTGGCGAACCCCCGGGCCCACGTGGGCGACTACGGGGCGGCCAAGGCCGGGGTCAGCCACCTGATGCGGACGCTGGCCATCGAGAACGGCCGGTACGGCATCCGGGTCAACGCCATCCTGCCCGGCAACGTCGACTCTCCGATGGTCATGAACGAGCCGACGTTCCGGCTGTTCCGGCCGGACCTGGAGAGCCCGGGCCGCGAGGACGTCCTGCCGCTGTACGCCGACATGGCCCTGCTGAAGGAGAAGGCCCTGCTCGACCCCGAGGACATCGCCAACGCCGTCGCCTGGCTGGCCTCCGACGAGGCGGCGTACGTCACCGGCATCACAATGGCCGTCGACATGGGCTGGATCCTCAACAACGGGTCCCCCTGGCGCCGGTCGTAGCCGGGCCGGGCCGACCGACCGAGACGACACGAAGGGGCACGCCATGGCCGACCGACCGACGTTCGACGCCGACAACCACTACTACGAGCCACGGGACTGCTTCACCCGGCACATCGAGAAGGAGCACGCCGACCTGGCCCTCCGCCCGGCGACCGCCCCCGACGGCACCGGCACCATCGCGCTGGGCGACCGGTGGCTCCACTTCCCGGTCACCCACTACGACAGCGCGTCGGTCCCGGGCATCTTCCAGCAGATGTACCTGCGGGACGACCTGACCCCCGAGGAGATCGAGGCGGCCCGCGAGTTCAAGCCCCTCCGACCCGGCGACCAGGACCGGACGGCGAGGCTGGCCCAGATGGACCAGCAGGGCCTGGACAAGACCCTGTTGCTCCCCACCCTCGGCGTCTGCTGGGAGTACGAGATCCACGACGACACCACCGCCCTGTACGCCAACCTGCGGGCGTTCAACCGCTGGCTGGAGGACGACTGGGGGTTCGGCGGCGACGGCCGGCTGTTCGGGGTCCCGCTGCTGACCCTGTTCGACCGGGACCAGGCGGTGGCCGAGGCCGAGCGGCTGCTGGCCGCCGGGGCCAGGGCCTTCTCCCTGCGGCCCGGCCCGGTGGACGGCCGATCGGTGGCCGACCCCTACTTCGACCGGTTCTGGTCCCTCGTCGACGAGGCCCGGGTGCCGGTGGCGTTCCACGTCGGCGACGCCGGCTACGCCGACCTGTTCTCGTCCCGGTGGGGCGAGGACCCGGCACCGAACGTCCGGGAGATGTCGCTGCTGCAGCTCTCCAACTTCTACTGCGACCGGCCCATCATGGACACCCTGGCGGCGTGCATCGCCCACAACCTGTTCGGCCGGTTCCCGAACGTCACCCTGCTCAGCCTGGAGCACGGCTGCATGTGGGTGGACTACCTCCTCCACGCCATGGACCACGCCCTCAAGAACTTCCGGCGGGGCCCCTGGCTCGGCGGGCCCATCGAGGGGACCCCCAGCGAGATCTTCAAGGCCCACGTCAAGGTCAGCCCGTTCCCCGAAGAGGACGTCGTGGGCCTGGTCGAGCTCATCGGGGCCGAGAACGTGCTGTTCGGGTCCGACTACCCGCACCCCGAAGGGCTGGCCGACCCGCTGGACTACGCCAAGTCGATCGACACGCTGCCCGAGGAGCAGGTGCGGATGGTGATGCACGACAACCTCGACGGGGTGCTGGCCAGGGCCGGCTGACCGGGCACCCCACGGGGAGCCGGCCTCCGGGACGTCAGCCCTCCAGGTAACGGAGCACGGCCAGTACCCGGCGGTGGTCGGTGGACGTCGCCGGCAGGTCCAGCTTGGAGAAGATGTTGGCGACGTGCTTCTCGACCGCCCCCTCCGAGACGACCAGGGTGGCGGCGATGGCCGAGTTGGTCCGCCCCTCGGCCATCAGGGCCAGCACCTGCCGTTCCCGGCTGCTCAGCCCGGCCAGGGCGTCGGTGCGGCGGGACGCCCCCATGAGCTGGGTCACCACCTCCGGGTCCAGGGCGGTCCCCCCCGACGCCACCCGGACCAGGGCGTCGGCGAAGTCGGCCACGTCGGCCACCCGGTCCTTCAGCAGGTAGCCGATGCCGGCCGCGCCGCCGGCGAGCAGGTCGGCGGCGTACCGGGTCTCGACGTACTGGGAGAACACCAGGATGCCCACCTCGGGGCGGTCCCGGCGGAGGGCGATGGCCGCCCGGAGCCCCTCGTCGGTGAACGTCGGGGGCATGCGGATGTCGACCACCGCGACGTCGGGGGGATCGGCGGCCACCGCCTGCTCCAGGCCGGCCGCATCGCCCACCGCACCGACCACGGCGAACCCCCGGTCGGTGAGCAGTTGGACCAGGCCGTCCCGGAGGATGGCGGAGTCCTCGGCGATCACGACGCGCAGGGCGTCCGCCGCGGCCACGTCAGGCGTGGGTGGGCAGGTCGACCGTGACGACGGTCGGTCCCCCGGACGGGCTGGCGATGGTCAGGTGGCCGTCGACGGCCCCCACCCGGTCGGCCAGGCCGGCCAGGCCGCTCGACGACGAGCCGACCCGGTTCACCGACGCGCCGCCCCGTCCGTCGTCACGGACCACGATGCGGAGCCACGGCCCGTGCTGGGTGCAGGTCAGGGAGGCCCGGGACGCCTGGGCGTGCTGGGCGACGTTGGCCAGGAGCTCGGCGGCACAGAAGTAGCAGATGGCCTCGATGGCCGGGCCCGGACGGGACTCGACCGACACCGTCACCTCGGTCGGGACGGGGCTGCGGGCGGCCAGGGTGGCCAGGGCGTTCTCCAGCCCGGTGTCCAGTGCCGGCGGGTGGATGCCGCGGGCGAGGTCGCGAAGGTCGGTGATGGCCTCCTTGGCCCCGCGGTGCGCGTCGTCCACCAGCTTCCGGATGGCGTCCAGGTCGGCCGGGTCCTCCCCGTCGTCGAGGTGGTCGAGCTTGTCCTTGGCCTGTCCCAGCCGCATGGCCAGGGCGACCAGTTGGGCCTGGGTCCCGTCGTGCAGGTTCCGTTCGATGCGCTGCAGGGTCTCGGTGGCGGCGTCGAGGGTCTTGGCCCTCGACGCCTCCAGGGTCCGCACCCGGGAGGTGGCGGCGTCCGGGCCGAGCAGGAGGTGCATCAACTGCCGGTCGAGGTAGACCACCAACCGCATGGTCCACGGGGCGACGAAGAGCAGCAGCACCCCGGCCAGGAAGACGGCGACGTGGGTGCCGAACCCGGTCTCCGGGCCGTTGCCGGCGCCGGCGCCGGCCAGCCACCCCAGGAAGCCGAACCGCCCCAGGCCGCGGCCACCGGTGAACGGGGAGACGATGCCGAAGAGCGCCTCGAGCCAGACGCTGAGGGCGAACCACACCCCGAAGACGGTGAGGGGCACCTTGGCCACGACATAGGCCACGCTCCGCCAGGCGGCCCGGTCACCGAAGGCCGAGCGCAGCCACCCGAAGAACCCCGGTCGGGGGCGGAACGGCTCGGGGTCGGGGATCTCCTCGCCCAGCAGCCGGCGGGCCAGGGTGCGCTGCCAGTACCCCAGGCCCCGGGCGGCCCGCAGGCCGCAGGCCAGGAGGAGGACGCCGACGAAGACCACCGACAGGACGATCCCGGCGGCCCCCAGCGCCCCCACGGCGACCATGGCCACGTAGGTCAGGGCGGCACTGGCCAGGAAGTACCCCAGCTCCGCCCAGCTACGGCCCTGGAACGGCTCCCGCAGGACCGTCCGCACCACCCGTTTGGCCTGGTCGGCCCGTTCCGGCGGGACCCTGACCTGCACCCAGCCGTTCCCTGCCCCGGGGTCGCTCACGCGTCCCGCCGGACGAAGAGCACCGCTCCGGCGGCAACGGCTACGGCGGCGTACAGCAGCATCAACAGCAAGCCTACGGCCGCCGACAGCGGCTGGTCCGGCCCGAGGTTCTGGTGGACGGTGGCCATGACCGAGTTGGTCAGGATGTTGCTCGGCAGGTACCGGACGGCCGGCTCCGAGATGCTGTGGACCACCAGCGGCAGGACGAACACCACGCCGACGAAGGCGGCGATGGCGGCGGCGATGTTGCGGAAGATGAGCCCGAACCCGAAGGACATGAGGGCCATCAGGGCGATGAACAGCCCGGTCAGCACCACCGCCCGGGCGGCGCCGGGCGACGCCAGGCTGGCGGTGGGCGCGCCGCCGCCCGAGAGGACGGCCTGGCCGAGGAAGAACGAGAGGAAGCTGAGCACCTCGCAGAACACCACGGTGAGCGCGACGGCCACCCCGGTCTTGACGGCCAGCAGGAAGGGCCGCTTCGGCGTGGCGGCCAGGGTGGTGCGGATGGTGCCGCTGGAGTACTCGGCGGTGATGAGCAACGCCCCGAACACGCCCCCGGTGAGGGCGGCGGTGATCATGCCGGTCAGGGAGGACTGCGTCGGGTCGAACCCGAAGTACCAGTCCCTGACGTGGTGCAGGGCGTTGTTGGTCACCAGGCCGGTCACCAGGAGGCTGATCACCAGGGTCAGCCCCAGCATGACGGCCGTCGACCGCAGGGTCAGGACCTTGGTGATCTCCGACCGGATGACGTGCCGGGGGGCGTAGTGCCCCGGTGGCACGGCTCGGAGGGTGTCGGTCATCGTGGTCACTCCTTTCCGCCGACGGCCGCCGGGCCGGGCGCGCTCGGGCGGTACTCCACCTCGTCGTGGGTCAGCTCCATGAAGGCGTCCTCCAGGGACCCGGCCACCGGCGTCAGCTCGTGCACCCGGAGGCCGTGGTGGGCAGCCAGGTCGCCGATCTGCGGGGCGGTCAGTCCCCTGACGGTCAACCACCGGGCGGGGCCGGGCGGGCTCCCGCCGCCGGCACCGGCGGCGTCGTCCGGTGAGACCAGGCCGTCGTCGACGGTGGCCCCGGCCGCGGCGAGCGCGGCGGCGAACGGCTCGGCGTCGGGGGTGACCAGCCTGACGCCACCACCGCCGCTCCGGGCGACGAAGTCGTCCACGCTGGTCTCGGCGATCAGCCGGCCACGGCCGATCACCACCAGGCGGTCGGCGGTGAGGGACATCTCGCTGATCAGGTGGCTGGACACCAGCACGGTCCGGCCCTCGGCGGCCAGGCCGCGCAGGAAGTGGCGCACCCACCGGATGCCCTCGGGGTCGAGGCCGTTGACCGGTTCGTCGAACAGCAGGACCCCCGGATCACCGAGGATGGCCGCGGCGATGCCCAGCCGCTGGCTCATGCCGAGGGAGAACTTCCCCGCCCGCCGGCCGGCGACGGAGGCCAGCCCGACCAGGTCGAGGACCTCGTCGACCCGCCGGAGGGGGATGTCGTTGGACAGGGCCAGCCACCGCAGGTGGTTCCGGGCCGTCCGGGCCGGGTGGAACGCCTTGGCGTCCAGCAGGGCGCCGACCTCCCGGAGGGGCCAGCGCAACTGGGCGTAGGGCTTGCCGTCGATGAGCGCCGACCCCGAGTCGGCCACGTCGAGGCCCATGACCATCCGCATGGTGGTCGACTTGCCCGATCCGTTGGGGCCGAGGAAGCCGGTGACCACCCCGGGTTGGACCTCGAACGTCAAATGGTCGACGGCCGTTGCCGCGCCGTACCGCTTCGTCAGTGCGTGTGCCGTGATCATCACCGACAACGGTAAGGAACCGCCCGGCCGGGTGGAATACCGCTAGTCGGCGTCCTGGGCGGGGGTTACCCCCACCCCGGCGACGGGTGCCGACCTCAGCGCGGGGCGCCCCCGGCCCGGAGGATGGCCGGCCGGGCGGTCACGGGATCCACCCCATGTCCACCGGGACGACGGCCCCGGTGACGAAGGCCCCCTCGTCGGAGGCCAGCCAGAGGACGGCGTTGGCGATGTCCCGGCCGGCGAGCAGCGGCTTGACCTTCAGGTAGGCCTTGTCGGCGAACATCGGCTCGGCGTCCTCCCTGGTCGGGTGGTCCAGGTCCGGCCGGTAGAGCCGGAGGGTGGCCTCGTTGATGACCATGGGGGTGGCCACGAACCCCGGCTCGATGGCGTTGACCCGGATGCCGTGGCGACCGTTCTCGAGGGCCAGGGTCCGGCAGAGGTGGTTGACCGCGGCCTTGGCCGCGCCGTAGTCCCCGAGCTGCTCTTTGATCCTGGAGGCGGCCGCCGACGAGGTGAGCACGATGCACCCGCCGCGGCCGGCCTCGATCATGGTGGGCAGGACGGCCTTGGCGGTGTGCCACACCCCGGTCAGGTCGACGTCGATGGTGGTCTGCCAGCCGTCCTCGCTGATCTCGTGGAGCAGGCCCCGGCTGCCGGGGATGCCGGCGTTGGCCACGGCGATGTCCAGCCGGCCGAAGGCGGACAGCCCCTCGTCCACGGCCCGCTGGAGGTCGGCCAACCGGCGGGTGTCACCTTCGATCGCCACCGCCTTCTGCCCGGCCGCCTCCACGAGGGCCACCGTCTCGGCCAGGTCGGCCGGCGACGACGCCGGGTACAGGTCCCGGCCGGCGATGGGGCCGCACACGTCCAGGGCGACGATGCTCGCCCCCTCCTCGGCCAGGCGGACCGCTTCGGCCCGCCCCTGCCCCCTGGCGGCCCCGGTGATGAGGGCCACCCTGCCTTCCAACCTCCCCGCCACCGCTGACCTCCCTGTCGTCGACTCGGCGCCTGAGCGCCCGCCGTCTCTAGCGGCGATATTCTTAAAGGATATAGCAGAACACCGGAGGGGGGGACCGGTGAGCGGGAGGCGGGGGAGGGGGATCTGGTGAGGCGGGGTGGCACGCCGGAACGGCGGTTCGGCTCGATATGATCTCGCTCGAGCCGGCGGTGGCTCGGCGTCCTACTGCAGGAGAAGGTGTGCCCACAGAGCCGGCCCAGACACCCGTCAACCCGGTATCGGTGGTCAACCAGATCACGAACCAGATCCGGCACTGGATCGTGAGCGGCAGCCTGCCTCCCGGCAACTTCTCGATCACCCAGCTCGCCAACCAACTGGGGGGTCAGCCACATCCCGGTCCGGGAGGCGATCAGGCGGCTCGAGACCGAAGGCCTGATGGCGATGCGTCCGGCCAGAGGCGGCGAGGTCACCGCCATGAACAAGGACGACGTCGAGGGGATCTGTGGCCTCCGCCTGTTGATCGACCCGTCCCTGGCCGCCCGCGGCGCCGTGCTGCTGGACGATGACGACTTCCGGTCCATTCGTACGTTGGTACGGCAGTCCAGGACCCTCAACATTGGCGAAAAGCTGAGATCCAACCGTCTGGCGTATCAGGCGATCATTGGGAAGGGCCTGACGGCCTGGGATCTACGAAACTTGTACACGGCATTCGAACGCTATACGTGGCTGCAACTGGCGTCGGAGGCCGGATCAAAGCTGGAGACGGACTATCACCAGGCGCAAGAGGATTACATTGACGTCGTGGCCACCCGAACAGCGAAGCCGAGATCCTGGCGCTACTCGAGCAGCGAGACGCGGTGGCCAAGTTTCAGGTACGGGTTCGGTAGTGACGGCGGTACGTGACCCGGCCTAGGGCTCAGGCGCCGTCCACCGGACCCGCTCCCCACCGACCGCTGGCGCCGGCGCCCGGGAGTTGACGTTGCCCCCGCCGCGCACAGCCGACGCCCGCATCAATCCGGTGTCGATGGTGACACAGGTCACCGAGCGGATCCGGCACTGGATCGTCACCGGCGAGTTGCCGGCGGGGAGCTTCTCCATCACCGACCTGGCGACACGGCTCGGTGTCAGTCACATCCCGGTACGGGAGGCGATCCGGCACCTGGCGACCGAGGGCCTGGTGACGCTCCGTCCGGCCCGGGGCGGTGAGGTGCGCCCGATGAACAGCGACGACGTCAAGGGCATCTATGGGCTTCGCTTGGAGATCGAGCCGAACCTGGCGGCCAAGGGAGCGGCCCTCCTGACGGCCGAGGACCTGGAGCGGCTCCGGGCCATCATGGCCGAGTCGGCCGGAGCGAGCGACGACGAGCAGATCTCGGCCCATCGGCAGATCTACTTCGGGGTCATGGAGCACGCCATGACGGAGTGGGACCAACGGATCTGGGACTATCTTTTCACCGCCAACGAGCGCTATGCCCGGTTCCTCCTGGCCGCCGACCACGGCAGTGACCGGGACCGCGAGACCCGGCTGATGGAGCAGGAGTACCTGGACATCGTCGAGACCCGGAACCCGAAGAAAGTCAGAGCCGCGACCATCGCCCACCTGGAGCGCAACCAGGCGTTGATCCTCGAGCTCCTGGCCGAACGGGACGGCGCCGGCTGATCGGTCGTCGATCGGCTGCCGGGCCCCGGCCGGTTCGGCCCGCCGGGGCGGATCTGCTCTCCGTCAGGCCGTCGTCGGCCAGTTCAGCAACCGGCGGGCCGTACCGCCGAGGATCCACTCCTTGTCGTCGGACGACAGCTCGTCGGTGTCCAGGATGAAGTGGAGGGCTTCGGCGTAGCTGTGCTTGCCGGGGTAGGGGCCCTGGGAGCTCTCCGACCGGTAGGTGTAGCCGATCCGGCCGTAGAACCGGGAGATGTCGCTGGCCCACATCAGCCGCTCGGGCCCGAAGGCCTCGACCACCTGCATCAGGTGGGGCCAGAGGTCCGGGTAGGGGTAGGGCGCTTCCGACAGCGACGGTGCCCCGCTGAACTTGACGGCCACGTTCGGGTAGCGGCCGAGGGCCAGGAGCTCGGGGAGGGCCTTGAACGGAGGGGTCGTCCGCTGGTCCACCGGCGGCTGCCGGAGGCCGAAGTGGTCGACCACGAGGGTCAGGTCCGGATAGCGCTCGGCCACCTCCCCGGCGAGGGGCAGGTAGCCACTCAGATAGAAGAACAGCGGCACCTGGTGGCGCTGGCAGGCCGCGAACAGCTCGTCGAACACGCCGCCGCGGACCCGGTCGATGGCGTCGCGGTCGGGCTGGGCATCGACGTCGATCGGGCCGGAGCCAAGTTCCTCCAGATCGGTCGAGTCGGCGGACCAGAGCGCCGAGGCCACCGCCCGCAGCCCCACCGCGCCGTCGGCATGTTGCCGCTTCACCCCGGCGACGAACCCGTCCAGGTCGGGAGTGGAGGCGCTCGCTTCCAGCACCACGCCCAGGCGTCGGGGGAACTGCCCGGCCGCATCCATCGCCCACTCCTCGTCGAACGGGAACAGGAGGGCCGCATCGATGCCCAGGGCGTCGATCCAGGCCAGGGTCAGCTCGGTCAGGATCCGGCGGCGGGTCTCCAGGTCGTCGGCCGGCCATTCCAGCCACGGCGCCGGGTCGTGGAGTTGGGCGTCGATGATCTGCATGGGGCTCCTGTTCGTCGTGGTTCGAGGGGATCGTCCGGTCCGGGTCGGGCTCAGATCGTCCGGCCGAGGAGATGACCTTCCGCTACGGCATCGTGCAGGTACCCCTCGACCCGGGCGTCGCCGATGGTGTGGACCTCTGGGAAGAGCTGCTCGGCGGCGTCGGCCAGCTCCCGGTTCGGCTCGTGGAACATCACCGGCACGATCCAGTCGGCGTCGGTCCACGCCCCTTCTCCGCCGTCGACGGACGCCACCCGGGCCTTCCCGCCCGTCGCCTCGGCCAGGTACGAGAGGACGAGCGTCCGGACCCCGTGCTCCTGCAGTCGCCGACGGACGTAGGGGATCGAATAGTCGCCCATGCGGTGGGCGATCTTGGGATGCCGCGTCACGAACGTCACGGCGCACCCCATGGCCAGGAGGACCTCGGCGACGCTGTACCCCTCGGCCTTGCCGACGTCGTCGTACACCACCACCGTTCCCTGGGGTTCGGTCCTCCCGGTCATGATGTCGTCCACGTAGGCGACCGCCGTGAGGTCGTCGACCGGGGCGACATGGCCGGGCTGGGCGACCTGGAGCAGCTCCCGGCGGCGGACGGGGCCGACGGCGGAGACGAGCACGTCGACCGGGCCGAGGGAGGCCAGGTCGCCCGGCTCGATCCGTCGGCCGAGGACGATCTCGACGCCGGCCCTCCGAGCCTCGGCTTCCAGCCAGGTCCGATGGCGGTCGATCTCTGCCCTTCCCGGCGTGGCCGCCGCCCACGCCTCCTGCCCGCCGAGTTGGTGGCGCTCCTCGAACAGCCGCACCACGTGCCCCCGCTGGGCGGCCACCCGGGCCGCCTCGAGGCCGGCGGGACCGCCGCCGACGATGACGACCTGCCTGGGGGTGGACGCCGGCTGGGCGTCCACCGGCAGCTCCAGCTCCTCACCGGCCGTGGGGTTGGTGACGCAGCCGATGGCGTGGCGGCGGCGATCACGTTCCCCTCCGAACCCCTGGGTGCAGAGCTGGTTGCAGCCGATGCACGGGCAGGGCGCCTGCCCGGACCGCGCTTTGCGGACCAGATGTGGGTCGGCCACCAGGGAACGGACGAAGGCGACGGCCGCCGCGTCGCCCCGGTCGATCACCTCGGATGCCTCCTCCAGGGAGGTGAACCGACCGGTGAGGACGCAAGGGAGGGACACGGCATGGACGACGGGCGACGAGTACGGGACCTCATAGGCGTGGGGCTCGTACATGGCGCCGACGTTGCGGTGGACGGTCTGGGGAACGGCCAGGGTGAGCGACAGGTAGTCGACCGTCCCGGACGCTTCGATCCTCTGGGCGATGGCGACCGTGTCCGTCGGGGTCAGGCCGCCCTCCATCAGCTCGTCCGACGAGAGGCGGATCCCCACGGGAAAGCCGGGGCCGACGGCTCGGCGGACGGCGGTGAGCACTTCCAGCACGAACCGGAGCCGGTTGTCGAGGGACCCGCCGTACGCATCGGTCCGGCGGTTGAACAGCGACGACAGGAACTGTCCCAGCAGATAGCCGTTGGCCCCGTGGACCTCGACCCCGTCGAGCCCGGCGCCCCGGACCCGCGCCGCCGTCGCCGCGAACGACCCGGCGATCTCCTCCATCATGGCCACGGTCATGGGCACGGGCGCCACCTCGGCATGGGAGGCGGGGATCGAAGAGGGCGCCCACGGGGGTTCTCGGCCGGGGCCGGTGGCGACCGCCCCGCCGTGCCAGATCTGCTGGAACACCTTCACCCCGGTCGGGTGCAGGGCTTCACCGAGACGGCGCAACCCGGCGACGAGCTCGTCGGTCCAACCACTCAGGTCCATCACGGCGGTGGTCGGGTGGACGGCTGCCGCTTCGAGGACGATGAGCCCCGCACCCCCGTTGGCTCGGGCCAGGTGGTAGGCGATCATCGCCTCGGTCACCCCGCCATCGGGGCCGCCCCGGTCGCCGAGACGAGTCATGTGGGCGGCGAACACGACCCGGTTGGGGATCGTGGTCGAGCCGATCGACCACGGCGACAGGACCGATAGATCGACCATCGGTGTCCGGTCGCTCATGCGCTCATCCCCCTCGGCTCGTCCGCCAGTGCCTTATTGATATCCTATAGGACATACGCCCGCTGGGCCGAGAACGAACTGGATCCGGCGGTGGCGAGGCTCCTCCGGCTCAATGGCCGGGACGAGCGGGTCCACAGCCAGCGGATGGGCAAGGTGGCGGAGCTACTGGGTCCGCCGGCCACGCCATCTCATCGAGGCCGGCTCATCGAGGCCGGGGGTCCTGTCCCGTGGCCGCCAGGGCCGGCGGCACCGGCAGCTTGGCCAGGTCGAAGCCGTACAGGTCGGCGCAGTTGCGCTGTCCGATCCGCAGTTGCTCGGCCGGGTCGAGGGCGCCGATCTGGCCGGCGACGATGGACGGGGACCGGGGGAAGGTGCTCTCGGCGTGGGGGAAGTCGCTGCCCCACAACAGGTGCCCGGACCCACCGACCATGTCCCGGAGCGCGATGACCAGCGGGTCCTCGGTGAAGCTGATGTAGACGTTGCGGCGGAAGTGGTCGCTCGGCAGCGCCCCGTCGGCCAACCGGTAGCTGTCGGCCAAGAAGGCGTTGTACCGGTAGTGCCAGTCCAGCCGGTCCAAGAAGAAGGGGGCCCAGCTTCCCTCGTTCTCGATGGACACGACCTTGAGGCCCGGGTGCCGGTCGAAGACGCCCGAGAGGATCATCTCCGACAGGGTCCACCGGATCTCGAGGTCGGCCCCGTTGATGATGCCGCCGACCGAGGTGAACACGTTGCGCAGGGTGGCCTGGGACACCTTGTCGGCCCCGGCCAGGGTGGCCGGCCACCGGACGGTGACGACGTGGAAGTTGACGGACAGGTCCAGGTCGACGGCGGCGGCCCAGAACGGGTCGTAGTCCGGCGAGTCGTAGGACCGGGGGTTCTTGATGGGGATGACCACCCCCCGGGCCCCCTTGCTCTTGGCCCGGGCCATCTCGGCGACGGCGACGTCGACGTCGTCCAGGTTGACCATGGCGGTGGGGGCGATCCGGTCGGGGTCGGCGCTGGCGAAGTCGGCCAGCCAGTCGTTCATGGCCCGGCACACCGCGTCGAGGACCCCGGTGTCCTCGATGAGGCCGTAGAACAGCAGGGTGTGGCTGGGGATGACCACCCCGCCGTACAGGCCGTCACGGGCGATGTCGTCGAGCCAGGCATCGGGGTCGTAGGCGCTGGCGCTCACGTCCTTGGCGAAGGTCTCCTCCTGGTAGGTGCTCTTCTTCCACCGGGTCGGCCGGTCGCCGGGCGCCAGGAACCGGTCCCCGGCCCGGGCCGGCACGAACGGCGGCCGCCCCTCCTTGCCGCCGACGATCCACATCTCGGTGTCGTCCTGCACCACCACGAACGGGGCGTCGTCCCGCAAGGCGGCGTCCATCCGGGTGGTGAACAGGTCGGGGGGCTCGACGATGTGGGTGTCCGACGACAGCACCCAGGGGACGGTCTCCTGGGGCGCGGCTGCGTCCGGTGGCTCGCTTTCGATCGTCACCATCGTCGACCTCCCCGATCTCGTCGTAGCCGCCGGCCCGGCCGCCGCTGTCGGCCGGCCGACGACCATCGGCGCCCGGGTCGGCGGGGGCTACTTGACCCGTTGCCCAGACCCGTATGATGTGCAAGTCTCTAGGATATAGGATTCTGGCCACCGAAGGGGGAAGGTCGATGCGCGACTTCCGGACGTTCGACTCGGACAACCACTACTACGAGCCCCGGGACTGCTTCACCCGGCACATCGAGGCCAGGTACGCCGAGAAGGCCATCCACCCGGTGTGGATCGACGGCGTGGAG
>DASZUK010000035.1:0-22906 GCA_035547695.1 Acidimicrobiales bacterium
GTGGCGTAACGTGGTCACCAGACAGGTGCCTCTCTTCCTGGGTCGATGGGGTGTCAGCAACCACCATTCTCCCAGGTGAGAGGCACTTTGTCGCGTATTTCTGCCCTCAGGTCAGCCGGCTACTCGCGGATCTAAGTCAGAGGCCGGCGCCCCGCCGAAGGTTCGGTAGGGCGCCGGCCTCGAGGTCGGCTCGGATCCAGGCCGGTTATTTACCAGTGGCTGTCAGTGTCATCTTCTTGAGCGTGGACTCCACTGTCAGGATTGTGTTGGTGTCCGAGAACTGGGTGCCGCTCTTCACGATGTGGATGTGGTACTTCGTGTCGTAGATGGCGCTCAGCTTCGGTGTGGGGTTCTTCTTGGTGAAGTTCAGGGTCGGTACCCCGAAGCCCACGTTGACGTGGGAGGCGTGACGGATGGCGTTCAACACGCCGGCCGCCGTCCACTTGGTCAGGCCCTTGGTCACCTGGTTCAGGGTCATCACCGACACCCAGGAGTTCTCCGACTCACCGTCGGTGTGGGCACCCGGCTGGTACTTCTTCATCTCCTTCATGAAGAGGCGCACCTGCGGTGTCGACGAGTTGGCCAGCGGCGTCAGGTAGGTCGAGGTCTCGACGGTGTTCTTGGACCCGGCAGCCCCGATTGTCTTCAGCGCCTCTGTCGGGAACCCGACCGAGGGGACGAAGTTCCGCACCTTGGACCCGGCGGACTGCAGGGCCTGGAAGTACGGCAGGTACTGTGTCTCGACGATCACCGGGAACACGCATGTGGCCTTGAGGCTTGTTAGCTGCTCGATGGCCGGGGCGTACCCGGTGGCCGAGATCGGGACCTCCACCGTTGTCACCGGCTTGACGCCACCGGTCTTCATGCCGACCTTGACGTAGTCCACGCTCAGGTTGGCGATGGGCACGTTGACGGCGACACCGGTCCCGGTCTTGCATGTCCGTGTCCCCATGGCCTGGCCGATGGAGGCCCGTGTGCCGAGGAAGCTCCAGATGTCGAAGTCGGTCGGCGCGTCGGCCAGGGTCGGCGTGCCGCCCACCGGGGCGATGTTGGGAACGCCGCCCTTGCCCAGGATGGCCTTCACCCCTGTCGGGTTGGTCTCGAAGTTCGAGCCGACCAGGGCGATCACCTTTGTGGACACCGCCTGACGGGCACAGGCCACCTCGAGGTTCGGTGTGTTCTTGTTGTCGCACTTGATCAGCCGGATGTGGTGACCGTGCAGCCCGCCGTTGGCGTTCAGGTAGGAGACCGCGGCCTCTACGCCCTGGAACATCGGCGGGTTGCTCACCACCGGCGAGTCCAGCGAGGCGCTGACCATGATCGGCACTGTGCTGGCCGCTCCGGCCGGCGTGGCGCTCGTCACGTTCACGCCCACCAGGCCAACGCCGGTGAGGCTCAGTGCCAGGGCACCCGCCAGCCCTGCGCTGCGTCCGGTCCGGAAGCGGCGCCGAGTGCTCGGTCGCATGCCGCCGGACGAGGAAACGTCTTTCATGCTCCCCCCCTCAGGGTAGTCAATATAATATCGGCGATAGAATATCACCGACCGGAGAGATCGTCAAGGATTCGTAACGTTCCGTGAACCCGCGAGTGCCCTGGTGAGCCGGCGAGCACGACCATCCGGCTGCGGAGCCTCGGCCCGATCAGTCGGGCTCGGCCAGGTAGGCGCTCTCGACCTCGCGGATGCGCTCCCGGAGCTCCTGGCCGGTGCCCGACAGGACCACCCGGCCGTTCTGCAGCACGTAGGCCCGGTCGGCGATCGGCAGGACCAGGCGGGCGTGCTGCTCGACCAGGAGCACCGCCGTCCCCTCGTCGGCGGCCTTGCGGACGGCGGCCAGGAGCCGCTTGACCACCAGGGGGGCCAGGCCGAGGGAGAGCTCGTCACCCAGGAACACCTCGGGGTGGCAGGCCAGGGCCCGCCCCACCGACAGCATCTGCTGCTCGCCACCGGAGAGCAGCCCGGCGGCCTTGTCCAGCAGCGGTACCAGCTCGGGGAACAGCTCGACCACGTCGTCGACCGTGCTCCGGCCGAGTCGCAGGTTCTCCCGGACGGTCAGAGCGGGGAAGATCGACTTGTCGTCCATCACCAGCGACAGCCCGGCCTGGGCCCGGCGGTTCAGCGGGAGCGTGGACTCCTGCCCGTCGACCATGACCCGGCCGTCGATCGGGCTGAGGACGCCGGCCAGGGTCAGCAGGGTGGTCGTCTTGCCCGAGCCGTTCCGGCCGAGCAGGGCCACCAGCTCGCCCTGGCCGATCTCGATGTCGAGGTCCCGGACCACGGGTACCTTGCCGTAGCCGGCGAACAGCTTCTCGGCAGCCAGGGTGGCGGTCACAGCGGCACCTCCTGCCGTCGGGCCTCTGCGGCCTCTTGCTCCGGATCGGCCTCGCCCAGGTAGGCGGCGGCCACCTTGGGGTCGGCCAGCACCTCGGCCGCCGTGCCCCGGGCGATCATCCGCCCGAAGTCCAGGGCCACCACCTGGTCGGCCACGCCCCGGACCACGTCGACGTCGTGCTCGATCAGCATGACGGCGATGCCCCAGGACTCGACCAGGAAGCGGATGAGCTCGGACGTCCGGCGCCGGTCGCCCTGGTCGAGGCCGGCGCACGGCTCGTCCAGCAGCAGCACCGACGGCCGGGTGACCAGGGCCCGGCCCACGGCCAGCAGCCGGCGGTGCCCGTAGGGCAGCTCGCCGGGACGGCTGGCACTGCTGATGGACGACAGGCCGATGACGTCGAGCACCTCGGCGTCGGCCTCGGACAAGGGCGCCCGGTCCGGCTTGATCACGTCGCTCAGGTACGGGGTCCAGGCGTGCCGGTCGGTGCCGCAGCGCAGGTTGTCGAGCACCGTCATGTCCTCGAACAGCTCGAGCGACTGGAACGATCGGGCCAGGCCGGCCCGGGCCCTGAGGTGGGCCGACTTGCCGTCGATGCGCTCGTCGCCGAGGGTGACCGTCCCGGTCGAACGGACGAACCCGGTGACGGCGTCGATGACGGTGGTCTTGCCGGCGCCGTTCGGCCCGATCAGGGCCAGCACCTGCCCGGGCACCACGTCCAGGCTGACCGATGTCACGGCCTGGATGCCACCGAAGGCCACCGACAGGTCCCGCACGCTGAGCGTCTTGGGCGGCACCTGGGTCGACCCGTCCCCGGTGGCCGCCCCGTCGGGAGCCGCCTTGGCGGCCGCCGGGACCTTGGCGGCCGCCGGAAGGGTGGTGGCCGGGGTGGTCGTGGCCGGGGTGGTCGTGGCCGGAACCGGACTGGGCGGGGCCCCGTCGTCGGCCGTCCCGGGCTCCGGCGTGGCGCCGTGGCCCGAGTTGGCGGCGTGCGCCGGGACGTGGGTGACCGTCTCGGCGATGCTGGCCCCTTCCCGGGCGTGGGTCCCCCGGAACTTCTTCCACAGGGTCCGGGCCATCTCCAGGTTGCCCTCGATCACCCCGTTGGCCGACCCGAGGACGGTGATCAACAGCAGGAGGCCGCCGATGAGTGTGATGTACTTCGACCAGGAGGCGTCGATCAGTGTGAGGATCTGGGTGCCGACACCGCCGGACTGGAGGGTGCCGCCGACCAACGGACCGAGCACGCTGCCGACACCGCCGACCACGCTGTAGGCCACCACCTGGATGTTCGAGGTGGTGCTGTACCCGGTGAACAGGACGGTCTCGTTCTGGTAGGCCAGCAGCACCCCGCCGACGGCGGCGATGAAGGTGCCGTAGGCGAAGGCCCATAGCTTGATCCGGGCGCTGTTGTAGCCGAGAGAGGCGGCCGCCCGTTCATTGTTCCGGATGGCCAGTAGTCGCATGCCGACCCGGCCCCGGCGCAGGTTGACCACCCCCAGCGCCAGGATGACGAACGCGATGAAGACCACCACCACGTAGCGGTTGGGGTGGTTGAGCGGTGTGATGGCGAACCCGAAGATCGAGATCCCGGCCGTCCCGTTGTGGGTGATGTCCAGGCCGATGCCCTTGTTGGTCAGGAAGTTGTTGTTGAAGACCAGGGAGTCCACCGTCACGGCCAAGCCCAGGGTGACCAGGG
Source organism: Acidimicrobiales bacterium (assembly GCA_035547695.1). Classification (GTDB taxonomy): domain Bacteria; phylum Actinomycetota; class Acidimicrobiia; order Acidimicrobiales; family RAAP-2; genus DASZUK01. Next base: position 4,030 of record DASZUK010000035.1, read on the forward strand.
CCAGGGTGATGCCCCGCGTTCGCACCGCCGGCAGGCCGACCAACAGGCCGACCGGGATGGCCACGCAGACGGCGATGACGAAGGCGGCGAAATAGGGCACGCCCCAGTGGTAGATGACCTGGGCGGCCACCAGGGCGGCGATGCCGGCCAGGGACGACTGGGCCAGGGACAACTGGCCGGCGTACCCGGTGGTCACCACCACCGACAGCAGCAGGACGCTCTCGATGAGCGAGTTGGTCACCGCGTACTGCCAGGGCTGGGAGGCCAGGCCCAGCAGCAGGGAGACGATGATGAACACGGCCAGGAGGGCCGGGAGCTTGCGCAGGATACCGGTGCCCACCATGGGCAGCTTCTCGACCATGTGGCCCCGCTGGGGCAGGCCCCGGCCCCGGATGATGAGGAAGATGATGATGAGGACGAAGGGCACGGCGTCGGGCAGGCCCTGGACGGTGTTGGAGTAGGGGGCCAGCTCGGACTGGGCGATGCCGATGACCGCCCCGCCGGCCAGGGCCAGGCCGAAGGAGGACATGTTGCCGGCCATGGCGGCGGCCAGGGCCGGGATGATGAGGGCGGTGGCCACCCCCACGTTCAGGCCCTGGATGGGCACCAGCAGGATGGCGGCGGCCCCGCTCAGGGCCCCGGCCAGCAGCCAGTTCAGCGACCGGAGCTGGCCGACCTTGCCACCCAGGGCCTGGAGGGCCAGCGGGTTCTGGGCCATGGCCGAGGTGGCCACGCCGAACCTGGTCCGCTTGTAGACCACGGCCAGGCCACCGAGCAGCACGATGGCGATGATGACCAGGATGAGCTGGTTCTCCGGGAAGTGGACCCCACCGCCCAGCGAGATGGCGCTCAGCGGCAGGATCTGCTTCACCGAGAAGCTGGTGCTCGACCCGAAGACCAACTGGCCGACGGCCTCGAGGATCAGGAGGACGGCCAGGGTGCTGATCACCTTGGTCAGCGTCGAGGCGTCCTTCAGGGGCTGGATGGCGATGACGTAGACCAGCAGACCGACCACCGCCGAGCAGGCCACGCCGACGATCAGGGCCGGCACCACCGGCCAGCCATGGACCACGGTGAGCTCGTAGTCGATGAAGGCCCCCACCACGCCGATGGCGCACTGGGCGAAGTTGACCACGCCCGAGCTCCGGTAGGTGATGATGATCCCGGCCGAGTTGAGGGCGTAGGTGCTCCCGGCGCCGATGCCCAGCAACAGCAGGTTCAGAAACTCGACCATCGCGCTGTCTCCTCATCGGAAGGAGCCCCCGCCAGGGCCCATCCGGTCCTTCGCTCCCACGGATAGTGCTTCCGGGTGTCCCCCACCCCTTCGGCCGGACCCCCGCCCACCGCCGGCCAACGGTGGGCTGAGCTCCCGGGACCGGCGCGGCGCCGAACCAGTCGACGGCGGCGCCGGCCCCGGGCCGGTTCAGAACCTCACGATGTCTTTGTTGTGAACGTCACCTTCTTCAGCGTCGACTCGACTGTCACGATGGTGTTGGTGTCGGTCTGGGTGATGCCCTTCACCACGTGGAGGTGGTAGGCGGTGTCATAGATGCTCGCCACCTTGGGTGTCGGGTTCTTCTTGGTGAAGTTCAGGGTCGGGATCCCGAAGCCCACGTTGACGTGGGCGTCCTTGCGCAGCGCCCCGAGCACCGAGGCCGCCGTCCACTTGTTCAGGCCCTTGGTGGCCTGGTTGAGGATCATCACCGCCACCCAGGAGTTCTCCGCCTCCGAGTCAGGGGTGGCACTCGGCTGGTACTTGTGCATGCCCTGCATGAACGTCCGGACCTGGGGTGTCGACGAGCTGGCCGACGGGGTCAGGTACGGCGAGGTGAAGATGGTGCCGCTGGCCCCCTGGGCGCCGATGGTCTTCAGCGAGCCTGTGTTGAAGCCGACGGCCGGGATGAAGTTCTTCACCTTCGAGCCGGCGGACTGCAGGGCCTGGAAGTACGGCACGTACTGTGTCTCGACGATCAGCGGGAACGAGCATGTCACGCCGAGGCTCGACAGTTGCTCCACGGTCGGGCTGAAGTCGGTGGTCTGGATCGGGACCTCGACGGTTGTCGTGGTCTTGACCCCGGCGGTCTCCTGGCCCTGCTTCATGAATGTGACACCCAGGTTGGCGATGGGCACGTTCAGGGCCACGCCGGCACCGGACTTGCACTTCTTCTGGCCCATGGCCAGGCCGATGGCCACCTTTGTGCCCACCTGGCTCCACAGGTTGAAGTAGGTCGGCGCCTTGAACTCGGCCGGGTTGCCGTCGATCGGGGAGACGACCGGGATCCCGGCCGGCGTCAGCACCGACACCACGCTGGTGGCGTTGGTCTCGAAGTTGGCCCCCACCAGGGCGACGACCTTTGTGGCCACCGCCTGGCGGGCGCAGGCCACCTCGAGGTTCGGTGTGTTCTTGTTGTCGCACACGATCAGCTTGATGTGGTGACCGTGCAGGCCGCCGTGGGCGTTCAGATAGGACACCGCCGCCTGGGCACCCTGGATCATCGGCGGGTTGCTCACCACCGACGAGTTGACCGAGGCACTGGCCATGACCACCACTGTCCCCCCGGCCGCCCCGGCGGTGGCCGTCGAGACGGCGCTCACGCCCACCAGGCTCACGCCGGCCAGGCCGAACGCCAGGGCACCCGCAACTCCGACCCGTGCTCCCTGGATGCCGCGATGCTTCCTTGGTCGCATGCCGCCAGACGACGAACCCTCGTCCATGCTCCCCCCCTCAGGGTAGCCAATATGATATCTGAGATACGCTAACACTGGCCCGTCCACAGCGTCAAGGTTCCGCAACGTCTGACCGGGGCGGTAAACGCCCTGGTCAAACCACTTTCGAGGCGATCGCCAGGACGGCCACGGTGCCGAAGGCCCGACCCCGCCGCCCGAACTCGCGGTTCCGCTCCCCCGCCGAAGCCAGTTGGGCCTGCGCCTCGGCCAGCGACCCGAAGTAGCGGATCTCGACGGCGTCGGCACAGGCCGGTGGAGCCGGGGGCCGCTGGGCCTCCAGATCGGCCAGGACCAGGTGCCGGGTGGCCGCTCCGCCGAGATCCTCGGCCGTGAGCACCTCGGCCAGGTCGGCCGGCTGGCAGCGGGGGTGGCTGCGGATGAACGTGATGAGCTTGACGGCCTCCTCGGGGGGCTCGCCCCCGGCGGTCAGTCGCTCGGTGCCCACCAGGAGGCCGGCCCGGTCCAGGTCCACGAACCGGCGCTCGACGGTCTGCAGCTCGGCGAACTCCGGCGAGCTGACGGCGGTCCGCATGTGGTCCTCGTCGGCGTAGGTCGTCTCGGCACAGCCGTCGAACCCGGGGTAGCCGAGCAGGGGGAAGCCGGCGTCGTCCAGCACCGGGAAGTTCTGGACGTAGCCGCCCACCTCCGGCACCTTGGCGAGACCGTCAGCCAGCTCGCCGCCCCACCGGCTGCGAAACTCCTCGACCGTCACCTCGGGTCGTCGGGGCGCCATGCCCACCCTGTAGATCAACCCCACCCTCCTCGTGTCGTCGGCCGAACCCGGCCGCCGTCGGCCCTCCGCGCCGCCGACCCGGTCACCTTCCCCACCGGGCCGACCGAACTGCCGCCCTTCACTACCGCCCTTCGTCAGTACAGGGCGCTGTCCTCGAGCGAGCCGACCAGAGGCGGCAGCTCGCCGATGTGGTCCAGCCGGTCCCGGGACACCGACACCAGGCACTCCTGGCACTTGACCGCCGTGTACCAGCCGTTCTCCGCCAGGACCGGGTAGCGCTGCAGGGCCTCGGCCCCGCAGGCCGGGCACGTCCCCTCGACGGTCTCCCTGGTCATCTCTACCGGGGGGGCGATCCGCCGGTACCCGGTGCCGTTCTGCTCGCTCATGGCTCTCTCCCGGTCCTCAGCCCACTCGGGCGCCGGCGGCCCGCAGGCTCCCGGTCGCCGCCTCGTCGATCACCAGCCCCTCGGGGTCCTCGTCGGGGTCGCCGACCACCACCACGCCGTAGTCCTCGGCCGCGCCGGCGACGGACACGTACCCGTCACGGACGTCCCGGAGCACCGCCTGGGGGTCCCGCTCGTAGGGGTCGCCCCAGCCGCCACCGCCGTGGACCAGGTACCGCCAGACGGCACCGGGGTCGGTGTCGTAGAGGGACTCCTGCCCCCACGAGTAGAAGGACCCCTTGGGGTCGAGGACGTGGGTCTCGGGGTCCACCACCGCCGCCACCGGGGTGCTGCTGGCGTAGGCGGCGGCGTCGACGGGCACCAGGAACGGGTGCCAGGCGCCGAACTCCTTGACGGAGCTCCAGAACCACACCCCGCCGGCCCGGCCGTCGCGGCCGCCGTAGACCCCGGTGCCGGTGGAGTAGCGGGCGTGGCTCGACACCATGGTGGCCGTGGCCGCGGTGAGCCACTGCGAGTCCTTCAAGGTGGCGGCCCCGCCGCGGTGGGTGCCCGGGCCGGCGGTGTCGACCAGGTACTCGTGCCGCATGATCATCACCGGGCTGTTCAGCTCGATGGACTCGATGGGGGGCAGCATGTAGTTGGTGAAGTAGTTGGTCTCGCCACTGTCGGCGTCGCCGGCCGAGGTGGCCCCGAACGGGCCCATCATCCCCCCGCAGGTGGCCATCTCCACCCACGGGGTGCCGTCCGCCAGGACGCCGTGGGCGTAGTGGGTCGGGGCGTCGGTGCCACCGGCGATGGCTTCGGGCCCGAGCACGTTGGCGAAGGCGTTCATGATGGCCCGGCCCAGGGCGAACGACGCCTCGAAGTACATCATCACCGGCGTGGGCTGCTGGGCCGTCACCACGGTGCCGAGCGGCGCCACGATGTCGACGTGGCGGAGGATGCCCGACGTGAACGGCACGTTGGACTTGAACACGTACTTGAGGGCCATGGCCGTCACCGACTTGATGTCGGGCCAGGCGCAGTTGATCGACGTCTTGGCGGACGCCGACGTGCCGTTCAGGTCGATCTCCGCCCGGCCGCCGCGCTTCTTGATGGTGACGGCGATGCGGTAGGCGGTGTCGGGGTCGGCGGCGTCGCAGTCCATGACGTCCTCGCCGTAGTACTCGCCGTCCGGCAGTGCCTCGAAGGCGGTCCGGATGGTCTCGGCGGAGGCGTCGCAGGCGTAGCGCACCGCCCCCAGGTAGGCGTCCATGCCGTACTTGTCCAGGGTCTCGTGGACCAGCTTCTCCCCCTCGGCCAGGGCCGAGTGGATCGACAGCAGGTCGGGGAGGATGATCTCACCGAACCGGACGTTGTCGAGGATCAGGCTGAGGGTGGACTTGACCGGCTTGTCCTCGCGGAACAGGAGCATCGGGGGGAGGGTGAGGCCGACCTCGTACTTGCTGTTCAGGGCGGCCGAGAACCCGCCGGGCACCACCCCGCCCATGTCCAGCATGTGGCCCCGGATGGCCACGAAGCTGACCAGCTCGCCCTGGTAGAAGATGGGGCGGACGAAGCAGGTGTCGTTGATGTGGGTGCCCACCCGGTAGGAGTCGTTGCAGACCAGCAGGTCGCCTTCCTGGATCCGGCCGACCCCGTACTCGTCCACCGTGGCGGCGATGGCGTCGCGCATGATGCCGAAGAACACCGGCAGGGTCTTGGCCACCGCCGCGGTGGCGTAGTCGAGGCCGGGGGGGCCGGCCAGGCCGGCCGAGAAGTCGTAGTACTCCCGGATGATCGGCGAGAAGGCGCCGCGCAGCAGGTGGCTGCAGACGTGCTCCATGACGTAGTTGAACCGGGCCGCCAGGATGGACATGGTGAACCGGTCGCCCTGGTAGTGCGCCAGGAACTCGTCGTCGGGCAGGTCGCGCAGCAGCCGGCCGCCGTGCAGCTCGCCCGGTGCGGTGGTGGCTTGGTCGATGCTCATGTTGGCGGTCGCCTCCTGGCGCTCGTCGCTCCGGTTCAGGTGATGATCAGCTCGCCGTAGGTGCCCACCTGCAGCGAGTGGTTCGCCGGCACGAAGGTGGTGGACAGGCCCTCGGAGATGATGGCCGGGCCGTCCAGCTCGTCCCCGGCCCGCAGGTCGTCGCGCGAGTACTCGTGGCAGGGGACGTCGTCGATGCCCAGGTAGCGGAGGGTCTTGGTGTTGAACGGGGTGAGGGTCTCCCCGTCGGCCCGGGTGGCGATCGGCGGGTACGCCACCTTGGGTGACGGGATGACGATCTGCACCCGGAGGGTGGCCACCTGGACCGGCAGGGCCTCGAACCGGTTCCCGTTCCGGTTCTCGTACTCGTCGTGGAAGTTGGCCACCATCTGGGCGATGGTCGCCGCGGTGACCGGCCCGTCGGGGATCGGCACCAGCGGGGTGTTCCAGCTCTGGCCGATCAGCTTGCCGTCGAACCGGCGGACGATCTGGGCGTCGCCCGTGTCCCCGGCGAACCGGCCGAGCAGGCTCTCCTCCATCTCGGCCAGGGTCGACGCCACCTCCTCGACCGCGTCGTCGTCGAGCACGGTGGTCCTCGACCGGCTGGCCGAGTACACCTGGTCGGCGCTGAGCAGGCCGAGGGCGCTGAACAGGCCCGGGTACGGCGGGACGATCACCCGCTGGACGTGGGCCACGTCGAGCAGGGACGGCAGCAGCATCGGGCCGGCCGCCCCGAAGGCCATGAGGCTGTAGTCCCGGGGGTCCACCCCCCGGCGCATGGCCACCGAGAACAGCCCTTCGGCGATGTTGGTGAGGCAGACCAGCCAGGCCGACCGCACCCGGTCCTCCAGGCTCAGCCCGGTGTCCAGGGCCTCGAACGCCGCCTTGGACAGCTCCGGCTGAAGCTGCATCTCCCCGCCGAGGAACCGGTCGGCGTCGAGGATGCCGATCATGATGGCCGCGTCGGTCACCGCCGGCTGGGTGCCGCCCCGTCCGTAGCAGGCCGGCCCGGGATCGGCGCCGGCGCTCTCCGGGCCGACGGTCACCTCGCCCAGCTCGTTGATGGCCACGACGCTCCCCCCGCCGGCCCCGAGGGTGGTGATCTCGGTGGACGGCGAGTTGATGGCCATGTCCCACTCGAGCTGGAACGTGCTGTTGACGTACGGCTGGCCGCCGGTCACCAGGCTGAGGTCGCAGGAGGTCCCGCCGACGTCGATGCAGATGAGGTCCTGCTCGTCGATGAACCGCCCCAGGTGGGCGCTGGCCGTCGTCCCGGCGGCCGGACCGCCGATGGCCAGGCGGAACGGCTCCTCCTTGGCGTGCTCGGCCGCCACCAGGGTGGCCGCCGAGTCGGCGAAGTTGAGCTGGCCGGAGAAGCCCAGCCCCGACAACCCCTTGTCCAGCCGGTCGATGTACTCGTTGTAGACCAGCTTCATCACCACGTCGGCCACCGTGGTGGTGGCCCGGGCGTACTCCTTGATCAGCGGGGACACCTCGCTGGAGATCGAGCAGGACACGTCACCCAGCTCCTGGCGGACCAGCTCCCGGAGGGCCACCTCGTGCTCGTTGTTGGTGTAGCCGTGCAGCAGGCAGATGGCCACGCCGTCGACGTGGCAGCGGGCCAGCACCCGCAGTTGGGCGATGGCCTGCTCCCGGTCCAACGGCGAGTGGACCTCGCCGGTGGCCATCATCCGCTCCGAGATCCCCCGGCGCAGGTAGCGGGGCACCAGCGGGAACATGGCGTCGGAGAAGTTCCGCCGCCATCGGGCGTCGGCCACCGCGTTGAGCGGCCGCATCACGAGGCCCATGTCCAGCATGTCCCGGTGGCCCTCGGTGGTGAGGAACGCCACCTTCGGCAGCCGCCGGGTCAGGAAGGCGTTCAGCCCGTGGGTGCTGGCGTGGTTGAACAGCGACGCCTCGTCCACGTGCAGGACCCTGGCCCCCTCCAGGACCGACTCCTCCACGGACTCCGGCCGGGTCGGCACCTTGGCCACCTCGATCCGGCCGTCCACCACCGAGACGACGTCGGTGAACGTCCCCCCCACATCGACGCCGAGCAGGCGCCCAGCGCCCTCCGACCCCGCCGATTGCTCGCCCATCCCGCTCACGACGTGGACCCTCCCTGGCGTTGCAGATTCAACATGATATATCATAGCAACTGATCTTCGGCGGTACCAGCCGGGACTGGTCACCCAGGCCCGCCGGCCCAACGCCCGGACGGCCTCGGCCGTCTCCTCTGGCTGTACGACCGCCAGCCCTACGACGGACGCCCGGCCGTGGGCATCGGCACCTCCGGGGGGAGGGCCGGTCGGGCCACGAAGCCGTAGGGCTCGTAGAGCTCCCGCGGCATGCTGAGCATCTCCAGGGACACCCCGTCGGGACCGGACAGGTAGGTGGCGGCCACCGGTCGGTCGAACAGGGGGACGTTCATGGTCCATCCCTGGGCCGTCGCCCGGTCCAGGGCCCGCTCGAGCGCCGGCCGGGTCCGGTAGCCGATGGCGATGTTCATGAACCCCTGGTCGGAGAGCAATCGGTCCTCGGCGATCCGCCGGCCCGGCGGGTCGCGGTACTCGACCACCTCCAGGAGGACGTCCCCGCCCCGGAAGGTGACCATCTCCCGGTCGGCGCCGTCGAGGCCCCAGAGCCGTTCCATCGACGGCTCGTGCAGGCCCGCCACCTCCTCCAGCTCGAGGGCCCCACCGAAGAAGGCCCTGGCGGCCTCCAGGTCCGGCACGGACAGGGCGGCGTAGGTCACCCCGGGGAGGGCCTTCCCCCCGCCGGCGCCGGCTGCCCCGGCTGCCCCGGCGTCCCCAGGCGGGTCGGCCTCCATGACCTCGACGACGATGGCGAAATCCGGGTCCGTGAAGCACACCCGGCGCCGTCCGTCGACGACGACCGGGTCGGTGATCGTTCGCACCCCTTCGGTGGCCAGGGCGGCCATCGCCCGGTCGAAGTCCGGGACCGCCACGCCCCAGCGGACCCATCCGTGATCGTTCGGCTGCCACCCCTCGCGCTGGCGACCCTGCGGGGGGTCGGTGTGGTGGAAGAGCTCCAACTGCATGTAGTCCTGATGGCCGACCAGCCACCACATGCAGCCGGTCGTGTCCTCCCCGATCGCCTGGGTCCGGGCCGCCCGCTGGCCCCACAGCACCCGGCCGCCGGCGTCGGCGAACCCGAACCCCTCGATGTAGCGGCGGACGGCCCGGGCGAGGTCCGCGGCGCACAGCGCCACCTGGGCGATCTGCGGAGGGTCGGCCTCCGTGCCGCCGTCGGCCACCGGCTCAGAGCCCCCGGGTGGCCCGGGCGGCGTCGTGGACCGCCTGGAGGATGCTGCCGCCACCGTTGGCGTCGCCGACGGCGTGGACCTCCACCCCGGCGCCCTCCAGCTCGTCCAGCAGGTCGCGGACCCCGACGTTGTAGTCCACCATGACCACCGTGTCGGCCGGCACCCGGATGGCCCGGTCGGTCCCGCGGGGGGTCACCACCACCTCGCCGGGGGTGATCTCCCGCAGGGAGGAGTTGGGCAGGATGGTCAGGGGCCGGGACATCACCCGTTCCCGGGCGGCCCCGATCATCACCCGCGGGTTGGTGACCCGGAGGGCCAGGCCGTCGTGGGGGGTGACGTACGTCACCTCGGCCCCCGCCTCCTGCAGGGCGTCGACCACCGCCAGCCCCTCGTGGAGGGCCGGGTCGTCGTAGACCAGCGCCCTGCCCCCCACCTCGATGCGCCCGGGATCACCCAGCAGGTCCCAGCTTGAGTGGACGTGGGGCAGGTCGAACCCGGGGACCGGGGCCACCGGGCGGATGGACTGGAACCCGTCGCGCCGGGGCGCCGACCCCGTCGCCACGATGACCACGTCCGCCCCGAAGCTGGCCACGTCCCGGGCCGTGACCCGGGAGTCGTAGCGGACGGACACCCCGAGGCGCTTCAGCTCGTCCGTCATGTACCGGACGAACGACCCGTAGTCGCTGCGGTGCGGGGCGTTGGCCGTGAGGGCCATCTGCCCGCCGAGCGACCCGGTGGCCTCGTGCAGCTCGACCGTGTGGCCCCGGAGCGCCGCCGTCCGGGCCGCCTCCAGGCCCCCCGGCCCGCCGCCGGCCACCAGCACCCGCCGAGGCGTGGCCGCGGGCTCGTCCACCTCGAAGGGGACGGTGGACTCCCGGCCGGCGGCGAACGACACGGCGCAGGTCATCCGAGGGGCGACGCACACGTTGCAGCCGATGCACGGCCGGACCTCGTGGGCCCGCCCCTCCTTGGACTTGGTGATGAGGAACGGGTCGGCGATCATGGCCCGGACCAGCGAGACGATGTCGGCCTGGCCGTCGGCCACGATCCGGCTGGCGTGCTCCAGGCTGAGGATCCGGCCGGTCACCATGGTCGGGGCGTTCACCGCCCGGGCCACCACCTCGGCCGCCGGCAGCTCGTAGCCGGGCGGGTCGTCGCAGGTGGACATGGTCCGGTGCAGCCGGTAGTAGGTGCCGAGCGAGAGGTCGAACAGGTCGACCATGCCGTCGATGCCGGCCGCTAGCTGGGCCACCTCCGCCGGGCCCATCCCACCCTCGATGTCGTCGTCCGCCGACAGTCGGACCGAGATCGGGAAGTCCGGCCCGACGGCGGCCCGGACGGCGTCGAGGACCTCGATCAGGATCCGGGCCCGGTTCTCCGGGGACCCGCCGTACTCGTCGGTGCGGTGGTTCCCGCCCGGGCTGAGGAACTCCCCGAGCAGGTAGCCGTGGGCGGCGTGGATCTGGACCCCGTCCAGCCCCCCCTCCTTGGCCAGGGCGGCACTGATGGCGTGGCCCTCGACGAACTCGTCGATCATCCCCTTGGTCATGGGCCGGGTCATCATCCCGGCCACCGGGTTGGGGACTGTGCTGGGCGCCCAGGGCGGCCCGCCCAGGTCGTTGATGGCCGTCGACCCCCGGTGGAGGAGCTGGACGAACAGCTTCGTGCCGTGCGGCTGGATGGCCGCCCGGAGGCGGTCGTAGCCGGCGAGGATGCTGCGGTCGTAGGCCGGGAACAGGGCGGTGGTCGACTTCATGACCCCGCCCTTCTCCAGGAACATGAGGCCCACCCCTTCCCGGGCCCGGGCGGCGTGGTAGTCGACGAGGTCGTCGCTGGTCCCCGGCCACGGCAGGCCGGTGCCGTGGGCCGACCGGGCGATCCGGTTGGGCACGGTCAGGCCGGCGAGGGTGATGGGCTGGAAGAGGTTCTCGTACATGGCTCGGGCTCCTGGAGGTTGGCGGGCGGCTACTGGTTGACCAGGTGCCGGGCCAAGGGGACGAACCGGACGTCGCCCCAGCCGTTGCCGTCGAAGGGGGTGTTGAACTGCAGGACCACCGTGCAGGTCTCGATCCGCCATCCCTGGTCGGTCCGCCGGTAGGCGACGTCGTAGAGGGCGCCGGCCCAGAAGGACTGGCCGGTCGGGGCGGTCATCATCCCGAGCAGCTTCCAGCGCCCACGGGCCGTGTCGCCCCCGTCCACCTCGATGATCGGGGCGGCCCCGACGTGCATGGAGATCGGCTGGCGTTCGTGGGGGATCTTGAAGCAGGCGAGCAGCTCCTCCCCGCCGTGGGCCTCCACGCCCTCGATCGGGCCGTTCTCGGTCATGGGGCCGGGGAGGATCCAGGTCCCGTCCTCGGTGAAGGTGTCCACCATGGCCTCGTAGTCATGGGTGGGGCCGGTGCCGAACACCCCGTCGGCCGCCAACCAGAACCGCCCCTGGAGGTTGCGGATCGCCTCGGCGTCCTCGAGGATCCTCAGCCGCTTCTCGACGTCTGCCTGGTCGGGGGCCATGGTCGCTCTCCTTGTCGTTCGTTCGGGGGCGTTGTCATTCGTTCGGGGGCGTTGCTCACGCCGGGAGCAGCCACTCGCCGTTGTCGACGAAGAACCGCCGGAGGGCATCGGGCCCGTGGCCCTGCAGCTTCCGGAAGAAGTTCTCCTTGGTGTGCTGCCCACCCTCGCGGTGCGGGTAGTCGCTGGAGAAGGTGTACACGTTGCTGATGGCCGCGTACCGGTCGAAGTACATGTCGACGTCCTCGAAGTGGTACGGGGCCACCCGGACGTTGCGGTTCAGGTACTCCGACGGCTTCATGGAGAAATTGGGGACGTCGTAGTACCGGCGGTGGAACACGTCGGCCCACATGTCCAGCCGCTCGGCCAACGGCCCGATCCACTGGGCGCCGACCTCGATGGACCCGAACCGCAGTCGCGGGTGCCGCTCGAACACCCCGCCCATCACCATGGCGGTGAGATAGTTCTCGGACGAGAAGTTGACGGTGGCCCCCCAGTAGGGCTGGAGGACGAACTCCAGGCTGGACCCCATGGCGTTCTCGAACTCCGGCACGTTGTCGCCCCAGACGTGGGAGCTGAGCAGCGGGAACTCGGTGCCCACGTGCATGGTGACCGCGGTGTCGGTCTCCTCCATGAGGGTCCAGAACGGGTCCAGCCGGGGATCGGCCGGGGACATGCCCGCCGGCGGGACCCCCGACGGCAGCATCACCGCCCGGATGCCCTGGTCCAGGAGGTTCTGGGCTTCGGTCATCATCGTGTCCACCGAGTCGACCACGATGAAGGCGACCGGCCGCATCCTGGACGACCCCTGGGTCCGGGACACCCCGGCGCACCAGTCGTTGTGGGCCTGCAGGCAGACCCGGCCCAACGCCCTGGCGTCCACCTTCTCCGGGTCGAACTCGAAGATGGTGTGGGCGTCGGGGTCGTAGAGGACGATCATGCCGCGGAGGCCGAAGCCGGGGAACAGCAGCTCCCGGGCCACGCCCTGCATGTCCATCACCTCGTGCCGCCGGCCCAGGTCGAAGGCGCCGGGGGCCTCGGGGCCCTTGACCTCCCACACCGTGTCCGGGGTGATGGCGGTGGTGTCGGCGTCGAGGTCGTCACGCCGGATGGTGTTCTCGGCGGCGTGGTTGACGATGTTCATGCCCCGGCAGAAGTCGGTGAACTCCCGGACCTCGGTGCCGAACGCCTGCTCCCAGAGGTGCAGCGGGATCATCTCGTGGGTGTCGGTGTCCATGCACCCGCGCACGTCGTCCGCCGAGGTGATCGACCCCCAGTCGACGGCCGGTTCGTCACTGGTCACCGTTGCCATTGCTGCCTCCTCCCGTTCGGTACCAACCACCTGGCCCGGTCGGTGCCGGACCCTTAGACGTACGAGCCGCCGTCCACGGCGATGGCGTCGCCGTTGATGTAGCTGGCATCGTCGGAGCAGAGGAAGGCGACCACCTTGGCCAGCTCCTCGGGCCGGGCGAACCGGCCCAGGACCTGCCTGGCCGCCTGCTCCTTGGCAAAGCCCGGGTTCTCCCCCCGGGTGCGGTCCAGCATCGGGGTGTCGGTGGTGCCCGGGCACACGGCCACCACCCGGATGCCCTCCCCGCCGTAGTCCCGGGCGGCCACCCGGGACAGGGAGATGATGCCGGCCTTGCTGGACCCGTAGGCGGCCATCTGCCAGGACGCCCCGCCGTACCGGCCGGCCATGGACGCCGTGTTGACGATCACGCCGCCCCCGGTGGCGAGCATGGCCGGGATCTCGGCGTGGATGCACAAGAAGGTGCCGGTCAGGTTGACGTCGATGACCCGCCGCCACTGCTCGATCGGCAGGTCGGCCGTCTTCAGCCGGTCCTCGAGCACCCCGGCGTTGTTGAAGGCGTAGTCCAGCCGGCCGAAGGCGCTGGTGGTCGCCTCCACCATGGCCACCACGTCGGGCTCCGAGGAGATGTCGGTCCGGGCGAAGATGGCCCGACCGCCGTCGGCCCGGATCTTGGCCGCCTGCTCCTCACCGGCCTCGGACACATCCGCGATGCAGACGGCGGCGCCGCGGGACACGAACTCCCGCACGGTGGCGGCGCCGATCCCCGACGCCCCGCCGGTCACGATGGCCGCTTTGCCCTCCATCGACACCCTCCTCGTGCTCTCGGTCTCGTGGTTCCCGGTTGCCCTGCCGCCCGCCCTAGGCGATCCGGAGGAGACCGGCGACGTTCTGGTGCATGACGAGCCAGGTGTCCCGCTCGGACAGCCCGGCCACGCAGTCGACGAAGTTGACCGGGTCGTCCTCTCCCTCGGAGTGGGGGTAGTCCGAGCCCATGAGGACGTGGTCGGCCCCGATGATGCCGGCTAGGTCGGTGCCACTGTCCTCCCAAAACGGGGCGATGTAGACGTGCTCCTTGAAGATCTCGCTCGGCTTGCCGGGCCGGCTGGACCACGAGATACGGGAGAGCTTGGTGGCGTGGTCCATCTCGTCGAGCAGCGATCCGACCCACGACGAGCCGTTCTCCACGCTGAGGACCTTGAGCCGGGGGAAGCGACCGAACAGGTCGCCCAGGACCAGGGCCGCCAGGGTGTCGGAGATGGGTCGGGTGGACAGGCCCAACAACTGGGCGAACGGCGTGGCGTCGTAGATGCACGGATGGGCCGGCAGGCCCCAGTGGACGCCGATGAGCTCGTTGTAGTTGGCGTTGCCGATGTGGTAGACGACCGGGATCTCGGCCTCTTGGACCCGGGCCCAGAAGGGGTCGAACTCGGGGTCGGCCGGGGACCGACCGTAGGCGACGGGGCCCGGCTGCAGGTGCACGATCCGGGCCCCGGCCTCCAGCACCCGTTCCAGCTCGGCCACGGCCAGGTCGATGTCGGCCAACGACAGGATCGGCACGCCGAAGATGCGGTCCTGGTAGTCGTAGCCCCAGTCCTCCTCCAGCCAGCGGTTGAAGGACCGGATGTTGGCGAAGGCCACCTCGGGCCCGAACGGGTAGAGCTCGTGCTCCACGATGACCGCCTCGGTCGGGAGCATCACGCAGGCCTCGACCCCCTGGCTGTCGAGCTCCTTGATCCGGGCGTCGCGGTTCATGAACGCCGGGTGCTCCTTGGGGTCGATGGTGGCCATGGCCTCCCCGGACTTCATCGTCGGGTTCTTGGCCACCTGTCCCTTGCTGGCCCCCGGGGCTCCCATGACGTCGGCCACGGCGAACGGCCGCCAGGCGAACGGGTGGTCACCGATGTAGGTCCGGCGGATGCCGTCCTCGGCCTCGACGTGGTGGACCGCCTGGTCGGCGTATTTCGCCTCGATGTGCCGGGTGAAGCAGTCGTAGGGCTCGTAGTAGTGGTGGTCGGCGTCCACCATGGTGTACCCGAGCCGCGGGTGAGGGGTCACGGCCATCGTCCTCGTTCCTCCTTGCCGGCGTCCTTGCCTGCTTGCTTGCCGGCGTCCTTGCCTGCTTGCCGGCCTGGGTCCGTTCAGTTCCCCACCGTCATGGGCAGGGCGTAGTAGCCCCGCATGCTGCTGGTGATCCGCATGTCGGCCAGTGTCTCCCGGACGTCCCAGTCGGGGAACCGCTTGAGCATCTCCTCGAGGGCGATCCGGCCCTCCAGGCGGGCCAGGTGGGCCCCGATGCAGACGTGGTTGCCGAACCCGAACGCGGTGTTGTTGCCGATCTCCCGGGTGATGTCGAACTCGTCGGGACGGTCGTAGCGACGCTCGTCCCGCAGGGCGGCGCCGGTGAGCATGAGGATCTTCGACCCGGCCGGCACGGTCTGGCCGTACCACTCCACGTCCCGGGTGGTGGTCCGCCCCTGGGTGTGCGACACCGGCTCGAACCGGAGGATCTCCTCGATGGCGTTGGGGACCAGCTCCGGCCGCTCCAACAGGAGCTGGCGCTGGTCGGGATGGCGGGCCAGCAGGACGGCCATCCAGCTCAGCAGCAGGGTGGTGGTGGAGTTGCCGCCGGTGTACAGGATCAGGCAGTAGGCCGCCAGCTCGGCCTCGCTGAGCGGGCGGGGGCCGGTCTCGGGGTCGTCGATCTCGGCCTGCACCAGCACGCTGATCAGGTCGTCCCGGGGGTCCGCCCGACGCTGCTCGGCCACCTCCAGCAGCCGGGTGCGGATCCGGTTCTCGACCGCCACGACCTCCTGCATGTCGTAGTCCTCCCGGTTGATGGAGCTCTCCCGGATGTCGAACATCGGGCGCAGCTCGTCCTGGTCGGCCCGGTCCAGACCCAGCAGCGAGCTGGTCACCATCATCGGCAGCTTCTTGGCCAGCTCCTCGACGAAGTCGAACTCGGCCTTGCCCACCTGGGCGTCGAGGAACTCGCAGCACAGGGACCGGATGGTGTCCTGGAGCAGCCCGATGGCCCGTGGGGAGAAGTGCCGGCTGGTCACCCGCCGGAACATGGGGTGCTGCGGCGGGTCCATCTCGATGAGCATCGACTGCGGCTGGTCGCGGTCGAGCATCCGCTCGAACAGGACCCCCTGGGTGCTGGTGTAGGTCCCCACGTCCAGCCGGATGGCCTGGAGGTCGTCAAACCGGCTCAGGGCGTAGAACCCCATCTTGTCGTTGTGGTACAGCGGCGCCTCGTCGCGGATCCGCTTGAAGATGGCGTGGGGGGAGCAGTTCATGGCCCGTGAGAACGGGTCGTAGTAGAGCTCGCCGTCGGTGGCCGTCGTCGTCGCCACGTCCAGGTCGTTCGTCATCGGCTCCTCCCCACGCGCCGGCGTTGGCCGCGATCCCGTCGATCGCCCGTCGATCGGCGGTTGCCACGCCGGACGGCCTCATATATTCTATCGACACCACGCCGCCAACCGCAAGCCGACGGGGACGCAGGCGGGTGACCGACGACTCGACGACCCGGGAGGCCACGTGGAGGGCAAGGCAGCGATCGTCACCGGTGGGGCATCCGGCCTGGGTGAGGCGACCGCCCTCGAGTTCGCCTCCCGCGGGGCCGCCGTCTGCATCGCCGACATCGGTGACGGCGAGCCGGTGGCCCGGAGGATCCGGGACGGCGGCGGCAGGGCCATCGCCCTGAAGGTGGACGTCACCTCGGAGGCCGACACGGTCACCATGGTGGAGGAGACCGTCAGGGCGTTCGGACGACTGGACTTCGCCTACAACAACGCCGGCATGGTGGAGGAGCGGCGGGTGACCGCCGAGATCCCCGTGGAGGAGTGGAACCGGGTCATCACCCTCAACCTGACCGGGGTGTGGCTGTGCATGCGGGCCGAGATCCCGGTGATGGCCGAGGGTGGCGGCGGGGTCATCGTGAACACCGCGTCGATGGCCGGCCGCTACGGCGGGGCCGCCTGGCGGATGGCCGCCTACGGGGCCAGCAAGGCCGGGGTCATCTCCCTGTCCCGGATCGCCGCCCGGGACCACGCCCCCGACAACATCCGGGTGGTCTCCGTCTGCCCCGGGGCCATCGAGACGAAGATGCTGAAGGACACCATGGACGCCAACCCGGAGTGGGCGGAAAAGGTCAACGCCACCCGGCCGTTCGGCCGTCCGGGCCAACCACACGAGGTGGCGAAGACGGTCGTGTGGTTGTGCTCGACCGATGCCAGCTACATCTCCGGGAACGACATCCCCATCGACGGGGCCACCTACGCCTGAGCGGCCGTGGGCCCACCGCGGCGGCCGTGGCACTGAGCAGTCCGAACATCGACGCAGTCCGACATCGACACAGTCCGAACATCGACCAAGAGTTCAACGGGAGGGATCATGCGGCTGGGCATCGCCGAGGTGGGCATCGAGATCAACGGCCGGGACGGGTCGTGGTTCGTGGAGGCTGCCCGGACCATCGAACAGGTCGGGTTCGACTCGGTGTGGGTGCCCCAGCGGATCGTGTCCCGGTCCCTGGGTGACGACCCCCACCCGTACGGAGCCGACCGGGACGTGGCCAACATGCGCCGGCACGGGGCCTACGACTCCATCGCCAGCCTGGCCGCGGCGGCGGCGGTGACGTCACGGGTCCGGCTCGGCACCTACGTCGACCTCACCGCCCTCCGGCACCCCTTCATCACCGCCCAGCAGGTCGCCACCGTCGACCAGCTTTCCAACGGCCGGGTCAACTTCGGGATGGGCTCGGGATGGTACGAGGACGAGTTCGTCCTCATCGGCTCCGACTTCGCCGACCGGGGTCCCCGGGTGACCGAGTACCTGCAGGCCATCAAGGCCCTGTGGACCACCGAGACCACCACCTTCCACGGCCGGTTCCTCGACTTCGAGCAAGCCGTGGTCGGACCCAAACCGGTACAGCGACCCCACCCGCCGATCCTGGTGGGCGGCAACTCCCCGGCCACCCTGTCCCGGATCGTGGCCGCCGGCGACGGATGGCTCGGCTACGGCATCGGGCCCGATGAGATCGCCCGGATCCGCGAGCAGTTGCGGGAGCGGATGGAGGCGGTCGGCCGGGACCCCGACGAGGCGACGGTGACCATCGGCTGGCGGATGCCGGGCGGCGGAGTGGACATGACGCCCGACGAGATCAACCGGGACGCCTGGAAGCAGGCGGCCGAGTTCGCGGCCGGCTGTGCCGAGATCGGCGTCGACGAGGTCATCTTCACGGTGCGGATCCCGCCGGACGGCTACGCCGACAACCTGGCCGGGTTCGCCGACACCGTGGGCCTCGACAGCTACCACTGACTACCCGGCTGCCGACCAACATCGCCACCCGCCGACCGTCGGTCGGCGGGTGGCGGGTGGCGGGTGGCGGGGCGGAAAGGTGGCGATCGTCTCACGGACGGGCTCGCGTGAGCACATTTGCACACGCGAAGCGTTCAATGTCGAATTGGCGCCATCGCCTCGCCGGCCGACCCGGCCCGACCCGGCCCTCAGTCCCCCGTCCGGACCCAGACCGCCTTGACGCTGGTGTACTCGTCGATGGCGTCGTCACCCAGCTCCCGCCCCCAGCCGCTGGCCTTGTCGCCACCGAACGGCATGGCCGGGTCGAAGTTGCCGTAGGTGTTCACCCAGACCACCCCGGGCCTGATGGTCCGGGCCACCTGGTGAGCCCGGCCTACGTCCCGGGTCCAGACACCGCCGGCGAGGCCGAACGCCTCCTCCCGGCTCACCGGTCCCCGCTGTGTCGCCCCCTGGATCATCGACCAGGATATAGGATATCATGACGGTCGATCCAGCTCCCAGAAGGTAGGCGCCCCGCATGGCCAATCCGATCGACGGCTTCACCCTCACCCGTGAGGACTTCTCCACCATCGGCCACGACCTGCAGCGGCCCGAGTGCATCCTGGCCGAAAAGGACGGGACGCTG
>DASZUK010000036.1:0-34879 GCA_035547695.1 Acidimicrobiales bacterium
GGTGGATCTCGGTGCCCAGCTCGGCCGCCGGCCGGGCGGTGTCGCCGGCGGCCTGCTCCAGCCGCCGGCCGGCGGCCGCCAATGCGGCGCCCGGGACGACGTCGGGCGGCGGCGGCTGGTCGTGGCGGCAGCACCGGGACAGCTCGACCAGGGCGGCGCCGGTGGCGGTGGCGACGGCGTCCACCGCCTGCACCGCCACCGCTGCCTCCGGGTCCGCCCCGGTCCGCTCCGCCGACCCGAGCCGGTCCCGGGCGACGGCCAGGGCGGCCAGCAGGGTCCGGAGCCGTTCGGCCCGGCCGGCCAGGTCGCGGTCCCGGCCGGCGAGGGCCCGGGTGCGGTGCGGTCCGGGCACGGCCAGGGTGGCGGCCACGGCGTCGAAGGGGGCGGCATCCGGAAGGGAGGCGTCCCCGCGGGTGACGGCGGTGGCGTAGGCGGCCAGGGACGACAAGGCGGCGGCCAGGGCGGCGCTCTCGGCCCGGCCGCCGCGGCGCCCGAAGGCCAACGCCAGCGCGGCCGCACCGAGGCCGCCGCAGAACGCGGCCGCAGCGTCCTGGAGCGCGACCACCGGGGTGGCGTCCAGGGCGGTGGCGACGGCCATGCCCACCGACGACACCACCCCCACCATGGCCGCGCTGGGGCCCAGGGCCACCAGGAGGCCGGCCAGGAAGGTCCAGCCGGCCATCAGCGGGAACACCGCGGGACGGTCGATCCCGGTGACGGCCCCTAAGAACGTGGCGACGGCCACCACGGCGGCCGAGGCCACCACGATCCGCACCCGTACCCGGTAGCCGGGCTGGAAGGTGGAGAAATTGGCCAGGAACGCCCCGATGGCTCCCCAGGCCCCCACCAGGTCGTGGCCGGTGGCCAGGCCGACGGCGAGGGGGGCGGCGACGGCCAGCGCGCACTGTGCGCCGTGGACGGTGTCGATCTGGTTCCGGTCGACGCGGAACGCCGGCCGGAGCAGACCGCCGGTCAGCGCGGTGGCCGCCATGGCCGGCAACCTACCGGGTCAGGGGCACAGCGTCAGGGGCACGGGGTCAGGGGCACAGCCACCGGAGGACGGCGTCGGCGACCTGGCGGTCCTTCCCCCGCAGCCCGTGGTCGCCGCCGTCGATCCACACGTGGGTGACCGGGCCCGGGATGGTGGCGGTGGCCTGCTCCAGCTCGGCCGGGGTGCCGAAGGCGTCGCGGGTGCCGGACACGAACAGGCAGGGGAGGTCGAGGGCACCGAAGTGGTCCGTCCGCAGCCGGTCCGGCCTTCCCGGTGGGTGCAGCGGGTAGCTGATCAGCACCAGCGCGGCCGCCGGCAGCCCGTCGGCGACGGCCATGGAGCACATCCGGCCGCCCATGGACCGGCCCCCCAGGGCCAGCCGGCCGGTGGTGGTGCCGGCGGCCTCCGCCAGGGCGGTCGCCGCCTGGACCACGGCGGCCAGCAGCACCGGCGGCCGGTCCGGTGCCCGGCGGCCGGCCAGCCGGTACGGGAAGTCCATCCGGGCCACCACCAGCCCGGCGGCGGTCACCGCCCGGTCGACGGCCACCAGCGCCGGCTGGTCGCTGCCGGCCCCGGCGCCGGGCGCCAGCAGCAGGCCGGCGGGGGTGGGCGGCGCTGGTCCGTCGGCGTCCGGCACGCCGGCATCATGGCACGACCGGTGCAGGCCGGCCGCCTACTGTCGGCCCGGCCCGGTGCGGCGGATGGGGGCGAACGGCCGGGGCGGTGCGGGCGGGGTGTCCAGGCCGCGGGCCCAGGCGCTCCGTGGCCAGGGCACCGGGGCGGCGCCGGCGGCCTGGTGGGCGAACTCCAGCAGGAACCACTTGCGCAGGGCCACCGCCTCGGCGGTGGCCGGCAGGGTGATGAGCTCGGCGGCCCGGCAGAAGTGGTCGGCCTGGTCCAGCAGGTGGTCGTAGTGCTCGCAGGCCTCCCCGACCTGCCGGGGGAGCTGCAGGGCCAGGTCCACCGTGGGGTCTCCGCGGTCCAGCGCCGCCCGCCACTCTTCGTCCATGCCGGCGGTGAACCCAGCGAACCGGGTACCGAGCTCGTCGATGAGGGCGATCAGCCGCTCCGGGGCCCCGCCGGGGTTGGAGGGGCCCTGCTCCACCACCAGCCGGAACTCCCGGAAGAGGGCCTCGTACTGCTCCGACGCCCGGTTCAGGGCGGCCACCGGGACGTCCAGCAGCCGGACCGGCACCGTCGGCCCGACGTCGACGGCCGGGTCCGGCTGGACGGCGAACGCCGGCTCCGGCCAGGGGTCCAGGTCGAACGGCAGCGCACCGGTCTCCACGGCCTCCCCGGGGATGTCCACCGGCAGCTCGAACCAGACGATCTTGCCCTGCGGGATGATCGGCCGGGTGCCCCAGGCCGAGGCCAGCCGGTCGAACAGGGTCAGCCCGCGGCCGGTGGCCGCGTCGGGGCCGTAGTCCTTCACCACCGGGCCGGCCGGGTGGCCGTCGGCCACGTCGATGCGGACCCGCTCCTCCCCGCGGTGGATGGACACGATCACGTCGGTCCCGGCGTGCAGCACCGCGTTGGCCACCAGCTCCGACGTGAGCAGCGTGGCGGTGTCCACCAGGTCGTCCGGCAGGTCCATCAACTGGTCGGCCACCCACCGCCGGGCGGCCGGGGCGCTGGCCGTCAACGGCGGCAGTTGCAGGCGGGGGGCCGGCCGGGCGGCGTCGTGCCGTCCCCCGGACGGGTGCCGGCCGGTCGGCCGGGCGGCCCCGACCGGGTGCCCGGCGTCCCGGCGGCGGTCCCCCCGGTAGCGGACCGCCACCGCTGCGGCGTCGCCGGTCCCGTCGCCGCTCCCGCCGGCGGTGCCTCGGTCGGAGCTGTCGCCGCGGACCGGGGCCGTGCCGACCATGGCGGCGGTCAGGCCGGCCACCCACCGGTCCAGCGGCACCGACTCCGGTGGCCCCAGCCCTGCCGCCGCCGGCAGGTCCACCGGCACCCCGCCGGCCCGGTTCCCGGAATGCAGGAGCAGGGTGTCCCCCCGCCGGAGCACCAGCCGGTGCTCCGGCCGCTCGGTCCGGCGGCCGATCCCCAGGGGCCCCGACCGGGCGGCGTCCACCGGGATGGCCGGCCCGGAGGGCGGCACCAGGAGAGGGGCGGGGTGGCCGGCGTTGGACAGCCACACCTCGCCGGTCGTCGGGTCGGCCACCGCGGCCACCGCGGCCACCGGGCGGCGCTCCCGCAGCACCCCCAACAGCCGGTCCACCCCGGCCAGCACGGTGGCGGGGGACGGGTAGTCCACCACGTAGGCCCGCATGGCCCCGCGGACCTGGGCCATCAGCACCGCCGCGGTCGGGTCCGGGTCCACCACCTCGCCGAGGCTGAAGAACAGGAACCCGTCGTCCAGCTCGACGGCGTCGTACCAGGTCGACCCGTCCACCTCGGCCGGGCCGCTCCGGCGCAGGTCCGCCTCCAGGTCCAGGCCGGGCACCACCAGGTCCGGCGGCACCGCCGGCCCGGTCAGCGCGTCGAGCAGGGCCCGCTGCCGCTGGAACCGCAGGGCGTGGTGCAGGGCCCGTCCGGCCCGGGCCCCGATGGCCAGGGCCAGGGACGCCTGCTCCGTCCCCAGGTCCCGGTCCACGACCACCTGCAGCACCCCCATCGCCGTCCCCCCGGCCAGCAGCGGCACCGCCACCGACGACCAGGCGCCGCCGGCCGAGGGGTCCTCGACGGCGGGCTGCAGGTCGCCCGACCGGTAGGCACGGGCGACCGGTGTGCGGCCGTCCAACCCCACCCGGGCCGGCGGGCCGGTGTCACCGGCCGACGGCCGGACCGCCACCCGCCGGAGCCCGTGGTCGTCCGCCAGCCATACCGCCCCGCCCCCGAACCGGCTCGCCACCGCGTCGGCCAACCGGGCCACCAGGGCGGCCGGGTCCAGCGACGCCCCCAGGCGGTGGGACACGGCGTCCAGGACCTCCGCCCGGGACGGCTGCCGGGTTCCGGGCGGGACGCGCTGGCTCTCCGGGTCTGCCGCGACGTGCTGGTCGCGGCCCGGTACCCGCACCGTTGCACCTCCTCTACCGTCTTCCACCGGGCGCCGTCCGACGGCGTTGTCAGTGGAACGGCGCAGCCCCGTCGGGCACACGGTGCCGGATCGGCGGTGCCCGATCGGCGGCGCCCGGCGCCCGGCCCTGGTCGTCCCGACGCCAGCGGTGGTCGCTCCGGCGCTGCGCCGGATATCGGCGTCTTCAGGCCGATTCGTGGCGGGTTCGGTTAATGGCCGGTGACGATTGCCTGGGATCGGGCGAAGATCCCGGGCAACGGTCACCTCCGGGGGTTATCGTCACGTTGACGTCGGCTGTTGGAGACCGCGGGGAGGGGCACCGATGGCGCAGGGCACCGAGGATGCCGGGTCGGCCGGCATCGACAACCTGGCGGACCCGGGGGCGGCCGAGGCGATGATCGCTGCCCACCCCGGCCAGAAGAACCTCAAGCACGGCGCCCTGGGGCTCATCTCCAGCACCGTGGTCGGGGTGGCGTCCACTGCGCCGGCCTACAGCCTGGCGGCCACCCTGGGGTTCGTGGTGGCGGCCATCGGCCTGCAGGCCCCGATCGTGGCCATCCTGGCGTTCGTCCCCATGCTGTTCATCGCCTTCGCCTACAACGAGCTGAACAAGGCCGACCCGGACTGCGGGACCACGTTCACCTGGGGCACCCGGGCGTTCGGCCCGCGGACCGGCTGGTGGGGCGGCTGGGGCATCGTCGCCGCCGACCTGCTGGTCATGGCCAGCCTGGCCCAGGTGGCCGGCCAGTACGTGTTCTTCCTCTTCAACGCCAACGGCATCGGCGCCAACGCGGCCAGCGGCTGGGTGCTCCTGGTGGGGATCGCCTGGATCGTGCTGATGACGTGGATCTGCTACGTCGGCATCGAGGTGTCCGCCAACCTGCAGAAGGTGCTGCTGGGCATCGAGGTGACCATGCTGGTCGTCCTCTCGGTCTGGGCCCTGGTCAAGGTGGGCAACGGCAGCGCACCACCCGGCCACCTGGACTTCTCGTGGACGTGGTTCAACCCGTTCAAGGTGGCCGGTCTGTCCAACTTCGTGAACGGCGTCCTGCTGATGCTGTTCATCTACTGGGGCTGGGACACCACGGTGGCGGTGAACGAGGAGACCAAGGACCCCACCAAGACCCCGGGCCGGGCCGCGGTGCTGTCCACCCTGATCCTGCTGGCCGTCTACGCACTGGTCATCCTCTCGGTCGAGTCCTACGCCGGCATCGGGGCCCACGGCATCGGCCTGGGCAACCCGACAAACGTCGGCGACGTCCTGAAGGTCCTGGGCGGTTCGGTGTTCGGCACCACAGGGTTCGGCAACGTCATGTCCCACCTCCTGGTCTTCATGGTGCTCAGCTCGGCGGCCGCCTCCACGCAGACCACCATCCTGCCGACCGCCCGGACCACCCTGTCGATGGCCACCTACAAGGCCATCCCCAAGGCGTTCGGCCGCATCCACGGCCGGCACCTCACCCCGACGGTGTCCACCGTGGCCATGGGCGGCGCCTCCATCGTGCTGTACGTCGTCATGAACTACATCTCGGCCGGCACCGTCATCTCGGACTCGGTGTCCGCCCTCGGGGTGATGATCGCCTTCTACTACGGCCTCACCGGGTTCGGCTGCGTCTGGTACTACCGCAAGACCCTGACCGAGAGCGCCCGGAACCTGTGGATGCGGGGGATCTTCCCGCTCGTCGGCGGGGTCGTCCTCTACGGGGCCCTCATCTACAACCTCTGGTACTACTACCGGCCGGTCAACAGCTACACGACCTGGACCGTCCCGTTCTGGCCGCACTGGCACATGGGCGGGGTGTTCGTCATCGAGATCGTCACCGTGCTCATTGGGGCAGTGTCCCTGATCGTCTTCAAGCGGCTCCGGCCGGCCTTCTTCCGGGGGGAGGTCCTCAACAAGGACACTCCGACGCTGGTGCCCGAGAGTCTCTACGTCGACCTGCCGGGGATCGAGCACCACCCGGAGCCGCCGGTGGCCCCCGCCGGCTGACCGTGTCGCCCGGCCGGCCATGTCGCCCGGCCGGCCGCGTCGCCGGTTGAGCGTGTCGCCGGCTGGCCGCGTCGCCGGCGGAGCCGGGCTGACCGGTAGGGTGCCCGGCCATGGACCGGGTGCGGTTGGGCGTGTTGGGGGCCGGCAACATCGCCGACCTCAACGTGGCCGGCTACTTGCGGCACCCGCTCTGTGACGTCCTGGCCGTCTGTGACGTGGACGGCGACGTGGCCAAGGAAGCGGCGGCCCGGTGGGGGGCGCCGAAGGTCTACACCGACCTGGACGACCTGCTGGACGACCCCGACGTCGACGCCGTCGAGGTGCTCACCCCCACCCACCTGCACCACGACCACGTCCTGGACGCCCTGGACGCCGGCAAGCACGTGTCGGTGCAGAAGCCGGTGGCCAACTCGGTGGACGACGCCGTCGAGATGGGACGGGCCGCCGACGCGGCCGGCCGGACGTTGCGCGTCAGCGAGTGCTTCGTCCACTACCCGCCGCTGGAGCTGGCCAAGCGCCTGATCGCCGAGGGGGCCGTCGGCCGGCCGACCGGGGTGCGGATCAAGACGGTGGTGGGGCAGACCGCCTCGGCCTTCCAGACCGGGCTGCGGCCGGAGGGCTACCTGTGGCGGCTGGACGACCGCAGCCCCGGCGGCCACCTGTTCGACGACATGGTGCACAAGTACGCCATGGCCCTGTGGCTGTTCGACCAGGACATCGTGTCGGTGCAGGCCGTGGTGCGCCGCCGCGACCTGTTCTTCGAGCCCTGCGCGGCCATCTTCGAGTACGAGGACCCCGGCCTGCTGGGCACCATGGAGGTCCACTACGCCCCGGACATGTGGCTGCGGTCCGGTTACTACGGGGCCGACGAGTTCTTCGAGGTGCAGGGGGACGAAGGCCTGCTCTGGGTCACCAGGGCCACCGGCCAGATGCTGGACCTGGCCCCCGTCGTCCTGTACCGGGGCCGCGACGGCGACATGACCACCACCGAGTTCACCGACGTCGACGCCGACTGGGGCGCCGGGTTCGCCCGGTCGTCGGCCCACTTCGTGGACTCCCTGCTCACCGGCGCCCCGGCCACCATGACCCCGGCCGACGCCACCAAGGTGCTGCAGTTGTGCTTCGCGGTCTACGCCGCCTCCGACACCCGCCGTCCGGTGGACCCGCGCCTGGTCACCGGGTCGATCACCCCCGACGGCTGGGCCGACTGGTGACGCCGGGCCGACTGGTGATCCCGGCCCGCTTGGTGATCCCGGCCCGCTGACGCCGTGGGGGTCGCCTCCATGGTCGGCCTGGCCACCGGTGCGTTCGTCGGCACCACCGTCGACAACGGCCTGGTCACCACCGCCCAGGTGGCCGCCGCGCCGCCGCGCCGGCGGCGCCGGGTCGTGGCCGGCCAGTTCGCCGGCTTCGCCGCCATCGTCGCCCTGGCCGCTGGTGGTTCGGCGGTGCTGCTGGAGCTGCCGCTCTGGGTGCTGGGCCTGCTGGGCCTGGTCCCCGTCGCCCTGGCCGTCCGCGAGGTGGTCGCCGTGGTGCGCCGCGGGGGGAGGCCGCCGGCGCCGAAGGACCCCGTCGGCAGCGGCTGGTTCACCGCCGCCGTGGTCACCCTGGGCAGTGGCGGGGACAACCTGGCCGTGTACATCCCGCTGTTCCGTCAGGCCGGTCCGGCGTGGGGAACGCTGGCCGCCGTCTGGCTGCTGGCCCTCGACGCCGGCCTGTGCGCCGTCGCCGTCTGGCTGGCCCTGCGCCCGCGCGCGCTGGTGCTGGGCCACCGGGTCGGCGCCTGGCTGTCCCCGGCCGCCCACCTGGTCGTCGGGGTGGCCGTGCTGGTGCGCGCCGGCACCTTCAGCCACTTGACGTAGCCGGCCCCGGCCCTCGACGTTCGGGTTCGACAGGCGAGCTGACCGGTCGGTGCGGCGTTTCCGCGGAAACGCCGGCGACTGGGCGGTGCGTTCGCCCCGGCGCCGTCCCCTACCGGTCGTCAGCCGGCGGTGGTTGCTCCACCCGCTCCACCCGCTCCACCGGTCCGGTCACGTCCGGAGACCGCCAGCCCATCGGTGGTCCGGCCACCGGCGGGGTCGGACCGGGTGGCGGCACCGGCCTCCACAGGCCCGGATCGCCCGGGTCCGAATGGTCCGGAGCCGGCGGGACCGGTCGGGTCGACACCCGCGGCCGTGGCGGCGGTTCGGCCGGGACCGGGCGGACGGCCGGAACCGCACCGGTGAGGGTTGGGTCGTCGGCCTGGCCCGGCGGCACCCCGGCCTGGCCCGGCACCCCGGCCTGGCCCGGCAGGACCCCGGTCTCGTCCGGCGGGACCCCGGGGGCGGGCGAGCCGGCTGTCGAGGGGGCGACCGACAGATCGGCAGCGGGGGGACCGGGAACCGGCGCGGCGACCGGCAGATCGGCAACGGGCAGATCGGCAACCGGCGGAGTGGGAACCGGCGGAGTGGCAACCGGCGGAGTGGGAACCGGCGGGGCGGTGGGCACGGCCACGTAGGCCGGGTACACCGGGGCGATCGGCCGCTGGTGCCGGATGCCCCAGCCGACGGCGATGCCGCCGCAGGCCGCCAGCACCAGACCGGGGCCGACGGCGTAGCCCAGCTCGACCATCAGGGACCGGAACGGGGGGGCGGCGACGAAGTAGGGGTGGACGGTCCGGATGACCGGCCAGGCGAACGGGCCGATGGCGAACCATGCCCCGCACAGCACGGTGACCGACCCGAGCAGGAACAGGTCGGCCCGGCCCCGGCCGTCGATGGTCCGGGGGGCGATGCTGATGAGCAGCAGCCCGGCCACGAAGGCGACGGCGCCGGGCAGGAGGGCCAGGAACAGGTGGGACGCGGTCCACCGCCAGGCCGCCGACCCGTCACCGCTGAACCCGAAGGTGGGGGCGACGTAGACCACGATGCCCCCCCAGGCGGCCACCAGGGCGATGACGGCGCCGAGGACCACCAGGCTGGACGGCACCGACCGCATCACCGGCACCTGCTGGGGGGCGGCGGCCGCGGCCGCGGTGTGCCGTGGCCCGGTCCTCTCGGGCGGCGGGGTCTGTATCTGGGTGGCCACGTCGACCTCCTCCCCGGCGGCGACAGGGCGCCACCGCTCCTCTGACGGTACCGGTGCCGCCGGTCCGGTCCGGGGGATGCCCATACCCGGCGGACGGCGCGGTGAAACTGCGCCATCCCTGGTCAGAGGGTCAGATCGACAGGCCGGGCGGGCCGCCCTGGTAGACCGTCGGCATGGGCATCTACGAGATCGACGGCGTGGTGCCGGTGGTGCACCCGGAGGCGTTCGTCCACCCCGAGGCGGTGCTGATCGGCGACGTCATCGTCGGTCGCGGCTCCTACATCGGCCCCCTGGCCAGCCTGCGCGGCGACTTCGGCCGGGTGGTGGTGGGGGAGGGGGCCAACGTGCAGGACGGCTGCGTCATGCACTCGTACCCCGGCGCCGACGTCACCGTGGAGGACGAGGGCCACGTCGGCCACGCCGCCGTCCTGCACGGCTGCACCGTCTGCAGCCTGGCCCTGGTGGGCATCGGGTCGGTCATCCTGGACGGCGCGGTGGTGGGGCCGCGGTCGCTGGTGGGGGCCCACTCGTTCGTGCCGGCCGGTTTCGAGGTGCCCGAGGCCACCCTGGTGGCCGGCAGCCCGGCCCGGGTGATCCGGCCGCTGGACGACCAGGCGCTGGCCTGGAAGGCCAACGGGGTCAAGGTGTACCAGGACCTGGCCCGGCGCTCCCTGGCCACCCTCCGGCCGGCCACCCCCCTGCCCGAGCCCGACCCGGACCGGCGCCGGATCGCCCTGGACCGAGGCGCCGTCCCCCTCCACGAGCTCCGGTCTTCCTGAGGCACACCTGAGAACTTGCCGGCCGAGAACCGTCCGCTTGGTAGGCAAGCAACCGACCGGCTAAGGTACGACCTGTCGGCACTGGGTTGCGGCCGGTGCACCCCCCGCACGGCCGTGACCTTGTGCCGACCCTACGGGTCGGACGCGACCTCGCGCCGACCCCACGGCGGTGATCCGGGATCGGCGGCGGTTGGTCGGACGGCGGCCGGCCGACCGTCCCGGCACGGTAGACCGGACCCATGCGCACCAGAACGCTCGGCGACCGCCTGACCGTCTCCGCCCAGGGCCTCGGCTGCATGGGGATGAGCGAGTTCTACGGCACCGGCGACGAGGCCGAGTCCGTCGCCACCATCCACCGGGCCCTGGACCTCGGGGTCACCCTCTTCGACACCGCCGACATGTACGGGCCGTTCACCAACGAGGTCCTGGTGGGGCGGGCCCTGGCCGGCCGCCGGGACGAGGCGGTGCTGGCCACCAAGTTCGGCAACCAGCGCGCCGCCGACGGCACCCGCCTGGGGGTGAACGGCCGGCCGGAGTACGTGCGGGCCGCCTGCGACGCCTCCCTGGCGCGGCTGGGGGTGGACCACATCGACCTCTACTACCAGCACCGGGTGGACCCCGACACCCCCATCGAGGACACCGTGGGGGCCATGGCCGAGCTGGTGGCCGCCGGCAAGGTCCGCCACCTGGGCCTGTCCGAGGCGGCCCCGGACACCATCCGCCGGGCCCACGCCGTCCACCCCATCACCGCCCTGCAGACCGAGTGGTCCCTGTGGACCCGGGACCCGGAGACCGACGGCGTCCTGGACACCGTCCGGGAGCTGGGGATCGGGTTCGTGGCCTACTCCCCCCTCGGCCGCGGGTTCCTGTCCGGGGCCATCACCACCCCCGACGACCTGGCCGACGACGACTTCCGGCGCCACAACCCCCGGTTCCAGGGGGACAACTTCCAGAAGAACCTGCAGCTTGTCGACAAGGTGAAGGCCCTGGCGGCGGCCAAGGGGGTCACCCCGTCCCAGTTGGCCCTGGCCTGGGTGCTGGCCCAGGGGGACGACGTGGTGCCCATCCCCGGCACCAAGCGCCGCCGGTACCTGGAGGAGAACGTGGCGGCCGACGACGTCACCCTCACCGCCGACGACCTGGCGCAGATCGACGAGGTCCTCCCGCCCGGGGGCGCCGTCGGCGACCGCTACGCCGACATGTCCCCGCTGCACCGGTAGGCCGGGGACCGGCGGTCAGCCGGCGGCCACCCGGTCGGCCCCGGCCTGCAGCCGCCGCAGGGTCCGGTCCGCTTCGGCCATGATCCGCTCGATCAGCTCCTTGCAGCTCGGCAGGTCGTCGATGAGGCCGGCCACCTGCCCGCTGGCCAGCGTTCCCCTGGTTGTGTCGCCCTGGACCAGGCCGGCCGACAGCAGCATGGGGGTGTTGGCGGCCATCAGCACCTGGCTCCACTGGAGCTCCTGGGTCTTCTTCATGCTGAGGCCCTCCTTGATGATGTCCTTCCACGGGGTCTTGGTGGCCTTCTGGAACGCCATCGACAACTGCAGGGACCGCTGCCAGCGCCGCAGGGCGTGCTGGGAGATGAGGGTCTCGGCCAGCTCGGTGCGCAGCACCCGCTGCGGCACCCCGTCGATGGCCTTGGTGACCACGGTGTCGTTGACCGTCTTGGAGAGGTACACCTGCTTGATGTTGTCCGGCACCGGGCTGTCGCTGGTCAGCAGGAACCGGGTGCCCATGGCGATGCCGGCGGCCCCGTAGGCCAGGGCGGCCACCAGGCCGCGGCCGTCCCGGAACCCGCCGGCGCCGACCACCGGGATGTCCACGGCGTCGATGACCTGGGGCAAAAGGATGGAGGTGGGCACCGAGCCGGTGTGGCCGCCGCCCTCCCCGCCCTGCACCAGGACGGCGTCGACCCCCCAGGCGGCCACCTTCTCGGCGTGCCGACGGGCCCCGATGGACGGGATGACCACGA
This sequence comes from Acidimicrobiales bacterium, assembly GCA_035547695.1. Lineage (GTDB taxonomy): Bacteria > Actinomycetota > Acidimicrobiia > Acidimicrobiales > RAAP-2 > DASZUK01. Next base: position 11,815 of record DASZUK010000036.1, read on the forward strand.
TGCCGGCGTCCTTCAGCTTGTCGATGGTCTCCCGCTTGGGGGCCAGGGCGAACGACGCCACCGGGATCTTCTGCTTGATCAGCAGCTCGGCCCGCTCGACCACGTCGGGGGCGTCACCGCGGACGTTGACCCCGAACGGCTTGTCGGTCAGCTCCTTGGTCTTCGCGATGGCGTCGGCCAGCTCGTGGAACTGCAGGGTGCCGCTGGTCAGCACCCCCAGGCCGCCGGCGTTGGAGGTGGCCGCCGTCAGCTCCGGCACCGCCACGAACCCCATCCCGGTCTGCACGATCGGGTACCGCACCCCGAACAGGTCGCAGATCCTGGTCCGCAGCGCCGGGTGCAGGTCCGTGCGGTCGTGGTCGCTGGTCTCGGTCATGGCACACCCCATCGGCTGTCGAAGTTCCGCGGTCCGGACGGCGCCCGGCCCCTGACCCGCAAAGCGCCGGCACGACGTGGCCCGAAGTGTAGCAAGCGCTTGGTGGGGCCCCGGAGCGGCTAGGGTCGCCGTCCGATGGAACTGGAGTTTACCGACGACCAGCAGGCGTTCGCCGCCGAGGCCCGGGAGTGGCTGGAGGCCGCGCTGTCCGCCGAGTTCGCCGCCGTCCGCGGCCGGGGTGGGGCCGGTGACGAGCACGGCGCCCTGGACGGCCGCCGGGCCTGGGAGCGGGCCCTCGGGGACGCCGGGTGGATCGGCATCGGCTGGCCCACCGACGTCGGCGGCCGCGGCCTGGACCTGTGGCACCAGGTGGTGTTCGCCGAGGAGTACGCCCGGGCCGGCGGCCCCGGCCGGTTGGGCCACATCGCCGAGCAGCTCGTCGGCCCGACCCTGCTGGCCTACGGGGACGACGCCCAGCGACGGCGGTTCCTGCCCCCCATCCTCCGGGGGGAGGAGCTGTGGTGCCAGGGGTTCAGCGAGCCCGGCGCCGGGTCCGACCTGGCCGGCCTGTCCACCAGGGCCGTCCTGGACGGCGACGACTGGGTGGTGACCGGCCAGAAGGTGTGGACGTCGCTCGCCCACCTGGCCGACTGGTGCTTCGTGCTGGCCCGCACCGACCCCGACGCCCCCCGGCACCGCGGCCTCAGCTACCTGCTGGTCCCCATGGACCAGCCCGGCATCGAGGTCCGGCCGATCCGGCAGTTGACCGGCGACGCCGAGTTCAACGAGGTCTTCTTCGACGGCGCCCGCACCCCCGCCGACCACGTCGTCGGCCAGCCCGGTGACGGGTGGAAGGTGGCCATGGGCACCCTGGCGGTGGAGCGCGGGGTGTCCACCCTGGGCCAGCAGTTGGGGTTCCGCAACGAGTGGCGCCTGGCCGTCGACGCCGCCCGCCGGTCCGGCCGGCTGGCCGACCCCACCCTGCGGGACCGCCTGGTCGACCTGGACATCCGGCTCCGGATCATGCGGATGAACAGCCTCCGGGCACTGACCGTGGCCGACGCCGACCCGGCGGCCCCCCCGCCCCCGGTAGGCATGGTCGGCAAGCTGTTCTGGGCCACCCTCCACCGGGACCTCGGGGAGGCCGCCGTCGACGCCCTCGGGGCCGCCGGCATGCTGGACTGGGCCGGCACCGGCCACTCCGGCACCGGCCACTCCGGCGCCGGCCAGGCCGGCACCGGGGGCCCCGGGACCGCCCAGGGCGGCGACCCGGACCGCCGCCGGCTGGAGCTGCTGTTCGAGTTCAGCCGGTCCGACACCATCTACGGCGGCACCAACCAGATCCAGCGCAACATCATCGGCGAGCGGGTCCTCGGGCTCCCGCGTTAGGACCAACGAGACCAACGAAAGGACGGCCGTGACCGACGCCCCTCGCACCCCCTCCGCCCCGCCGCCGTACCCGGAGAGCCACGGGCTGCTGGCCGGCCAGGTCGTCCTGGTCACCGCGGCCGCCGGCACCGGCATCGGCTTCGCCACCGCCCAGCGGGCGGTCGAGGAGGGGGCCACCGTGGTCATCAGCGACGCCCACGAGCGCCGACTGGGGGAGGCCGCCGAGCGGCTGGCCCCCCTGGCCGGCGGGCCCCCGCTGGCCGTCCCCTGCGACGTCACCGACGAGGGCCAGGTGCAGGCCCTGTTCGGGGCGGCCGAGGACCGCCACGGCGGCATCGACGTCGTGGTCTGCAACGCCGGCCTCGGCGGCACCGCGGAGGTGGCCGACATGACCGACGAGCAGTGGGCCAGGGTGCTGGACGTCACCCTGACCGGCACGTTCCGGTCCAACCGGGCCGCCGTCCGCCACATGTACCCCCGGGGGCGCGGCGTCATCGTCAACAACGCGTCGGTCCTCGGCTGGCGGGCCCAGCCCGGCCAGAGCCACTACGCGGCGGCCAAGGCCGGGGTGATGGCCCTGACCCGCTGCCTGGCCATGGAGGCCGCACCGCACGGCGTGCGGGTCAACGCGGTGTCCCCGAGCATCGCCATGCACCCGTTCCTGGCCAAGGTCACCACCGACGAGCTGCTGGCCGAGCTGACCACCCGGGAGGCGTTCGGCCGGGCCGCCGAGCCCTGGGAGGTGGCCAACGTCATCGTGTTCCTGGCCAGCCAGTACTCCAGCTACATGACCGGCGAGGTGGTCAGCGTCAGCAGCCAGCGGGCATGACCACAGCCGGAACGACGTTGTACATCACGAGATCGGCCGTCGCAGGCCGGGAAGAAGGAGCGGGCTCATGACCGAGGCCTACATCGTCGACGCGGTACGGACCCCGGTGGGCAAGCGGGGCGGCGGCCTGGCCGCCGTGCACCCGGCCGACCTGGGCGCGGTGACCCTGAGGGCGCTGATGGACCGGACCGGCATCGACCCGGCCGCGGTGGAGGACGTCGTCTATGGCTGCGTCGACGCCGTCGGCCCCCAGGCCGGCGACATCGCCCGCACCGCCTGGCTGGCCGCCGGGCTGCCGGAGGAGGTGCCGGGGACCACCGTCGACCGGCAGTGCGGGTCGTCGCAGCAGGCCATCCACTTCGCCGCCCAGGCCGTCCTGTCGGGCACCTCCGACGTGGTGGTGGCCGGCGGGGTGCAGAACATGAGCGCCATCCCCATCCAGACCTCCATGGCCGCCGGTGTGCCGCTGGGCTTCCCGGACCCGTTCAGCGGTTCCGTCGGATGGCGGGCCCGGTACGGGGACGAGGAGGTGTCCCAGTTCCGGTCCGCCGACATGATCGCCGCCAAGTGGGGGTTCTCCCGGGAGGACATGGAGCGGTTCGCCCTGGAGTCCCACCGCCGGGCGGTCCGGGCCATCGACGAGGGCCGGTTCGACCGGGAGATCGTGCCGGTCGGCGACGTCACCACCGACGAGGGCCCCCGCCGGGACACCAGCCTGGAGAAGATGGCCGGCCTGCCCCTGCTGCGGCCCCCCGACGGCCGGGCCACCGCCGCGGTGTCCAGCCAGATCTCCGACGCCTCCGCCGCCCTGCTGGTCGTCAACGACCGCGGCCTCAAGGCCCACGGGCTGACCCCGCGGGCCCGGGTCCACCACCTCAGCGTCCGCGGCGCCGACCCGGTGTGGATGCTCACCGCCCCCATCCCGGCCACCGAGCACGCCCTGGCCAAGGCCGGCCTCACGATCGGCGACATCGACGTGGTCGAGATCAACGAGGCCTTCGCCTCCATCCCGATGGCCTGGCTGAAGGAGACCGGGGCCGACCCCGACCGGGTGAACCCCAACGGCGGGGCCATCGCCCTCGGCCACCCCCTCGGCGCCACCGGGGCCCGGCTGATGACCACCCTGCTGGGCGAGCTGGACCGGACCGGCGGCCGCTACGGGCTGCAGACCATGTGCGAGGGCGGCGGCCAGGCCAACGTCACCATCGTGGAGCGCCTCGGGTAGCCCTGCCCGGGGCCCTTCCTGCCCGGGGCCCTTCCTGCCCGGGCAGCCCTGCCCGGGCAGCCCTGCCCGGTGTCCCTTTCCGGGGGTTCCGCCCCACCACCTAGGATGCCCGCCCATGGCATCGAGCAGCAGGTGGAGCAGGTGGGCGGCGGTCGGCGTGGCCGTGGCCGGGCTGGGCGTCGGCGGAGCGTGGGCGGTGCCCACGGCGGCGTCGGCGGCGGCGCCGTCCCCGAAGGCCAAGGCCCAACTGCTGCGGCTGTCCGACTTCCCGGCCGGCTGGAAGGCCACACCGACGACAACATCGTCGACATCCACAACAAGCCAGTTCGCCTCCATCGCCGCCTGCGAGGGCATCACAGGGTCCACAGTGCAGACCACAGTGCCCGACGCCCAGGCCGGCTTCTCCCGCCAGAAGGCGGCGCAGTTCGCCATGGAGATCGTCGGCCTGTGGCCGTCGCCCGGCGCCGCCAAGAAGGTCTACGCCATCTTCTCCGCGCCCAAGGCCCCCACATGCATCGGGGACATGCTGGCCAAGGCCGTGGCCTCGACATCGACAGGCAACATCACAGCGTCGGACATCACCGTGGCCAAGTTCCGCGCCCCCCGGGTCGGGTCCGCTTCCACCGGCCTGCGCCTGACCATCCCGCTGACCGTCCAGGGATCGCAGGTCACCATGAACGCCGACTTCGTGGTCATCCGGAAGGGCAAGGACATCGCCATCGTCATGCCGTTCGGCCTGGAGGGGTTGATGCCCGCTGGCTTCACCACGTCGCTGTCCAAGAAGGCCGCCGCCCGGCTCCACTAGGACCGGCCGGCCGGGCCGGCGGGGGCGGGCCGGCGGGGGCGGGCCAGCGGGGCGGCGGCCAGCCGGGGACCAGGCCGGTCAGGCCACGACGTGGGCCAGGGCGTCCAACTGCTCGAGGGCGGCCCGCAGCCGGCCGGCGTCGTCGGACGGCACCCCCACCGTCATCCGGTGCACGCCGGCGTCGGCGTACTGCCGGGCCCGTTCACCGAGGGCGGTGAGGACGGCCGGCTCGTCGACGTACCACGGCGTCCCCCGCTGCCCCTCCATCTCGATGACGGTGACCGGCGGCAGGGTGCCCCCGGCCCGTTCGGTGAGGGTGGCGATCTTGTCCAGCGGATTGTCGGAGGCCAGCGGGTACCAGCCGTCACCGAGGTTGACCACGTCGTCGAAGGTGGCCTTGGTGCCGGCGGCCCCGATCAGGATAGGCGGGTGCGGCTTCTGCAGCGGCTTCGGGTACGACCAGCTATCGGTGAACCGGACGAACTCGCCGTCCATCCCCACCACGTCCTCGGTCCACAGCCGGCGGACCACCGCCAGCTTCTCCCGGAACACCGCCCGCCGCTTGGCCGGGTCCACCCCGTTGTTGGCCAGCTCCAGCGGGTTCCAGCCGTAGCCGACCCCCACCTCCACCCGGCCGCCGGACACGATGTCCAGGCTGGCCACCGCCTTGGCCAGCTCCAGCGGGTTGCGCTCGGCCACCAGCACCACCCCGGTGCCGATGCGGACCCGCTCGGTCACCGTGGCGGCCACCGCTAGCTGCACGAACGGGTCCATGAACCGCTTGTAGAACTCCGGCAGCCCGTCGGGGTAGTCGGGCTGCACGGTGTCCACCGGGGTGTGGGTGTGCTCCCCCAGGAACAGCGAGTCGAGCCCGTGCTCCTCGATCATGGGGGCCACCTCCCGCATGGGGAGGGTGGTGTCGTTGAGGATGAGGTTGGCGCCGATGAGCATGACCTGTGGGAGGCTAGGGGCGTGGCGGCGGCTGAGCAAGCGCTTGTTGATGCCGTGGCGATCCGGTGGCAGGCGTGGTTCGGGGACACCGACCTGGCGCTGCCGTTCCCGGCCGGCTGGCAGGTGCGGCGGTGCCCGCCCCGGGACGGGGCCGACATCGGCGACCGCGGCATCGCCGCGGCCTTCGCCAACCCCGTCGGCACCCCCCGCCTGCGGGAGCTGGCGGCCGGCCGCCGCGCCCCGGTGGTGGTGGTCGACGACCTGTCCCGGCCGACGCCGGCCGACCGGCTGCTGCCGCCCGTGCTGGACGAGCTGGCGGCGGCCGGCATCACCGACGAGCAGGTCACCGTGCTGGTCGGGGCGGCCAACCACCGGGTCATCATGCGGCAGGACCTGCTGAAGAAGCTGGGCGCCGACGTGCTGGCCCGGTGCCCGGTCCGGAGCCATTTCTCCTGGGCCGGTTGCCAGCCGGTGGGCACCACCTCCCGGGGGACCCCGATCGAGCTGAACCGGGACTTCCTGGCCGCCGACCTCCGCATCCTGGTGGGGTCCGTCGTGCCGCACCCGGTGACCGGCTTCTCCGGCGGCGCCAAGCTGGTGGTGCCCGCCGTGGCCAGCATCGGGACGGCCACCGCCTTCCACACCGGGGTGCCGCGGCCCGGCGAGGGGGTGGGGATGGCCGAGACCACCGCCCGCCGCGACGCCGAGGAGGGTGCCCGGATGGCCGGGGTGGACTTCATCGTCAACGCCGTCCCCAACACCGAGCGCGGCATGGCCGGACTGGTCACCGGCGACCTGGTGGCCGCCCACCGGGCCGGCGTCGCCCTGGCCCGGGAGGCGTTCGCCACGTCGGCCCCGGCCGGTGCCGACGTCTGCGTGCTGTCGGCCTACCCGAAGGACAACGAGCTGCAGCAGTACTCCGCCGGGTTCACCCCGCTGCTCAGCGCCCCCGAGCCGCTGGTCCGGCCGGGCGGGACGGTGGTGATGGCCACCGCGGCCAGCGAGGGGGCCGGGTTCCACTCCCTGTTCGGCCGCGGCATGCACTTCGGCGGGCCGGCCCCGCGGCCGCCGGGGGACTGCGACCTCGTGCTGTTTGCCCCCGGAGCCGCCCGCGGCGACCTGGAGCCCGAGGACCGCGACACCCTGCCCATCTTCGCCACCTGGGACCACACGGTGGCCTGGTTGGCCGCCAAGCACGGCGACCACGCCTCCGTGTCCGTCTTCCCTTCGGCGGTCACCCAGTTGGTGACCGAGACGGTGCCCCTCGACTGAACGGTCAGCCGCCGGCCGGATCGACCGCCCGGCCGTCGCCGGCCGGATCGACCGCGGTGTAGTGGAGGGCCGGCGGCCGGTCGCCGGGGTCGACCGCCCACAGCAGGTCGACCGCCGCCGAGACGCCGGCGTACCCGCCGGCCAGGTGGGCCAGCTCGTCGTCGGCGACGGCCATCCCGGCCCGCTCCACGAGCTGGGCGGTGGCCGCCACCGCCTCGGCCGGCGCCGGGGGGTCCGGCGGCAGCACCCGGCCGGACGGACGCGGCAGGCCGTCGACGTCCGGCGGCCCGTCGGCCACCATCGCCGGCTCCCGCCGGTGCCAGTCGGTGGCCTGCTGGTAGGCGTCGCCCACCGCCACCAGCAACGGCTCGGCGAACGGGGCGGCGGCCAGTTGCAGCGACAGCGGCAGCCCCCGGTCGTTGAACCCCATCGGCACCGCCAGGACCGGGTTGCCGGCCGGGTCCCAGTACGACGTGTGCATCAGCCCGAAGTAGTCGCCCAGGTGGTCCATCCGGCCGTAGTCCAGCGCCCCCATCGACATGGTCGGCATGGCGGCCACGTCGACCTGCCCGAACAGGTCGGCCAGCGCCCGGCGGACCATGCCCCGGACCCGCTGGGCCTGGACGACGTCGGCGCCGGACACGAAGAGGCCCTGGCCGATGAACAGGCGGGTGGGGGTGCCGTAGTCGGCCCAGTGCGTCCGGAAGGTCGGCCGGTGGTAGGCGAAGGCCTCCGCCAGCAGCGTCACCAGGCTCACCGCGGTCATCTCGGCGTACTGCGGCAGCTCCACCGGGACCGCGGTGGCCCCCAGCCGTTCCAGGGTGGCCACCGCCGCCTCGAACGCCACCGCCACCGCCGGGTCGGCGCCGTCGGGGGCGTGGTGGGCCCGGACCACCCCGATCCGCAGCCCGTCCAGCGACCGGCCCAGCCGGCCCCCGAAGTCCGGCACCGGCACCGTCGCGCTGTCCGGGTCGGTCGGGTCGTGCCCGGCCATCACCTGCAGCATGGCCGCGCAGTCCCGGACCGACCGGGCCATCGGCCCGACGTGGTCCTGGCTGTACCCCAACGGCACGCAGCCCGACTTGGGCACCCGGCCGAACGTCGGCATCAGCCCGCTGATCCCGCAGAACGCGGCCGGGATGCGGATGCTGCCGCCGGTGTCGGTGCCGAGGCCGCCGAGGAACAGGCCGGCGGCCACCCCGGCCCCGGTGCCCGAGCTGGACCCTCCGGGCCAGGTGGCCGGGTCCCAGGGGTTGCGGGGCAGCGGGAACGGCTTCGCCGGGTCCGGGGCGCCGATGGCGAACTCCATGGTGCTCGACTTGCCGGTGACCACCACCCCGGCGGCCCGCAGCCGGCCGACCACCGGGGCGTCCCGGCCGGCGCCCCAGCCGCGGTCGAGGACCAGGCTCTGCGCGGTGGTCGGCCCCTCGACGGTGGCCAGGATGTCCTTGACGCCGATCGGGATCCCGTGCAGCGGCCCCCGGTCGGTGCCGGCCGCCAGCTCCCGGTCCGCCTCCCGGGCGGCGGCCATGGCGGTCTCGTCGTAGCGGTCCAGGTACACCCCGAGCACCGGGTCCAGGGCGTCGGCCCGGGCCAGCACCGCGGCGGTCAGCTCGGCGCTGGACAGCCGTCCGGCCCGGAGCAGTGCGGCCGCCTCGGTGATGGAAAGGGGAATGGTCATCGGCCTACCCTCCCGACGTGGTGCCCCCACCCCCCGGCGGCCTCGGCCTCGGCGGCCTCGGCCGCCCGGACGGCCGGCATGATATCGGTGCCGAACAGCCCGATGGACCGCATCAGGTCGTCGTGGCGCAGGCCGGCCAGCGGGCTACCCCACCGGGCTACCGGCCCGCCGCCGTCCAGCCACCGTCGACCGGCAGCACCGTGCCGGTGACGTAGGCGGCGTCGTACAGCAGGAACTCGATGGCCCGGGCGGTCTCCTCTGGCCGGCCGAGCCGGCCCATCGGGGTGCGGGCCTCCGCCGGGCCCAGGTCGTAGCCGTGGGCGATCATGTCCTCCACCATCGGGGTGGCCGTGAACCCCGGGGCCACCGCGTTGACCCGGATGCCCCGGGCGGCCCACTCGACGGCCAGCACCTTGGTCAGGTAGGCCACCGCGGCCTTGGCGGTGCCGTAGCCCAGTTGGGTGGCGAAGGCGCCGCCGAACGACACCATCGACGACACCGTCACGACGGCCGCGTCCACCGTCTCGCCGGCCGGCACGCCGTCGAGGAGCTGGGCGGCGAAGGCGTGGCAGGCCGCCCAGGTGCCGAACAGGTGCACGTCCATCAGCCGCCGCCACTCGGCCAGGTCGGTGTCCAGCGCCGGCACCAGGCTGCCGCGGATGCCGGCGCAGGTGACCAACCGGTCCGGCCGCCCCGCCGCCGACGCCGCGTCGGCCACCGCCTGCCCGGTGGCGTCGTGGTCGGCCACGTCCACCACCACCGCCCGCAGCCGGCCGCCACCGGCGGCAGGGTCCCGCCGCAGCCGGTCGACCGCGGCGCCGTCGACGTCCAGCACCGTCACCGCCGCGCCCCGGTCCAGCAGCCGGCGGACCACCGCCAGGCCGATGCCGCTGGCCCCGCCGGTCACCACGGCGTGACCGTTCGCCGCAGCAGCGTCGGTCGTCATGCCGGCTCGGGCATGTCGTGGTGCAGTACCGTGACCTCGTCGTCGCGGTCCGGCCGCTCCGCCGCCAGGTCGGGGCCGGCCGGGCCGGTCCCTCCGATGAGCAAGGCGGTCACCATCGATGACGGAACCCTCCGACGTGCTGCAGGTCCTGGCCGACAAGCAGGCCATCGCCGACGTGATCGCCCGGTACTGCCGGGGGGTGGACCGGCTGGACCTGGCGTCGGTGCGCGCCTGCTACCACGACGACGGCGTCGACCACCACACCGGGTTCACCGGGGTCGCCGACGACTACGTGGCCTGGCTCGACGTGGTGCTGCGGCGGCTGGACGGCACCCAGCACGTCATGGGGACCCAGTTGATCGAGGTGGACGGCGACCGGGCCCGGGCGGAGACCTACGGCACCGCGTACCACTGGGTCGCGCCCTACGACGACCCCACCCTCAACTTCACGTCCGGCCTCCGGTACGTGGACCGGTTCGAGCGCCGTGACGGGGTGTGGCGGATCGCCGAGCGCTGGGCCGTCCGGGAGTGGACCCGGGCGGTGCCGGCCGAGCTGGTACGGCCCAAGGAGGGCGTCGGCCCCAGCCCGACCCGGGACCGCAACGATCCGATCTACCTGGCCTGGCCCACATGGCCCTGACTCATATGGCCCTGGCCCACCCGGCCCTGGCCCACAGGGCCCTGACCCACCCGGCCCTGGCCCACAGGGCCGGAGGATGCCCGCTGATCGTGTAATGGGTTGACCCTCTGCAGTTACTATCATTGCCACTCTAGAGGGTGGTGACGCGGCGGCGGGCAGAGGAGGAGCGCACCCATGGAGCAACGGACGGTGGGCCGGTCCGGCCTGCAGGTCTCCGCCATCGGGCTGGGCTGCAACAACTTCGGCACCAAGCTGGACCAGGCGGCGTCCACCGCGGTGGTGGCTGCCGCCCTGGACGCCGGCGTCACCTTCTTCGACACCTCCAACACCTACGGCAACGGGGTGTCCGAGGAGCACCTCGGGGCGGCCCTGGCGTCGGCCCGCGACGACGTGGTGGTGGCCACCAAGTTCTCCTCCCGGGTCCGGCCGGGCCCCTACGGCGCCGGGGCTTCCCGGAAGCACCTGGTGGCGGCCTGCGAGGACAGCCTCCGCCGGCTGGGCACCGACCACATCGACCTGTACTACCAGCACAAGCCGGACCGGCTGACCCCGGTCGAGGAGACCCTGGACGCCCTGGACGACCTGGTCCGGGCCGGCAAGGTCCGCTACGTCGCCTCCTCCAACCTGGCCGGCTGGGAGATCGCCCGGGCCGACCACGTGGCCCGGGAGCGGCGCCGCCAGCCGTTCGTGGCCAGCCAGAGCGAGTGGAGCCTGCTCGAACGCGGCATCGAGGCCGAGGTGGTCCCGGCCTGCCTGGCCTACGGGGTGGGCATCGTCCCCTACTTCCCGCTGGCCGCCGGCCTGCTGACCGGCAAGTACCGCCGCGGCCAGGGCCTCCCGGCCGGGTCCCGGCTGGCCACCATGGCCTACTACGCCGGGGTGGCCACCGACGAGGCCCTCGACAAGGTGGAGCGGATCGACGCCGTCTGCCGCGACGCCGGCCTGACCCTGCTGGAGGCCGCCGTGGGATGGCTGCTGCACCAGCCCGGCGTGCCCAGCGTCCTCACCGGCGCCACCTCGCCGGAGCAGGTGGCCGCGAACGCGGCGGCCGCCTCGGTGCCGCTGTCCCCGGATCTCCTGGCCGCCCTGGACGACGCCAGCGGCGGCCCCCCGTCGGCCGGAGGCCTGACCACCACCCGCTGACCGGCCCCTACGGCGCGATGGTCCACCCGCCGTCGGCCACCAGCAGGGCCCCGTTGACGTAGGTGGCCAGCGGGGACAGCAGGAACAGGATCGGGCCGGCGATCTCCTCCGGCTCGCCCATCCGGTGGACCGGGTTGCGCGCCAGGGCCCGCATCAGCGGCTCGCTGTCCGCGAACCCGGCCGACCGCGGGGTGGCGATCATCCCGGGAGCCACCGCGTTGGCCCGGATGCGGTCGGCCTGCCAGGCGGCCAGGTGCCGGGTGTACCCCGTCACCGCCGCCTTGGTGGCCGCGTACCAGTCCGGGGACGACCCGATGCAGTTGCCGGCCACCGACGCCACGTTGACCACCGCCGCCCCCTCCGGCAGCTCGGTGCCCATCCAGGCCCGGGTGACCAGCTCCATGCTGCCCGCCCCCATCACCAGGCCGTCGGCGAAGGCGGTGGCCACCGCGCTGGGCGGCCCGGCGTTGTTCACCAGGTACCGCGCCGGCCGGTCCAGCCCGGCGAACCCGGCGGCCACCTCCTCGGCGTCGGTCACGTCCACCCGGGCCCACCACGCGGTGCCCCCGGCCGCGGTGACCTCTGCGGCGACACCCTCGGCGGTGCCGCCGTCCAGGTCCCAGGCCGCCACCGCCAGCCCGGCGGCCGCCCCCATCCGGGCGGTGGCCCGGCCGATGCCGCTGCCCGCGCCGGTCACCACCATCAGGTCGCCGGCGGTGAACCCCAGGTCCGCGGCACGGCTCTTCTCGGTCATCCTGGTCCTCCCCGCGTGGTGCTGGTGGTGTCGGTCACCGGGTGGACAGCCGGCCGTCGGCGGTGAAGTCCAGCCACAGGTCCCGGGTGGCGATCCGCCAGCCGTCCGGGGTCCGGCGGTAGCTGTCCAGGTACCGCAGGTACCACACCCGGTCCACGTCGTCTCCCGGCGGGCCCACCACGTGGTGGGCGACGCCCCGGGTCTCCCCGGTGGCCTGGTCGCCCTCCACCACCGCCTGGTGGTTGCCCACCATGTGGCAGGTCACCCGGTAGTCCATGCCGGCGATGGCCGCCGCGATCTCCCCCCGTCCCCGGCGGACACCGGTCGGCTCGGCCTCGCCCACCCTGGCCCGGATGGTCAGCACCCCGTCCTCGGTGAACAGCGCGGCCACCCCGTCGCCGTCGTGACCGTCCACCCGCTGGGCGTAGGCGTGCACCAGGTCCGCGATGGCCAGCCGGTCCCGGACCTCGGCCAGCGGGTCGCCGGTCACGACCCGGCCGCCGTGTTCGCCGGGGACGCCGTGCCCGCCGGGGACGCCGTGTTCGCCGGAGCGGCCAGGGCCGCCAGGGCGGCCAGCAGGTCCCAGGTGCGGTCGCGGTCCCCGACGTCGTGCAGGACCGCCACCAGGTCCGTGGCCCCGGCGTCGGCCAGCACGGCCACCTTCTCCCGCACCTCCTCCTCGGTGCCGATCAGGGCGATGTCCGACGGGCGGTCCACCCCCTCCCGGGCGTAGGCGTCCCGGTAGGTGGGCAGGGCCAGCGAGAACTGCTCGGCCGCGTCCACGTACGCCCGGGCCTCCTCCGGCCGGTCCGTCACCACCAACGGCAGCCCCACCAGCACCCTCGGCATCGGCCGGCCGTGCCGCCCCGCCGCCTCCGCCAGCACCGGCACCACGTCCCGGGCCAGTCCCGCCGGCCCGGTCCGCCACAGCGCCGTCCCCGCCGCCCGCTCCGCCACCAGGTCCAGCATCCGCGGCCCGAAGGCCGCCAGCACCACGTCCGGCGGCACCGTCGGCGGCAGCGCCAACCGGGCCCGCACCGTGAAGTGGGGTCCCCGGTGGTCGACGTCGTCACCGCGGAGCAGCGCCTCCAGCACGTCCAGGTACTCCCGCAGCCAGTCCACCCGGCGCGGGCCGCCCAGCCCGAACTGCGGGCCCAGCAGCTCCCGGTGGCCCAGCCCCAGGCCCAGCGTGAACGGCCCGGCCAGCGCCGCGGTCGTGGCCACCTGCCCGGCCAGCACCAACGGGTGCCGGGTCTGCGCCGGGATCACCGCGGTTCCCACCTCCGGACCCACCTCCGGCCCGCCGGTCCCGGCGCCTGCCCCTGCCCCCGCCCGTTGGCCGCCCCAGGCTCCGATCAACGTGAGGGCGTCGGCCCCGACGCCCTGGGCAAACCAGGCCGATCGCACCCCCCGGTCCAGCACCGCCTGCCACTGTTCGGCCAGGTCCGGCACCGTCCACCGCGGCCGCCCCCGCACCCCCATGGCCACCCCCACCCGGATCGGGCCGGCGGTCACGACCCCACTTCCCGGTGCCGGCTGCCGGCGGGGTCGATGACGGTGTCCAACACCTCCAGCTCCTCCGCGGTCGGCTGCCGGGTCTCCGGCACCTGGTCGGGCACCACCAGCTCGAACCCGGTGGCCGCCACCACGTCGTCCACCGTCACCCCGGGGTGCACCGATGCCAGTCGCATCCGGTGGTCCTCGGTGGCGAAGTCCAGCACCGCCAGGTTGGTGACCACCCGGCGCAGGTCCAGGAACCGGCCGGCCGCCGGGGTGGCCGCCCCCCGGTCCCAGCCCACCCCGGACACCATGTCGACCCTGTCCACGAACACCCGCGGGGAGTGCCGCGGCACCCAGTAGCTGACCGGGTGGTTGACGGTGTTGCCGGGGGCCCCGCGGACCCCCAGCAACTGCGCCTTGGGCCGGGCGAACTCCCCGATACACGAGATGTTGGCGTTCCCGTACCGGTCCAGTTGGCTCGGGCCCATCATGATGTGCCGCCGGCCCCGCCACACCAGGTCGAACACCGCCCGGTACGGCAGCCACCCCTCCGCGGGGCCGTCCGGGGCGGTGCCCACCGCCCACACCCCGCGGACCAGGGTGGCCTCGCCGTCGATCATCAACAGGTCCGGCTCGAAGGTGGCCCGGGCCAGCCGGGCCGCCACCGCCGGCACCACCCCGATGGGGGAGGCCAGCAGCTCCCCGTCGCCCCGCCAGGCCTCGGCGCAGGCCACCACACAGACGTCGGCCAGGGCCATCTCAGCGCACCATCGTCGGGACCGGGCCGCCGGCGTCGCCGCCTTCGGCGCCCTCGGCGTGGAACCGGGCCACCGCTTCCCTGTAGGCCGCCTCGTCGCCGGACAGGAACCGGTCGGCGAACCCCGCCCACCGCTCCGGGTCGGCGGCCGCCTGGGCGTAGGCCAACTGGAACCGCTCGTCCCGGCCGTAGTCGGGGTCACAGGACGTGAAGTGGGCCCCGCCCGGTGCCTCCACCACCCCGTGCACCATCCAGCGGTGGATGCGCAGCGACTGCAGCGCGGCCCCCGCGGCCAGCTCCTCGGTGGGCACGATCCGCTCGCATGACAGGTACGCCCGGTCGGCGGCGGCGCAGAACAGGTCGTCGAAGTACAGGTCCGGCCCCAGGTAGCTCGCCGCTCCCGACCGGTCGGCCCGGTTCAGGTGCACCAGGGCGGCGTCCAGCGGCAGCGCCGGCATGGCCACCAGCTCCTCCCCGTCGTCGTACGGGGACCGCACCGTCCGCAGGCCCGGGTTGACGGTCAGCACGTCCGACCCCAGCCCGGCCCGGGTGGGCAGGAACGGCAGCCGCAGCGACGCGGCGTACAGCCCCCACTGGAACATGCCCTCGTCGTACTCCACCGCCTCCACCGTGCCGGCCTGTCGGGCCGCCCGGAAGTGCGGCTCCAGCGGGATCGATGTCAGGGACACAAAACCGTATACGATCCGTTTTACCTTTCCGGCGGCCAGCAACAGCCCGGCGTCCGGGCCCCCGTAGGTGACAATGGTCAGATCGCTGAGGTCGGAGCGGGCGATGGCCCGGACCAACGACATGGGTTTACGCCGCGAACCCCACCCCCCGATCCCGATGGTCATCCCGGACCGCAGCTCGGCGACCACGTCGGCTTCCGTCATGGTCTTGTCGAGCATGGCCTTCTCGGGCATCGCTGGGCTCTCGTCCTGGCTGAACAGCTCGTGCTGAGCGGGGTGTACGCTACTGTAGCAAATGCTTGCTCGGTAGGTCCTTGCTCGGTAGCGGCTCGGGACGCCAGCGGGAGAGGGAGGGAACGGTGAGCGAGGGCTACATGTCGTCGGATCGGCGGGAGGTGATCCGCGATGCCGCCGCCGCGCTGTTCGCCTCCAAGGGGGTCGCGGCCACCACCGTGCGGGAGATCGCCGACGCCGTCGGCATCCTGTCCGGCAGCCTCTACCACCATTTCAAGTCCAAGCAGGCCATCGTCGAGGAGATCCTCACCGACTACTTCGAGGACCTCCACAAGAGCTATGCCGCCGTCCTCGCCCAGGACGGCACCCCGTCCGACCAGTTGCGCAGCCTCGTCCGCAGTTCGTTGGAGACCGTCAACCGGCACCCCTACGCCGCCGAGATCTACCAGGGCGACTACGGCTACCTGCAGACCCTGCCCCACTTCGACTACCTCAAGGGGGTCGCCAACGAGGTGCAGCGGGCCTGGTTGGACGTCATCAAGGCCGGCGTCGCCAGCGGTGACTTCCGCAGCGACGTCGACCCCCAGATCTTCTACCGCCTCATGCGCGACGCCGTCTGGCTGTCCGTCCGCTGGTACCGGCCCCGCCCCGGCTACCCCGTCAGCCGGCTGGCCGACGACGCGGCCACCATCTTCCTGCAGGGCTTCTCCACCGGCCGTCCCTGACCCCGACCGCCAGCCGCTGGCCAACCAAGCGCTTGCTATGCTGAGCGGACCCGCCGGCAGGGTGCGGGCGGTGCAGGGGACCGGCCGCGACGGCCGGACGGGGACGGGGAGGGCGTATGGGTGCGCTGGACGGACGGGTGGTCATCGTCACCGGAGCCGGTCGCGGCCTCGGCCGGGAGTACGCCCGGCACATCGCCGCCGAGGGCGGCCGGGTGGTGGTGGACGACGTCGGCTGCGCCGCCGACGGCACCGGTGCCGACCCCTCGGTGGCCGAGGCCGTCGCTGTCGACATCGTCGCCGCCGGTGGGCAGGCGGTGGCCCGGACCGACGACGTCCGCACCATGGCCGGTGCCCGGGCACTGCTCGACGCCACCCTGGACGCCTACGGTGAGGTGCACGGCCTGGTCAACAACGCCGGCATCCTCCGCGACCGGATGTTCGTGAACATGACCGAGGACGAGTGGGACGACGTCGTCACCGGCCAGTTGAAGGCCACCTTCTGCGCCGCCCGCACCCTGGCCGGCCACTGGCGCGACCGGGCCAAGGCCGGCGTCGCCGTCGCGGCCTCCATGGTCAACGTGTCGTCCACCTCCGGCCTCCTCGGCCAGCCCGGGCAGAGCAACTACGGCGCCGCCAAGGCCGGCATCGCCTCCCTGTCGGTCATCCTGGCCCAGGAGCTCGGCCGGTACGGGGTGCGCGTCAACGCCCTCACCCCGGTGGCCCGCACCCGCATGACCGAGGACGTGCCCGGCATCAAGGACATGGTGGCCGCCCCGGCCGACCCCGCCGCCTTCGACGTCTACCACCCCGCCGGCCCCGCCTCCCTGGTCGCCTGGCTGCTCACCGAGCACTGCCCGGCCACCGGGCAGACCTTCTACGCCAAGGGTGGCGAGATCCGGCACTTCTTGGGTTGGCACTACGGCGGCACCGTCAAGCAGGACCGGCCGTTCACCGTCGCCGACCTCGACCGGGAGCTGCCGGAGCTGCTCGCCGAGGGCTGACCCGGTTGGCTGCCGGCGACTGATCGGACCGGCTGCCGGCGACTGATCGGACCGGCTGCCGGCGGCTGATCGGACCGGCTGCCGGCGGCAGGGGCCGGCCGGGAGGGGAGATGTCATACTCCCCCGATGCCCGCCCGTCCCGACCCCGAACCCCGGCCCCGGCGGGGTGGCCACCAGGGCGGCGGCCGGGGGGATGCCACCCGTGACCGCATCATCGACGCCGCCGAGGCCTGCATCGCCGAGTTCGGGCTCAACGGCACCAACTCCACCGAGGTGGTCAGGCGGGCCGGGGTCACCTTCGGGGCCATCCAGTACCACTTCGGCACCTACGAGGCCGTGCTGCTGGCCGTGGTCGAGCGGGCCGCCGGCCGGCTCCGGGCCATGCTGGAGGCCGTGCAGATGTCCGGCCGGTCGGTCCGGGAGCAGGTCACCGACATCGTCGACGTCATGTGGTCCTACTACGGTGACCCGCAGTACCAGGTGTACATCGAGCTGTCCATGAGCCTCCGCCGGGACCCGGCCACCTCGCGGCGGACCGTCGAGATCATCAAGGACATCGACGACCGGTCCGAACGGCTGTGGCACGACCTCGCCGTCACCCTGCTCGGCACCGACGACGACGAGGCCGCCATCCAGCGGCTGCTGTTCGCCACCCTTCGCGGCATGGGTGTCAGCCGGTGGCTCAGCGAGGGACGGTTCGACTTCGACCGGGAGCGGCAGATCTTCGCCGACCTGCTCGCCGGCTACGTCGCCCAGGTCCGAGCTCGGCAGCACCCCACCTGACCCCCGACCCCGACCTCGGGCCCCTTGACCCCAACCTCCGACCTCCGACAGGGGTCTTGACCTGCAACATAGCTCTAGCTATGAATTGAGGATCATGGCCACGATGACCGACGCGGCCGCACACCCCGGCCCCGGCACCGGCACCGGACGGTGGACAGCGGCGCTGGGATCGGCGGTGCCGGCGGGGACCGCCCTCCGGTTCCGGTCCCTGGGCCCGGCCCCCTTCGGCATCGAGGTGGCCGGCGTCGACTGGACAGCGCCCGGAGAGGCGGGGCCGGACGGCGGCGACATGCGCGGCGACATGCGCGGCGATGTGGGCGGCGACGTCCCCGGCGACGTGCCCGACGACGTCCGGCTGCTCACCCTGGCCCTCCGCCGGCACCTGCTGCTGGTGCTGCGTGGGCAGCCCAGCCCGACCGAGGAGCAGTTGGACCGGTTCCTGCGGCGGTTCGGCCGGCTGGTGCTCGACACCGAGGACGGCCGGGCCCACTACGCCGACCACCTGCACAGGGACGGCCCGGCCAGCGACATGGCCGTCCAGAGCCGGCAGTACCTGCAGCGGGCCGCCGACAACTCCGGCAGCACCGAGTACCACCCCGGCAAGGACGGCATCTCGGAGCTGGTCTGGCACAACGACCAGAGCCACCGCCCCATGCTGAAGGTGCTCAGCGTGTTCGAGGCCCTGGACGTCGAGGACGGGGTGGTGCCCACCGAGTTCCGGGACACCTACACCGCCTACGAGGTGCTGACCCCGCGGCAGCGGCTGGCGCTCGACGGCCGGCAGCTCGTCTACTTCAACCCCCGGCTGCCCGGCCCCGACCGGCTGCCCCGGCTGGCCGACGCCACCCACCCGGTGTTCCTGCCCCACCCCCACACCGGCCGGCGGGCGCTGTACGCCAACGACTTCGCCGACCGGGTCGTCGGGATGGACCGGGCCGACAGCGACCACCAGATGGCCGCCCTGCGTCGGCACCTCGACCACAACGCCCCCCGGTACCGGCACCAGTGGCGGACCGGCGACCTGGTCCTCTGGGACAACGTCGGCCTGCAGCACCGCCGGGACGCCGTGCCGGGCGGCCAGCGCCGGGTCATGCGCCAGCACGGCGGCCTGGCCGAGTAACGGGGCCTGGCCGAGTAGCGGGCCGTACCGAGCAGCGGGTCGGCCGAGTAGCGGGTCGGGCCGACCCGACGGGCGACGTCAGCCGCCGGCGGGGTCCTGGTCGCCGCCGTCGCCCTGGCCGGCGGTGTGGCCGAAGTAGGCGTCCCGCAGCACCGACATGTCGTCGATGTCCTTGGCGTCGCCGTCCATCACCACCTTGCCGACGTCCAGCACCGTCACGTGGTCTGCGACGCCCATGGCGGCCTCCACGGCCTGCTCCACCAGCAGGATGCCCAGGTCGGTCTCCTTCAGGGCCCCGACCGTGTCCATGACCTCCGCCACGATCGACGGGGCCAGCCCGGCCGACGGCTCGTCCAGCATCAGCAGCGACGGCCGCGGCATCAGGGCCTGGCCGATGGCCAGCATCTGCTGCTGCCCGCCGGACAGCGACCCGGCCAGGGTGCTCGCACGACGGCCCAGCACCGGGAACAGTTGGTAGATCCGGTCCAGCTCCGCCCGCAGCTTCTTGCCCCGCAGCTTCAGGGTGTAGCCGCCGAGCAGCAGGTTCTCCTCGATGGTCCGCCGCCGGAAGATCCGCTTGTTCTCCTGCACCATCCCGATGCCGGCCCGGACCCTCCGGTGCACCGACAGCCGCGAGATGTCCTCCCCCTTGAACGTGATGCTGCCGCCCTGCACCCGGTTGAGGCCGGCCACCGCCCGCAGCACCGTGGTCTTCCCGGCGCCGTTGCGCCCCAGCAGCGCCGACAGCTTGCCGGGGGCCACCGAGAACGACACGTCCCAGATGACCCGGAGGTCGCCGTAGCCGGTGGCCAGGTTGCGGACCTCCAGCAGCGGGGAGCCGGCCGGCTGCGGGGTGCCGGCAGGCGGCGGGGTGGTGGGATCGCTCACGACTCCCTCCCGGTCGCCGGCCTCCCGGCCGCCTGGTCGATCCGGGCGGACTGCTCGGCGGCCTCCCGGGTGGCGTCCTCCATCAATTCGGCTGCCACCGTCGGCTTCACCCCCAGGTACTCCTGCAGCACCCTCGGGTGCGTCTCGATCTCGGCCGGCGTGCCGGTGGCGATGACCTGGCCCTCGGCCAGCACCACGATCTGGTCGGCCAGCGACAGCACCAGCCGGAAGTTGTGCTCTACCAGGATCACGGTGCCGCCGGCGTCCCGGATCTTGCGGATCAGCAACGCCAGCCGCTCCACCTCGTCCTCGTCCAGTCCCGACGCCGCCTCGTCCAGCAGCAGCACCCCCGGAGCCCGGACCAGCGACCGGGCCACCTCCAGCATCCGCCGGGTGCCCAACGGCAGGGCCGCCGCCTCCTGGTCGGCCAGGTGGCTGATCCCCACCTGGGCCATCACCTCCGCCGCGGCCCGGTCGTCACGGCGCTTCACCCGGTACGCCCCCGGCAGCCGCAGGATGGCCGACAGCATCGACGACCGGTCGGTGGTGTACCGGCCGGACCGCACCACCTCGGCCACCGTGATGCCGGCCGGGATGTTCGCCGTCTGGAACGTCCGGGCCACCCCGGCCCGGGCCACCCGGTGGGGCTGCTCGCGCTGCGGCCGCTGCTCCCCGCCGATGACGATGGCTCCCTCGTCCAGGCGGTAGTAGCCGCAGATGACGTTCAGCAGGGTGGTCTTGCCCGAGCCGTTCGGACCGATCAGCGCCGTCACCTGACCCTGCAGCGCCGTCAGGTTCACCGCGTGCAGGGCCCGCAGGCCGCCGAACGACTTGCCGACGTCCTCCGCTGCCAGCGCCTTGCCGGGGATGGCCGGGAGGGCCACCACGTCGGCGGCCGGCGGCGCCACCGGTCCCTGCGTCCGACGTTCCAACCACCGGACCCCCCGGCGGCACAGCCCGGCGATGCCCCCGCCGAGCAGCACCCCGCCGACGATCAGGAACACCCCGTAGATGACCTGGGAGTATGTGCTGAATGTCGTGAACTGCTCCGGCAGCACCTGCAGGATGATCGCCCCCACCACCGCCCCGTAGACCGAGGTGGACCCGCCCAGGATGGAGGCGGCCAGGATGGTGATGGACAGGGTGAAGTTGAACGATGTCGGCGACAGGAAGTGGTCGAGGTTGGCGAACAGGCAGCCCGCCAGGCCGGCCGGCAGCGCACCGACGGCGTAGGCGGTCAGCTTCATCCGGTACACCGAGATGCCCAGCGACGACGCCAGCACCGGCGACTGCCGCAGCACCCGGAAGGCGGTGCCGTGCCGGGAGGTCACCAGGTTGCGCATGGCCAGCAGCCAGAGGGCGGTGACCACGGTCACCACGACGTAGAACCCCCCCGGGCTGAGGGCGACCCCGAACAGGGTGGGCGGGGCGATGCCGGTCAACCCCAGGTGCCCGCCGGTCTGCGTGGAGAAGATCTCCAGGATGTCCGGGATCAACAGCACCAGGAAGAACGACGTCATGGCCAGCGACCACGACCCCAGCCGGAGGCCGGGGATGCCGGTGAGCAGGCCGACCACCACGGCGAACGCGGCCGAGACGACCAGTTGCAGCAGGATGTCGGTGTCCCCGTGGCTGCCCATGTAGCCCGAGATGTAGGCGCCGGCGGCGTACATGGCCACCTGCCCCAGCGCCAGCTCGCCGGCGAACCCCAGGGACAGGTTCAGCCCGCTGACCAACAGGGCCAGGAACGACACCAGCATCACCTGCCGCTGCAGGTCCGAGCTGATCCCCATTGCCGGGAGCAGCACGACCACCACCGCCCCCACCAGGGGGACCACCCACGGGAACCGCCGCCAGACCGCGATCACTGTCGCCACGTCAGACCATCCGTTCTCGGACGGTGCCGAACAGGCCGCCGGGCTTGAACAGCAGCACCAGCAGCAGCACGGCGAACACCATGATGTTCTCGTACTGCGTCCCCAGGTACCGGCCGGAGAGCGCCTGGATGAGGCCGACGGCGAACCCGCCGATCAGCCCGCCGGGCAACGACCCGAACCCGCCCATGGCCAGGGCGACGAACCCCAGCAGCGCCAACTGGGTCCCCAGTGACGCCACCGCGTCCTCTTTCGAGCCGATGAACGGCCCCAGGGCGCCGGCCACCGCACCGGAAACGCAGAAGGCCCCCAGGGCCACCGCCCGGATGTTGATCCCCCGGAGCGACGCCGCCTCCCGGTCCTCCGACACCGCCAGGAGGGCGGTGCCGAGCAGGGTCTTGCGGCTGAACAGCCAGAGGGCCACGGTGAGGACGACGGCGATCCCGATCAACCACAGGTCCACCGGGAGGACCTGGCCCCCGAAGACGTGCTTGGCGGTTGTCGATCCGAAGAACGGGATTTGCAGGGCGTGGGGTCCCCAGATGAGCACCGTCACCCCGTTCAGCAGGGTGGCGACCCCCACGGTGGTCACCAGTTGGGGTTCGGTCCCCCTGACCGGCCGGATGGCGATGCGCTCCTCCACACCGGCGGCCACCGCGACTATGACCGCCGACAGGACGATGACCAGGACGACGTTCCACTTCAGGACGTCGATGCCCCAGTAGGCGACGAACGTTCCCAACATGATGAGCTGGGCGTTCGCGAAGTTGAAGGTCCCCGACGAGACGAAGACGATGTTGTACCCCACCGCCACCAGGGCGTAGAGGGCCCCCAACGCCAACCCGGACCAGACGACCGTCATCGGCTGCTCCCCCTCCCATCCCCCTGGGCCACACCCGCCATGCGGTACCTCACCCTAGCCCGTTCGCGCACCCCCGACCAAGCGCTTGCTGCGTTACCGTTCGATCAGTAGCACGCGGGCGCCGCGACGTATGGGGTGGAGGCGCGGGTGTAATCGGAAACGTTCTGGTAATGGGAACGTAAAGAAAGTGCCGTATTCGGTAGACGGCACCGGCCCGAGTCCGTAGGATGGTTGACCAAGCGCTTGCTCTGCAGGGCTGAGCCTGAAGGGCTGAGATGGAGATGGGGGTCGACATGAACCGCAGAACGAACCGACTGGCCGCCACCGTGACGGCGGTCGCCGTCCTGGGCGGCACCGTGGGCAGCGTGGCCGCCCTCGGGACCGGGACGGCGGCCGCGGCCAACAAGCCGTTCCGCATCCTGCTGATCGCCGCCAGCAGCACAAGCTATTTGAAGACAAACGTGCAAACCGAGACCCTCCTGGCCAAGGCGGCGGTCACAGT
This sequence comes from Acidimicrobiales bacterium, assembly GCA_035547695.1. Taxonomy (GTDB): domain Bacteria; phylum Actinomycetota; class Acidimicrobiia; order Acidimicrobiales; family RAAP-2; genus DASZUK01. The sequence continues at coordinate 34,761 of DASZUK010000036.1, forward strand.
GGCCAACAGGTCCGGCGGGGTGCACGGGCACAAGGTGGTGCTGAGCACCGCCAACACAAACAGCTCGCCCACCACCGCGGTGACCAAGCTCGAGTCGGCCCTGTCGGGAGCCACAAAGC